>NZ_CP027668.1:860000-1556666 GCF_003008515.1 Phreatobacter cathodiphilus | reverse complement strand
GTCGACGCGGCGCTTTCGCCCGTCCAGCAGCGCAACCTCGAAAAGGCCTGGAAGGCGAAGGTCGTCGACCGGACCGGCCTGATCCTCGAGATCTTCGGCCGCCGCGCCCGCACCAAGGAAGGCGCACTGCAGGTCGAACTCGCCCATCTCAGCTACCAGAAGAGCCGGCTCGTCCGCTCCTGGACCCACCTCGAACGCCAGCGCGGCGGCTTCGGCTTCCTCGGCGGCCCCGGCGAGACGCAGATCGAGGCCGACCGCCGCATGATCCAGGAGCGCATCACCCGCATCGAGCGCGAGCTCGAACAGGTGACGCGCACCCGCCGCCTGCACCGCGAGAGCCGCCGCCGCGTGCCCTATCCGATCATCGCGCTGGTCGGCTACACCAATGCCGGCAAGTCGACGCTGTTCAACGCGCTGACCACCGGCGGGGTGCTGGCGCAGGACCTGCTCTTCGCCACCCTCGACCCGACGCTGCGCCAGATGCGCCTGCCGCACGGCACCAAGGCCATCCTCTCCGATACCGTGGGCTTCATCTCGGACCTGCCGACCATGCTGGTGGCCGCCTTCCGGGCCACGCTGGAGGAGGTGATCGAGGCCGACGTGATCCTGCACGTGCGCGACGTCAGCCACGGCGACACGGAGGCGCAGGCCGCCGACGTCGCGGCGATCCTCGCCGATCTCGGCATCGACCCCGCGACGCGCACCATCATCGAGGTCTGGAACAAGGTCGACCTGCTCGATCCCGAGGCGCGCGAACAGGCGCTGAACCGCGCGGCGCGCCATGAGGAAGGCGAGCGTCCCTTCTTCGTCTCGGCGATGACGGGCGAGGGGCTTCCGGGCCTCCTCGCCGCGGTCGAGGACAAGCTGCGCGCCGCCCACGAACGCCTGACGGTGACGGTGGCGGCGGTCGACGGCGGCACGCTGCACTGGATCCACGAGAATGCCGAGGTGGAGGAGCGCAAGGCGCTCGCCAGCGGCGACACCCAGGTGACGCTGCGCATCGCGCCTGAGAAGCGCGATCAGCTCGAGCGGCGCCTCACCGGGACGGCCTGATCCGCCTCAACCTTCGCGTTCGCGCCGCTTCGCCTCGTCCCAGAGCGCATCCAACTCGGCGAGCGAGGCTTCCGCGGGACCGCGGCCTTCGGCCGCCAGCGCCGCCTCGATGGCCGCGAAGCGGCGCTCGAACTTGGCGTTGGTGCCGCGCAGCGCCGCTTCCGGATCGACGTCGAGGTGCCGCGCCAGATTGACCGCGGCGAAGAGCAGGTCGCCGACCTCGTCGGCCAGCGCCTCCCGCGACGCGCCTTCGGTCCGTGCCTCGACGATTTCGCCGGCCTCCTCGACGATTTTGGCGAGGACGGCATCGACGTCGTTCCAGTCGAAGCCGACCGTGCCGGCCTTGGCCTGGAGCTTGAGGGCACGGGTGAGGGCGGGCAGGGCGGGCGGCACCCCCGCCAGGACACCTCCGGTCGTCTCAGCCGGCAGGCCGAGCCGCTGGCGCTCCACGGCCCGGGCACGCTTCTCCTGTGCCTTGATGCTGGCCCAGAGCCCCTTCACCGCCTCCGGGCTCATATCGCGGTCGCCGCCGAAGACGTGCGGATGGCGGCGGATCAGCTTGTCCGTGATGGCGCGGACGACGTCCGGAAAGGCGAAGAGGCCTTGCTCCTCGGCCATGCGGGCGTGGAAGACGACCTGGAGCAAGAGGTCACCGAGCTCGTCCTTCAGGTCGGCGAGGTCGCCGCGCTGGATGGCGTCGGCCACCTCGTAGGCTTCCTCGATCGTGTAGGGCGCGATCGTCGCGAAAGTCTGGCCGAGGTCCCAGGGGCAGCCGCGTCCCGGCGTGCGCAGCCAGGCCATGATGGCGACGAGGTCGGCGATATCGCCGGAGGGCGTCGGGGTCTCTGGATCGGATGTCATGGCTCAGTGTGGGGGGCGAGCGGCCGCGAATGGCAAGCACCGCGCGGAGCCGTCCACAGGATGCGGCAACTGAGGGGTGCGCGAGACCTCTATCCGCGACGCGCAAAGTAGGAAGTGTCGCAATTCGGTGCGTGAGTGAGTAGCATAGCAGCTGGCACTCTCCGCTCTGCCAGGCCACATAATCCGGTGCGCACCATAAGACCGAATTTTGGAGCGTCGGTTATGCACCATGTGCCACCGTGGTCCCGACTTTAAATGGTGCGCGGTTTGACGAATTTTCAAGCCCGGTTCGTGTGACGTGGCCCCTCAGGACGACGTTGACGACATGCCGGGCCGCGAGCTCTCAGATGAAATCCGTCGTGCAAGTCGCCGGTGTTCGACTTCGTGGAGGATGTCGGCGGTCAGCCGGCTCCGGCGGTGGGGACTGGAGGACAGGCTGCCATCAGTTTTCAACACGCTGGACGAAATCGGACAGAACATCGCGCACGGCCCGGTCGAGCCGTTCGAGGTCCACTTCCGCATCCGTATCGGCAAAGAACTGGATCCGCAGCGAGACATTGTCCGACAGCGGATAAACGATGTTGCAGCCGCGCATGTGCCCGTCGGCTCCGCAGCGGCGGTTGCACGCGGCGACCACCGCATGCCCGACCTCGCGCTCGTATGAAGGCTTGGCCTTGATCATATGGCCTATGCAGATATCGCCGCTCGGAAGCGGGGAAGGCGGCAGGTCGCTAGGCGGCGTGGGGAAGGGCAAGCCGTTTGGCCCGCGACGAAGGATCACGATCGTCGCTGCCCCGACGGCGGCGGCGCGAGCATGTACCCTCGGACGCGTCTCCTTCGCCGTACGCGAGGAATAGATCTGGCCCAGCCATATGGCTGCCATCCGAACTGTGCAGTCAGGCGCCGGCTCCCGGGAAATGAACAGAGGTCGGACGGCGGCGCCGGGGTTGTTGGGATGAGGGATCTCCGTCGCCAGTTCGTGGGCTGTATTGATGCGAAAATTCCCCACAATGACGGGCCCCGAAGTATCGCAGGCCATCGGGCGCCCTGTGGCGAAAGGAGGAAAAGAGGTCACCAATGCCAGTACAAATGGCACTATCGAGGAGACAATCAGCTGCTTCGGCGTCATCTCGCATTCCCTCCATGTATCACATAATGCGCGGAACCCGTGACGCTCGCGCTTACAGGCAGGTGGTCTCCCAAAAAATGCATCAGGTCGGAGATCGAAACCCACCGGCGCGTCGGAGGTTAGCTCCCAGATGAAAATCGCTGGCGCAACCCGGATGCACCACATCTCCGGCCCAGACTTCCCGATTTACCTCGTCGCCGCAGACAGGGCAGGCGAAACGCGCACCAAAATCGAAACTTCCTGCAATTCGCATAAGACATATTATGGAACTCGCATCCGTCCCAGGAACCCCCCGGCACCGGTCCCGACGACCCGTCACGCCGTCTGCACGACCATCCCGTCATAGGCCGGCGCGATGCCGGACGGCAGGCGCGCGGCCAGCGTCGCGTAATCGATGTCGGAATGCAGATTGGTCAGCACGGCGCGGCGCGGCGCGAAGCGGTCGATCACCGCCAAGGCCTCGTCGACCGAGAAATGGGTTGGATGGCGGGTATAGCGCAGCGCGTCGAGGATCACGGTGTCGGCGCCTTCGAAGTAGTGCTCGCTCTCCGGCAAAAGCCGATTGATGTCAGGGCAATAGACGCAGCCGTTCACACGGAAGCCGAATGCCCTGTACCCGGCGCCATGCTCCACCGGAAACGGCGTGAAGGTCACCGCACCGCCAGGTCCCGCGATGCTCACCGGCGCGTGCGGTTCGAACAGGTCGAGGTCGATGATCGGCGGATAGTCGCTGCCCGGGGGCGAGGCGAAGCAATAGCCGAAGCGTTCGCGCAGGGTGCCGGACGTGATCGCGTCGGCGTGGGCCGGCATGCGGCGGCGCATGGCGAGCACCAGCGGCCGGAGATCGTCGATGCCGTGGGTGTGGTCGGCATGGTCGTGGGTGTAGAGTACGGCGTCGAGCCGTGTGACGCCGGCGGACAGGAGCTGTTCGCGCAGGTCCGGTCCGGTGTCGATCAGGACGCTGGTGACGCCCTCCGGACCCTGCTGCTCGACCAGCGCGGCGCAGCGACGGCGGCGGTTGCGTGGCTCGTTCGGATCGCAGGCGCCCCAGCCGAGGCCCGCTCGCGGCACGCCGCCCGACGAACCGCAGCCGAGGATGGTGACCTTCAGCGCCATGACGTCTCAGGCCGAGAGCTGCCGGCCAGGATCGGCCTTGGCGAAGAGACGGTAGAAATTCTCGGTGGTCTGGCGAGCCATCTCTTCCGGCGCGACGCCGCGCGCCTCGGCGATCACCCGGCCGGTCTCGACGACGTAGGACGGCTCGTTGGTCTTGCCGCGGAACTTGCCCGGCGCAAGGTACGGCGCGTCGGTCTCCACCAGAATGCGGTCGGCGGGAAGTTCAGCGGCGAGTTCGCGCAGGTTGGCCGCGCTCTTGTAGGTGGCGATGCCGGAGAAGGACACGTAGAGGCCCAGCGCCACGCCGGCCATGGCGAGTTCGCGCGAGCCGGTGAAGCAGTGCAGGACGGCCTTGAAGGCCCCCTTCCCCATTTCCTCCGTCAGGATCGCCGTGACCGTCGCGTCGGCCTCGCGGGCGTGAATCACCAGCGGCAGGCCGGAGGCGCGCGCCGCGGCGATATGGGTGCGGAATCCCTGCTCCTGCGCCTCGCGTGGCGACTTGTCGTAGAAGAAGTCGAGGCCGGCCTCGCCGATGGCGATCACCCTGGGATGTTCAGCGAGGGCGACGAGTTCCTCCGCCGTGACGTCCAGTTCCTCATGCGCATTGTGCGGATGGGTGCCGACCGAGCACCAGATGCCGTCATGGGCTTCCGCGATGGCGCGGATGCCGTCGAAGCGGCGGACGCGGGTGGAGATGGTCACCATGGACCGGAGCCCCGCCGCGACGGCCCGGCCGATCAGCCCGTCGCGATCGGCGGCGAGTTCCGGGAAATCCAGGTGGCAATGGCTGTCGACCCACATCAGGCCGCGGTCTCCGGCTCGACATAGCGCGGGAAGACGCCGGCCGGCGCCGGCAGCGCGGTGCCCGGCTTCAGCCGCGTGCCGAGGGCCGCGAAGTCACGGGCGTCCTCCGGCACGGCCAGCAGGTCGAGCAGCTTCGGCGCGCCGAGCGGAATGGCGGGCGCCGCGAGGATCGCCGCCTGGCGGATCACCTCGGCCGTGACGTAGAGCACCGTTTCCATGCGCGCGGGATCGGTCTTGCGCAACGCCCAGGGAGCCTGCCCCGCGAAATAGCGGTTGGCTTCGCCCACCACCGCCCAGACCGCCTCGAGCCAGCGATGGATCTGCTGGCTCGCCATGGCCTCGCGCGAGACGGCCAGCATGCCGTCTGCGGCCGCGAGCATCGCCTCATCCTCGGGGCTGAAGGCGCCGGGCGTCGGCAGAATTCCTTCGCAGTTCTTGGCGATCATCGACAGCGAGCGCTGGGCGAGATTGCCGATGTCGTTGGCGAGATCGGCGTTGGTGCGCGCGACGATGGCCTCGTGCGAATAGGAGCCGTCATTGCCGAAGGCGACCTCGCGCAGCAGGAAATAGCGCATGGCGTCGACGCCGTAGGCCTCGGCCATGGCGAAGGGATCGACGACGTTGCCGAGCGACTTCGACATCTTCTCGCCGCGGTTGAACAGGAACCCGTGGCCATAGACGCGCTTCGGCAGGGCTAGGCCCGCCGACATCAGGAAGGCCGGCCAGTAGACGGCGTGGAAGCGGACGATGTCCTTGCCGATGACGTGGAGGTCCGCCGGCCAGTAGGCCCATTTCGGATCGGTCTCGTCGGGAAAGCCGGCGCCGGTGATGTAGTTGGTCAGAGCGTCGACCCAGACATACATGACGTGACCGTCGGCGCCGGGCACCGGCACGCCCCAGTCGAAGGTGGTGCGCGACACCGAGAGGTCCGTGAGACCGCCCTTCACGAAGCTGATGACCTCGTTGAAGCGCGTGTCCGGGCCGACGAAGTCGGGGTTGGCCTCGTAATGGGCGAGCAGACGGTCCTGGTACTTGGACAGGCGGAAGAAATAGGTCTCCTCCTTCGTCCATTCGACCGGAGTGCCCTGCCCGCCGACGCGCACGCCGTCCGCGCCGACGGAGGTCTCGTCCTCGGCATAGAAGGCCTCGTCGCGGACCGAGTACCAGCCCTCGTAGCCACCGAGATAGATGTCGCCGGCCGCCACCATGCGCTCCCAGATCGCCTGGCTGGAGCGGTAGTGCCGCGGCTCGGTGGTGCGGATGAAGTCGTCGTTGGAGATGGCGAGCGCCCCGGCCATGGCACGGAAGCGGTCGGCATTGCGGTCGGCGAGCGCGCGCACGGGCAGGCCCTCGCGCTCGGCCGTCTGCACCATCTTCAGGCCGTGCTCGTCGGTGCCGGTCAGGAAGAAGACGTCGCGCCCGTCCGCCCGCATGAACCGGGCGATCGCGTCGGTGGCGATCACCTCGTAGGCGTGGCCGATATGGGGCGCGCCGTTGGGGTAGGAAATGGCGGTCGTGACGTAGAAGCGGGGCTTCGACATGGGGCGTTTCGGACGGTTGCGGGGTCAGGCGCGCCGCCGGCCGGCCTCGGCGAGCCAGCCGAAAACCTGGAAAACGAAGGGCTTGCGTTCGAGGTTGAACGTGCGCACCTGCGCCGCGGTAGCCTCGACCTTCTCCCATACCTCGGCATGGGGTGCAAGGCGGCGGGGCCCCTCGCCCGCGGCCGCCGCCACCTGCCGGTGGAGGTGGGCGAAGACCAGCCGCAGGAAGAGCTCGAACAGGCCGTCGTCGCGGCGGGCGAGCTTGTCGCCGAGGGCGTGGACGGCGAGCGGATCGGGCGACGGCAGGCCGTCGAGGAGCCGGGTGACCTCGCCGGCGAAGCTCTCCTGGCCGCCCTCGGCGATCTCCAGCGCCCGGCGCAGGCTGCCGTCGGCGAGCGCGGCGATGCGGCCGGCCTCGTCCGACGGCACGCGGATGTCGTCGAAGGTCTGGAGCCCCGCCGCGATCTCCTCTTCGCTCAGCGGCAGCAGCGGCAGGGTGCGGCAGCGCGAGCGGATGGTCGGCAGCAGCCGGCCCGGCATATGGGCG
Organism: Phreatobacter cathodiphilus; assembly: GCF_003008515.1. Lineage (NCBI taxonomy): Bacteria > Pseudomonadati > Pseudomonadota > Alphaproteobacteria > Hyphomicrobiales > Phreatobacteraceae > Phreatobacter > Phreatobacter cathodiphilus. The sequence continues at coordinate 1,549,615 of NZ_CP027668.1, read as the reverse complement.
AGGATGAGGAAGAGCGAGCGCGGCGGCGGCTCCTCGAGGAGCTTCAAAAGGGCGTTGGCGCTGGAACGGTTGAGGTCGTCGGCGGCGTCGACGATGCAGATGCGCCATCCCCCCTCGCCCGCCGTGGAGCCGAAGAAGCGGACGATCTCGCGCATGGCGCCGACGGAAATGTCCTGCGGGATCTTGTCCTTGCCGGCCTCGGCGATGCGGCGCAGCGCCAAGAGGTCCGGGTGCGATCCGGCGACGATGCGACGCGCGGCGGGGTGGTCGGCGGCGACGGCGAGGTCCGCCATGCCGGCGGGAACGGCAGCGGGCACGGGATTGGCGAGGACGAAACGGGCGAAGCGATAGGCGAGCGTCGCCTTGCCGATGCCCTCGGGGCCACCGATCAGCCAGGCGTGGTGCATGCGCGGGCCGCGATAGGCGTCGAGCAATTGCCGCTCGGCCTCGGCATGGCCGATCAGCACCTGCCGCTCGCGCGGGTGCGGTGCGCCGTCGAGCCGGTCGGCGGCATTCTCCTCGATCATGGCGCCACCAGCCGCGGGGCGAGGCCGAAATGGGCGGTGACGGCCTGGCGGATGGATTCGGCGACCACGTCCGCCTCGGCGGCGGCGTCGATCAGGCGGCAACGCTCCGGCTCGGCGCGGGCGATGGCCTTGAAGCCGGCCCGCAGCTTGTTGTGGAACGCGAGGCCCTCCTTCTCGAATCGGTCGGTGGCTTCGCCCCGGCTGGCGACGCGGGCGAGGCCGACCTTCACCGGCAGGTCGAGGATGAGGGTCAGGTCCGGCCGGTCCTCCCCGACCGTGACCCGCTCGAGGGCCTGGATGAAGCCGAGCGGCACCTTGCCGGCATGGCCCTGATAGACGCGGGTGGAATCGGCGAAGCGGTCGCAGATGACCCAGGCGCCGCGCTCCAGCGCCGGCTTGATGGTGACGGCGAGGTGGTCGCGGCGCGCCGCGGCGAAGAGCATGGTCTCGGCCTCCGGCCCAAAGGGCTCGGCGCCGCCGGAGAGCAGGACGTGGCGCATGATCTCGGCGCCGGGCGAGCCGCCGGGCTCGCGCGTCATCACCACGTCGAGGCTCCGCTGTTCGAGGAAGGCGGCGAGACGGCGCGCCTGGGTCGACTTGCCGGCCCCCTCCCCGCCCTCAAGCGTGATGAAGCGGCCGCGGGGCTTCTCCGCGGTCACGGCCTCGCCACCCCGCGGATCCAGCCGGTGCCGAGTTCCCAGGCGCCCTGCATGGCGCGCTGGGTGAGCGTGCCGGCCTCGACGTCGGCGGCGGCGAAGACCGGCACCTGCAACGCCACCTGCGAGCCGCGCATGACCCTCAGATAGCCCACCTCGGCGCCCTGCCTCACCGGCGCGCGCACCGGGCCGCGATAGACGATCTGGGCGCTGACCCGGTCCGACTGGCCGCGCGGCAGCAGCAGGCGCACGAGCTTGCCGGCGGTGACGGGCACGCTGCCCTGCGCGCCGCCAAAGACGGCGACCTCGCCGATCCTTTCCTGCTCCTGGAAGAGGTCGCGCAGCTCGAAGGAGCGGAAGCCCCAGTCGAGCAGTTTGCGGGCCTCGTTGGAGCGCTCCTGCAGCGAGCGGGCCCCCATCACCACGACGATGAGACGCTGGCCGTTCTGCACTGCCGACCCCGCGAGGTTGAAGCCGGCCTCCTCGATATAGCCGGTCTTCAGCCCGTCGGCGCCGGCATAGGTGCCGAGGAGCGGGTTGCGGTTCTGCTGGCGGATGCCGCCCCAGGTGAACTCGCGCTCGGCATACAGGGCGTACTGCTCGGGGTAGGTGCGGATGATGTGGTCGGCGAGCAGCGCGATCTCGCGGGCGGTGGTGCGCTGTTCCGGATCCGGCAGGCCGGTGGCGTTGCGGAACACCGACCGGGTCAGGCCGATGGCGCGCGCCCGCGTCGCCATGACCGGCAGGAAATTCGCCTCGGTGCCGGAGACCGCCTCGGCGAGCGCGATGGCGGCGTCGTTGCCGGACTGGATGATGGCGCCGCGCATCAGGTCCTGCACCTTCACGCGCGAATTGACGGCGGCATACATGGAAGAGGTGCGGGACGGGGCCCCTCCCCGCCGCCAGGCATCCTCGCTGATGACCACCTCCTGCTCCGGCTGCAGCCGACCCTGACGGATCTCCTCGAAGATCACGGCCATGGTCATCAGCTTGCCGAGGCTGGCGGGCGCCTGGAGCTCGTCGGCCGCTTTCTCGAACAGCACGGATTGCGTGCCGACGTCGACGAGGATGGCGTTGCGGACCGTGGTCTGGAAATTGTCCTGGGCGCGGGCCGGCGACAGGGCCGCCATCAGGGCGACGAACACTGCGGCGGCGGTCACGATCAACCCGTTCGGCGGCTTGGTCACTGTCGTCCTCCCGCCCCATGGATGGGGCGGGCCGCCGGTGAAATCAAGGCGGATCAGTAGAGGGAGGAGAAGCCGAGAGCGGCGCGGACCGGGGCACCGCCCGGCATGGCGGCGATGGCCGGCGCCGGGGCGCGCGGCGGCGCGAAGGCCGTGGCGGCGGGAATGCTCACCGGCCGCGACGAGGCGGTGGCGAGGACCGGGGCAGAGGGCGTTGCAGGAATCGCCTGCGGCGCCGGTGTGGCGACGACGGTCACGCCGGGCGCAGTCTGGATCGCCGCGGGCTGCATGGTTGCGCCGGAGCGGGCGACGACCGTAGTGGCGGCCGGCTCGAGCGAGGACGGACGGGTGGGCGGCAGCGGCGCGGAGGCCATGGTGACCGGCGATTCGGCCGCCTGCGGCGCTGCGGCCTGGATGACCGGGGCGACGCTCGGCGAGGGGTCCGGCTGGCGCATGTCCGGGCTGGACACCGGCCGGGCCTGCGCCTCCTGGCGGAAGAAACCGAAGGCGGGCGCGGGAGCAGTCGCCTGCGCCGGGGCGGCGGCCACCTGTACGGCGGGAGCCGCGGCGCGCGGGGCCGGATCGGGCACGGTCTGCGGCGCCGCCGAGGCGATCATGGTGTCGGTGACCTGCTGCGGGCGCGGTGCCGGCCGACCGTCGGTGCGCAGGGTGGCGAGCAGGATGCGGTCGTCGGACCCTTCCAGCGCGGCGCGGCCGAGATATTCCACCTTCACGCGGGCAAGGCCCTGGCCGCGGAAGTTCAGCATGTTGGAGGCCCGGTGCGACAGGTCGATCACGCGGTTGCCGTGGAACGGGCCGCGGTCGTTGACGCGCACCACCAGCGAATGGCCATTGGAGAGATTGGTGACGCGGGCATAGCTCGGCATCGGCATGGTGCGGTGCGCCGCCGAGAGCATGTTCATGTCGTAGACTTCGCCGTTGGCGGTCAGCCGGCCGTGGAACTGGCGTCCGTACCAGGAGGCGACGCCGGTCTCGGTATGGCCGTCGCGCTTTTCGAAGGGCGTGTAGACGCGGCCCGCGACGCGATAGGGTCGGCCGACCCGGTAGACACCGCCGCCGCGGGGCACGGGAGCGCCCTCCGCCACCACGCGCGGGCTAGAGCTGACTCCGTAGCGGGCATTGAAGCGGTCCACGGGGCCGTCGCCGGTCGCGGCGGTCTGGCTGTTGCAGCCGCCGAGCGCGATTCCCATGCCGCAGAGGGCGGAACAGGCGAGAAGCCTCGTCAGGGAGGCCTTGCGCATGGCCGTCGGACGCGATCCCTCGCTCGTCGCAATCTGGGTCAAGCCGGTCGCTCCATGCCGCATGCCGCGGGCCTTACGGCCCTCATCCCGTCGGTTGTCATAACCGATGGAGACGCAGGCCGCCAGTGTCGGGGAAATTGAGACGAATTCGTGACGCGTGTCTCATTCTGGCCCGGTGATGGTTGAGGCGGGATTAAGGGGGCGGAAGGCACGCCACCCGGGCGTCAGCCTGCGATCAGCCGCTCCGACCGGCGGATGGGACGCCGCGGCCTTGCGGTTCACGCCCCGACCGTGCGCAAATTGCGCCGCGTGGCCCGTCTGGCACCTCCGGATCTGCCCTGCCCCCCCCAGGACAAGCGCATGTTCGGCATCATGGCCCTGCTCGCCTTCACACTGCCCTGGGTGCTGCTGCCCGCGATGGCGGGGCTGATCTGGCTGCTGCGGACCCGGCGCCTGCGCGCCGTGCCGGCGCTCGCGGCCCTGATTCTCGCGGCGCTGCCGCACCTGCGCGAGTGTCTCCATGCGATCGGCCTCGGGCTGCCCTATCCGGGCGAAGAAACGACGGCGCTGGGCCGCAGTTTTCGTGCGCAACTGAGCGCCGCCGAGGGTTTCGCCTGGCCCCTGCTCGTCCTCGCGGCCGTGGCGGCGGCCGTCTTGTCGTGGCCTCCGCCCGACAGGACCGGCACGCGCGTGCTGGCCGTGCTGGTGGTGGCCGGCCTCGCGGCTTCGGCGGCGCTGATCTGGTCGTTCACCGGGTTGCGGTTCAACTGAGCCGTGGATCGACCGCGACCGGAGGTGTTCCCGCCTGTTGCGTTCCCGCCGTCGAGGCGCCGATAGACAGCACGCCGCGAGACGCCTTAGATATCATCGCCTCGCAAATAATACGGATCGTCTCGCTTGGACCCTCTCAGCGATGTCATTGCCCTGCTGCGGCCACACACGGCCATATCCAAGCCGATCACCGGGCGGGGGTCCTGGGGTGTGCGCTACGCGGCCCACAATGCTCCCGGTTTCACGATCATTCTGAAAGGCACCTGCTGGATCGCATTCGAAGGCGAAGAACCCTGGATCCTGGACACAGGCAGCTTTCTTCTCCTGCCATCCGCCCCGGCTTTCACACTGAGCAGTCATCCGGGCATCGACTGCCAGCCGCGCGAGCCGATGGGCGGGGCAGTCCGCCATGGTGAGCAGCATGGCGAAGCCGAGTTCGAGGCGCTCGGCGGTACGTTCCACATTGAGGCGATCAATGCGCCGCTCGTTCTCGCAATCCTTCCGCGCATGATCCATATCCCGCATGCGGCCGGCCGCTCGGCGCGACTTGGTCGGGTGATCGACCTGATCCGGGAAGAGTGCAGCCGCGACGAGCCGGGCAAGGACATGATCCTCCAGCGCCTGCTGGAGGTGCTGCTGGTCGAAGCCCTCCGCTGGCATGGTGTCACGCCTGACGATGCCCGCGCCGGCCTTCTCAGGGGGATGCGCGATCCAGCCCTGGCGCGCGTCCTCGGTGCCATGCACGCCGACGTGCGCGCCGACTGGACCGTCGCGAGCCTCGCGCGGATCGCCGGACAGTCGCGCTCCGCCTTCGCCGCGCGTTTCGGCGCGGCTCTGGGTTGCGGGCCGATCGAATATCTCGCCCGGTGGCGCATGGCCTTGGCAAAAGACGCCCTGATGCGCGGCACAAAGACGCTCGACCGAATTGCCGAAGAGATCGGCTACGAATCCGCGAGTGCCTTCAGCACGGCGTTCCGCAAGCGACTTGGATGTCCGCCGGGGCGGTTTGCCCGGACGGGCGGGTCCGCCGATACCGCATAGAGCCGGTCGGACGCGACACCTGCCCGTATCGCCCCTGTCCCTCCGCTGGACGGTATGACATAAACGCCGGACTGTGAATTATAGACCGTCCTGTTCGGCGTGGCTATCAGGGGACCATTCGCAACCGAATGGAGTTTCCCATGCAGACGATCCTGATCACCGGCACGTCCTCCGGCTATGGCCTGGAGACGGCGCGTCATTTCCTCGACAAGGGCTGGAATGTCGTCGCGACCATGCGGCGCCCCGACCCCACGCTTCTGCCGACATCGCCGAACCTGCGTGTCCTGCCGCTCGACGTGACGCAGGACGAAAGCATCGCAGCGGTCGTTGCGGCCGCCGGGCCGATCGATGTGCTGGTCAACAATGCCGGCATCGGCGTCGTCGGCGCCTTTGAAGCGACGCCGATCGCCCATATCCGCAAGGTGTTCGACACCAATACGTTCGGTGTCATGGCCATGTGTCAGGCCGTCATTCCGCAGATGCGCGAGCGCTGCTCGGGCGTGATCGTCAACGTGACATCGAGCGTCACGCTCGCCGCCATGCCGCTCGCGGCGGCCTATACCGCCAGCAAGCAGGCCATCGAGGGCTTTACCGGCTCTCTCGCCCACGAACTCGCCCATTTCGGGATCCGCGCCAGATTGGTGGAGCCGGGATACGCTCCAACGACACGCTTCGCGCAGAATTCGGACCTGTCCGTCGCGGATCTCATTCCGCCGGCCTATGCCGATTTCGCGGCACCGATCTTCGACGGCTTCGCCAGGCCGGCGATGACGACGAAGGAGACGGATGTCGCGGAGGCGGTCTGGAGCGCGGTCCACGACAGGTCCGGCCGGCTTCAGTTTCCGGCCGGGGCCGATGCGGTCGCTCTCTTCGAGGCGCGCCGGGGCTGAGGTCCGCCCCGGATTGATTTCCCAGAGGCAATCCGACGGTGGCTCGTGGGACGCTTCTCGCAAAGTCGGCATTGGGGCGAAGCTGGCGGAGAGGGTGAGATTCGAACTCACGGTGGGCTTGCACCCACGGCGGTTTTCAAGACCGCTGCCTTAAACCACTCGGCCACCTCTCCGGGGCGTCGCCGCCGGTCCTGTTGTCTAGGGCGAGGCGGCCCGTGCCGTCAACGCGGCGGATGGGTGGCCGGGAGCCGTGGGTGAAGCCCGCCCTGCCCGCTTTCGCCGCCTTCCACGCCGGGCATGAAAAAGCCCCGCCGCCCGGAGGCGACGGGGCAGGCCCGATGGCGGGAGGCCGGCCGTCAGAAGCGGCAGACGCGCTCGCCCCAGCGGTTGATCCAGCAGCGGCGCACCGGACGGAAGGGGCGCGGGCCGTAGAAGCCGTAGGGACGGTAGGGGCGATAGGGACGGTAGTAGCGGCGGCGCGGGCCGTAGCCGTAGCCCCACTGCATTTCCAGCGGCGCGCCGGCAGCGGGTGCCGCGGCGGCCGGAGCGGCGGGAGCCGCCGAAGCGGCGGTCGCACCGAGCGCGCCGGCAGCGACGGCGCCGCCTGCGAGCGTGAGGAAGAACGAGCGACGATCCATGTGTAACCTCCTTGGACTTCACTGGGAGGACAGTGCCCCGGCCCAGTTGAACGATCGATGAACCGGCCGGCTGGCATTTGGTTCATTCGCTTCACCTGCCGTCGACGGACCGGCTCCCGCGCCCGGTCTGGCTTGTCCCGCCCCGCGGTTTCGCCTATTGGCGGGCCCTGCCCCCCGTGACGAGCTCCGATGACCGACACCGCCACCCTGCCCCCGCCGACCGACCGCGCCGCGCCGAAGATTTCCTTCGTCTCGCTCGGCTGCCCGAAGGCGCTGGTCGATTCCGAGCGGATCATCACGCGCCTGCGCGCCGAGGGCTACGAGCTGTCGCGCAGCCACCAGGGCGCCGACCTCGTGCTCGTCAACACCTGCGGCTTCCTCGATTCGGCCAAGGCCGAGAGCCTGGCGGCCATCGGCGACGCGCTGAAGGAGAACGGCCGCGTCATCGTCACCGGCTGCATGGGCGCCGAGCCGGACCAGATCCGGGCCGCCCACCCCTCCGTGCTCGCCATCACCGGTCCGCAGCAATACGAGAGCGTGCTGGCCGCAGTGCACGAGGCGGCGCCGCCGAAGCACGATCCCTTCCTCGACCTGGTGCCGCCGCAGGGCATCAAGCTGACGCCGCGCCACTATGCCTATCTCAAGATTTCCGAGGGCTGCAACAACCGCTGCACCTTCTGCATCATCCCCAAGCTGCGCGGCGACCTCGTCTCGCGCCCCCTCGGCGAGGTGATGCGCGAGGCGGAGAAGCTGGTCGCAGCGGGGGTGAAGGAGCTCCTCGTCGTCAGCCAGGACACGTCGGCCTACGGAATCGACGTGAAGTATGCCGAGAGCCAGTGGCGCGACCGCAGCTGGCGGACGAAGTTCCTCGATCTCGCCCAGGCGCTCGGCGAACTCGGCGTCTGGGTGCGGATGCAATACGTCTACCCCTATCCGCATGTCGACGAGGTCATCCCGCTGATGGCCGAGGGCAAGATCCTCCCCTACATCGACATCCCCTTCCAGCACGCCCATCCCGACGTGCTGCGCCGCATGAAGCGCCCGGCGCACCAGGAGAAGACGGTCGAGCGGATCCGGCGCTGGCGGGAGATCTGCCCGGACCTCACCATTCGCTCCACCTTCATCGTCGGCTTTCCCGGCGAGACCGAGAAGGAGTTCGAATTCCTGCTCGACTGGCTGGACGAGGTCGGCCTCGACCGGGTCGGCTGCTTCAAGTACGAGCCGGTGGCGGGCGCCACGTCCAACGCGCTGGAGGGCCAGGTGCCGCCCGAGGTGATGGAGCGGCGCTGGCACCGCTTCATGAAGAAGCAGGCGGAGATTTCCGCCCGCCGGCTGAAGCGCAAGGTCGGCACGCGCCAGCAGGTGCTGGTCGACGAGGTGGGCCCCACCGTGGTCAGGGCCCGCTCGAAGGGAGACGCGCCGGAGATCGACGGGTCGGTCTTCATCCACACGAGGCGCAAGCTCGCCGTCGGAGAGCTGGTCACGGTGAAGATCGACCGGGCCGGCGACTACGACCTGTTCGCGAGTTTGTGATCGCGGTTCGGCACGCGGCGATTGCCAGGAATTAACCGTTTTCCGGCCATCGTTCCCGCGCAGGTGGCGTGAGGCGTGGGTGCCGCAGAGGTCCGGGTGGTGCAGTGCGGCAACAGTAACGCCGCGTTTCGCCGGGCCTCACGGTTTCGTCATGTTTGACGCCCACCGCCGGTGTTACGAGCCGCCCCCTGTTCACGTAGACGCAGCGACCGACAAATCCCTCGCGGGGCGGGGAACCTTGTTCGCGGCGTCAGGTTCTGAGGCTTATGATGACGATCGATCGACGTTTCCTTGTTCTGGGCGCCCCGTTCATTCTCGGTGCCTGCACCACCCGACGCGAGGAACTGGCGATCGAGACGCCCCGTTTCGATCCCTATTACGTTGCCATGTACGGCGAGGTGCAGGGTGAGCCCCACCCCGTGCCGGCCATCGACCTCAGCCAGGTCGACCAGCGCTTCTGGCGCCGCGAGGTGCCCTATCGCGGCCGTGAAAATCCCGGCACGATCGTCGTCGATCCCACCTCCCGCTACGCCTATCTCGTCATGGAGAACGGCCGGGCCATGCGCTACGGCGTCGGCGTCGGCAAGGAGGAGGGTTTCAATCTCACCGGCATCGCCTCCATCGGCCGCAAGGCGGTCTGGCCGCGCTGGACTCCGACCCAGGACATGATCCGCCGCGAGCCGGACCGCTACGGACCCGTCGCCGGCGGCCTTCCCGGCGGCCCGGAGAACCCGCTCGGTCCCCGCGCGCTCTACCTCTACCGCGGCAACCGCGACACCCTCTATCGCCTGCACGGCACCACCGAGCCCTGGACGATCGGCACGCAGGTGTCCTCCGGCTGCATCCGGTTCCTCAACCAGGACATCATCGACCTCTACGGCCGCGTGCCGGTGGGCGCGACCGCCATCGTGTTGCCGTCGGGCGAGAGCGTCACCAGCTGACGCCGCAACGCGCCATCCGTCGAACCGAAGGCCGGCCTCGCGCCGGCCTTTTTCGTTGGCGCGGGCCGTGGCGATGCCGGCCTCGCCCGGCAGGACGGCGGCTGCCGGCGGAGCTGCGAGCGCCAGCACCGAAACAACGATCGCGACGATGAGTCCGGCCATGGTGACCTCTCCTTCCAGAACCGCTGGAGGATAGGGCTCGCCGGACTTTCGGGGACAAGGACCGTGCTCAAAGCCGTGCCGCGGGACGGCGGCGACCGCCGCGGAGCCAGCGATCATGCGGCTTCGGCCCGTTCAAAAAAATCACGGTGGTCCCGTGGCGGCCCGGGGTTGTCCCCGCCGGCCGCCCTGAACGCGGAATCATCAGCAAGGGTGATAGGACGATCATCCTTGCGGACAATCATCCTATCACCTTTCGTGATCAGGTGTGGACGACCCGGCCATAGGCGTCGAGGACGCTCTCGTGCATCATTTCCGAGAGGGTCGGGTGCGGGAAGACGGTGTGGATCAATTCCTCCTCCGTCGTCTCGCAGTTCATGGCGACGACGAATCCCTGGATGAGCTCGGTCACTTCCGCCCCGACCATGTGGGCGCCGAGGAGCTTGCCGGTCTTCGAATCGAAGATGGTCTTGACGAGGCCCTCAGGCTCGCCGAGCGCGATGGCCTTGCCGTTGCCCATGAAGGGGAAGCGACCGACCTTCACCGTGTAGCCGGCTTCCTTCGCCTTGGCCTCGGTGAGGCCGACGGAGGCGACCTGCGGGTGGCAATAGGTGCAGCCGGGGATCATCGCCTTGTCCAGGGCGTGGGTGTGCAGGCCCTTGATGGTCTCGACGCAGATGACGCCCTCGTGCTCGGCCTTGTGGGCGAGCATCGGCGGTCCCGCCACGTCGCCGATGGCGTAGATGCCGGCAATGTTGGTGCGGCCGAGCCCGTCTGTCTTCACCGTGCCGCGGTCCATGGTGACGCCGAGCGCCTCGAGGCCGAGGCCCTCGACATTGCCGACGACGCCGACGGCGGAGATCATCCGCTCGGCGGTGATGGTGCGCTTGGCGCCCTTCTCGTCCTCGACGGTCGCCGTGACGGAATTGGCGCCCTTCTCGACCTTGGTCACCTTGGTGGAGGTGAGGATCGTCATGCCCTGCTTCTCGAAGCGCTTGCGGGCATGGGCCGAGATCTCGGCATCCTCCACCGGCATGACCTGCGGCAGCACCTCGACCACGGTCACGTCGGCGCCCATGGTGCGGTAGAAGGAGGCGAACTCGATGCCGATGGCGCCGGACCCCATGACGATGAGGCTCTTCGGCATGGCCTCCGGCTTCATCGCCTCGAAATAGGTCCAGATCAGCTTGCCGTCGGGCTCGATGCCCGGCAGCACCCGCGGCCGGGCGCCGGTGGCGACGATGATGTGCTTCGCCTGATAGGTCCCTGCCCCCAGCGTGCCCTTCGGCGGGGGTACCTGCGGCTGCACCGCGGGCTTCGACGACGCGGTGACCACCAACTGCCCGACCTTGGCGATCTTCGCCTCGCCCCAGATGACGTCGATCTTGTTCTTCTTCATCAGGAAGCCGATGCCGCCGTTGAGCTGGGCCGAGACGCCGCGCGAGCGCTTCACCACGGCGCCCATGTCGACGCTCATCGTGCCGTTCAGCGTCAGCCCGTAGTCCTTGGCGTGGGTCGCGTAGTGATAGATCTCGGCCGAGCGCAGCAGCGCCTTGGTCGGGATGCAGCCCCAGTTGAGACAGATGCCGCCGAGATGCTCGCGCTCCACCACCGCGGTCTTGAAACCGAGCTGGGCGGCGCGGATGGCCGCGACATAGCCGCCGGGGCCGCCGCCGATGACGATGATGTCGTAGCTGGACATGGGTGAGGCCTTTCGTGGGTGGCGTTACAGGAACGACAGGCGCGCCGTGCGGGCGCAGTCCTCGTTCATCTCTCCGAACAGGGTGTCCGCCTCGCCATAGGCCTTGTCGAAGGCCTCGCGCGGCTGCTTGAAGGTCTCCCGGGCGATCGCCAGCAGCTTCCAGGAGAGCTGCGTGTAGCGCTCGCGGACGGCGTCGTCGCGGAAGTTGGCGAGGAATGTGCCGAGCGCGCCGAACCTGAAGACGCTCGCCTCCACCTCACGCTGGGCGAGCGGTGCGGCCGGCTCCGCGCCGGCGGCGCCCGCTGCCTCGTGCATGGCGTAGGTGCGCATCTTGATCTGGAAATAGGCGTCGATGATGTCGCGGCAGGTGCGCAGATATTCGCCGCGGATGACGTTGCGCTGCACGACCTCGAGGTTGCGCGAGTAATTGTAGCTCTGGAAGAAGGAGGACACCATGGCGAGCGTCGCCACCGCGAGGGACAGGTAGGTGAGGCGCGACGTGGCGTTCATCGCGCCTCCTCCTCAGACCAGCATGCCGATCGGGTTCTCGATATAGCCCTTGAAGGCGGCCATCAGCTCGGCGCCGAGCGCCCCGTCCACCGCGCGGTGGTCGGTGGAAAGCGTCACGCTCATGACGGTCGCCACCGCCGGCTGATCGTTCTTCACGACGACGCGCTTTTCGCCGGCGCCGACGGCGAGGATCGTCGCGTGCGGCGGGTTGATGACGGCGGCGAAGTCCTTGATGCCGAACATGCCGAGGTTGGAGACCGCCGAAGAGCCGCCCTGGTACTCCTCGGGCTTCAGCTTGCGGTTGCGGGCACGGGCCGCCAGGTCCTTCATCTCATTGGAAATGACCGAGACCGGCTTGTGGCAGGCGTCGCGGATCACCGGCGTGATGAGGCCGCCGGGGATCGACACGGCGACGCCGATGTCGGCGTGCTGGTGCTTCAGCATGGCGCCGTCGGTCCAGGTGACGTTGGCGTCCGGCACGGCGCGCAGCGACAGGGCCAGCGCCTTGATGACGAGGTCGTTGACCGAGAGCTTGTAGGCCGGCTTGCCGTCGCGGACGGGCGCCGCCTTGTTGATCTGCTCGCGCAGCGACAAGAGGGCGTCGAGCTCGCAGTCGATGGTCAGGTAGAAGTGCGGAATGGTGGTCTTCGCTTCCGTCAGGCGGCGGGCGATGACCTTACGCATGTTGTCGTGGGGGATCTCCTCGTAGGAGCCCGGCTCGAAGAGCTTCTTGATCTGCTCGTCGGAGGGTCCGGAGACGGGCGCCGGCTTGGGGGCGGCAGCCGCAGGTGCGGCGGTGGGAGCCGGCGCCGCCTTGGCCGTTCCACCCGCAGCGGCGGCCTTGACGTCGCGCTCGACGATGCGGCCGTGCGGACCGGTGCCTGCGACCTTGGACAGGTCGATGCCCTCGAGCTTGGCGATGCGCTTGGCCAGCGGCGAGGCGAAGAGCCGGATGCCGGAGGCCGCCTGGGCGATGCTGGCGGGAGCGGCGGGCACGGCCTGCGGCTTGTCCTCAGCCTTTGCGGGCGCCGCGTTGCCGATCTCGCCGCCCGTCGCCGCCTTCGGCTCGGCAGCCTTCGCCGTTTCCGGCTTCGGTGCAGCCGCAGGCTTGGCCCCTGCCCCTGACGCGGCGGCCTTCACGTCCTCGCCCTCGGCGGCGATCACCGCGATGAGCTGGTTCACCGGCACGTCCTGCGAGCCCTCTGCGACGACGATCTTCGCGAGGATGCCCTCGTCCACCGCCTCGACCTCCATGGTCGCCTTGTCGGTCTCGATCTCGGCAATGACGTCGCCGGCCTTGATGGTGTCGCCTTCCTTCTTCAGCCACTTCGCGAGGTTCCCCTTCTCCATGGTCGGGGACAGCGCGGGCATCAGGATGTCGATGGGCATGGTCGGTGCTCCGGACGGGGCCGTTAGCTGATGGCGGTGGTGGTGCCCGGATCGGTCGGGCTGTCGAGTTCGGCGTCCAGCATGTTGCGGATGCGGTCGAGGGTCAGGTCCTCGGAGGCGCCGGTCTCCATGGCGTGGATGCGGGCTACGTGACGGGCGATGTCGGCGAGCACCATGCCCCAGGCCTGGGCGTCGTCGAAGGCTCGGCGCACCGAGATATGCAGGCCTCCCTCGACGATGGCGGCGCGCACGATCTCGACGCCGCCCTTTTCCAGGGCGGCGGGCGGGATGGCGAGGGCGTCGAAGGGAAGCGTCATGTCAGCCGGCCCCCACCACGAGCAAAGACTCCTGCGTCATCCCCGGCCGAGCGCAGCGAGGGGAAGGGAATCCAGGGGCCGAAGACCACAGCCCCTGCCCTCCTGGACCCCCTTCCCTCGCCCTGCGGGCTCGCCGGGGGGTGACTGCTGAGTGGGTGGGCCACGGCCTCTCTCACTTGTAGGTCACGGCCTTCGCCGCCTCGATCACCTCGGCCACCGAAGGCAGCGCGAGCTTTTCGAGATTGGCGGCATAGGGCATGGGGACGTCCTTGCCGGAGACGCGGGCGGGAGGCGCGTCGAGATAGTCGAAGGCCTGCTCCACCACTCGCGCCGAAATCTCGGCGCCGACGCCGGACTGCTGCCAGCCCTCCTCGACGGTGACGATGCGGCCGGTCTTCATCACCGAGGCGATGATGGTCTCGGTGTCGAGCGGGCGCAGGGAGCGCAGGTCGATCACCTCGGCGTCGATGCCGAGCTTTTCCAGTTCCGCCGCCGCCTTGGTGGCATAGGTCATGCCGATGGACCAGGCGACGATCGTCACGTCCTTGCCGGGACGGTGGATGCGCGCCTTGCCGATGGGGAGCACGAAATCGTCGAGCTTCGGCACCTCGAAGCTCTGGCCGTAGAGGATCTCGTTCTCGAGGAAGATGACCGGGTTCGGGTCGCGGATGGCGGCCTTGAGGAGACCCTTGGCGTCGGCGGCCGTATAGGGCGCGACGACCTTGAGGCCCGGAATGTGCGAGTACCAGGCCGAATAGTCCTGGCTGTGCTGGGCGGCGACGCGGGCGGCGGCGCCGTTCGGGCCGCGGAAGACGATGGGGCAGCCCATCTGGCCGCCGGACATGTAGAGGGTCTTGGCCGCCGAATTGATGATCTGGTCGATCGCCTGCATGGCGAAGTTGAAGGTCATGAACTCGACGATGGGTTTCAGGCCCGTGAAGGCGGCGCCGACGCCGATGCCGGCGAAGCCGTGCTCGGTGATCGGCGTGTCGATGACGCGGCGGGCGCCGAACTCCTGCAGCAGCCCCTGCGTGATCTTGTAGGCGCCCTGATATTCCGCGACCTCCTCGCCCATGACGAAGACGGCTTCGTCCTTGCGCATCTCTTCGGCCATGGCGTCGCGCAGCGCCTCGCGCACCGTCATGGTCACCATCTCCGTGCCCTCCGGCACGTCGGGATCGGCGGCAAGCGTCGGCTGCGGCGCGGCGGCGGGCGGCGCGGTCATCACCGCGGGAGCGGCCGGCGGGGCGGACTGGTCGGCGCGCATGGCGGCGGCCTCGGGCGTCGGCTCCTGCGCCTTAGCGACGGGGGCGGGAGTCGAGGCCGCGGACGCGTCCTCGCCCTCCTGGGTCAGCACGGCGATGATCTCGTTCACCGCCACGTCCTGGGTGCCCTCGGCGACGAGGATCTTCGCCAGGATGCCCTCGTCGACGGCCTCCACCTCCATGGTGGCCTTGTCGGTCTCGATCTCGGCGATGACGTCGCCGGGCTTGACCTTGTCGCCTTCCTTCTTGGTCCACTTGGCAAGGTTGCCCTTCTCCATCGTGGGCGACAGCGCCGGCATCAGGATGTTGACAGGCATGGACGGATTCCGGTCAGGAGGTCAGGTACGGCGGATGCGATGGGCACGGCGCGGGCGGCGGAGCGCGCCCGCAGGCCGCTGTCACTTCAGGATGTCGGTCCAGAGCTCCGCGGCATCGGGCTCGGGATCGTTGGTGGCGAACTCGGCGCTCTCGGCGACGATGTCGCGCACGCCGGCGTCGATCTTCTTCAGCTCCTCCTCGGAGACCTTCCACGCCTTCAACAGGCGCTCGCGCACCTGCTCGATCGGATCGTGCTCGGTGCGCATCTTCTGCACCTCGTCCTTGGAGCGGTACTTGGCCGGGTCCGACATGGAATGGCCGCGGTAGCGGTAGGTCTGCATCTCGAGGATGTAGGGGCCCTTCCCCGCCCGGCACCATTCCATGGCGCGCAGGCCCGCGGCATAGGTCTCGCGGATGTCCATGCCGTCGACCTGCTCGCCGGGAATGTTGAAGGACAGGCCGCGGCGGGAGAAGTCGGTCTGCGCCGAGGCGCGGGTCACCGCCGTGCCCATGGCATAGCGGTTGTTCTCGATGATGTAGATGACCGGCAGCTTCCAGAGCGCGGCCATGTTGAAGCTCTCGTAGACCTGGCCCTGGTTGGCCGCGCCGTCGCCGAAATAGGTCAGCGAGACGTTGTCGTTGCCGCGATAGCGGTTGGCGAAGGCGAGGCCGGTGCCGAGCGAGACCTGGGCGCCGACGATGCCGTGGCCGCCGTAGAAATGCTTCTCGGCGGAGAACATGTGCATGGAGCCGCCCTTGCCGCGGGAATAGCCGCCGCGGCGTCCGGTGAGCTCGGCCATGACGCCGTTGGCGTTCATGCCGGTGGCGAGCATGTGGCCGTGGTCGCGATAGCCGGTGATGACCTGGTCGCCGGGCTTGGAGGCCATCTGCATGCCGACGACCACCGCCTCCTGGCCGATGTAGAGGTGGCAGAAGCCGCCGATGAGGCCCATGCCGTACATCTGGCCGGCCTTCTCCTCGAAGCGGCGGATGAGCAGCATCTCGCGATAGGCGGAGAGCTCCTGCTCCTTCGTCAGCGTCGGGGTCTTCGCCGTCGCGGACTTGGTGGCCGGCGCGCGGCCCGCGCCCTTGGATACCGGCGCCGGGCGCCCGCCCTTGGCCGGACCGTCCGACGTCTTGCTGGCCGATTTCAGATCGGCGGGCGCGGCCTTGGTCCGGGTTGCAGCCATCGGTGTCCCCTGGGCATTGGATGCTGCCCAACATGTAGCGTTTCACTCACCTCCTGGGAAGAGACGCCCCGGCGCCGTTGTGCAATGCACAAACATTTGGCATTGCAACGCAATCATGGGCTTAACCGGATCGTGGTTCACACCTGTCCGTCAACCGATTTTCGGTTCACGACGGGATGGCCGTCAGCGCCGGCCGGTGATCAGCACGAGGTCGCGGGGGTCGACGAAATTCAGGATCTCACGGGCACGCTCGTCGAGCATGTCGGGATCGATGGCGTCGGAGCGGAGCAGCGCGACGCGGCGGGCGACCTCCGTGCGCTCCTTGCGCAGGGTGGCGAGCTGGCCGTTGAGTTCGTCGATCTGGGCGATGAACTGCTGCTTGGCGTGGATGCCGCGCTCGCCGTGATAGGCGTGGAAGCCGAAATAGGCGATCAGCGCGGCGGCGGCCGCATAGAGCCCCATCGCCTGGAGAATCCGCTGACGTCTCGTGCGCACGACCATGGGGCGATCATGCGCGATCGGCGGTTTCGGGAGCGTTAACGCTTGCTGAAGGGCGGGCCCTGCCGGTGCCGGCCGCTGCGGCAACGAGCAGGCCGACGACGATGCCGGCGACGCCGAGGGCGGCGAGCGGCGTCGGAACCTCGCCGAGGGCGGGAATGCCGATGAGGGTGCCGAGGACCGGGATCATCGGCGGGAAGCGGGCGGCCAGCGCCACGCCGAGGGTGCGGGTGCCGTAGGTCCACAGCAGCAGGCCGATGGCGATGTTGAGCACGCCCTGGTTGAGGCCGTGGAAGAGCAGGACGGGCCAGGAGACCGTCGACAGGCCGGGTTCCAGAAAGGCGGCATAGACCGGCAGGAAGGCGACGGCCGACAGGGTCGAGACGATGGAGGCGCCGACCACCGAGGGCACCTGCCAGCGGCCGCAGAGCCAGGTGAAGATGCCCCAGCCGACGCCGCAGAGCACGAAGATGAGATCGCCCAGGATGGTCAGCGGCCCCTCGCGGCCGGAGGACCCGGCAATGGCGATGGCGGTGAGGCCGGCGAGCACGATGGAGAAGCCGACCATGGCGCCGAAGGGCACGCGGGCGCGCATGCCGAGATAGGCGAGCGTCGTCGCCGTCACCGCGACCATGCCGGGCTGGATGGCGGAGGCGTGGGCGGCGGGCGCGTAGTTGAGCCCGATGTTGGAGAGCACGGTCAGGGGAACCCCGCCGGTCAGCGCGAGGGCGAGGCCCCTGCCCCAGCCGAGGCCGGCGCAATCGATCGCGCCCGCGCGCACGAAGAAGGGCGCCATCACCGCCGCAGCGAAAATGAAGCGCAGCGCCGCCATGTCGTAGGCGGAGAGGCCGGATTGGAGGCCCCAGCGCACCGAGACGAACTGGCCGCCATAGATGGAGACGGCCGCGAACATGGCGAGGAGGGCGAGGCGACGTGGGGCGATGACGGGCACGGGACACCCTGTGTCGATCCTCCGCACCGCCGCAATGGGTCCGTGTGCATCGCAACCATGTGTCGCCGCCGGTAGCGGGCATTGCAGGGTCCCGCCGAGCGGCTTCCCGCCGCGGGCGGACGGACGCAACATGGACTCCACCGAAGCGCCACGGCCCGGAAATGCGGGCCAGCCACCCTGAACCCCGCAGCCCGAGGGCCGCCACACGTGCAGGAGCCGACCATGACCCTTCGCAAGTCCCGCCTCGCCCCTCTGGCTGCCGCAGCCTTCGTCGCGCTGGTTGCGGGTGGCCCGCCCGCTGCGGCACAGAAGCGCATGCCGCGCTCGGAGACGCAGGAGGGAACGCTGGCGCGGATCCATCCCGGCCAGATGGCGGCGCTGCTGCGCAATCGCGGCCTCGAGGCGGAGGTGGTGACCGAGAACAACCGCACGCGCATCCGCACCGAGATCGGCAACCGCCGCACGTCGGTCCACTTCTACGCGTGCAACGACGGCGGCTGCCAGTCGATCCAGTACCGCGCGCTGTTCCGACGGCACGAGCGCTTCACTCTCGCCTTCGTCAACGCCTGGAACTACGAGAAGCGCTTCGCCAAGGCCTATCTCGACCGGGAGGGAGGCCTGGTCCTCGAATGGGACGTGGACCTCGACGGCGGCGTGACCGTCGGCTTCGTCGCAGAATCCGTCGCCACCTTCCAGACCATGCTGACCGCCTTCGACCGCTTCACGCCGCGCGACGACGGCCCGGTGGCGCCCGATCCCGGCAATGCCGGCCGGTCCCTGTCGCCGGGTGCGCCGGATGCGGGGCGCTCGCCCACCCCGGGCCGCCCCCCCGCCGGACCCGGGCCCCAGCCGAGCGGCAAGGGGTCGACGGGCGACGCGCCGGGCGAGCGCCGCATCTGACCCGACCGACATGAAAACGGCGGGCCCCTGGCCCGCCGTCCGTCATCCCGGAAACGGGAGATCAGGTCAGCCCTTGACCTTCAGCGCGCCGCGGCCGGCGTAACGCGCCTGGGGCCCCAGCTCCTCCTCGATGCGGATGAGCTGGTTGTACTTGGCGGTGCGGTCGGAGCGGGCGAGCGAGCCGGTCTTGATCTGCCCGCAATTGGTGGCGATCGCGAGGTCGGCGATCGTCGAATCCTCGGTCTCGCCGGAGCGGTGCGACATGACGGCGGTGTAGCCGGCATTGTGCGCCATGGAGACGGCCGCCAGGGTCTCGGTCAGCGTGCCGATCTGGTTGACCTTCACCAGGATCGAATTGCCGAGGCCCTTGTCGATGCCCATCGAGAGGCGCTTCGTGTTGGTGACGAAGAGGTCGTCGCCGACGAGCTGGCACTTGCCGCCCACGAGGTCGGTCAGGATCTTCCAGCCCTCGAGATCGTCCTCGGACATGCCGTCCTCGATGGAGAGGATCGGATAGTCCGCCACGAGCTTGGCGAGGTACTTGGCCTGGGCCTTGGGGTCGCGGGTCTTGCGCTCGCCCTCGTAGACATAGGCGCCGTCCTTGAAGAACTCGGTGGCGGCGCAGTCCAGCGCGATGACGATGTCGTCGCCGGCCTTGTAGCCGGCCTTGTCGATGGCGGTCATGACGAAGTCGAGCGCGGCCTGCGCCGACTTCAGGTTCGGCGCGAAGCCGCCCTCGTCGCCCACATTGGTGTTGTGGCCGTCGGCCTTCAGCGCCGCCTTCAGCGTGTGGAAGACCTCCGAGCCCATGCGCACCGCCTCGGCGAAGGTCTTGGCCCCCACCGGCATGACCATGAACTCCTGGAAGTCGATGGGATTGTCGGCATGGGCGCCGCCGTTGACGATGTTCATCATCGGAACGGGCAGGACGTGGGAGAAGGCGCCGCCGACATATTTGTAGAGCGGCAGGTCGCGCGAGATGGCGGCGGCCTTGGCGGTGGCCAGCGAGACGCCGAGGATGGCGTTGGCGCCGAGGCGCGACTTGTTCTCGGTGCCGTCGAGAGCGATCATCGTCTGGTCGATCTGCACCTGGTTGTTGGCGTCGAGGCCGGAGAGCGCGTCGAACAGTTCGCCGTTGACGGCATCCACCGCCTTCGTCACGCCCTTGCCGAGATAGCGCTTCTTGTCGCCGTCGCGCAGCTCCACCGCCTCGTGCGCGCCGGTGGAGGCGCCCGAGGGCACGGCGGCGCGGCCCTTCGAGCCGTCGTCCAGCAGCACGTCCACCTCCACCGTCGGATTGCCGCGGCTGTCGAGGATTTCGCGGGCGATGATGTCGACGATGGCAGTCATGGCGGCCTCTCCGGCAAGGGGCGGTGGGAATGCCGGCCTTCTACAGCATGGCGCGGCTGGTTCAAGCAGCCAGGAACGGCATGGCTGCCGGGCGCCGGGCGGCGGTTTTCCCTCCGGCTCGCCGATCTGCTACACGCCTGCCCGACGAGGGGTCCGCGCCGACGGCGCCAACGGACCGCCAACAGGACGACGACCATGGCCGAACTCATGCTGGGCAAGACCGTCGGCATTCCCGCTTCGCCGGAGGCGGCGGAGCTGGACCGCGTGCCCAATCCCCATCCCGACACCAATTATGTCGCGCGTTTCGTCGCGCCGGAATTCACCTCGCTCTGCCCGGTGACGGGCCAGCCGGACTTCGCCCATCTCGTCATCGACTATGTTCCGGGCGACTGGCTGGTCGAGTCGAAGTCGCTGAAGCTCTACCTCACCTCCTTCCGCAACCACGGCGCCTTCCACGAGGACTGCACCGTGGCCGTCGGCAAGCGGCTGCGCGATCTGCTCAGCCCCCGCTGGCTCAGGATCGGCGGCTACTGGTACCCGCGCGGCGGCATTCCCATCGACGTGTTCTGGCAGACGGGAGCCCCGCCGGAAGGGGTGTGGATCCCCGACCAGGGCGTCGCGCCCTATCGCGGCCGGGGCTGAGCGCCGGGGACCGGAGCGCCCCCCGCCCGGCACCTCACGCTAGGGAATTGACTTTTCAGCACGAATTCCGTCTCGCCGACGCTCTGCCGGCCGGCGGATCGATGGACGCCGCCCTCCCGAATCAGCGAAAGCTGGTGCGCCATGCTGAAGGCGAAACGCGACCAGGATGCCCCCGATCTTCCGGTGAGGCTCGACGGGCTGACCGACGAGCCGCCGCCGCGCAGTCTCGCGCGGCTGATGACCTGGGCCGGCATCGCCCTCTTCGCCGTCGGCGCCGCCGTCCTGGCAGCACGCAGCGAGGCGGGAAGCCAGCGTGTGGCGCGGCTCTGGGCCCCCGTCGCCCCCGGCCAACAGCAGGCCCGGGCGGAGCCCTCCCGTTCCGCAGGGTCCGACCCGCTGCTCGTCTACGAGACCCGCCGCCTCGCCGACCAGATCCGTGTCCTCGCCGCCGAACGCGAGGCGCTGATGGAGCGGCTGGCGAGCGTCGAGCGCACGGTGGGAGACGTCACCGCCTCGATTCCGCGCAGCGATCCTGCGACGGCACCGCGGCCGAACGTGCGCGTGATCGCTCCATCGCCGCCGCCCGCCGCCGCGGTCAGCCCGCCGCCGGCAGCGCCGGCCCCGGCCAGTGCCCCGCCTTCGGCACCCAGCGTCGCCCCGGTGCCGGTGCCCTCACCCGTCGCCACTCCGGTGCCGGCCGGCGCGACGCCGGAGGCGAACGATTCCACCGCCATCCGCACCGAATTCGGGGTCGACCTCGCGGGCGATCCGTCGATCGACGGGCTGCGGAGCCGCTGGCAGCAATTGCGCGCCCAGCACGGCCCCGTGCTCGAGGGCCTGAGGCCGGTCGTCGCCATCCAGGAGGGCGGCGGTGGCGGCTTGGAACTGCGGCTGGTGGCGGGGCCCCTCTCCAATGCCAATGCCGCGGCGCGGCTCTGCGCGACGCTCACCCTCGCAGGGGTCAATTGCAAACCGACCGTTTTCGACGGACAAAGGTTGGCCCTGCGCTGAGAGGCGCGGGCGGCCGCCGACGACGGTGGTCCGTGGCATCGACAACCGAAGAGCGGACAGCGGCCGGGCCGTCGAAGTTCGCCGTCAGGGAGGAATTCGCATGGCAGCCAGGCCCTTCGCTTGGGAAAAATCCTATCCGGCCGGCGTCCGCTGGGATGCGCCGATCAAGATCACCACCCTCGGGCGCCTGATCGACGAGGCGACCTCGACCTTCGCCGAGCGCCCGGTCTTCGAGTTCCGGGACAGGCTGATCAGCTACCGCGAGCTCGGCGAGCGGGTGTACCAGTTCGGCGCGGCGCTGGTGCGCGCCGGTCTCGGCCGAGCCGACACCGTCGCCCTCTACCTGCCGAACATGCCGACCCATCCGATCAGCTTCTTCGGCGCGGCCAAGGCCGGCATCCGGCTGGTCCATCTCTCGCCGCTCGATGCCGAGCGCGTCCTCGCCTACAAGCTGAAGGATGCCGGCGCGCGCACGCTCGTCACCTCCAACATCGCGCCGCTCTTCGGCATGGCGCTGAAGCTCCACGAACAGGGCCTGGTGGACCGGCTCATCGTGGCGGAGGACGCCGCCTTCGGCGAGTCCGGCCTGCCGACCCTGCCCATTCCGGACAGGCCGGGCATCGTCACCTTCGCCGATTTCGTCGCCGGTGCCGAGCCGCCGGCGGCCTGGCCCGCGGTCGACCCCGAGGACGTCGCCCTGCTGCAATATACCGGCGGCACGACGGGCATGCCGAAGGGCGCCATGCTCAGCCACAAGAACATCACCGCGGCGGTTTCCATCTACGACGCCTGGCAACCCGCCCTGCCCTCGGGCGATCCGGCCAAGGACAAGATCATCCTGGTCCTGCCGCTGTTCCACATCTATGCGCTGACCAGCGTCATGCTGCGGCAGATCACCCGCGGCTCCTGCATGCTGCTGCGCATGCGCTTCGACCCCGACCAGACCTTCGACGATTTCGAGAAGCGGCGGGCGACCATATTCCCCGGCGTGCCGACCATGTGGATCGCGCTGGTCAACCACCCGCGCTTCGCCACCGCCGACCTTTCCTCGCTCATCTACGCCGCTTCAGGCGGCGCGCCGCTGCCGGTGGAGATCGCGCGGCGCTTCGAGCAGCGCGCCGGCTTCCGCCTGACCGGCGGCTGGGGGATGACGGAGACCTCGCCGTCCGGCACCAACGTGCCGAACACCGGCGTTTCGAAGCCGGGCACGATCGGCCTGCCGCTGCCGGGCCTCGAGATGGACATCTGCGCCCTCGACGATCCGCACGCGGTGCTGCCGCCGCGCGAGATCGGCGAGATCCGCATCCGCGGCCCCAACGTCACCACCGGCTACTGGAACAAGCCGGAGGAGACCAAGGCGTCCTATGCCGACGGCTGGTTCCTCACCGGCGACATCGGCTACATGGACGAGGACGGCTTCTTCTTCATCGTCGACCGCAAGAAGGACATGATCATCTCCGGCGGCTTCAACGTCTATCCGCAGATGATCGAGCAGGCGATCTACGAGCATCCCGCGGTGGCCGAGGTCATCGTGCTCGGCGTCCCCGATTCCTACCGCGGCGAGGCGGCCAAGGCCTTCGTGACGCTCAGGGCGGATGCCAAGCCGTTCACGCTCGAGGAGCTGCAGGTCTTCCTGAAGGACAAGGTGGGGCGGCACGAGATGCCGCAAGCGCTGGAGTTCCGCGACTCGCTGCCGAAGACCACGGTCGGCAAGCTGTCGCGCGCCGAACTGCGCAACGAGATCAGGGCGGGCTGACGACACCCTGCCCGGGCGTCCGGCTTGCCCCGGGCGCACCTTCCGTGCTGACAGTGACGGGCGGAGCGGCGGGCTCCGCCGGAGCATAGAGCCATGGCGACACCGAGCGAGGCGAGACGCGCCACTCTGCTGCTCCTCGTCATGCCGCTGTTCTTCTCCTCCAACCTGGTGATCGCCCGCGCCATGGGCGATGCCGTGCCGCCGTTCACCCTCGCGCTGCTGCGCTGGGGCGTGGCGGTGCTCATCCTGCTGCCCTTCACCATCGACGGGCTGAGGCAGAGCGCGGCGCTGCTGGCGGCGCACTGGCGGCGAATCGCCCTGCTCGGCTTTCTCGGCATGTGGATCTGCGGCGCCGGCGTCTACTGGGCGCTGGGACTGACGACGGCCACCAACGGCACGCTCATCTACACGACCTCCCCCATCCTCGTGCTGCTCATCGAACGGCTCGCCTACGGCAAGGCCCTGCCCTGGATCCGGCTGGCGGGCGTGCTGGTGGCCATGACCGGCGTCGCTGTTATCGTGCTCAAGGGGGATCCCTCCGCACTCGCCCGGCTCGACCTCAATCTCGGCGATCTCGGCATCGCCGCCGCGGCGCTGGCCTGGGCCGTCTATTCGCTGGTTCTGCGCAACGATGGGCTGGCACGGCTGCCCACCATGCCGCTGTTTACCGCCATCGCCATCGCCGGCGTGGCGACGCTGGCGCCGTTTTCGGCGGCGGAACTGGCGATGGACGGCGGCTCGCCGCGCACCGCCTGGGACTGGGCCGGCGTGCTCGGCCTCGCCCTGTTCTCGGCGGTTGGCGCTTTCTCGCTCTACCAGTACGGGGTGAAGATCGTCGGCCCCGCGGTGACCTCCTGCTTCCTGTATCTGCTGCCGGTCTACGGGGTCGGCATGTCCGTTCTCTTTCTCGGCGAGGCGCTCCACCCCCACCATTTCCTCGGCATGGCCCTGGTGCTCGGCGGGCTCGTCGCCGCCACCGTGCCCCAGGATGTGGTCGCGGTGGCGCGGGGCGCGCTGAAACGCAAATTTGCCGTGCCTGGGAGCGGTTCTCCCCCCTCCTCAACGCCGTAATTTGGGCTATAAGGCCGGGCATTGTTTCGGCTTGCTTCTCTCACGATCACTCTGCCCGGAACACCCGCCGATCACCGACGACATGCCGAGCCGCCGCGACCTTCTTGCATCCCTCCTGGCCGCGCCGGCAGCTTTGACGCTGACCCGATCGGCGATCGCCCAGCCGTCGCCTCTGCAGGCGGCGGCCGCCGCCGTGTCGGACGGCCAGCCCATCTCCCGCGATGCGCTGCTCGCTTTCGCGCGCGAGGTGTCGCGAGTGCCGTATCAGGCGCCACGGGCCGACGTGCCGCGGGCGCTGACCCAGCTCAATCTCGACCAGTACCGCCAGATCCGCATGAAGCCCGACCTTCGGATCTGGGCCGGTGAGAATCGCGGCTTCACCCTCGACCTGCTGCCCACCGGCAGCGTCTTCACCAATCCGGTGACGATCCGCACGGTCGACGGCGGGATCATCCGCGACAAACGGTTTGCCGGCGACCAATATGATTTCGGCCAGGTGCCGCCGCTGCCGCCGGAGGCGGCCGTGCCCTATTCCGGCTTCCGCGCCTATACCAGCCTCAACGGCGAGGCGCCGGTCGACGAGGCGCTCGTCTTCCAGGGAGCGAGCCTGTTCCGCTCCCTCGCCAAGGGCCAGGTCTTCGGCGTCATGGCGCGCGGGCTGACGCTCAACGTCGCCGAAGCCCAGGGCGAGGAGTATCCCGCCTTCCGGCAGTTCTGGATCGAGCGGCCCGGCCCCGGCGCCTCCGCGATCGTCGTCCACGCGCTCCTGGACACCGACAGCGTCACGGGCCTCTACCGCTTCGCCGTCCGGCCGGGCGACGCCACGGTCTGCGACGTCGAGGCGACGCTGTTCCCGCGCGTCGACCTGCAGCATGTCGGCATCGCCCCGATGACGGCCAACTACCTCTTCGCGCCCAACGACCGGACGGGCGTCGACGACGTGCGCGGCGGCGTCCACGACGCCCAGGGCCTGCAGATCTGGAACGGCAACGGCGAGTGGATTTGGCGGCCGGTGACCAATCCGGAGACGCTGCAGGTCGCCGCCTTCGTCGACCAGAACCCGCGCGGCTTCGGCCTGCTGCAGCGCGACCGCAGGTTCGAGGCCTTCAACGACCTCGACGCCCGCTTCGAGCGGCGCCCCAGCGTCTGGATCGAGCCTCTCGGCGAATGGGGCCAGGGCCAGGTGCAGCTCGTCGAGATCCCGGTCAACGACGAGATGAACCGCAACATCCTCGCCTACTGGCGCCCGCGCACGCCGCTGGCGCGCGGCGCCGAGCATTTCTTCACCTACCGCATGCACTGGTGCTGGTCGCCGCCGGAGCGCCCGGCCTTCGCCTATGTCTCCTCCACCCGCACGGGCCGCGCCCAGGGCGGCGGACGCCGGCGGCGCTTCCTGGTCGACTTCACCTCCGAGGATTTCGCCGATCCCGCCAAGGCCGCGGGCCTGAGGGCCAACCTCACCAACCAGCGCGGGCGCATCGGCAATGTCGACGGCCGGCTGGTGCCGGAACTGAGGCTCTACCGTGTCGCTTTCGATCTTGACCCGGAGACCGGCAATCAGGTGGAACTCAGGCTCGTGCTCGAGCGCGAGGGACAGGCCCAAAGCGAGACATGGCTCTATCGATGGACGCCCTGACAGACCGGCCCTTGGCTGCGCCCGTGCAGCGCGAGCGCACGGCCATGCCCTCGTCGGCGCCCCTCGCCATGCCGGCCCAGTCGCTGCGGCGGTGGACCGATGCCGAACGCCGCCCCCTGAAGGCCCCCGGCCTCTGGCGCACGCCCTGGTTCGCGCGGCTCGTGGCCTTCGGCGGCATGGTGGCGATCACCGCGGCCGGCGGCTGGCAGATGTACAAGGTGGTCGAGGCCGGCGGCGTGACGCTGCTGGAATGGGCCTTCCTCGCCTTCTTCGTCGTCAATTTCTCGTGGATCGCGCTCGCATTCACCACGGGCCTGCTCGGTCTCGCCGACCTCCTCGTCCACGGGCTCAACCGTAAGCCGGTGCTGCCGCCGGCCCTCGGCAAGCGGACGGCGGTGGTGATGCCGATCTACAACGAGAGCCCGGCACGGGTCTTCGGCACCGTCCAGGCCATCGCCGAGGACGTTGCGGCCACCGGCCACGGCGCCTCCTTCGACTTCTTCTTCCTGTCCGACACGACCGACCCCGACATCTGGATCGCCGAGGAGCGGTCCTATGTGGCGCTGCGCGAGCGCCTGCCGGACATCGCCGTCCATTACCGGCACCGGCCGAAGAACACGGCGCGCAAGGCGGGCAACATTGCCGATTTCGTGACGCAGTGGGGCGGCAACTACGACCACATGATCGTGCTCGACGCCGACAGCCTGATGACCGGCGAGACGATCGTGGCGCTGGCCGACGCCATGGAGAAGGATCCCGACGCCGGCATCATCCAGACGCTGCCGCGGCTCATCAACCGCAACACGCTCATCGCCCGCCTGCAGCAGTTCGCGGCGCGGGTCTACGGCCCGGTCTGCGCGGCGGGCCTCGCCGTCTGGTCGGGGCGCGACAGCAACTACTGGGGCCACAACGCCATCATCCGCATGGAGGCCTTCGCCTCCTCGGCGGGCCTGCCGGACCTGCCTGGCAAGCCGCCCTTCGGCGGCCACATCCTCAGCCACGACTTCGTCGAAGCCGGCCTGATCCGGCGGCGCGGCTATGCGGTCTATATGCTGACGCGGCTCGACGGCTCCTACGAGGAGAGCCCGCCCTCGCTGATGGACCTCGCCATCCGTGACAGGCGCTGGTGCCAGGGCAACCTCCAGCACAGCCGCGTCATCGGCGCCAAGGGGCTGCACTGGGCGACACGCCAGCACCTCGCCACCGGCATCATGAGCTACGTGTCGAGCCCGCTCTGGCTGATCCAGTTGCTCATCGGCCTGTTCCTCGCCCTGCAGGCGGCCTTCATCCGGCCGGAGTATTTCACCAACCAGTTCACCCTCTTCCCGGCCTGGCCGGTGTTCGATTCCGAGCGGGCCTTCAAGCTCTTCCTCATCACCATGGGGATCCTCCTGGCGCCCAAGCTGTTCGGCTGGTTCGTCACCCTGGTGAACGGTCCGGCCCGGCGCGGCTGCGGCGGCGCCATCATGCTGACGCTCTCCACCCTGCTCGAGATCGTCCTCTCGGCGCTGATCGCGCCGGTGATGATGCTCATCCAGGCGAGTTCGGTGTCGTCCATCATCTCCGGCCGCGACACCGGCTGGAAGACGCAGCGCCGCGACGACGGCTCCATTCCCTTCCGCGCCATCGTCGAGCGGCACTGGCGGCATACGGCCCTCGGGGTCGTCGCCGCCATCGCCGCCTTCTCCATCTCGCCCTACATCTTCGCGTGGATGTCGCCGACCATCGTCGGCCTCTGGCTCGCCATACCGACATCGTGGGCCTCGGCCTCGGCGACGATCGGCTGGAGCCTGAGGCGCCTGCGCCTGCTCCTCATCCCGGAGGAATATGCGCCGCCGCCCATCGCCGAACGGGCCTATCACCTCGGCAAGGAGTTCGAGGCCCTGGCGCTCGAGGACGGCAAGGCCCTCGACCTCGTCCACGGCGATCCCGCCTTCCGCGACCTGCACCAGCACATCATCCAGGTCCCGCCGCCGCGGGTGCGCGGCAAGGTCGACACCGACCGCGTCATCGCGGAGGCGAAGCTCACCGACGCCCAGTCCATCGAGGACGCGCGCCAGTGGCTCTCCGGTCGCGAGGCCATGCTGGTCCTGCACGACCGCGCGCTGATTGCCCTGCTGGCCGCCCTGCCCCATGCCCAGCAGGCGGAGCCTGAGCGAGCGGCGCAAAATTAGGCGCTTGTCGGGCGCGCGCGCCTAATCCTGACGCAGTCGGCCGCCGCATCGCGCGGCTCGCCGCGGGCGCTTCCGCCCGGCCCGCCTGAGGCGGCTCCGGCCCCGTCCGGATGGCACCTCGCTTGCATGACCCCCGGCAGCTCAGATGGCCGCCAATGACGCCGGCTCCCTCGCCTTTCGCACGGGAAACGGATGTCACAGGACTTCAGCGCGGAACAGAAGCGCTATCTCGAAGGATTTGTCGCAGGGGCGGCCGCCTCCCAGGTGGTGGGTGCGACTGCGCCCGCCGCGGCCGTGCCGACGGGTCCCGACGCGCCGCATCTCCTCGCCCAGGACGCCCAGGTGAAGGCCGGGGCCAAGCTCGCCGAGCCGGAGAAGTGGAAGCGCGACGAGCACCCGTTCGACGCATGGCAGCGGCTGACCGCCGAGGCGGCCACCGGCAAGCTGCCGGGCCCGGCCGACAATTTCCGCTGGCGCTATTTCGGCCTGTTCAACGTCGCACCGGCGCAGGACAGCTTCATGCTGCGCATGCGCCTGCCCAACGGCATCCTGAAGGCGCACCAGCTCGCCGGCTGCGCGCGCCTCGCCGAAACCTATGGCGGTGGCGTTCTGGCGGTGACCACCCGCGCGAACCTGCAGATGCGCGAGATCCGGCCGGAGAACGCCAAGCCGCTGATCGAGGAGCTGATGGACCTCGGCATCGTCGCCCGCGGCTCCGGCGCCGACAACATCCGCAACGTGACGGGGTCGCCGCTGGCGGGGATCGACCCGCAGGAACTCCTCGACACCCGGCCGCTGGCCCGCGACTGGCATTTCCACATCCTCAACAGCCGCGTGCTCTACGGCCTGCCGCGCAAGTTCAACGTCTCCTTCGACGGGGCGGGCCTGTCCCCAGCGCTCGAGGAGACCAACGACATCGGCTTCCAGGCGGTTCGCGTCCCCGAGGGGGGTGCGGCAGAGCCCGGCATCTGGCTGCGCATCGTCCTCGGCGGCATTTCGGGCCATCGCGACCTCGCCCGCGCGACGGGCGCCTTCTGCCGGCCAGAGGAGGCGACGGCCATCGCCGACGCCATCATCCGCGTCTTCATCGACCACGGCGACCGCACCAACCGCAACCGCGCGCGGCTGAAATATGTGCTGGACGCGTGGGGGTTCGACCGCTTCCTCGCGGCGGTGGAGGAGAAGCTCGGGCGACCGCTCGTGCGCATCGCCGAGGCCGAGGTGGCGCCGCGCCCGCCGACGGATCGCTACGCCCATGTCGGCGTCCATCCGCAGAGACAGCAGGGCCTCAACTGGGTCGGCGTCGTCATGGCGGTGGGCAAGCTGACGCGCCGCCAGGCTGAGGGCCTCGCCGCGATCGCCGTCGAATGCGGCGACGGCGACGTCAGGCTGACCGTCTGGCAGAACCTGATCCTCTCCGGGGTCCCCGATGGGCGGGTCGCCGAGGTCGAGGCGAGTATCGCGGCGCTCGGCCTCTCCACCACTGTGACGCCGATCCGCGCCGGGCTCGTCGCCTGCACCGGCAATGCCGGCTGCAAGTTCGCCGCCGCCGACACCAAGCGCCACGCCATGGAGATCGCCGCCCACGTGGAATCGCGCGTCGCCATCGACGTGCCGGTGAACATCCACCTCACAGGCTGCCACCACTCGTGCGCCCAACACTATATCGGCGATATCGGCCTGATCGGCGCCCGCGTGCCGGTCAATGCCGACGGGGACACGGTGGAGGGCTACGACATCGCGGTGGGCGGGGGCTTCGCCGAGAATGCGCGGATCGGCCGGACGCTGTGGAAGGGCGTAAAGGCGGAGGATGCGCCGCGCCATGTGGAGGCGCTGCTGAGGGCCTATCTCGGCCACCGCCAGGGCCCTGCCGAGGGTTTCCAGGCCTTTACCATCCGCCACGACGCGGAGGCGCTCGAAAGCCTCGTCACGCCGCATCTCTCGCCCCTCAAGGAGGCCGCGGAATGAGCCTCGTCCCTGCGCCGGCCAGCTTCTCGCTGATCCCCGACACCGCCCCGTTCAGCCCCGAGCAGCGGCAATGGCTCTCCGGCTTCTTCGCCGCCGCTCTCGCACCCCTCGTGCCCGCCGGAGGTGCCCTCTCCGCCCCCGCGGCGGCTGCCGGGACCTCGGACCTCGCCTCCAACGACGACGCGCCCTGGCATGACCCGGCCATGGCCCTCGCAGACCGCATGGCGCTCGCCGAGGGCAAGCCGATCGCGCCCCGCCTGATGGCGGCCATGGCGCAGCAGGATTGCGGCCAGTGCGGCTACAGCTGCGCCGACTATGCCAATGCGCTGGCGGGCAAGGCGGAGGAGCGGCTCAACCTCTGTGTGCCCGGCGGCAAGGAGACGCTGCGCATGCTGAAGGCGTTGGCGGCAGAGATCGGCGCGACGCCGGCCACCGCCCCGGCGGGCCCTGCCGAGGCGCCTGCGCCGCCCCCCGAGGCCACGCCCGGCCGCTCGCGCGAGGCGCCGGTGGCGGTGCCCTTCCTCTTCTCCCGGCGGCTCACCGGCGAAGGCTCGCAGAAGGAGACGTACCATATCGAGTTAGATCTCGGCGCCGCCGGCCTCGACTATGTCGCCGGCGACGCGCTCGGCGTCTTCCCGACCAACGACCTCGGCCTCGTCGACCAGATCATCGCCATGCTCGGCGCGGCGCCCCTCGCCGAGGTGCGGGGGCGGACGTTGCGCACGGTGCTCGCCGAGGAGGTGTCGCTCTCGCCTGCCCCCGACAGCCTGTTCGAGCTCGTCTCCTTCCTCACCGGCGGGGCGCAGCGGGAGAAGGCCCGGGCGCTGGCCCGCGGCGAGGATCCGGATGGCGACGCGGCGACCCTCGACGTGCTCGCCACCCTCGCCAAGTTCCCGGCGGCGCGGCCGCATCCGGAGGCCTTCGTCGAGGCGCTGGAGCCGCTGCAGCCGCGGCTCTACTCCATCTCCTCCTCGCCCAAGGCGGTGCCCGGACGGGTCAGCCTCACCGTCGATGCGGTGCGCTACGTGATCGGCAAGCGGCGCCGGCTCGGGGTGGCGTCGACCTTCCTCGGCGAGCGCGCGCGCGAGGGCGCGCCCGTGCGGGTCTATGTGCAGCGCGCCCACGGATTCGCCCTGCCGGCAGACCCCACCCTGCCCGTCATCATGGTGGGCCCCGGCACCGGCGTCGCGCCGTTCCGGGCCTTCCTGCAGGACCGGGCCGCCGACCGGGCGCCGGGTCCGAACTGGCTCTTCTACGGCCACCAGCGGCAGGCGAGCGACTTTTTCTATGCCGAGGAACTCGCGGCGCTGAAGGCGTCCGGCGTGCTGACGCGCCTGTCGCTGGCCTGGTCGCGCGACGGCAACGAGAAGATCTATGTCCAGGACCGCATGCGCGAAACGGGGGGCGAGCTCTGGCGTTGGCTGGAGGCGGGCGGGCACTTCTACATCTGTGGCGATGCCAAGCGCATGGCCAAGGACGTGGAGGCCGCCCTCGTCGACGTGATCGCCGGCCACGGCGGCCGCAGCCCCGACGACGCGGTCTCCTATGTCCAGGCAATGAAGAAGGCGGGCCGCTTCCAGGCCGACGTCTACTGAGAGCCAGAGCCGCCGAGACCGCCGGATCGCCTTGACAAGGCGGCATCTTCCTGTCACATCGGCCGCAACCAGCCGGCGGCGACGCGGCGGGCATATGCCTGCTGTTCCCAAGGCCCGACCCGTTCACCGACCTTTCGAGGACTTGCCATGGCCAAGGCCGCCACCATCAAGATCAAGCTGATCTCGACCGCCGACACCGGCTACTTCTACACCGCGAAGAAGAACTCGCGGACCATGACCGACAAGCTGACCAAGAAGAAGTACGACCCGGTCGCGCGCAAGCACGTCGAGTTCAAGGAAGCCAAGATCAAGTGATCGGACGGTCGGCATCGCCGATCGACGTTTAGACGGCCCCTTCGGGGGCCGTTTTTCGTTTGGGGCGATGGAAGGTTCGAAACCCGAGGTGGCCGGCCGGGCCAACGGCTAAGCGGAGAGGCCATCCGCGCCGAACCCGACCGGCCGACCCTACGGTTCCCAGGAGATGCGGCGGACCTGAGTGCACGCAGGGTTTCGATCAGGCCGACGCCGAACTCCCCGAGAGGAGATCACAGCCTGATCTAGATGAAACCCTAGTCGCGGGGGGCGTCGTCTTCAACGGTTTCAGGTCATAACTGTCGGTAAACCGCTTCTTAACCTGAAGAAACAAGGTTTACTCGAAAGGTAAACGCTGGCGCCCTCAGGCGGCGTCGAGGACCACGCGGTTGCGGCCGTCACGCTTGGCGCGATAGAGCGCCTGGTCGGCGCGCTTCAGGATGACCTCGGCGTCGACATCGCTGCCCTGACGCTGGGCCATGCCGATGGAGACGGTCACGTCGATGGCCCGGGCGCCCTTGTTGATGGGGAACGGATCGCCGGCGACGCGGTTGCGAATGCGCTCGGCGACGATGGAGGCGACCCCCGCATCGGTGTCCGGCATGATGACGACGAATTCCTCGCCGCCGAGGCGGCAGACGAGGTCGATGCCGCGCACGCTCTTGCGCAGCCGCTGGGCGAATTCGCGCAGCACCTCGTCGCCGGCGTCGTGGCCGTAGGTGTCGTTCACCGCCTTGAAGTAGTCGATGTCGAGCACGAGGACGGAGAGCGGCTTGCCGCGCATCGAGGCCTGTTCCACCAGGGTGCCGAGGTGGCTCTCCATGTAGCGGCGGTTGTGCAGGCCGGTGAGGCCGTCGGTGATGGCCATTTCCATGGACTGCTGGACGTTGTCGCGCAGCCGCGCCGTGTAGCGCTTCTTGCGCACCTGCGTGCGCACGCGCGCGGCCATCTCGTTGCGGTCGATGGGGCGCAGCAGATAGTCGTTGGCGCCGATGTCGAGGCTGCGCAGCAGCCGCGCCTCGTCCTCCGGCTCGGCGACGACGAGGACCGGCAGGCCGCGGGTTCGGTCGAGGGTGCGCAACTGGGAGCAGAGGCGCAGCGGGTCGAAGTCGGAGAGGCCGAGCGAGACCATGACGAGGTCGTAGTCACCCTCGGCGGCGCGGAACAGCGCCTCCTGCGGCCGGGTCTCGACCTCCACCTTGTGGTGGCTGCGCAGCGCCTGGGCGATGCGCTCGTGAGAGGAGGCGCGGTCGTCGACGACGAGGATGCGGCCGTCCAGGCCGCTCTCCGCCACCGCCTCCAGCAGCGGGTCGCGCATGCCGATCTCGCGCGAGGTGACGGCGCGCATGCGCAGCTCGTCCTGCATCATCTTCAGCCGGACGAGCGAGCGCACGCGGGTGACGAGGGCGAAGTCGTTGACCGGCTTGGTGAGGAAGTCGTCGGCGCCGGCCTCCAGGCCCTTCACCCGGTCGGCGGGCTGGTCCAGCGCGGTGACCATGATGACGGGGATGTGGTGGGTGGCGGGATTGGCCTTCAGCCGCCGGCAGGTCTCGAACCCGTCCATGCCCGGCATCATCACGTCGAGCAGGACGATGTCGCACTGGGCGCGTTCGCAGATGGACAGGGCCTCGGGGCCCGAACTCGCCGTCACCACGTCGAAATATTCAGCCGAGAGCCGCGCTTCCAGCAGCTTGACGTTGGCGAGGATGTCGTCGACGACCAGAACGCGCGCGGTCATGGCAGTTTCCCCTCAGGCCGCACCGAGAAAATGACGGACGGTCTCGATGAACTTGTTCACGGAAATGGGCTTCGACAGATAGGCTTCGCAGCCGCCGGCGCGGATCCGCTCCTCGTCGCCCTTCATGGCGAAGGCCGTGACCGCGATGACCGGGATGTGCCGGATCGTCTCGTCCTCCTTGATCCACCGCGTGACGTCGAGGCCGGAGACCTCGGGCAACTGGATGTCCATCAGGATGAGGTCGGGATGGTGCTCGCGCGCGAGCGACAGGGCTTCCGTGCCGTTGCGGGTCTGGATCGTCCGGTAGCCGTTGGCCTCCAGAAGATCGTGGAAGAGCTTCATGTTGAGCTCGTTGTCTTCCACGATCATGACGGTTTTCGACATCGACCACTCGCATTTCCCGGGCGGCCGCGGATGGTTGCCGGACCTTGACGGATGGCCCACAAGCTAGCGCGAAATCCTTTCAAAAGGACAAACCATGACGTTGCGTCGGCATGAACGAAACAGGGCCGCCGCCGAGGAGATCGCGGTCCGCGCGCTCGCCTTCCTCGCCGCCGACGAGGACCGGCTCACCCGTTTCGCCGCGCTGGCGGGGATCGATCTCGGCCAGATCCGGGAGGTGGCGGGACAGGCCGGCTTTCTCGCTGCGGTGATGGAGCACCTGATGGGCGACGAGCCCCTGCTCCTCGCCTTCGCCGCTGAGGAAGGCGTCAAGCCGGAGGTGGTGGTGCGCGCCGCCCACGCCCTCGGCGCCGGCCCCTGGGAGCGCGATCACGCCTGATGCCAAACTCCCCCTTGAAGAGCCCCGCCTTCGCGTCCACGGTCCCTCCATGGCCGCCCTCGCCTTCTGCCGCGACTGCCTGACCGAAGCCGCGCCGGGCGCGCTTCGCTGCCGCGCCTGCGGGTCGCCGCGCATCGCCCGCCACGACGAGCTGGGCACGCTCTCCATCGCCCATGTCGACTGCGACGCCTTCTATGCGGCCGTGGAGAAGCGGGACGATCCGAGCCTCGTCGACAAGCCCCTCATCATCGGTGGCGGCCGGCGCGGCGTCGTCTCCACCTGCTGCTACGTGGCCCGCATCCACGGCGTGCGCTCGGCCATGCCCATGTTCAAGGCGCTGCAGCTCTGCCCCGAGGCGGTGGTGATCAAGCCGAACATGGAGAAATATGTCGGCGTCGGCCGGCAGGTGCGCCAGGCCATGCGGGCGCTGACGCCGCTGGTGGAGCCGCTGTCGATCGACGAGGCCTTCCTCGACCTGACCGGCACGGAACGGCTGCACGGCGCCCCGCCCGCCGTGGTGCTGGCGCGTTTCGCCCGGAGCGTGGAGCGGGAGATCGGCATCACCGTGTCGGTCGGGATCTCCTACAACAAGTTCCTCGCCAAGATCGCCTCCGACATGGACAAGCCGCGGGGTTTCGCCGCCATCGGCCGCGCCGAGGCGCTGGACTTCCTCGGGTCCAAGCCGGTCTCGCTCATCTGGGGCGTCGGCCGCGCCACGCAGGAGGCGCTGGAGCGGGAGGGTTTTCGGCTGATCGCCGACCTCAGGCGGCTCGACGAAGGCGACCTCATGCGCCGCTTCGGCGCCATGGGCCTGAGGCTCGCCCGCCTCAGCCGCGGCATCGACGACCGGCGCGTCTCGCCCGACGAGGAAACGAAGTCGATCTCGGCCGAGACCACCTTCGACACCGACATCCGCGATCCCAGGACGCTCGAGAAGAAGCTGTTCCTGCTCTGCGAGAAGGTCTCGGCGCGGGCGAAGGCCCAGGGCTTCGCCGGCACCACGGTGACGCTGAAGCTGAAGACGGCCGATTTCAAGATCCGCACCCGGTCGCGCGCCCTGCCCTCGCCGACCGTGCTCGCCGCCCGGCTGTTCGACGTGGGCCGCGACATGCTGATGAAGGAGGCGGACGGGACCGCCTACCGGCTCATCGGCATCGGCATGTCGGAGCTCACCGATCCCGGCAAGGCGGATCCCGCCGATCTCGTCGACCCCTCCATCGCCCGCTCCGTGAAGGTCGAGGGCGCCGTCGATGCGCTGAGGACGCGGTTCGGCAAGGCCGCGGTGGTGAAGGGCATCACCCTGGACGACTGATCGGCGTCAGGGGCGCGCGCAGGCGGTCTCCGGCTGCCATTCGACGCTCTTCAGGTCGCCGCGCAGCGAGAACTCCCCGTAATGGATGACGAGCTGGCGCGAGACGCCGTTCTCGTAGAGTTCGAAGGCGATGGAATAGACGGGCGTCGGGCTGTCGCGGCCGTCCTCGAAATAGCTGATGGTCACCGGCCAGCGGGCGAGCGCGGCGAGCCGCGGATCGCGCGCGGCCTCCTCCACCTCGCCGGCGCCGGGCGCGATGCGACGGCCGATGATGGCGGTCGCGTTGTAGAGCTTCTCGCCGGTCTCGGCGCCGTCGTAGACCTTGACCTCGAGGACGTTGCGGCCCTCGCGCGCCGCCTCGACGAGGCGGATGAGATGTTCGGTCGGGAAGATCGCGGCGCGGTCGATCTGCCGCGTCAGTTCCCGCGGCCGCCTCACCGCGACGTTGACGGCGTCGGGACCGCGCGTCGCCGTGCCGTCCGTCTCGGTCTGCGCGGCGCCGTTGTGGCTGGAGCGCGAGGTGAAACGGAAGCTCGATCCGTCGCCCTCCTCGAAATGGGCGGTCCGCACGTCCATGACCAGGCGGCTGCCGTTCATGCTGAGCTCCACCACCTGCCGGAACGAGGTCGTGAACCCCTCGCAGCGGTTGCCGACGGTGTCGAAGAGGATGCGGCCGCGAGCCTGGTCGAGGCCGCGGGCTTCGCGCCGGGTGTCGAGACTCAGGTCATAGACGGCCCGGTGGGGTGCGAGAACGGCGGCGGCCCCCTCCGCGCGGACGCTCAGGCCGCCCGCGCCCGTGAAGAGCAGGCCGGCGAGGGCGGCGGAAAGGGCGGTGCGGACGGCGGTCATGGGGCGAGCTCCTGGCGGCGAACCGGCGGAATCGGCCGCGCGGCGACCCTCGGCGTCGCAGCATAGAGAGGCCGCGTGAGGGCGACAACGCGGCATGGTGGTGTCCCGCCGCGCTCCCTTGCCCCGGCGGGCGGCTTGGGGCAGGTTCCGCGGCGTCCTTCCAGCCGCCCGAGGTTCCGATGTCCACCATTGCCGCCCGCCTTGCCGAACTGGGCATCGTCCTGCCGACCCCGGTGGCGCCCATCGCCAATTACGTGCCCTTCGTGCGCTCCGGCACCATGCTGGTCGTCTCCGGCCAGATCTCGCTCGGCCCCGACGGGCTGATGGCGGGCAAGCTCGGCGGCGGCGTCTCGATCGAGGAGGGCCAGAAGGCGGCCCGCCAGTGCGGGCTCAACGTCATCGCGCAGATCCAGTCCGCCGTCGGCAATCTCGACAACGTCATCCGCATCGTCCGCCTCGGCGGCTTCATCAACTGCACGCCGGACTTCCTCGACGCGCCGAAGGTGATGAACGGCGCCTCCGACCTGATGGTCGAGGTCTTCGGCGAGAAGGGCCGCCATGCCCGCTCGACCATCGGCGTGGCGGCGTTGCCGGCCAATGCGGCGGTCGAGGTCGAGGCCATGGTCGAGATCGCCTGATGGCCGGCCGCGGCGATCTCGGCTGGCTGACGGCGCGTCCCATCGCCCATCGCGGGCTGCACGGGCTGACGCCGGGGGTGGTCGAGAACTGCCCGCGAGCCTTCGAGGCGGCGATCGCCGGCAATTATGCCATCGAGTGCGACGTGCAGCCGACCGCCGACGGCGACGCCGTGGTCTTCCATGACGGCACGCTGGACCGCCTGACGCAGGCGTCCGGGCGCGTCGACGCCCTGCCGGCGGCGGCGCTGAAGGCCGTTTCCTTCAAGGCCACCGACGACCGGATGATCACGCTCTCCGAGCTCTTCTCGCTGGTGGCCGGCCGGGTCCCGCTGGTCGTGGAGATCAAGTCGGAGTTCGACGGCAAGCTGGCCCTCACGGAAAAGGTCGCGGCCCTCGCCGCGTCCTATGCCGGTCCGGTGGCGTTGATGTCCTTCGACCCCGCTCCCATCGCCTGGCTGAAAGAGCATGCGCCCGGGCTGGTGCGGGGCATCGTGGCGGAGTCCCACTATGCCGGCGCGCACTGGGCACGGCTGCCGGCGGCGATGCGGGCTGACCTCGCCGCGCTCGGCCATATGGAGCGCACCGACCCGGACTTCCTCTCCTGGCGCGTCGCGGACCTGCCGAGCGTCGCCACGGAACGCTTCCGCGGCTCGCTGAAGCGGCCGGTCGTCTGCTGGACGGTGAGGACGGATGACGAGCGTGTGATCGCCGCCCGCCACGCCGATCAGGTGACCTTCGAGGGCTATCTCGCCTAAGCTGAAGGCCATGAGTTCCATGCCCTTCACCCTCCGCGTCGCCACCAGCCTCGCGGACATTCCCGCCGCGGTCTGGAACGCCTGCGCGGCGGACGAGACGGGCCATGTCGACCCCTTCCTCGACCACGCCTTCTTCCTCAGCCTCGAGGAATCGCGCTCGGCCGTCCGGGAGACCGGCTGGCTCGGCCACCACCTCATCCTCGAGCGCGGAGGCGAGATCGCAGGCGTCATGCCCTGCTACCTGAAGAGCCACTCGCGCGGCGAATACGTCTTCGACGGCGGTTGGGCCGAGGCCTATGAGCGAGCCGGCGGGCGCTATTATCCCAAGCTCCAGGCGAGCGTGCCGTTCACGCCCGCGACCGGCCGGCGGCTGCTGGTGCGACCGGGCGCCGAGGCCGATCTCGCACGCACCGCCCTCGTCCAGGGCGCGGCGCAGGTGACGCTGCAGACGGGAGCTTCCTCGCTGCACGTCACCTTCTGCCGCGAGGACGAGTGGGAGCTGATGGCGGCGACGGGCTATCTGCAGCGCACCGACACTCAGTTCCACTTCGAGAACGAAAGCTACGGCAGCTTCGACGACTTCCTCGCCGCCCTCTCCTCGCGCAAGCGCAAGGTCATCCGCCGCGAGCGGCGCGAGGCGCTGGACGGGCGCGGCATCACCATCCGCTGGCTCACGGGGGCGGAGCTGACGGAGGCGGTCTGGGACCGGTTCTACGAATTCTACATGGACACCGGCTCGCGCAAATGGGGCCGGCCCTACCTGACCCGCGCCTTCTACTCGCTGATCGGCGAGCGCATGGCCGACAGGATTCTGCTGGTGATGGCCGAGCGCGAGGGCCGGTACGTGGCCGGCGCCATCAACTTCATCGGCCGCGAGGTGCTCTACGGGCGCCACTGGGGAGCGGTGGAGGAGCACCCTTTCCTGCATTTCGAGGTCTGCTACTACCAGGCCATCGACTACGCGATCCGCCACGGCCTGAAGCGCGTCGAGGCGGGCGCGCAGGGCGAACACAAGCTGGCGCGCGGCTACCGGCCGGTGACGACCCGCTCCGCGCACTTCATCGCCGACCGCGGTCTGCGCCGCGCCGTGGACGACTATCTCGCCCGCGAACGCAGCTATGTGGCCGAGGCGGTGGAGGAACTGGGCGCGATGACCCCCTTCCGGCGCGGCGTGCCGGAGGAGCAGGACTGAGGCTCAGAGGTCGAGGCCGGTCAGGCCTTCGGCGATGCCGCCGACGACGCTCCCGACCCCGGAGGCGATGGACCCGACCGTGTCGACGGCTCCCGAGGCGATGGCGCCGCCGGTCTCGAACGCACTGCCCGCGAGGGTGCCGGCGGTCTGGGTCACGCTGGCTGCGGCCGATGCGGTGACCTGGCCGGCGGATGTGACGGCGGTGCCGACCACGTCGAGGACGTTCGTCGCGATGTCGGCGACGTCGAACCAGGAGCCGGACTCGGCCGCCTTCTTCTGCTGTTCCTCCTGCTGCGCGGCCGCGGCGGCCGCAGCGGGATCCTGCATGGTCATGGTGGTCTCCCGAAGGACTGTGCTGACGGTGCGAGGCTGGCCGGGCCGCGTTTCACCGGGATGGCGCCGTACCCGCCGAAATGTGACGCGGATTCGGCCGGCGGCCAATCTGAACGCCGGCTAAATCGCGCGATATCGGCGGTTCAGCATCAAGGGGCGAGGATGCATCACGAACCGCGAGAGACGGTTCGCCCAAGGTCCACAACCCAGGTCCCACAAGGAGACATCGCCATGATCCATCGTCGCTC
This sequence comes from Phreatobacter cathodiphilus, assembly GCF_003008515.1. Classification (NCBI taxonomy): domain Bacteria; kingdom Pseudomonadati; phylum Pseudomonadota; class Alphaproteobacteria; order Hyphomicrobiales; family Phreatobacteraceae; genus Phreatobacter; species Phreatobacter cathodiphilus. Next base: position 1,509,611 of record NZ_CP027668.1, on the reverse strand, counting down.
GTTCTTCACCGCCCTCGGCGCCGGCGTCGCCGCCACCGCCCTCGCCGCCGCCGCCGCGCAGGCCGCCCCGCTCGCCGTCGCGGCGGAGGGCCTCGCCACCGAGACCGTCGCGACCCCCGTCGCCGCCGAGCCCCTCGAGATGCGCCGCCATGCGCGCCGCCGCGTCCGCCGCGTGGTGCGTCGCAGCCGTCGCCGGACCCGCCGCGTCGTCCGCCGCGCCCGCCGCCGGAGCTGAGCGCTTGCAGCGCCCGGCGACACGACCTCCGTCGCCGGGCGTCGATCTTCAGAAACAGTCCCCTGACACGTTTGGAAACGAAGCGACTTGACGTCGCGTCAACCGGGGCAGCACTGTCTCCCCGGATGCGCCAGGACAGCTTTCAGGAGGATTGAGAATGATCCATCGTCGTACCTTCTTCGCAGCGGCCGCCGGAGCCGTTGCGGTCGCCGCCGCCGGCGGTGCCGCCCAGGCCGCGCCTGCTGCCGCCACCGCCGCGGCTCCCGTCGCCGCCGCCCAGCCGACGGAGATGCAGTACTACATCATCCGCCGCCGCCGCGTTCGCTACTACTATCGCCCGCGCCGGGTCTATTTCATCCGCCGCCGCTTCTATCGCCGCCGCTTCTACTGGTGAGCGGGCGGCGCGGCTTGACGCCGCGCTCCGTGATTGCGACACCCTCGCGGACAATTTCGCGAGGGTGTTTTCATGTCAGCCACCGCCTATGACCCAAACAACGTCTTCGCCAAGATCCTGCGCGGCGAGATGCCGGCCCAGAAGGTCTACGAGACCGACAAGGTGCTGGCCTTTATGGACATCATGCCGCGCGCCGACGGGCACGTGCTGGTCATCCCCAAGGCGGCGGCGCGCAACATCCTCGACATCCACCCCGACGACCTCGCCGATCTCGCGCGGGCCGTTCAGTTCGTCGCCAAGGGCGTCAAGCGCGCCATGGCGGCCGACGGGCTGACCATCCAGCAGTTCAACGAGAGCGCCGGCGGCCAGGTGGTGTTCCACATCCACGTCCACGTGCTGCCGCGCTGGACCGGCGTTCCGCTGCGGCCCCATACAGGCGCCATGGAGAACCCCGAGGTTCTGGCGACCCATGCGGCGACCATCCGCGCCGCGCTCGAAGCCATGCAGGCGGGCGGCTGACTATTTCAGTCCGAGCCAGAAGGCGCCGCCGACGATGACGAGCTCGGCGGCGAGCACGCCGAAGAGCACGCTGCGCCGGCCGATCCAGTAGACCGCCACACCGGCCAGAAACGCGCCGATGCGCCAGCCGAGCGGCAGGCTGGCGAGGGCGCCGCCGGGAAAGAAGGCGAGCTTGGCGACGACGGCGGCCAGGGTGGCGGTCGCCACCGCGCGCACCCAGATCAGGATTTCCGAGTTCTCGTCGAGGCCGCGCCCGACCACCAGCGCCATCCAGCGCCAGATCTCGCTCGGCAGGAAGCCGACGAGTATGAGGGCGATATAGGGCGTGAGGTCGGAGCCGAAGAGGGTCACACCGCGTCCCTCGCCCGCTTCAGCCGCGCCAGACCATAGGCGAGCGTACCGCCGCCGAGGCCGGCATAGAGCAGCTCCAGCCCGTCTCCCGTCAGTGCGCCCACCAGCAGGCCGAAGAAGCCGAAGGCGATGGCGAGCTGATCCGACAGGATGCGCGCCGTGGTGAAGAGCGACAGCAGGAAGAAGATCGGGGTCAAGAACAAGAGCCCCGCCGCGAAGGCATGGGGAATGACGCCGGCGAGGCCGTAGCCCACCGCGGTCGCCGTGGTGGCGGAGGTCAACAGGCCAGTGCCGAGCCCGAGGAAGAAGGGCACCCGCCCCTCCCCGTCGATCTTCGGCAGCAGGCGCAGGCCCTCGACCCATATCGAGATGGCGACGAGGTGGGCGCAGGCGACCGCGGTGACCGGATGGCGGTTCTGCAGCCTCAGATAGGGCAGCAGCGAAACCACCATGGGGAGGAGCCGCACCGAGGACAGGCCGACGGTGAGGGCGACGGCGAGCCAGGAGGCACCGGAGCCGAGGCCGCCGACGAGGATGAGATGGGCCGGTCCCGCCCAGATCAGCACGGTGGCCAGCATGGCCCAGGCCAGCGGCATGCCGTAATCGGCGCAGACCGAGCCGATCCCGATGAAGGTGGCGGCAAGGATGACGGCCGGCAGGGCCGCAGCCGCGCGCAGGCCCTGGCGGTAGTAGGCGCCGGGCTTGAGCGGCGGCAGTGGCGGGTTTTCGGCGTGCATCAGACTGGGATCACTCGGCCAGGCCGCGCGCCGTGGCAAGGAGCGATCCTGCATGCGGGGCATTCGCGGGCCTGAAAAGACCGGGCCCGGCGCAATCCCCATGGGATCGGCCGGGCCCGATGTCGTTTCGCGGTGGTCAGTCCGCCTTCAGCGGAACCTTGGGCACGGAGCCCGAGGGTCGCCGCGGTTCCGAGGGAACCGGGACGCCGCCCCCGCCGCCGCCGTTCCCGCCGCCCTTGGGCTTGCGCTTGGGCTTGGCGGGTGCCGACTTCCTGGCCGCCGCGCTCTTGGCGATACGGCGCACGTCGGGCGCCACAGGCTCGGCGCGCGGCGTCACGGGTCCGGCGGGATAGTCGAAGGAGAGGATGGGGAAACCCTCTTCGTCCTTGGAGACGATCACGCGGACGTGACCGCCGTTCTTCAGCCGCCCGAAGAGGAGATCCTCGGCCAGCGGCTTCTTCACATATTCCTGGATGACGCGCGCCATGGGCCGGGCGCCCATCTGCTCGTCGTAGCCGCGCTCGATCAGCCAGTCCTTGGCGTCGGGCGACAGTTCGATCGTGACCTGACGGTCGGCGAGCTGGGCCTCGAGCTGGAGGACGAACTTCTCCACGACGTTGCCGATCACCTCGGTCGACAGATGGCCGAAGGCGATGACGGCGTCGAGGCGGTTGCGGAATTCCGGCGCGAAGAGCCGGTTGATCGCCTCCGAATCGTCGCCGGTCCGCTTGTTGCGGGTGAAGCCGATGGCGGGCTTGGCGAGGTCGGCGGCACCCGCATTGGTCGTCATGATCAGAATGACGTTGCGGAAATCCACCTGCTTGCCGTTGTGGTCGGTCAGCTTCCCGTGGTCCATGATCTGCAGGAGGATGTTGAAGAGGTCCGGATGGGCCTTCTCGATCTCGTCCAGCAGCAGCACGCAATAGGGATTCTGGTCGACGCCGTCGGTGAGCAGGCCGCCCTGGTCGAAGCCGACATAGCCGGGAGGCGCGCCGATCAGCCGCGAGACCGTGTGGCGCTCCATGTACTCCGACATGTCGAAGCGCAGGAGCTGGACGCCGAGCACCTGGCTGAGCTGCTTGGCGACCTCGGTCTTGCCGACGCCGGTGGGGCCGGAGAACAGGTAGTTGCCGATCGGCTTCTCCGGTTCGCGCAGGCCGGCGCGCGCCAGCTTGATGGAGGCGGAGAGCGCCTCGATCGCCTTGTCCTGGCCGTAGACCACGCGCTTCAGCGTCGTCTCGATGTTGCGCAGCACCTCGGCGTCGTCCTTGGAGACGGTCTTCGGGGGGATGCGCGCCATGGTCGCGATCGTCGCCTCGATCTCCTTGAGGCCGATCGTCTTCTTGCGCTTGCCCTCTGGCACAAGCATCTGCGCCGCGCCGCTCTCGTCGATCACGTCGATCGCCTTGTCGGGCAGCTTGCGGTCGTGGATGTACCGGGCCGAGAGCTCGACCGCCGCCTTGATGGCCTCGTTGGTGTAGCGCAGCTTGTGATAGGTCTCGAAGGTGGTCTTCAGGCCCTTCAGGATCTCGATGGAATCCTCCACCGTCGGCTCGCTGACGTCGATCTTCTGGAAACGGCGGACGAGGGCCCGGTCCTTCTCGAAATACTGGCGGTATTCCTTGTAGGTGGTCGAGCCGATGCAGCGCAGCGTGCCCTGGGCGAGCGCCGGCTTCAAAAGGTTCGATGCGTCCATCGCGCCGCCGGAGGTGGCGCCGGCGCCGATCACCGTGTGGATCTCGTCGATGAACATGATGGCGTTGGGGTGGGCCTCCACCTCCTTGATCACCTGCTTCAGCCGTTCCTCGAAATCACCGCGGTAGCGGGTGCCGGCGAGCAGCGTGCCCATGTCGAGGGAGAAGACGGTTGCGTCCTTCAGAACCTCGGGCACGTCGTTCTCGACGATGCGCTTGGCCAGGCCCTCGGCGATGGCGGTCTTGCCGACGCCGGGATCGCCGACCAGCAGCGGGTTGTTCTTCTGGCGGCGGCAGAGAACCTGGATGGTGCGGCTGATCTCGCTGTCGCGGCCGATCAGCGGGTCGATGCGGCCCTCGCGCGCCTTCTTGTTGAGGTTGACGCAATAGGTGTCGAGCGCGTCGCCCTTCTTCTTGTCGCCGTCAGGGGCCTTTTCCTTGGCCTCCTCCGGCTCCTCGGCCCCCTTGGGCGCGCGGGTCTCGGACAGCCCGGCGCGCTTGGCGATGCCGTGGCTGATGTAGTTGACCGCATCGTAGCGGGTCATGTCCTGCTCCTGCAGGAAATAGGCGGCATGGCTCTCGCGCTCGGCGAAGATCGCCACCAGCACGTTGGCGCCCGTCACCTCCTCACGGCCGGAGGACTGGACGTGGATGACGGCACGCTGGATGACGCGCTGGAAGCCGGCGGTGGGCTTGGAATCCTCCGAGCCGTCGGTGATCAGGTTCTCGAGCTCGGAATCGACATAGCCGACGAGGCTCTTCTTGAGCTTCTCGAGGTCGACGCTGCAGGCCTTCATCACAGCCGCTGCGTCCTGATCGTCGACCAGAGCGAGGAGCAGGTGCTCGAGCGTCGCATATTCGTGACGGCGCTCGTTGGCGAGCGCGAGGGCCCGGTGGAGTGACTGTTCAAGGCTGCGGGAGAATGAAGGCAAGGGGACCTCGTCAACGTTCGCTGTGCGCCGAAGCGCCCAAGAGTGCCGGAAAACCGACCCTCGCAAAACTCATTTCTTTTCCATCACGCATTGCAGCGGATGCTGGTTCTTGCGGGCGAAGTCCATGACCTGGGTCACCTTGGTCTCCGCCACCTCGTAGGTGTAGACGCCGCACTCGCCGACGCCGTGCTGGTGAACGTGCAGCATGATGCGCGTGGCGTCGTCGGTGCTCTTGTTGAAGAATTTCTGGAGGATGTGCACGACGAACTCCATGGGCGTGTAGTCGTCGTTGAGCAGCAGAACCCGGTAGAGGCTCGGCCGTTTGGTCTGGGGGCGCGTCTTGGCGATGACGGAGGTGCCGGGACCCGTCGGATCCTGGTCGCGCTCGTCCCGCTTGCCGGCCATGACGGTGCCGGCGGTCCAGCGTCCCGCCGCCTCGTCCTCGCCCCTCGCCGCTCCTGCGTCTTGTGTCATGGTCCCAATTTCGTGCCGCATTGACGCCACGCCTGATAGCCGGTTCGATCGATGTCCATTCCGATGCGAATATGGACGCCTGCACTGCGGGAATCATGCCGAGCCACGCCGCCGGAGGCTAGCCCCAAAATAGGGGCGGACGTGTGGTCTCGCCAGATGTGGTGGACAAAGGCCTCCGCATCCCTGCCGTTCGGCGGGCGCGGCGGCGATGGGGAACGCCGGGTGGATGCGAACGACCAGACGAGGGAATGGACACGATGAGCGGCGTGGAGATCATCCTCCGTCTCATCGGCGCCTTCTACATCCTCGCCGGGCTGATCGCCGCCCGTCAGATGGTGATGGAGGCTTTCCTCGACAAGGCCCTCGCCGGGCTCACCCTGAAGCCGGTGCCGCGCGCCGATCGGCTGCGCGGGCGGTGGATGCTGGGGATCGCGGCGAGTGTCTTCGCGGGCGGCGTTCTGCTGCTCGCGCTGAGCATCCTCGCCCTCCCCGCCTTTCTCGCCTGTGCCGCCGCACAAGCCGCCTATCTCGGCCACGCGGCTCCGAGGCTGATCGATCCGGACGACCCGCCGGACCCCGCCGGCCGGCGTCGCACCCGCAACGCCTTCCTCGTCTATCTCGGTGCGACGGGGCTCGTGGCGGCCGCCGCCGCGACGGCGCATCTGCGCTGGCCGTGGGACGATCCCTGGCCGGCGGCGATTGCAGGAATCGCCCTCGCTGCCTTCGTGGCCTGGCACGTCGCGAAGGCTTCCGAGACCCTCGGCGGGCGGCGGGGCTTTTCCATCGAGCCCGTCGAGCCGGAGACGCCGGAGGTGCTGCCCGGCAGGGTGCGGTTGATGGTGCGGCCCTTCGTCCTGCCCTTCGCCGACGACGCCACGGGGCGTGTCGTGCCGCAATCCCTCGCCGTCAGCACCTTCGGCGAAGCGCTGGTGGCCGATATTCTCGATTGGGAGGAGGCCTATCTCGCGACCATACCGGCGCGAAAACGTACCGGCGGCTTCGCCGACCCGGACGCGGCGGCCCGCCACGCGGCCGAGGGACGCGCCTTGGCGGAACGGATGGCGGCCGTGCTCGGTGCGGAGCGGGTTGCCTATGAGCCGGTGGGCACGCCGTTTCCAGAAGCCCCGGAGCGCAGTTACACCCGCCCGGAGCGCATCAAGGTGATGGCCGACTACGCCTGCCACCCGCTGTGGTCGATGGACCAGGCCTATTCCGGCAATCTCGATCCGGAGGTGCTCGGCCTGTCGCCAAGCCTCGTCACCGATCTCGCGGCCTGGGCGGAGCGGTTCGACGATGCGCTGGACTGGGACAATCCCGGCGCCGTTCGGGACGACGACGGGTTCCTCGCAGCGCACGAGGCGGAAGGCCGCCTCCTGGCCGAGCGGCTCGCCGAGGAGTTTGCGGTCCAGGGACGGGATGTCCAAGTCTGTTTCATGACCCAGGACCACGGCGTCATCGAGGTCACGGGCGGGCCGTCACCGCCCGCCCCCGCGGCCTGAGCCTCACGCCGCCTTCTTCGTCTCGGCGATCTTCACAAGGTTGCGCAGGATGACAGCCGTTCCCTTCAGGCGGTCCTCGGCCTTCGGCCAGTCGCGGATGAAGACGATCTTCTGGTCGGGGCGGACCTTGGCCAGCGAGCCCTGCTCGCCGATATAGCGCACCAACCCGGCGGGATTGGCGAATTTGCCGTCCCGGAAGGTCATGACGATGCCGCGCGGCCCCGAATCGACCTTCTCGACGTTGGCTCTGCGGCAATAGGCCTTAATCACCGCCACCTTGACGAGGTGCTGCACCTCCTCCGGGAGCGGGCCGAAGCGGTCGATCATCTCGGCGGCAAAGGCGTCGATCGCCTCGTCGGTGTCGAGGTCGCCGAGCCGGCGGTAGAGCTGCAGGCGGAGGCCGAGGTCCTCCACATAGGTCTCGGGGATAAGGATGGGTGTGCCCACCGTGATCTGCGGAGACCACTTGTCCTCGACCGTCTCCTCGACGAGGCCGGCCTTCATCATCGACACCGCCTCCTCCAGCATCTGCTGGTAGAGCTCGTAGCCGACCTCCTTGATGTGGCCGGACTGCTCGTCGCCGAGGAGGTTGCCGGCACCGCGGATGTCGAGGTCGTGGGAGGCGAGCTGGAAGCCCGCGCCGAGCGTGTCGAGAGACTGGAGAACCTTCAGCCTTCGCTCGGCCTGCGGCGTCACCGGCTTCTTCTCAGGCAGCGTGAAGAGCGCATAGGCGCGGGTCTTGGCCCGGCCGACGCGGCCGCGCAGCTGGTAGAGCTGGGCGAGGCCGAACATGTCGGCGCGCCAGACGATCAGCGTGTTGGCGCGCGGGATGTCGAGGCCGGATTCGACGATGGTGGTGGAGAGCAGGATGTCGACCTTGCCGTCGTAGAAGGCGCCGATGCGGTCCTCGAGGTCGCCGGCCGCCATCTGCCCGTGGGCGACGATGAACTTCGCCTCCGGCACGTGCTCGCGCAGGAAGGCCTCGGCCTCCGCCAGATCCTCGATGCGCGGGCAGACGAAGAAGGCCTGGCCGCCGCGGTAGCGTTCGCGCAGCAGGGCCTCGCGGATGATCAGCGGGTCGAAGGGCGTCACGAAGGAGCGGACCGCGAGGCGGTCGACCGGCGGCGTCGCGATGATGGACAGGTCGCGCACGCCGGTCATGGCGAGCTGGAGCGTCCGCGGGATCGGCGTCGCGGTCAGGGTCAGCACATGGACCTCGGCGCGCAGCTCCTTGAGCCGCTCCTTGTGGCCGACGCCGAAATGCTGCTCCTCGTCGACGATGACGAGGCCGAGATCCTTGAAGGAAATGGTCTTGCCGAGCAGGGCGTGGGTGCCGACGACGATGTCGACCGTCCCGTCCGCCAGGCCCTTCTTGGCGGCGGCGAGATCGGCGGAGCCGACCATGCGGGAAGCCTGGGCGACCGTCACCGGGAGCCCCTTGAAGCGCTCGGCAAAGGTTTTGTAGTGCTGCCGGGCGAGAAGCGTCGTCGGCACCACCACCGCCACCTGCTTGCCGCTCATGACGGCGGCGAAGGCGGCGCGCAGCGCCACCTCGGTCTTGCCGAAGCCGACGTCGCCGCAGACGAGCCGGTCCATCGGCCGCCCGGAACCCATGTCCTCCAGCACGGAATCGATGGCGCCGGCCTGATCGTCCGTCTCGTCATAGGGGAAACGGGCGGCGAACTCGTCATAGGCGCCGTCGGGCGCCACCAGCTTCGGCGCCTCGCGCAGGGCACGGGCCGCGGCGATCTTGATGAGACCGGCGGCCATTTCGAGGATGCGCTTCTTGAGGCGGGCCTTGCGGGCCTGCCAGGCGCCGCCGCCGAGCTTGTCGAGCTGGGCCTCCGCGTCCTCCGAGCCGTAGCGCGTGAGGAGCTCGATGTTCTCCACCGGCAGGAAGAGCTTGTCGCCGCCGGCATAGTGCAGCTCGACGCAGTCGTGCGGCGCGCCCGCCGCAGTGACCGTCTTCAGGCCGACGAAGCGGCCGATGCCGTGGTCGACATGGACGACGAGATCGCCGGCCGACAGGCTCGTGACGTCGGAGAGGAAGTCCTGCGCCCTCTTCCGCCGCTTCTGGGCACGGACGAGACGGTCGCCGAGAATGTCCTGTTCGCCGACGACGGCAAAGTCGGGTGTCTCGAAGCCCTCCTCGACGCCGAGCACGGCCAGCGCGATCTCGTCGCCGCGCAGGGCCTGGGCGGAGGACCAGCTCGCCACCGGTCGCAGCGCCTTCAGCCCGTGGTCCTCGAGGATCGGCTGGAGCCGTTCCCGCGACCCCTCCGACCAGGCGGCGACCAGGACGCGCTTCTTGTCCTTGCGCAGCGCCGCCACATGGGCCGTCACGGCGTCGAAGACATTGGCGTTCTCGTCGGCCCGCTCCGCCGCGAAGGACCGGCCGCGCCGGCCCCCGAGGTCGATCAAGGCGCCGTCGGAGGCGCCGGCGAGCGCGAAGGGCGAGAGCTTCACGACGGCCTCGCCGCCGCTCCGGCGGTCCCAGTCCGCGGGCGACAGATAGAGCGCGTCCGGCGGCAGCGGCTTGTAGGAGGCGGAGGCGTCCTGCTCGAGCGCCGTCTTCCGCGCATCGTAGTAGTCGGCGATCGTGGTCAGACGCTCGCGCGCCGCTTCCTCCACCTGGGCGTCGAGGACCATGCCGGCATCGGGCAAATAGTCGAAGAGCGTGTCGAGACGGTCGTGGAACAGCGGCAGCCAGTGTTCCACGCCGGGGTGGCGGCGCCCCTCGGAGACCGCCTCGTAGAGCGCGTCGCCCTTGGTCGAGCCGCCGAAGGCCCGCACATAGGCGAGCCGGAACTTCGACATGGTCTCGGTGGTGATCTGCATTTCCGCCGTCGGCACGAGGTCGAGGCGGCGCAGATTGCCGGTGGTGCGCTGGGTCTCCGGGTCGAAGGAGCGGATTGACTCCAGCGTGTCGCCGAAGAAGTCGAGGCGGATGGGCGCGTCGAGGCCCGGCGCGAAGAGGTCGAGAATGCCGCCGCGCACGGCATATTCGCCGACCTCGCGCACGGTCGAGGTGCGCAGGTAGCCGTTGGTCTCCAGCCAGGACTGCAGGTCGGTCATGGCGATGACGTTGCCCGGCGCCGCGGACAGCGATTGCTGCGCGAGGACCGCGCGCGCGGGCACCCGCTGCAGCGCGGCGTTGACCGTGGTCAGCACGATGGCCGGGGTCGCGCGGCCGGTGGTGCGGGCGAGGCGCGACAGGGTCAGCATCCGCCGCGCCATGACGGCGCCGTTGGGGGAAGCGCGGTCATAGGGCTGGCAGTCCCAGGCGGGGACGGTGAGGATTTCGATGCCCGGCGCGAAGAAGGCCAGCGCCGTCTCCATGGCCTGCATGCGCGGGCCGTCGCGGCAGATCACAAGCAGCTCGGGCGAGGCCTGGTCGCCCTTGGCATGGAGCTGGCGGGCGAGGTCGGCGACGACGAGAGCGTCGTAGCCCTGCGGCACGCCCGCGAGGGTCAACCGCCCGCGCGAGGCGACGACGTCGGCGGGAGAACGTTTCGCCATCAGCCGACCCAGGCCCCGCGGCCCTCGGCGTGGAAGGTCTTGAGCGAGCGGAAGACCGAGGTGTCGTAATTGGCCGGCGTATCGGCCTTGTCGGTGACCCAGGCGAAGAGGTCGCGGTCCGGCACCTCGATCAGGCGCTCGAAATCGTCGAGCTCCGCCTCGCTGAAGTCGCCGATATGCACGTCGGCGAACCGGCCCATGATCAGGTCCATCTCGCGCGTGCCGCGATGCCAGGAGCGGAAGAGGATCTTCCGGCGGCGCGGATCGAGATCGGCGGAGGAACGGGTGGTTCCGGTCATCGACAGGGCCTCGTTGCGTGTTGCACGGCATCTACGCGCGAGGCCCGTTTCCGGAGCCGGCGCGAATGCAGGGCAGCTAACGGCAAAAGCCGGGCAGGCCCTTTCGGACGAAACCCGGTGCGGTGCACCCCTAGCAAAGCCGGAGAGGGATTTACAAGCCGCGCGGCCCGCGGGCCTGTCGGCAGCGGACGCCACGGACTAGATTGCCGCGATGCGTCCCACGCGACTCGATCCCCTGTTTGCGCGGCTGACCACCCTGAAGGGCGTCGGCGCCAAACTCGAAGGCCTCTATGCGAAGCTGCTCGCCAGCGAGGGGCCGCCGCGCGTGGTCGATCTCCTCTTCCACCTGCCGAGCGGGCTGATCGACCGGCGGTCGCGGCCGACGCTCGCCGAGGCCGTGCCGGGCGCCATCGTCACCCTCGCCGTGCTGGTCGAACGGCACCGGCCGGCGCCGCCGGGCAAGTCGCGGGCCCCTTACAAGGTTCTCGTCTCGGACGAGACGGGCGACCTGACGCTCGTCTGGTTCAACGCCCATCGCAGCCGCATCGAGCAGATGTGCCCCGTCGGCGAGACGCGGATCGTCTCCGGCCGCATCGAGCTCTTCGACGGCATGCGCCAGATGGTGCATCCCGATCGGGTGCTGGCGCCGGAGCAGGCGGCGACCATGCCGATGATGGAGCCGGTCTATCCGCTGACGGAGGGGCTCGGCTCCGGCCATGTGCGGCGCGCCGCCGAGGCCGCTCTCGCCCGCCTGCCGGTCCTGCCGGAATGGCTGGAGCCGCGGCACCTGGCGCGCGAGGGCTGGCCAGACTTCGCCGCGGCGCTCAAACGCATGCACCAGCCCGAAAGCCCCGAGGATTTCGCGCCCGATGGCCCCGCCCGCTCGCGGCTCGCCTATGACGAACTGCTCGCCAACCAGCTCGCCCTCGGCCTCGTCCGCGCCAACCTGAAGCGGCCGGCGGGACGCCGCAATGTCGGCGACGGGTCGCTGCGGGAGCGCATCGCCGGCGCCCTGCCCTTCGCCCTCACCGGCTCGCAGACGGCGGCCATCGCCGAGATCGCCGCCGACATGAGTGCGCCGACCCGCATGCTGCGCCTCCTCCAGGGCGACGTCGGCTCCGGCAAGACGGTGGTGGCGCTCATGGCCATGGCCGCCGCCGCGGAGGCCGGCCGGCAATCCGCCCTGATGGCGCCGACCGAACTGCTGGCACGCCAGCACGCCAAGACGCTGACCCCGCTCGCCGCCGCCGCGGGTCTCAGGGTGGCGATCCTCACCGGCCGGGAGAAGGGCCGCGAGCGCGAGGACATCCTCGCCGGCCTCGCCTCGGGCGCCATCGCCATCGTCGTGGGCACCCACGCGCTGTTCCAGGAGCATGTGCGCTTCCACGATCTCGGCCTCGCCGTCATCGATGAACAGCACCGCTTCGGCGTGCAGCAGCGCCTGGCGCTGGCGGCCAAGGGCGAGGCCGTCGACCTCCTGGTGATGACCGCGACGCCGATCCCGCGCACGCTGGTTCTGACCTATTTCGGCGACATGGAATCCTCGCAGCTCCGCGAGAAGCCGGCCGGCCGCAAGCCGGTCGACACCCGCGTCATCGCCATGGAGCGGCTCGGAGACGTGGTCGACGGCATCGGCCGGGCGCTGGAGGCGGGACGGCAGGTCTACTGGGTCTGCCCGCTGGTCGCCGAGGCGGAGGAGCCGGACGAGAACACGCCGGACCTCGCCGCCGCGGAGGAGCGCTTCGCCCTGCTCCAGCAGCGGTTCGGCGCGGCGGTGGACATGGTCCACGGCCAGATGAAGGGCACCGACAAGGATGCCGCCATGGTGCGTTTCTCGGCCGGCGAGACGCGCCTCCTCGTCGCCACCACGGTCATCGAGGTGGGCGTCGACGTGCCGGAGGCCTCGATCATGGTGATCGACCACGCCGAACATTTCGGTCTTGCCCAGCTTCATCAGCTGCGCGGGCGCATCGGCCGCGGCGCCGCAGCCTCCACCTGCATCCTGCTCTACAAGGGGCCGCTGCGCGAGACGGCGCGCCGCCGCCTCGACATCATGCGCGAGACCGAGGACGGGTTCCGTATCGCCGAGGAGGATCTGACGCTGCGCGGCGAAGGCGATCTCCTCGGCACCAAGCAGTCGGGCATGCCGGGCTTCCGCCTCGCCCGGCTCGAGCACCACGCGCCGCTGATGGAGACGGCGCGCAGCGACGCCAGGCTCATCATCGAGACGGATCCGCAGCTCGCCTCGGCCCGTGGCGCGGCGCTGCGCGATCTGCTCTATCTGTTCGGTCGCAACGAGGCGATCCGCCTCATCAAGGCCGGCTGACCATGCTCGCCCGTCCCCTCCGCCTGCTGGTCTTCCTCGCGGGATGCCTGTTCACGGTCATCGGCGTGATCGGCGTCATCCTCCCCGGCCTGCCGGGCACGGTGTTCCTCATCCTCGCCGCCTGGTGCTTCGCCCGCTCCTCGCCGCGCTTCGAATGGTGGCTTCTGAACCATCCCCGCCTCGGCCCGCCGGTGAGGACCTGGCGCGAGCGCGGCGCCATCGCGCCCCGCATCAAGGCGATCGCGCTCGGCTCCATGGCTCTGTCCTGGGGTCTCGTCTGGCTCACCGCCCCGCCCGTCGGTATCGCGGTCTCGGGCCTCTGCATCGCCGCCGGCGCCCTTTATGTCGGGACGCGGCCCTCGTCATGACCGCGGATCCGCGACGGCGCATCGTCTGCGCCGGCATTACCACGCTCGACATCATTTACGGCCTGGACGAGATTCCGACGGTGCCGCTCAAGTTCCGCTCGACGCGAATGGTGACGTCGGGCGGAGGGCTCGCCGGCAACGCCGCCACCGCCTGCGCCCGGCTCGGCGCCTCGGTGTCCCTGATCGCGCGCCTCGGCGACGATGCCTTCGCCGCCATGATGATCGAGGAGCTGGAGCGCGACGGCGTCGACTGCTCGCGGGTGCAGCGCTGCCCCGGCCATCGTTCGCCGGTCTCGGCCGTCGTCATCGACCGCCATGGCGAGCGGCTGGTGGTGAGCTATGCCGACCCCGACATTCCCTCCGATGCCGGCTGGATCGACGAAGGCGCCCTCGCCGGGGCGCATGCCGCCTATGCCGAGACGCGCTGGATCGAGGCGGCGCTCACCCTGCTGCCGCTGGCGCGGGACGCGGGCCTTCCCTCCGTGCTGGACGCCGACCGCCGCCCGGACCGTCCGGAGGTTCTGGCCCTGGCGAGCCATGTCGGCTTTTCGGCGCCGGCGCTGCGCGACCTGACCGGCATCGACGACCTCGCCACCGCCCTCGCCCATGCATCCGAAAGCGCCGCCAACGTGTTCCTCGTCACGGATGGCGCGCGCGGCGCCTGGTATATGGAGGGCCGTCTCGTGCGCCACGTTCCGGCCTTCGACGTGACCGCGGTGGATACGCTGGGCGCCGGCGATACCTGGCACGGGGCGCTGGCCGTCGCCCTCGCCGAACGACAGCCGCTCGACCGGGCCGTCCGCTTTGCCAATGCGGCGGCGGCCCTCAAGTGCACCGCCTTCGGCGGTCGCAAGGGCATGCCAGACCGGGCGAGCGTGGATCGGCTGCTGGCGGGACGCCGATGACTTGGGGTAAGGTGCGGTTCGTGACGACATGTAACCGCTCCCGCCTGCTGGCCGCCCTGGTCGCGCTCTGCCTCGCCGCCTTCGCGACCTGCGCCGAGGCTCGCACGACGGCCGTTCTCGTCCAGGGCCTCACCCAGGCGCAGGTGCTTTACCGCGCCGCCACCACGAGCCTGAGGAACGGGCGCGCCGAGGAGGCCGAGGCCGCCCTCAAGGCGCTGATCGCCCTCTGGGACGAGACCGCGGCGGCGACGACCGCCGACCCTCCGCCCGTGACCAGCCGGATCAGCCTCTTCGCCGAGGTGATGGAAGGCGGCCGGGCGCGCCTGCGCCGTGCCGCCGAGGTGCTGGCCCAGGGGCGGCAGGACAGCGCCCTCGAGGAACTCTCTCCGCTGAAGCGCGAATGGATCGGCCTGCGGCGCAGCATCGGCCTCTACGGCCTGGTCGAATGCCTGGACGAATCGAGCGAGGCCGCCGAGGCGCTGATGGTGCACAGGCGCCAGCCGGCCGACCTCACCCGCGGCGAGACCCGCGGCGACATCATCGCCAAGGCCGCCGTCTATCGCTTCGCCCTGCGCCGCTGCGAGCCCTTCGCGGCGCTGGACCCGGCCGGCAACGGCGAGTTCCGCCGCCAGGCGGAGGCGATCGGCGCCGCCATCGACGTGATCGATTCCGCCCTTCGCCTGCGCGATCCGGCCCTGCTGGAGCGGGTGCTCGGCGATCTCAAAACCTTCGACACGCAACTCTCCCAGCGGTTTGGCGGATAGCTGGCGGCTGGACAGGCGCGTCGGCGACATGGCACGACTTCAACCGATTTGAGCCGCAGAGAACGGCCGAGACGGGAGAGAGACATGGCGAAGAGGCTGGCGGGCAAGGTCGCGGTCGTGACCGCGGCAGGGCATGGGATCGGGCGTGCCATCGCCATGGCCTTCGTGGCCGAGGGTGCGACGGTGATCGCCACCGACATCGACAAGGCGAAGCTCGAGGGGATCGCCAAGGCCAAGAAGCTGCGCCTGGACGTCACCTCGACCCGCGCCGTCGAGGCGCTGGCCGCCAAGACCGGTCCCGTCGACATCCTCGTCAACGCCGCCGGCTGGGTGCATCACGGCACCGTCCTCGACACCAGCGAGGCGGACTGGGACCGCTCCTTCGACCTCAACGTCAAGTCGATGCACCGCACGATCCGCGCCTTCCTTCCGGGCATGCTGGAGAAGGGTTCGGGCTCCATCGTCAACATCGCGTCCGGCGCCTCGTCCGTGCGCGGCGTGCTCAACCGCTACGCCTACGGCGCCTCCAAGGCCGCCGTGATCGGCCTCACCAAGTCGGTGGCCATCGACTACATCCGCCGCGGCATCCGCTCCAACGCCATCTGCCCGGGAACGATCCAATCGCCTTCCCTGGACGAGCGCATCAAGGCGCTGGCGGCCTCCACCGGTCAGTCCGAGGCTGATGCCCGCAAGGCCTTCATCGACCGCCAGCCCATCGGCCGGCTCGGCACGGCGGAAGAGGTTGCGATGCTGGCCGTCTATCTCGCCTCGGACGAGGCCGCCTACACCACCGGCGCCATCCACATCGTCGACGGCGGCTTCTCGCTCTGAGGGAAGAGGCGGATGGTGAGCGGGGAGGGGATCGAACCCTCGACCACATGATTAAAAGTCACGTGCTCTACCGCTGAGCTACCCGCCCATCCGGCGGGGGGTTTGGCGGATTGCCGCCGCGAAGTCAATTGCGGGCGACATCGCGACGCGGTGAGCTTCCCGGCGCCCTGCCCCCGGACGAAGAACGGGCCCGCGCCTTGCGACGCGGGCCCGGTGGGCTGTTACCAGCCGCGGCGATAGGCGCGGCGGCGCCAGTAGCGGCGACGATAGCGGCGGTTGCGCCATTCGCGGCGATAGGCGCCGCGGCTGCCTCGACGCAGGACGCGGCCGCGCGGGGTCTGCTCGGACTGCATCTCGACCGGGGCTGCGGCAGTCGGCGCGGCAACCAGCGGCGCGGCCTCCGCGGCGCTGGACAGGCCGCCGGCAGTTGCGACGGCGGCGAGGCCGGCGATCGTTCCGAAGAACATGCGTCTGGTGGTCATGGGGCTCTCCTAGACATGGGGGAACGGCTGCGGGGCAGCCGGCGAGCCGCGTATCAGGCGGTAGAACGGGAACGCATGTCGGCGGTATTTGTTCACGACAGGGGCGAACGACGCGCTCCTGCGCCCTGCCCTTTCAGCGTTGCCGCCCGGACATCCCCGATGATCCTCCGCCGAATCGTCTTCTTCCTCGCGCTGGTCCTCGGCGTCGTGGCCTCGCAGGTGCCGGAGTTCGCCCAGCAGTACCGCCAGCGGCTCGGCGGCGCGGTGGACGAACTCAACCGCATTATCCGCGCGTTCGATGCGGATGCCGCGCGCCTTCAGATGAACCGGGACACCGGGCTCGAACGGCTGCTCGGCAATCCCGACGACTTCGTGCGCCAGCGCGGCGAGCAGATCCGGGCGGATGCGGCGCGGGCGGCGCGGCTGGAGGCTCAGCTCCAGTCCTACGAGAGCGCCGGACCGTTCTGGCGGCTCGCCACCTTCGCGCGCAGCTATGAGCCTGAGATCGCCCGCCGCGCCGCGCAGAACTTCGAGCCTGCCGTGCCGGTCACCAGCGAAGGGCTGGTGATGACGGCACTCGGCTTCCTCGTCGGCTGGCTCGGCGGACGCGCCGTCATCGCGCCGATCCAGCGAAGGCGGCGGACCAGGACGCTGCGGGCGTGAGGGTCAGTCCGGCGCCATGCGGCGCACGCCGTCCTTGATGAAGACGCGGAACGGCGTGGTGCCGGAGGCGCCGCCGTCCTCGGCCCGCCAGCGGCCGTTGGTGCAGAGGATGCCGCCGGCGGCGGGCACCGCGTCGAATTCCACCCGGTTGCGGTAGATCGTGCCGTCCGGCGTCGTCGCGGTGAAGGCGGTGGTGCACTTGCCGTCGGCCACGACGGGATCGTAACCGCCGATCATGATGCCGCCGCCGCCCGTGCTGGGAAACGGGTCGCGCAGGAGCGGCCAGGAGCCATAGTCCTCGGCCGCCGTGGCGCCGCCGATAGCCAGCAGGGCCGCTGCCACGGCCGTCATCATCGTCTTCCGCATGGTCGGGTCTCCTCGGGGCCGCGCGAAGGCGCGTCCATGGAGGGAACACGGCAGGTCACTCCCACGGATGCAGGGCCGCGCTTGCACCCGGCGCCCAGACGCGGGAACAATGCCGCCCCCTCCCCGGCGGTGACCCATGTCGCATTCCTGCCCGAAGCACCTCTCCCATCTCCTCGTCAGCCCCGGCGGCGCGGTGGATCTCGACGACATCGACCCTCGCGAAGTCGGCTTCCTCGGCGACGAGGACAAGGTGCGGGCGCGCCTCGTCGAGGATGCCGAGGCCATCGACCGGCTGCAGGACCGGCTCTACGCCGAGGGCAAGCGGGCGCTGCTCGTCGTCCTCCAGGGCACCGACACCTCGGGCAAGGACGGCACGATCCGCGGCGTCTTCAACGCCACAGGCCCGCTCGGCGTCACGGTGACGGCGTTCAAGCGGCCGAGCGAAGAGGAACTCGCCCACGATTTCCTGTGGCGGGTGCATATGGCCGCCCCGCGGCGCGGCACGATCGGCATCTTCAACCGCTCGCACTATGAGGACGTGCTGGTCGGCCGGGTGCGCAACCTCGCGCCGAAGGAGGCGATCGAGGACCGCTACCGGGCGATCAACGACTTCGAGCGGCTGCTGACCGACAACGGCACGGTGGTGCTGAAGTTCATGCTGCACATCTCCAAGGCCGAGCAGGCGGAGCGCTTGCAGGAGCGGCTGGACGAGCCGGAGAAGCACTGGAAGTTCAACGCCGGCGACCTGGAGGACCGCAAGCTCTGGGGCGCCTTCAAGAAAGCCTACGAGACCGCCCTCTCCCGCTGTTCGACCGACCACGCGCCCTGGCACATCGTGCCGGCTGATCGGAAGTGGGCGCGCAACGCCATCGTCGCGGCCATCGTCCGCGACACGCTGGAGACCATGGATCCGCGCTATCCGAAGATGCCGTGGAAGCCGTCGGACTTCACCATCACCTGAGGCCGAAGGGTCACCCCTGCCAGGGCGCGATGTCGCCCCTGGCCCAGCCTTCCCTCACCGCGGCCATGTAGTCGGCGTAAGCTCCCCGCGCGATCGCCTCGCGGGCGCCGGCCATCAGCTCCTGGTAATAGGCGAGGTTGATCCAGGTGATCAGCATGGAGCCGAGCATCTCCTCGGTGCGCACGAGGTGGTGCAGATAGGCCCTGGAATAGTCGCGCGCCGCCGGGCAGGACGAGGTCTCGTCGAGGGGGCGCGGATCCTCGGCGTGGCGGGCATTGCGGAAGTTGACCTTGCCGAAACGCGTGAAGGCCTGGCCGTGGCGGCCGTTGCGGGTGGGCATGACGCAGTCGAACATGTCGACGCCCCGCGCCACTGCCGCCAGGAGGTCGTCCGGCGTGCCGACGCCCATGAGGTAGTGCGGCTTCTCCTCCGGCAGGTGCGGCATCACCGCCTCGATCATCGCCAGCATGACCTCCTGCGGCTCGCCGACCGCGAGGCCGCCGATGGAATAGCCGGGAAAGTCCATGGCGGCGAGCGCCCGGGCGCTGGCGATGCGCAGGTCCGGCTGATCGCCACCCTGGACGATGCCGAACAGCGCCCGGCCCTCCGGCTGCGCCTCGAAGGCGCGCTTCGAGCGCTCGGCCCAGCGCAGCGAGAGCTGCATGGCCTTGTCGATGGCGGCGCGCTCGTTGGGCAGCGCCACGCACTCGTCGAGCTGCATCTGGATGTCGGCGCCGAGCAGGCCCTGGATCTCCACCGAGCGCTCCGGCGTCAGCTCGAAGCGGGAGCCGTCGACATGGCTGGAGAAGGTCACGCCCTGTTCGGTGAGCTTGCGGAGCTTGGCCAGCGACATGACCTGGAAGCCACCGGAATCGGTGAGGATCGGACCGGTCCAGCCGCCGAAGCGGTGCAGGCCGCCGAGTTTCGCGATCCGCTCGGCGCCGGGGCGCAGCATGAGGTGATAGGTGTTGCCGAGGATCACGTCGGCGCCGAGCGCCTTCACCTGATCCATGTACATGCCCTTCACCGTCGCCTGGGTGCCGACGGGCATGAAGGCGGGCGTGCGGATCGGGCCGCGCGGCGTCGAGACGACGCCGGTGCGGGCGGCGCCGTCGCGGGCGGCGATGGCGAAGGAGAAGCCGGTCATCGCGCGTCCTCGCGGAAGAGAAGCGAGCCGTCGCCGTAGGAATAGAACCGGTAGCCGGTGGCGATGGCGCGCGCATAGGCCGCCCTCATGGTGTCGAGCCCGGCAAAGGCGGAGACGAGCATGAAGAGGGTCGAGCGCGGCAGGTGGAAATTGGTCATCAGCACGTCGACAGCGCGGAAGCGGTAGCCGGGCGTGATGAAGATGGAGGTCTCGGCGGCGAAGGGACGGATCGTGCCGTCCTCGGACGCGGCGCTCTCCAGCAGCCTGAGCGATGTCGTGCCGACGGCGACGATACGCCCGCCGGCGGCGCGAACCGTGTTGAGCGCAGTCGCGGTCTCGGCCGTCACCAGCCCATATTCAGGGTGCATGCGGTGGTCGGCCGTGTCGTCGCTCTTCACCGGCAGGAAGGTGCCGGCGCCGACATGCAGGGTGAGGAAGTGGAGGCTCACCCCCCGCGCCTTCAGGCGGTCGAGGAGGTCGGGGGTGAAGTGGAGACCGGCGGTGGGGGCCGCGACCGAGCCTTCGTCGCGGGCATAGACCGTCTGGTAGTCGGCGCGGTCCTGCGCGTCCTCCCGCCGCTTCGAGGCGATGTAGGGCGGCAACGGGATGTGGCCGACGCGGGCGACGGCCTCGTCGAGATAGGCGCCGGCGAATTCAAACTCCAGCACCACACCGTCGTCGTCCTTGGAGACGATGGTGGCGTGGAGCCCGGAGAGCAGACAGGCCTCGGGCGTCTCGCCGAAGCGGACGAGATCGCCCGGCCGGAGCTTCTTCGCGCCCCTGACGAAGGCGAGCCATCGGTCGGGGGCGAGGCGGCGATGAAGCGTCGCGGAGATGGAGGCCACCTGCCCTGCCCGCTCCCGCACGCCCTCGAGCTGGGCCGGGATGACGCGCGTGTCGTTGAAGACGAGGGCGTCGCCCGGGCGCAGGATTTCGGGGAGATCGCGCACGACGCGATCGCCGATCTCCGCTCCCGGCCGCACCACCATGAGCCGCGCGGCATCGCGAGGGCTCGCGGGCCTCAGCGCGATGCGGTCGGCAGGCAGGTCGAAATCGAAGAGGTCGACGCGCATGGTCCGGCGGGTTCTGCAGTCCCAAAAGAAAACGGCGCCCGGATCGCTCCGGGCGCCGTGTCCCCTAGCACGGGGCATCAGAGCTTGGCGACGACCTCGCCATAGGTCGCGGTGTCGTCGGCGGCGATCTTGGCGACGACGATCTTGTCGGGATCACGCACCGGCTCGCCGCGCTTGATGCCGTCGACGTTCTCCATGCCGTCCACGACCTTGCCCCAGACCGTGTACTGCTTGTCGAGGAAGCGGGCGTCGTCGAAGCAGATGAAGAACTGCGAGTTGGCCGAGTTCGGGTTCTGGGCGCGGGCCATGGAGGTGATGCCGCGCACGTGGGGCTCGGCGTTGAACTCCGCCTTCAGGTCCGGGTACTTCGAGCCGCCGGTACCTGTGCCGTGGGGGCAGCCGGTCTGGGCCATGAAGCCGTCGATGACGCGGTGGAAAACGATGCCGTCATAGAAGCCCTCGCGGACGAGCTTCTTGATGTGGTCGACGTGGCCGGGGGCGAGGTCCGGGCGCATGGCGATGACGACACGACCCTTGGTCGTCTCCAGGATCATGGTGTTTTCGGGATCGAGGGCCATCCAGGCCTCCTGTTCTCGTTGAAAGGGATGATCAGCGGATGTCGGCGGCGACGCGGACACGGACCATGCGGTCCGGCTGGGTCACGGTGCCGTTTGCGGCGGGATTGCCGCGCTTGATCTTGTCGACCGCCTCCATGCCGGAGACGACGTTGCCGAAGACGGTGTACTGGCCGTTGAGGAACGAGCCCTCGGCGAACATGATGAAGAACTGCGAATTGGCCGAGTTGGGGCTCTGCGAGCGGGCCATGCCGAGAGTGCCGCGCACGAAGGGCTCGCGCGAGAACTCCGCCGGCAGGTTCGGCAGGGGCGACCCGCCCATGCCGGTGCCCTGGGGATCGCCGGTCTGGGCCATGAAGCCCTCGATGACGCGGTGGAAGACGATGCCGTTGTAGAAGCCCTGGCGGGCGAGCGTCTTGATGCGCTCGACGTGCTTGGGCGCGAGGTCGGGGCGCAGGCGGATGATGACCGGCCCGTCCTTCAGCTCGATGACGAGCGTGTTCTCCGGGTCGGCGCCGGCGGGAAGGCGGATCGCCTGGGCGGCGGCGGGGCCGGCGGCGGCGAGGGCCAGCGAACTGGCGAGGAAGGTGCGGCGCTTCACGGGACGTCTCTCCGGTTGGAACGGGGGTGCGCGCCGTCAGGCGCGGCGCTGGACCTTGGCGGCGAGCGCCTGGGCCACGGCGGGGGGCACGAAAGAGGTCACGTCGCCTCCCATCAGCGCGATCTGGCGGACGAGCGTGGCGGTGATGGGGCGAACCGTAGGCGATGCGGGGAGAAAGATGGTCTGCACGCCCGGCGCCATCTGCGCGTTCATGCCCGCCATCTGCATCTCGTAGTCGAGATCGGTGCCGTCGCGCAGGCCGCGGATGAAGAGGCTGGCGCCGACGCGCTGGGCCGCCCAGACCGCGAGGTCGTCGAAGGTGATGGTCCGGAACTCGCAGTCCTCAGCGGCGGCTATCGGCGCGCAGACCGCGTCGAGCAGCGAAAGGCGCTCATCGGCGGAGAACATCGGTGCCTTGCCCGGATGGACGCCGACGCCCACCACCAGCTCATCAGCCAGACGGCAGGCATGGCGGATGACGTCGAGATGGCCGTTGGTGACCGGATCGAACGAACCCGTGTAGAGGGCGATGCGTTTCGTCATGGGCCTCCGCCGCGACAGGACGAGGGAGGCTTAGCGAAGCCGGGGAGCGGGCGCAAGGGAAGGCGCCCCGCGCGCCGGCCGTCATGGGCCGCGTGCGGAGGATCGGTTGCCTCGCACGGCGGCCCGCGGGAAGAATGCCCCCAACCGGCCCTGCCGCATGTCCCGAGGATCCCATGACCACACCAACCGAAACCCGCATCACCGAGTGGCTCGCCGCGCATAAGGAGGCCATGGTCGACCTGCTGCGCGAGGTCGTGGATATCGATTCAGGCTCCTACGACAAGGCGGGCGTCGACGCCGTGGGCGCGCGCTTCGAGCGCTTCTTCGAGGAACACGGCATCTCCGCCTGGCGCGAGCACCACGACCTCTATGGCGACGCGATCCATGCGCTGGTCGCCGAACCCGGTTCAAACGAGAAGCCGGTTCTGCTGATGGGCCATAGGGATACGGTCTTTCCTAAAGGCGAAGTGTCAAGGCGCCCCTTCAGCATCGAAGGCGGCCGCGCCTATGGTCCCGGCGTCGCCGACATGAAGGCCGGCCTCGTGATGAACGTCTTCGTCGCCGCCGCCTTCAAGGCGCTCGGCGGCATGCCCTGCCCGATCCGCGTTCTCATCACCTCCGACGAGGAAATCGCCTCGCCCTCGTCGCGGCCGATCATCGAGCGGGAGGGCCGCGCCGCCCGCGCGGTGTATAATTCCGAGCCCGGGCGCCCCTCGGGCAACGTCACGACGGGTCGCAAGGGCGGCGTCTTCATGCGCTTCGACGTCTACGGCAAGGCGGCTCATTCCGGAGGCAATTTCACCAGCGGCGTCAGTGCCATCGGCGAGCTTGCTCACAAGATCGTCCAGATTCACGCGCTGACCGATCTCGCTAAGGGCATCACCCTCAACGTCGGTCTCGTCTCGGGCGGCCAGTCCGTCAACACGACGGCGCCTCATGCCGAGGGCCAG
Organism: Phreatobacter cathodiphilus; assembly: GCF_003008515.1. Classification (NCBI taxonomy): domain Bacteria; kingdom Pseudomonadati; phylum Pseudomonadota; class Alphaproteobacteria; order Hyphomicrobiales; family Phreatobacteraceae; genus Phreatobacter; species Phreatobacter cathodiphilus. The sequence continues at coordinate 1,486,403 of NZ_CP027668.1, read as the reverse complement.
ATCGACCTGCGCTACATCGACCCGGCCGACCGGGCACGCACCCTCGCCGCGATCCAGCGGATCATCGACACACCGACGGTGGCCGGCACGACCGCCAAGCTGGAGATCAAGGGCGAGTTCCTGCCGGTGGTTCAGACGCCGGAGGCCAAGGCCATCTTCACCGCCTATCAGTCCGCCGCGCGCGATGCGGGCCTCGCCACGCTCGACGGCGAGTTCTCCGGCGGCTGCGCCGATTCCGGTTTCACCGCGAGCGTCGGCACGCCGACCATCTGCGGCGTCGGCCCGGTCGGCGGCAATGCCCATACGGTGGAGGAATATCTGGAGATCGACAGCATCGTGCCGCGCGCCCAGGCGCTGGCCCTAGCCATCCTCAGGACGCAGGTGGACTGACAGCTCGCGCAAAAACAATCGCCCGGCACGGGGCCGGGCGATCGAAATCCTCACAGGTCCTCGGACCGGGCCTCAGCTCTCCGCGGCCTCGCCGCCCTCGGTCTCGGGAAGGTCGCCCTCCTCCTCGCCCTCGTCGGAGATGTGCTCGACCGAGACGACCTTTTCGGTCTCGTCGGTGTCGAAGACGATCACGCCCTGGGTGCCGCGGCCGGCGACCCGGATGCCGGCCACCGGGCAGCGGATGAGCTGCCCGCCGTCGGTCACCAGCATGATCTGATCGCGGTCCTCCACGGGGAAGGAGGCGACCAGGCGCCCGTTGCGCTCGTTCACCGCCATGGCGACGATGCCTTTGCCGCCGCGGCCGGTGATGCGGTACTCGAAGGACGAGGTGCGCTTGCCGTAGCCGTTCTCGGAGATGGTGAGCACCACCTGCTCGGCCGCCGACATTTCGGCGTAGCGCTCCGAGGCGAGTTCGCCGGAGCCGTTGGTCTCCTCGTCCTCGCCCTGGTCCTCGCCGGCCGCCGCCTCGCCGGCGATGGCGCGGCGCATCTTCAAGTAGGCCGAGCGCTCCTCGGAGGTCGCGTCGAAATGGCGCAGGATGGCCATGGAGATGATGCGGTCGTCCTCGGCCAGGGAAATGCCGCGCACGCCCATGGAATCGCGGCCCTTGAAGACGCGCACCTCCGGCACGGCGAAGCGGATGCACTGGCCCTGCGCGGTGGTGAGCAGCACGTCGTCGGCCTCGGTGCAGACGCCGACACCGACGATGCCCTCGCCCTCGTCGAGCTTCATGGCGATCTTGCCGCCGCGGTTCACCTGGACGAAATCCGACAGCTTGTTGCGCCGGACCGTGCCGCGGGTGGTGGCGAACATGGCGTCGAGCTCGCCCCAGGTCGTCTCGTCCTCGGGCAGCGGCAGGATGGTGGTGATGCGCTCGTCCTGGTCGAGGGGGAGGATGTTGACGAAGGCCTTGCCGCGGGCCTGGGGCGCCGCGAGCGGCAGGCGCCAGACCTTCATCTTGTAGACCTGTCCCTTTGAGGAGAAGAACAGGATCGGCGTGTGGGTGTTGGCGACGAATAGGCGGGTGACGAAATCCTCGTCCTTCGTCTGCATGCCGGAGCGGCCCTTGCCGCCGCGGCGCTGGGCCCGGTAGGTCGAGAGCGGCACGCGCTTGACGTAGCCGGCATGGGACACGGTGACCACCATGTCCTCGCGGGCGATGAGGTCCTCGTCCTCGAACTCGCCGACGCCGTCGACGATCTCGGTCTTGCGCGGGGTGGCGAACTCGTCCCGCACCGCCTTCAGCTCGTCGGTGATGATCTGCATGATGCGGGCGCGCGAGCGCAGGATGTCGAGATAGTCGAGGATCTCCTCGGACAGGGTCTTCAGCTCGTCGCCGATCTCGTCGCGGCCGAGGGCCGTGAGGCGGCGCAGCGGCAGGTCGAGGATGGCGCGCGCCTGGGTCTCGGAGAGGCGGTAGGTGCCGTCCTCGTTGAGCGGGTGGCGCGGATCGTCGACGAGCCGGATCAGCGGGGCGATGTCGTGCGCGTCCCAGTCGCGGCCCATCAGCGCCTCGCGGGCGGATGCGGGGTCGGCCGAGGTGCGGATGATGCGGATCATCTCGTCGATATTGGCCACCGCGATGGCGAGGCCGCACAGCACATGGGCGCGGTCGCGCGCCTTGCCGAGCAGGAACTTGGTGCGACGGGAGACGACCTCCTCGCGGAAGGCGATGAAGGTGACGATGAGGTCCTTGAGGTTCATCACCTCGGGACGGCCGCCGTTCAGTGCGACGAAGTTGCAGCCGAAGCTCTGCTGCAGGGCGGTGAAGCGGAAGAGCCGGTTGAGCACGACGTCGGCCACGGCGTCGCGCTTCAGCTCGATGACGATGCGCATGCCCTCGCGGTCGCTCTCGTCGCGGAATTCGGCGATGCCCTCGACGCGCTTCTCGCGCACCAGCTCGGCCAGGCGCTCCAGCATCTGCGCCTTGTTTACCTGGTAGGGGATCTCGGTGACGATGATCGCCTCGCGCTCGCGGCGCACCGTCTCCATGGAGGTGCGGGCGCGCATGACCACCGAGCCGCGGCCGGTCAGGTAGGCCTGGCGGATGCCGGTGCGGCCGAGGATGATGCCGGCGGTCGGAAAATCCGGCCCCGGAACGTAGTCCATCAGCTCCTCGACCTCGATGTCCGGCCGCTCGATGGTGGCGATGCAGGCGTCGATGACCTCGCCGAGATTGTGCGGCGGGATGTTGGTCGCCATGCCGACGGCGATGCCGCCGCCGCCGTTGACCAGCAGGTTCGGGAACTTGGCGGGGAGCACCTTCGGCTCCCGCTCGGAATTGTCGTAGTTGTCCTGGAAGTCGACGGTCTGCTTGTCGAGGTCGGAGACGAGCTGGTCGGCGATCTTCTCGAGCCGCACCTCGGTGTAGCGCATGGCCGCCGGCGGATCGCCGTCGACCGAGCCGAAATTGCCCTGTCCGTCGATCAGCTCGACGCGCATGGAGAAGTCCTGCGCCATGCGCACCAGGGCGTCGTAGACCGACTGGTCGCCGTGGGGATGGTATTTACCGATGACGTCGCCGACGACGCGGGCCGACTTGCGGTAGGGCTTGTTCCACTCGTAGCCGTTCTCGTGCATCGAATAGAGGATGCGCCGGTGAACCGGCTTCAGGCCGTCGCGCGCGTCCGGCAGGGCGCGGCTGACGATGACGCTCATCGCATAGTCGAGATAGGACCGCCGCATCTCGTCGGTGATCGAGATCGGGCGAATTTCGGTCGGGTCGGAGGGCGTCGCGCCCGCCGGCGTCTTGTCGTCGTCGTCTGCCAAGAGAACACTTCCGGTGGGGCGGGCGCGAGGCACCCGCTGGACGGCCTCTTCTAGCCGATTCCGGCTCCGATCTCCAACCCCAAACGCGCTTTTACCGCGCGGAATTGTCTCGCCTTTTCAATCGGTTGCTGGAGGTGGTTTCAGGGTTGTGGACGGCGCGGGACACAAACGCCCACAATCCCCGCCCGGGAACAGCGAAACGGAGCGCCGATGACCGTCGAATTCCTCACCAGCGCGCTCGTCACGATGTTCGTGATCGTCGAGCCCTTCGCCCTCGTGCCGATCTTCCTGGCGGTCACCCAGGGCTTCTCGGCGGCGCAGCGGCGCCAGGTGGCCTGGCGCGCCTGTCTCATCGCCTTCCTGATCCTCTCGGCCTGCGCCTTCTTCGGCGACTGGCTGCTGCGCAAGCTCGGCATTTCCCTGCCGGCCTTCCGCATCGCCGGCGGCCTGCTGGTGTTCTGGATCGCCTTCGAAATGGTCTTCGGCCTGCGCGCGGGCCGCAAGAGCGAGACGGCGCGCGAGGCCATCGACAAGGAGCATATCGTCAACGTCGCCGCATTCCCGATGGCGATTCCGCTGCTGGCGGGGCCGGGCGCCATCACCGCCACGCTGCTCCTGGCCGGTCAGGCCTCTGGCAGTCCGGCGACCATGGCGGCGCTGATCGCCGTGCTGGCCGTTGTCGTTCTGGTCTCCTGGGCCTGCCTCAGCATGGCGGAGGCGGTCAACGCGCTGCTCGGCACGCTCGGCAACGCGGTGGTGTCGCGCCTTCTCGGCATCATCCTCGCGGCCCTGGCGGTGCAGTTCGTGATGGACGGCGTCAGGGCGGCGCTGAGGGCCTGAGGGAGACGCTCAGCCGCCGAAGACCACCTGTCCCATGATGCGGTAGGGCAGCAGGGTGAAGAGCCCTGCCCCGGCCCATCCTGCCGCCACGCCCAGCATGCCCAGGCGATGGCCGCGCATGTGGCCGGACCGGCGCGCGACAATCGCATAGGCGAGGGTCACGAGCGTCGCCACCGACAGGAGGTGGATGGTGCTGAAGGGACCGATCGTCTTGTTCCCGTGAATCCAGAACGAGGACACGGCGGTGAAGGTCATCATCACCACCCAGACCCAGCCGATGCGCCGATGCCAAGCGCCACTCTTGCGGCGCCCCAGTTGGACGACCGTTAGCGGGATCAGCGAAAGGGCGGCGACGGCGTGAAGCTGGATGGCGAGAGGCGCACCGAGCAGTGGTTCGAGGGTCATGGGTCTCTCCGACGTTATGCAAATGTCATTTACATTTTATCCGGAGTATGTCAATCGCCTTCACATCACCACGAAAGGAAATCCCATGCCGATCCTCACCGCCGTCCCGCTCTGGGTCTGGCCGCTCTTCGCCGCCCTCGTCCTGCTCGGCCTGAAGTCGCGACAGGAGCGCAGCCTGCCCATGGCCGTCGTCTTCCTGCTGCCCGCGGTCGGGCTCGTCACCGTCCCGACGCTGGTCGCCCTTCCCCATGCGGGCTTTGCCCTCGGCGCCCACGCCCTCGCCTATGCCGCGGGAGCGGCGGCGGGCTATCGCCTGCAGGGGCGCTGGATCCTCGCCAAAGGGGGCGGACGGGTGCGGCTCGCCGGCGAGAGCCTCACCCTGGCAGGGATGATGACACTGTTCAGCGCCAAGTTCGTCCACGGCGCCATGACGGCGGTCGCGCCCGCGGCGGTGTCGGGCCTCGTGTATGTCGTCGCCTTCGCTGCGGTCACCGGCCTCGCCGCCGGCCTGTTCGGCGGACGGGCGCTGCGGACCATCATCGCTCCCGCGATGGCCTGAGGCGTTTCAGGGCCGGCTTGTCGAGAGGGCTATTCGGGCCGCCCTGCCGAAGCCTGGCAGCCGGCCTGACGCGCCTGCCATTCCGGGCGGAGGATGGACATGACCGCGAGGCTCGCCCTACGGCCGTCGGCCCTGACGACGCTCTCGCGCATCACGCCCTCCTCGACGAGGCCGAGGCCGGCATAGAGGGCGCGGGCGACCGGATTGTCGGTGAAGACGTCGAGCCAGAAGCGGTGGCAGGCCGTCTGTGTGAAGGCCAGCTCGACGAGTCCGATCAGGAAGGCGCGGCCCGTCCCCTGCCCCGGCGCCGCCACCGAGATGCGCTGGAGCGCGACGTTGCCGTTGCGATCCGTCAGGCCCTTCAGGATGGCATAGCCGAGCGGCGCGCCGTCATCGCCCAGGGCCAGCCAATAGGCGAAGTCCGGGTCGGCGAGACAGGCCTCGTGACGCTCGCGCGGCCACCGGCTGATGCGCAGGGCGTTGTGCGGCATGCCCTCCGTCGTGAGGACGAAGGGCAGATCACCGGCCTCGGCCCGCCGTAGGCGCACCGCTCCCGCCCCGGTGGCGTGGGAGGCCATCCCGGCCGCTCCGCAGATCAGAACGGAATTTCGTCGTCGTCCATCGGGCGGCCGCCCGCAGGCGCAGCGGACCGCCGCGGCGCTTCCGATCGCCCCCCGCCGGAGCGACCCTCGATGGCGCCGCCGCCGAAGCCGCCGGAGCCGCCGAAGCTCTCGTCACCGTAATCGGCGCCGCTGCCCCCGCCGCCACCACCGCCGCGGCTGTCGAGCAGAACCATTTCGCCGCGGAACCGCTGCAGCACCACCTCGGTGGAATATTTCTCGACGCCCGACTGGTCGGTCCATTTGCGGGTCTGCAACTGGCCCTCGACATAAACCTTGGAGCCCTTCTTCAGGTACTGCTCGGCCACGCGCGTGAGGTTCTCGTTGAAGATCACCACCTGATGCCACTCGGTGCGCTCCTTGCGCTCGCCCGACGCCTTGTCGCGCCATGTCTCGGTGGTGGCGAGGCGCAGGTTGCAGACCTGCTCCCCGTTGTTCAGCCGGCGGATTTCGGGGTCGCGGCCCAGATTGCCGATCAGGATGACCTTGTTGACGCTGCCTGCCATCGTCGCTCTCCCCTCCCCGCAGCCGTTGCCCGGGGCGCCTTGCGCTCACATCGGCCCGAGGCTTCCCACGTTCGCGGTCGGGCGTCACGACCAGACCCTTCCGCTTTCGCGAACTATCCCCAGATTGCGGGAGCGGACGCGCCGCACCCCGTCCGTGTTCTTTATTTGTTCTTGCCGCACATGGCAAGGCTTTCTATACTCCTGCGGAGTCGGCGGCCTCGCCGGGGGGCGATTCCGGGCGCACGGCTGCCATCCGGTCCCGCAGAGGTCTGGCGCCGGTGCTCCGGCGTTTCTACCTTGGGGACGGCCGGCATCCTGCTGCCACGTCCCTGCCGAGACCGTGCCTAGCCTGAAACCGCGCAGCGTGCCCGCCGGGGCGCCCGAAGGCCTGTTGAGATGAGCGACCTGTTCGACAAGTTCCGCGACGACGTCCGCCGACCGGATTCCCGCTTCATTTCCGTGAGGGGCGCGCGCGAGCACAATCTCAAGAACGTCGACCTGACGATCCCCCGGGATTCGCTGGTGGTCTTCACCGGCCTGTCGGGCTCGGGCAAATCCTCGCTCGCCTTCGACACGATCTATGCCGAGGGCCAGCGCCGCTATGTCGAGAGTCTGTCGGCCTATGCGCGCCAGTTCCTCGAGATGATGCAGAAGCCGGACGTCGACCAGATCGACGGCCTGTCGCCGGCCATCTCCATCGAACAGAAGACGACGTCGAAGAACCCGCGGTCCACCGTCGGTACGGTCACCGAGATCTACGACTACATGCGTCTGCTCTGGGCCCGCGTCGGCGTACCCTATTCACCGGCCACCGGCCTGCCGATCGAGAGCCAGACCGTCAGCCAGATGGTGGACAAGACCCTCGCCTTGCCGGAGGGCTCCAGGCTCTACCTGCTGGCGCCCGCCGTGCGGGGCCGCAAGGGCGAGTACCGCAAGGAGCTCGCCGACTGGCAGAAGAAGGGCTTCCAGCGCGTCAAGATCGACGGCGCCTTCTACGAGATCGCGGACGCTCCCGCCCTCGACAAGAAGCTGAAGCACGACATCGACGTGGTGGTCGACCGCATCGTCGTGCGGCCCGACATGGCGACCCGCCTCGCCGACAGCTTCGAGACGGCGCTGAAGCTCGCCGACGGCATCGCGGTGATCGAGTTCGCCGACGCCAAGACCGAGGGCGGCGAGCCGATGCGGCTGCTCTTCTCGGAGAAGTTCGCCTGCCCGGTCTCGGGCTTCACCATTTCGGAGATCGAGCCGCGGCTGTTCTCGTTCAACAACCCCTTCGGCGCCTGTCCCGCCTGCGACGGGCTCGGAGTCGAGCAGACGATCGACCCGGATCTCGTCATTCCCGACAAGGACCTGTCGCTGCGCAAGGGCGCGATCGGCCCCTGGTCACGATCCACCTCCCCCTTCTACACCCAGACGCTCGACGCGCTGTCGAAACACTACGGCTTCTCGCTGACCACGCCCTGGTCGAAGCTGCCGGAGAAGGCGCGGCACGCCATCCTCTTCGGCACCGGCGAGGAGACCGTCACCTTCCGCTACGACGACGGCCTGAGGTCCTACGAGACGACCAAAACTTTCGAGGGCGTGGTGCGCAATCTCGAGCGGCGGCTGAAGGAGACGGAGAGCGACTGGGCGCGGGAGGAGATCTCCCGTTACGTCTCCGACACGCCCTGCAAGGTCTGCTCCGGCTTCCGCCTCAAGCCCGAGGCGCTCGCGGTCAGGGTCGGCGGCCGCCATATCGGCGAGGTCTCGCAGATGTCGGTGCGCGGCGCGGGCGCCTGGTTCGGGGCACTGCCCGAACAGCTCAACGCCAAGCAGAACGAGATCGCCGTCCGCATCCTGAAGGAGATCCGCGAGCGGCTCCACTTCCTCATCGACGTCGGCCTCGACTACCTCACCCTCGGCCGCAACTCGGGAACCCTCTCGGGGGGCGAGAGCCAGCGCATCCGTCTCGCCAGCCAGATCGGCTCGGGGCTGACCGGCGTTCTCTACGTCCTCGACGAACCCTCGATCGGCCTGCACCAGCGCGACAACGAGCGCCTGCTCGGCACGCTGAAGCGGCTGCGCGACCTCGGCAACACGGTCATCGTCGTCGAGCATGACGAGGACGCCATCCTGCAGGCCGACCACGTGGTCGATGTCGGCCCCGGCGCCGGTATCCACGGCGGCCGGATCGTCGCGGCGGGCACGCCGGCGGAGATCATGGCCGATTCCGCCTCGCTCACCGGCAAGTACCTGACGGGCGAACTCGGCGTGCCGCTGCCCAAGCGCCGCAAGCCGCAGAAGGGCCGCTCGATGAAGATCGTCGGCGCCCGCGGCAACAACCTGAAGAACGTCACGGTGGACATTCCGCTGGGGCTCTTCACCTGCATCACCGGCGTCTCCGGCGGCGGCAAGTCGACCCTCCTTATCGACACGCTCTACCAGGCGGTGGCGCGCAAGCTGAACGGGGCGAGCGATGCCCCTGCCCCGCACGACCGCATCGAGGGTATCGAACATCTCGACAAGGTCATCGACATCGACCAGTCGCCCATCGGCCGCACGCCCCGGTCGAACCCCGCCACCTATACGGGCGCCTTCACGCCGATCCGCGAATGGTTCGCAGGGCTCCCCGAGGCCAAGGCGCGCGGCTACGAGCCCGGCCGCTTCTCCTTCAACGTCAAGGGCGGGCGCTGCGAGGCCTGCCAGGGCGACGGCGTCATCAAGATCGAGATGCACTTCCTTCCCGACGTCTACGTCACCTGCGACGTGTGCAAGGGCAAGCGCTACAACCGCGAGACCCTGGAGGTGGTGTTCAAGGGCAAGTCGATCGCCGACGTGCTCGACATGACCGTCGACGAGGGCGTCGAGTTCTTCAAGGCCGTGCCCAGAGTGCGCGACATCCTCAAGACCCTGTCGGAGGTCGGCCTCGGCTACATCCACGTGGGCCAGCAGGCGAACACCCTGTCGGGCGGCGAGGCGCAGCGGGTCAAGCTGTCGAAGGAACTGTCGCGGCGCTCCACGGGGCGGACGCTCTACATCCTCGACGAGCCGACGACGGGCCTGCATTTCCACGACGTCGCCAAGCTGCTCGAAGTGCTGCACGAGTTGGTCAACCAGGGCAATTCGGTCCTCGTCATCGAGCACAATCTCGAGGTCATCAAGACCGCCGACTGGGTCATCGACATGGGGCCGGAGGGTGGCGACGGCGGCGGCGAAGTTGTCGCGGAGGGCCCGCCGGAACTGATCGCCAAGGAAAAGCGTAGTCACACCGGCCGTTTTCTCGCAGAAGTGCTCACCCGCAGGCCGCTGAAGGTGAAGAGCGAGGCTGCGGAATAGGGCCCAAGCCGGGCGGGTGTGGCGAGGGGCGTGTAAGGGCATGACGGAACTCGAACTCGCCCAGCGGCTCGGCGTCGCCATCGCCGTCGGTGCGCTCGTCGGGGCGGAGCGGCATTGGCGCGACCGGGCGGAAGACGACGGCCAGCGCACGGCGGGGCTGCGCACCTATACGCTCGTCGGCATGCTCGGCGGCATCGCCGGCGCGCTCGAGTTCGCCCTCCGCGGCACCGGCGGCGGGCCGGGCGGCGTCGTGGTGGTCGGCGTCTTCGTCGCCTTCTCCCTCGTCTTCGGCCTGTTCCAATACCGCGAGCAGCAGGCTGAACAGTCCTACAGCGTCACCTCCGTCGTCGCCGGCATGGTCACCTTCTCTCTCGGGGTGCTGGCGGTGCTCGGCGACATGCGACTCGCGGGGGCGGCCGGCGTCGTGCTGGTGGCGATCCTGGCGGCGCGGGAGGCGCTGCACCGCTTCGTCGAGGCGCTGACCTTCGCAGAGCTGCGCTCGGCCATCGTGCTGCTGGCCATGACCTTCGTCATCCTGCCGCTGGTGCCGACCGATCCCTTCGGCCCCTTCGGCGGCGTGTCGCCGGCGCGGATCTGGACCCTCGCCATTCTCGTCGCGGCCATTTCCTTCGCCGGGTACGTGGCGGTGAAACTGCTCGGCGAGCGCAACGGCGAACTGGTGGCCGGAGCCGTCGGTGGGCTCCTCTCGTCCACCGCCACGACCGTGACCAATGCGCGGCGCTCGGTGGATGCCGGCGAACCGGACCGGCTGGTCGCCGGGGCCCTCGGCGCCGGCGTCGTGTCCTATGCGCGCACCTGCCTGCTGGTCCTCGTCCTCGCCCCGTCGCTCCTCGTCACGGTGGCGCCGACCCTCGCGGCGGCAGGTGCGGTCATGGTCGCCGCGGCCCTATGGCTGGCGCGGCGCGATACGCAGGGCCACGGCAGCAGCGAGACGGCCAATCCCTTCGACCTGCGGCAGGTGTTCCAGATGGCGGTCCTGCTCACCGCCATCGCCTTCGCCACCCGGGCCGCCGCCGCCTGGTTCGGCGATACCGGCGCCATCGCCGTCTCCGCCTTGACCGGGCTGGCCGATGTCGACGCGCCGGTCGTCACCACCGCGGGTCTGCTGGGCGGCGGCCTGTCGGCGGAGGTGGCGGCCCTCGCCATGGTGGTGGCCGTGACGAGCAACACGATCGCCAAGGCGGCCTACGGGCTGATGCTCGGCTCCTGGCGCTTCGGGCTGCTCTTCGCGTCCGCCTCGGCCGCCGCTCTTATCGCCGGCGCCGCCGCGTTCCATGCGGTGCGCCTCCTCGGCTGATCAGAATTCGTTAACAATCGCATGTGCCTATCGCATAGCTGCGGTGCACAATTTCTCATCTCGCAACTGCAGCATAATGACTATCTAGGAGGCAAGCGACGGGTCACGACAGGCCCGTCCGGATCAGGACCGATCGCCATGCTGTACCTCCTCAACGCCCTCATCGCCCGCTTCAAGGCCCATCTCGTCTATCTGCGCACCCGCGAGGAGCTGACCCAGCTCGACGACCGCGCGCTCGCAGATCTCGGCTTCCAGCGCGGCGAGATCGAGTACATCGCCCGCCAGGTCGCCGACGCCGCCTGAGCCGATCAAGCGCGGCCGAAGCGCCGCGCGAAGCGCCACATCGCCCATTGCAGCCGCCACTGAGCCACGTCCGGTGGCGGCGCGAAGGGGTTGCGCTGGCGCGACAGCAGAGCGAGCCGCGGCGTGACCGTGGCCAGCGGCACGAAGGCGGCGACGGTGCGCCGATCAGCCCCGCGAGCGAGCTCTTGCGCTGCCGCCGCATGCCGCCGCGCCATGGCGACGACGGCATCGCGCACCTGCCGCATGGCGTCCGACTCGCGCCCCGTCACCACCTCGTCGCGACCGATACCCTCGGCGGCGAGAATGTCGGCTGGGATGAAGACCTGGCCGCGCGACGCGCCGAGCCCGAGCGCGCGCAGCAGCCCCGTCAGCGCATAGGCCATGCCGGCATGGCCGGCGAGATCCCCGGTGCGCGGATCATCGCCCTCGGCCAGCACCAGAGCGCCCATCTGCATGAGCGCCCCGCTGGTTTCCCCGCAATAGCCCTCCAGATCGGCAACCGACGGCATCGGATCGTCGTAGAGATCGAAGACGCGCGCGTCGATCAGATCGATGAGCGGCTTGATCGGCAGGTTGTGGCGGCCGATCACGTCCAGCAGGGCCGCCGCCACCGGATGGGCGGTGATGTCGCCCCGACCCTCGCCCGTCAGCACGTCGCGCCACCATTGCAGCCGCACCTCGCCGGGTAAGGGTTCGGAGACGCGGTCCCGCACCGAGGCGATCTCGAGATTGAAGGCGGCGAGCGCCACCAGGTCGCCGCGGCGGTCGGAGGGAGCGAAGAGCGCGGCGAGCCAGCGGTCCTTGTCGCCGGCGCGGACCTGCGCGTCGCAATGGTCATAGGCCGCGGCGAGCGTGGCGGAGGGCGGGAGCGGCGCCACCGTCAGGGCACCGCGACGAGGGCGGCCGCGACGCGGCGGTTCTCCCCCAGCATGATGTTGTAGGTGCGCGCGGCAGCGCCGGTCGCCATCACGTCGAGGCCGATGCCGGCCTCCCGCAGCGCCCAGCGAACCGCGTCGTCGACAGGAACCGGGGCGGAACCGGTGCCGAGGAGCAGCACGTCGATGTCCGCGCCTTCGGCCACGACCGCGGCGAAATCGGCCGGGGTCAGGGCCGCGCCCTCCCTGGGCGGCCAGGCGTGGACGCCGGAGGGGAGCGCGAGGATGGACCCGCGGTGGCTCATCTCGGCGAAGCGGAAGCCGCCGCGGCCATAGGCGTCGATGGCGAACCGCCCGGGAACGAACCCCTCGTGCAGGACCTTGAGCGGTTCGCCCCGCGGCACGTCAGGCCTTGGCCTTGGCCGTGGCTCCCTCGCCGTCCTCGGCCTCGGCGCGGGCCGTGCCGAAGCCACCCTGGCGCAGGCCGAGATAGATGAGGATCGGCGCGGCCATGAAGATGGAGGAATAGGTGCCGACGATGACGCCCACCAGCATCGAGGCTGTGAAGCCCTGAATGACCTCGCCGCCGAAGAAGAACAGGCCGAGCAGCGCGAGGAAGGTGGTGGTGGCGGTGATGGTGGTGCGCGACAGGGTAGAGTTGATGGCGACGTCCAGCAGTTCGGCCACCGGGAGCTTCTTGTGCTTGCGCATCATCTCGCGGATGCGGTCGAAGACGACGACCGTGTCGTTGAGGGAATAGCCGATGATGGTGAGCACCGAGGCGATGGAGGTGATGTCGAAATCGGCCTGCGTGAAGATGTAGAAGGCCATGATCGCGGTGACGTCGTGCAGCGTCGCGATCATCGCGGCGACGGCGAACTGCCACTCGAAGCGGAACCACAGATAGATCAGCACCGCGAGGATCGACAGGATCACGCCGATCACAGACATCTGGACCAGTTCGGAGGAGACGGTGGGGCCGACGACCTCGGTGCGGCGCACCTCGTAATCGGCATCGATCAGGGCACGAACGCGGCGCAGCGCCGCCTGCTGCCCAGGCTCGCCCCCCGGCTGTTCGCCGTAGCGGACCATGACGAGGTTGGGGCCGCCGAATTCCTGAAGCTGCACATCGCCGACATTGGCGCCCTGCAACCGGGTGCGCAGCTCGCCGATATTCGCATGGCCCTGCTTGGCCTGCAGCTCGACCAGGGTGCCGCCCTTGAAGTCGATGCCGATGTTCAGGCCGATCGTCAGGAACCCGACGATGGTGGCCATCGAGATCAGCGCCGACAGCCCGAAGGCGAAGGGCCGGAACTTCATGAACGGGAAGGACGTGTCGTCCGGAATCAGTCTCAGCAGGCGCACGGCGGAAGTCTCCCAGTCGCCCGGATCACATCGGAACCCGAGCCGGCTTGAACAAGCGCAGCCAGATGACGACCAGATAGCGTGTGAAGGTGATGGCGGTGAACATCGTGGTGATGATGCCGAGGCCGAGGGTGAGCGCAAAGCCCTTCACCGGTCCGGTCCCGAGATAAAAGAGGATCACGCAGGTGATGAGCTGGGTGATGTTGGCGTCCATGATGGTGCCCATCGCCTTGGTGAAGCCGCCGTCGATGGAGGCGATCACGCTGCGGCCCGAGCGCACCTCCTCGCGGATGCGCTCGAAGATCAGCACGTTGGAATCGACGGCCATGCCGACGGTGAGCACGATGCCGGCGATGCCCGGCAGGGTCAGCGTCGCGCCGATCAGGCTGAGGAGACCGAACATCATCACCACGTTGACGATGACGGCGATGTTGGCGAACAGGCCGAAGAGCCCGTAAGTCGCGAAGATGTAGATGAGCACGAAGATCGAGCCGATGATGGCGGCGCGGGTGCCCGAGGTGATGGAATCCTGCCCCAGGGAGGCGCCGACGGTGCGCTCCTCGACCACGGTCAGCGGCGCGGGAAGCGCGCCGGCGCGCAGCAGCAGGGCGAGGTTGGCCGAGCTCTCCGCAGTGAAGCGGCCGGAGATCTGCCCGGAGCCGCCGAGGATCGGCTCGCGGATGACCGGCGCCGAGACCACCTTGTTGTCGAGGATGATGGCGAAGGGCCGGTTGACGTTCTCGGTCGTCGCCTGGGCGAACTTGCGGCCGCCGGACGAATTGAAGCGGAAGTTCACCACCCACTCCGCCTGCTGGGCGTTGAAGGCGGCCTGCGCGTCGACCAGCTCCTCGCCGGAGACGATGACACGGCGCTGGATGACGTAGGGCACCTGCTGGACGACGCGGTTCCCCTCCTTCACCTCCTCGTAGAGGATGACGCTGTCGGCGGGGGGGCGGCCGGACAGTGCCTGTTCCGCCGTCACCGACTGATCGACCATGCGGAATTCCAGCTTCGCGGTCTGGCCGATGATGGTCTTCAGGCGCTGCGGGTCGCGCTCGCCCGGCACCTGCAGGAGGATGCGGTCGATGCCCTGGCGCTGGATCACCGGCTCGGTGGTGCCGAGCTGGTCGATACGGCGGCGCACCACCTCGATGGACTGGGTCACGGCGCGCGAGACCTTGTCGCGAATGCCGGCCTCGGTGGCCGCGACGACGAAGCTGTCGCCCTGGCGGGACACGTCGAAATCATACTGACCGGAGGTGGAGAAGGCGCCGCCGATGAGCTGCGGGATCTTCCTCAGCTCGGTCAGGGCGAGATCGGCGTTCTGACCCTCGCGCAGGCGCACCACGACGGAATTGCCCTGGAAGCCGAGATTCTGCACCTGCAGGCGGTTGTCGCGCAGCACCCGGCGCACGTCGTCGCGCAGGTTCTCCAGCATGGAGCGGCGCACCTCGTCGGAATCGACCTGCAGCATCAGGTGGACGCCGCCCTGCAGGTCGAGCCCGAGGGTCATGTGGGTGCGCATCGCGCGCGGGAGCTTGTCGACCCAGGACTGGGGCATGATGTTGGGCGCGGCCAGCATCATCGTGGCGAACACCGCCACCAGAATCAGGGTCGCCTTCCAGCGCGTGAAGCTCAGCATCGATCAGTCATCCTCGGCGGCCGGCCGCTGGCAGCGGCCTGATGCGTCACTTCTCGTCGGCGGGTTCGCTCTTCGACCGCAGGTCGGAGACGAACTGCTTGGCGGCCCGGATGCGCACGTTGTCGGCGATCTCGAGCTCGATGGTCGAATCGTCGATCACCTTGGTGATCCGGCCGATGACGCCGCCCGACAGCGTCACCTGGTCGCCGCGGCGCAGACTTCCGATCATCTCCTGATGCGCCTTCACCTTGCGCTGCTGCGGGCGCAGGATCAGGAAATACATGATGATGAAGATCAGAATGAAGGGCAGCATCGACATCAGGATGTCGTTGGTGCCGCCCGCACCGGTCTGCGCAAAGGCCGGGGTGATGAACATGAGGGATCCTCTTGGGGATTTCCCGCCGCGGAAGCGCGGCTGGACGGGATTTTGGCGCGGACTATAGCCAGCAAGCCGTCGATTGCAACGATGCCGTCGCGCCGGTCGCGACCCCGGGCGAAACGCCATGTAAGCCGCGCACGGCATTCTTTCCAGTAGGGCTCATTGCCTCATCGGCGGCGCTGGTGCATGGGACGGGAAAATCGCCCGCGGAGGTATGCCCTTGTCCGATCCCCTGACCCTCGACGCGCTGCACCGTATCGCCGCCGCGCTCGAGCGGCTGGCGCCCCCTGCCCCGAAGCCGGCCGACCTCGCCGCCGCTGACGCCTTCGTCTGGAATCCACAGGGCCCCAAACTCGACCCGGTCGCCCGGGTGAACCGCGTCGAGATGGTGCTGCTGCGCGGCATCGACCGGGCCCGCGACACCCTGATCGAGAACACCCGCCGCTTCGCCGAGGGACTGCCGGCCAACAACGCCTTGCTGTGGGGTGCGCGCGGCATGGGCAAGTCGTCGCTGGTGAAGGCGGCCCACGCCACCGTCAACGGCGACCTCGCGCGGGCGGGACAGGGCGCGGTGCTGAAGCTCGTGGAGATCCACCGCGAGGACATCGAGAGCCTGCCGCAGCTGATGGCGCTCGTGCGCGGCTCCGACTATCGCTTCATCGTCTTCTGCGACGACCTGTCCTTCGATCACGACGACACGTCCTACAAGTCGCTGAAGGCGGTGCTGGAGGGCGGCATCGAGGGCCGGCCCGACAACGTCATCTTCTACGCCACCTCCAACCGCCGCCACCTGCTGCCGCGCGACATGATGGAGAACGAGCGCTCGACCTCGATCAATCCGGGCGAAGCGGTGGAGGAGAAGGTCTCGCTGTCGGACCGGTTCGGACTCTGGCTCGGCTTCCACAAGTGCAGCCAGGACGAGTATCTCGCCATGGTCTTCGGCTACGCCGCCCATTTCGGCATCGCCACAAACGAGGACCAGCTGCGTGCCGAGGCTCTCGAATGGGCCACCACCCGCGGATCGCGGTCGGGCCGCGTCGCCTGGCAATTCGTGCAGGACCATGCGGGGCGCGCCGGCCTCAGGCTGGAGGCCTGACCCTGATAAGGATGGGGCGGCACTGCCGTGCCGCCCCGAAAAGACCGGTCCCTTTGGAGGTCGCAGGAGAGGACCGATCGACTACCCGGCCCCGGCTCGCGCCGGGGAATGGATGCCTCAGTTTGCCCCGAGGAAGGTCATCGGATCCACCGGCGTCGCGCCGCGGCGGATCTCGAAGTGGAGCTGCGGCGAGGACACGTTGCCGGTCTGACCGGCGGCCGCGATGGTCTGGCCGCGACGCACCTGCTCGCCGCGCCTGACCGCGATGGTCGAGTTGTGGGCATAGGCCGTGACGTAGCCGTTGGCGTGGCGGACCAGCACCAGGTTGCCGTAACCGCGCAGCTCGTTGCCGGCATAGGCCACGACGCCGTCTTCGGCCGCCTTGATCGGCGTGCCTTGCGGCACCGACAGCTTGATGCCGTCGCTGGAACCGGCGCGGAAGCCGGTGACCACGCGGCCGCGCACCGGCCAGCGGAACTGCGGCTCGGAGGACGCGGCGCGCGCCGGAGCCTCGGCCGCGGCGGGTGCCTCGGCGACCGGGGCGGGCGCCGGAGAGACCGGCTGCGCGGCGGGCTGCGGCTGCACCGGCGGAATGGCGGCGGTCGGCTGCGGATCAGCCTGGCGGCCGGCCGGGGTGGCCTGGGCCTGGGCGACGGCGCGCTGGGCCTGCTCGCGGCGGGCCGCGGGAGTGGCCGGCGCCGGGGTGGCCGCCGGAGCGGCGGGCGTCACCGAGAGCTGCTGGCCGGCGGGAGCGGCTGCGGTGCGGGTCGCGCCGGGAAGGCGCAGCACCTGGCCGGTGCGCAGCGATTGGGTCGGCTGAAGCTGGTTGGCGCCGGCGAGCTGCTGGCGCGTCACGCCGTAGCGGCGGGCGACACCGGCGAGTGTCTCGCCCGACGTGACCGTGTGGCTGGCGGGGCGCGCGCCGGTGGTCGCCGGACGGGTCGGCGCCGCCTGGGGGGCGGCGGGCTGCGCGCCGGCCTGCCAGTTCATGCGGCCAGCCGGCGTCTGCGGCGCAACGGCTGCGGTCCGCTGCTGCGGCACTGCGGCGGCCGCCGGCTGGCGCACGAGGTCCGTCGCGGCCCGGGCGGGCGCTGCGGCCTGCGGCGCTGACGCCATGGAATAGGTGGGGATGACGAGGCTCTGGCCGGCGGAGAAGCCCTGGTTGCCGGAGACGCCGTTCGCCTGGGCGATCGCCGCCGCGGGAACGCCGTAGCGGCGCGACAGCACTTCGGGCGTGTCGCCCTGCGCGGCGGTGATGGTGGTACCGCCCGCGGCCGACCAGGTGCCACGGCCGTTCGCCGCCGGAGCGGTCGCCATCTGTCGCACGGCGGGCGTCGCGGGATTGGCGGAGCCGAAGGGCTGGCGCGGCGTCACCGTGCCGGTGGTCAGACCCGAATCGGCATTGCGACCGAAGGGCGAGCCGCCCTGCGCCGCGGCAGGCGGCGGCGACGTCACCACGAAGTCGCGGGCGGGAAGCGGCTGGGCCTCCACCTGGGCCACGGGCGCCGCATCCACCTGGGGCGGGGGCGCACTGGCGACCTGCCGCGTCGCGAAGGGGTTTTCGTCGAACCGCGCCACGTCGGTGCTGCAGGCAGCACCGAGGCCGGAGACCGCGATGACGAGGACGAGCCGGGACAGCCCGGGAAACGCACGAGGACGCATGGCTACTCTCACGCGGTACGCAACAAGTGACGCCCCGATTTATGACCTGTTCAGGTTAAGTTTCGGTATTCACCGCGCCGATTGTGCCGGACAATCAGAGGCGCCGGGCGACGCCGTGGACCGCCGGGTCGACATGAGCCACCGCGAAGGCAGTGCGCGCCGCCTGGGAATCGGCCTTGCCCGTGCGCACGACGACGCCGGCAGTGAGCGGCACCACCATGACGCCGTCGGGCGCGAGCTGCGCCAGGAGATGGGGCGGTGGATCGGAGACCGCGCAGGTCAGCAGAATGCGGTCGTAGGGCGCGCGCTGGGGATAGCCGTCGTAACCATCGCCGAAGATCGTCTCGACCATGTCGTAGCCGAGCGAGCGCAGCCTGACATGGGCGGAATCGGCGAGGGTGCGCCAGCGCTCGACGGTGACGACGCTGGCGGCGAGCCGGCCGAGAATCGCCGCCGCATAGCCCGAGCCCGTGCCGATATGCAGGACCTTGTGGGTGGGGCCGACGTCGAGGGCGTCGAGCATGGTGGCGAGCAGCGTCGGCCGGAGAATCGACTGCCCCATGGCGATGGGCAGGGCAATGTCCTCGTCGGCGAGGGCGAAGTGACGCTCCTCGACGAAGGGCACCCGCGGCACCTGTTCCATCGCCTTGAGGACGCGGCGGTCCGACAGGCCGGACTGCCGCAGCATGAGCACGAACTCGGCAGCGGCCAGGAAATGCTCCGGTCCGGGCGCTGCGTTCATCGGGTGCCTCAGCTGCCGGGGGCGCGGTCGCCGGCGAAGACGGCGGCGAGGCGCGTCATCGTCGGCTCGTCGGTCATGTTGATTTCGAGCGGCGTCACCGAGACGTAGCCCTCGGAGAGCGCCCACAGGTCGGTGCCGTTCTCGATGCGGTGGCGGTTCCGCACGAAGGCGATCCAGTAATAGGGATTGCCGCGGCCGTCGTGGCGCGGATCGATGGTCAGGATCTCCTGGTCGCGGCGGCCCTGCGCCGTCACCTGGATGCCGCGCACCTGGTCGGGGCTGCGGTTGGGGAAGTTGATGTTGATGAGCGATCCCGGCCGCAGCCCCTCCTCGAGGATGGTGCGGATGATGCCGGGCGCATGGGCTTCGGCGGTCTCGTAGGGAACGGTGTGGCGGCTCTCGGGGCCATAGGCTTGCGACAGGGCGACGGAGGGAATGCCGAGGATGGTTCCTTCCATGGCGCCGGCGATGGTGCCGGAATAGCCGACGTCCTCGGCGACGTTCTGGCCGCGGTTGACGCCGGAAATGACGAGGTCGGGGCCCTCCCCGGCCATAATGTGCTTGACCGCCATGATGACGCAGTCGGTGGGCGTGCCACGCACGGCGTAGCGCTGCTCGCCGACCTCGCGCAGGCGCAGCGGATCGTTCAGCGACAGCGAATGCGAGACGCCGGACTGGTCGGTCTCGGGCGCCACCACCCAGACGTCGTCCGACAGGGTGCGGGCGATGGTCTCGGCCGCCAGCAGGCCGGGCGCGTGGATGCCGTCGTCGTTGGTGACCAGGATGCGCATCAGGCTTTCTCGATCCGTGTGAGGCCGCCCATATAGGGCTGCAGAACGGCGGGGACGGCGATGGCTCCACCGTCCTGCTGGTAGGTCTCCATCACCGCGATCAGGGCGCGGCCGACGGCGGTGCCCGAGCCGTTCAGCGTGTGGACGAACTGGGGCGCCGGCTGCTTGTTGTCGGTGGCCTTCGGCCGGTAGCGGGCGTTCATGCGGCGGGCCTGGAAATCGCCGCAGACCGAGCAGGACGAGATCTCGCGGTAGGCCTTCTGGCCCGGCAGCCAGACCTCGATGTCGTAGGTCTTGCGCGCCGAGAAGCCCATGTCGCCGGTGCAGAGGGTGACGACCCGGTAGTGCAGGTCGAGGCGCTTCAGCACCTCCTCGGCGCAGGCGAGCATGCGCTCGTGCTCGTCGAGCGACTGCTCCGGCGCGGTGATCGAGACGAGCTCGACCTTCAGGAACTGGTGCTGGCGCAGCATGCCGCGGGTGTCGCGGCCAGCAGCCCCGGCTTCAGAGCGGAAGCACTGGGTGGCGGCGGTGAGGCGCAGCGGCAGCACGTCCTCGGCGACGATCTCCTGCGCCACCATGTTGGTCAGCGTCACCTCGGCCGTGGGGGTGAGCCACAGGCCCTCACGGGTGACGAACATGTCCTCCGCCGCCTTCGGCAACTGGCCGGTGCCGTAGGGCGCGGCGTCCTTCACCAGGACCGGCGGATTGATCTCGGTATAGCCGTGGGTGTCGGTGTGCAGGTCGAGCATGAACTGGGCGAGGGCCCGCTCCATGCGCGCGAGATGCTTCTTGAGAAGGACGAAGCGCGCGCCCGAGAGCTTGGCGGCGACCTCGAAGTCCATCTGTCCCAGGGCCTCGCCGAGCTCGAAATGCTCCTTCGCGCCGTCGATCACACGCGGCGTGCCGAAGCGGTGGCGCTCGACATTGGCGGTCTCGTCCGGTCCGACGGGGACGTCGGCCAGCGGCAGGTTGGGAATGACCTCGAGGGCGGCGATCAGGTCGGCGCTGGCCGCCTTTTCCGTCACCTCGGCTTCGGCCATGCGGTCCTTGAGCGCGGCGACCTCGGCCTTGAGGGCATCGGCGCGGGCCATGTCCTTCTGGCCCATGGCCTGGCCGATCTCCCTGGAGGCGGCGTTGCGGCGCTCCTGCGCGGCCTGGAGGGTGGAGACGGCGGCCTTGCGGGCGTCGTCCAGCGCCAGCAGGGAGGCGGCGAGCGGCTCGCGCCCGCGCGCCGCGAGGGCGGCGTCGAAGGCCTCCGGATTGTCCCTGATCCAGCGAATGTCGTGCATGGTCGTCCCGCGGTCTGCGCCCGGCGGATTCCTAAGCGGAATGCGCCGTGCAAGCGGCTTAAGCGAGGCTCACCGCCAAGGCAAGCGCGGCCCTGCCCCCGATCAGGCCTCGAAGGGGAAACGGGCGAGGATGGCGAACCGCCCTGCCCTGTCCGGCTGGCGGAAGAGGCAGAGCGCGTCGACGGCCAAGGGCGCGGCGACCGCGCGATAGCGTTCCGCCAACGCCGCGCGGACCGGCTCGCGGCGCGCCTCGTCGAGCCGGCCGGTCAGCGTCATGTGGAAGCGGAAGTCCTCGAAGACGTGCGGATAGCCCCAGGCGTCGAGATGGGCGATCTGCCGCTCGCTCAGCGGCGAGCGCAGGCGCCGTGCCCGGTCCGCCTCCGTGAGCGGCGCGCGGAAGGCGTCGAAGTCGCGCACGCAATCGGCGGCGAGCGCGTCGAGCTCCGGCGCGGGGCCGTCGGGAACGAGGGCGACGAAGGCGCCGATGAGCGAGACCTTCAGGGCGGGAATCGTGAAGGCGCGGCGCCGCTCGGCGAAGAGCATGGCGGCCTCGAGGAGATCGGCCTCGCTCCGCCCCTCGGCCAGGGCGAAGGGCGGCTTGAGCGTGCCGTGGAAGCCGTAGCGCTGGGGATCCTCGGTCAGCGCCGGCCAGTCCGGGGCGTCGAAGGGCGAACCGTCGGGAAAAGGCGCGTCTGCCGCCGTTGCGGCGTCATAGCCGATGACGGAGGAGCCGAAGCGCCAGAGCTGTGCGTCGGGTGCGGGTGCGGCATAAAGGGCGTAGCGGGCGGTCATGGAGGCCTGTTAGCGGGCGCATGTGACCGTCTCAAGTCTCGGCCGCAATCTCGTCCCTCCCGCGAGCGAATGCTTTGCGGCGGGCGCTTCGCAGCCTATATAGCCCGTTCAGACGAGAAAAGCCGCCCGATGCTGAACAGCCTCGACATCGCCAAGCCCCCCTCCGCGACCCGC
This sequence comes from Phreatobacter cathodiphilus, assembly GCF_003008515.1. Classification (NCBI taxonomy): domain Bacteria; kingdom Pseudomonadati; phylum Pseudomonadota; class Alphaproteobacteria; order Hyphomicrobiales; family Phreatobacteraceae; genus Phreatobacter; species Phreatobacter cathodiphilus. The sequence continues at coordinate 1,464,508 of NZ_CP027668.1, read as the reverse complement.
GTGGTCGTCGCCATGTCCGGCGGCGTCGATTCGTCGGTCGTGGCCGGCCTCATGGCCGAACAGGGCTACGACGTGGTCGGCGTCACGCTGCAGCTCTACGACCACGGGGCCGCCATCCACCGCAAGGGCGCCTGCTGCGCCGGCCAGGACATCCACGACGCCCGCCGCGTCGCCGAGCGGCTGGGCATTCCCCATTATGTCCTCGACTACGAGGAGCGGTTCAGGAAGGCGGTGATCGACCGCTTCGCCCAGTCCTATGCCGACGGCGAGACGCCGATCCCCTGCATCGACTGCAACCGCCACGTGAAGTTCACCGACCTCCTGGAAACGGCGCGCGACCTCGGCGCCGATGCCCTCGCGACGGGCCACTACGTGTCGAGCCGGACGTCTGCCTCCGGCCGCCGGGCGCTGTTCCAGCCCGCCGACGCCGACCGCGACCAGAGCTATTTCCTCTTCGCCACGACGCCGGACCAGCTCGACCTCTTGCGCTTCCCCCTCGGCACCATGACCAAGCCGGAGACGCGCGACCACGCCCGCCGCTTCGGCCTTGCCATCGCCGACAAGGCGGACAGCCAGGACATCTGCTTCGTGCCGACCGGGCGCTACACCTCCATCGTCGAGAAGCTGAAGCCGGAAGCGGCGGAGGCAGGCGACATCGTCCATGTCGACGGCCGGGTGCTCGGCCGCCACGAGGGCGTGATGCGATTCACCGTGGGCCAGCGCCGCGGCATCGGCATCGCCGCCAGCGAGCCGCTCTATGTCGTCGGGCTCGACGCCACCCGGCGGCAGGTGATCGTCGGCCCGCGCGAGGCGCTGGCCACCCACGCCGTCGCGCTGCGCGACTTCAACTGGCTCGGCGACGCGCCGCTCGCCGAGGGCGAGACGCTCGCCTGCTTCGCCAAGGTGCGCTCGACCCGCCCGCCGCGCCCGGCGCGGCTGCGCTTGGTGGACGGCGAGGTGGAGATCGAGTTGCTCGACGGCGAGGACGGCGTGGCACCCGGCCAGGCCTGCGTGCTTTACGACGGCGCCGAGGGAATGGCGCGAGTGCTCGGCGGCGGTTTCATCCGCCGGCGCCAGCCCGTCGCAGCGGCGCGCTCCGCCGCCGCGCTTCAGGCCACGATCTGACCGGAGTTTCCATGCAAGCCGCCGAGCTCGACGCCCAATCGATCCAGAAGGCCTATGCGCGCTGGGCACCGATCTACGATCCGATCTTCGGGCGCATTACCACCACCGGCCGCAAGGCGGCGGTGGCGGCGGCCTCTCGGGTTGGCGGCCGTATCCTCGAGGTCGGCGTCGGCACCGGCATCGCCCTGCCCGACTACACCCGCGACTGCCGGGTGATCGGGCTCGACCTGTCCTTCGACATGTTGAAGATCGCCCGCCGGCGGGTGGACGAGGGCCTGACCAACGTCGAGGGCATCCTGCAGATGGATGCCGGCCGGCTCGCCTTCGGCGACGCCAGCTTCGACTGCGTCGTCGCCATGTACCTCATCACCGTTGTGCCGGACCCCGAGGGCGTGATGGCCGAGCTCAACCGGGTCTGCAAGCCCGGCGGCGAGGTCATCCTGGTCAACCATTTCGCCGCCGAGGGCGGCATCCGCGCCCTCATCGAGAAGGCCGCGGCGCCCTTCGGCGACAAGCTCGGCTGGCACCCCGATTTCTCCTTCGACCGCGTCATGGGCGAGAAGGAGCTGACCATGGTCGAGAAGAAGCCGGCGGGCTTCGGCGGCCTGTTCACGCTGGTGCGCTTCCGGAAGGCCACGGCCTGAGCCCCGCGGGCCGGTCGGCCGCGCCCCGCGCGCCCGGGAGCGAAAAAAGCCCGCCCCGATCGGCTTGACACCCCTTCGGCAGCGACCTTATATCCGCGCTCTCGCGAGCCGGTTCGCCGGAGCGCAGGCCCTTTTGGGGCGGGGTAGCTCAGTTGGTGAGAGCGCAGGATTCATAACCCTGAGGTCGGCAGTTCGACTCTGCCTCCCGCTACCAAACGGCCGGACCGGCATGCAGGCGCGAGCGCCGCGGCCCGTCCCCATCCCTACCCGAGCCCGAACTAGCCCTCGCCGCCCGAAGCGCCGACGACGCGGTTGCGCCCTTGGCGCTTGGCGACGTAGAGGCGCGAATCCGCCCGGTTCAGCAAATCCGGCAGGGTCGTCGCATCTTCCGGAGCGGTGGCGACGCCGATGCTGACGGTGGGCGCCGCCTCGAACTCGCGGGCGAGAACGTCCTGGACCGTGGAGCGGAGGCGTTCGGCCAGGTTCATGGCGCCGGCGGACGGCAGACCGTCGCAGAGAAGGACGAACTCCTCGCCGCCATAACGGAACATGCGGTCCTGGGCGCGGATTTCGGCGCGCAGGCACTCGCCGGCACGGCGCAGCACCGCGTCGCCGACCACGTGGCCGAAACGGTCGTTGATGGCCTTGAAATGGTCGATATCGAGGATGAGCAGGCTCATCCTGCGCCCGCCGGCATAGGATTCGGAGAGCATGGCGGGACCCAGCGCCTCGAAGCGCTCGCGCGTGAGGGCGCCGGTGAGGACGTCGTGGCTGCTCTTGCCGAGCAGTTCCTCGTATTTGTGGCGGTAGGTGAGCTTGTGGAAGATGTCTGCCAGGGGCTCGGGCGCCGCCTCCAGCCTCTTCCGCTCGAACAGGGTCAGGTAGAGGCCGATATATACGGCATAGACCAGGGCGGCGGCCATCTTGGCGATCCAGCCGCCGATCAGCGCATCGAAGGGCGTGCCCGTCACCCAGCGCAATCCGACGAAGAAGGCCGCCTGGTCGAAGGTGAGGATGACCGCGAGGCTGAGGCCGGCGCGCAGCACCCCCGAGCGCGGCAGCAGGCTGCGCAGCCGCTCGTAGACGAGAATGAGGGCGATGGCGTCGATGAAGAGCAAGGTCGTGCCCCAGACCATCAGCACGCCCATCTGGTTAATGAGGGCGAGGTCGGGGTTGTAGCCCTGCAGCGAGACCGGCGGCCCGTAGAGGCGCAGCGTCGCGACGAGCGCGACCATCAGGAAGTTGCCGATGAGCAGGCCGTAGATCGGCTGGCGAACCGTCTCGGCATCCTCGCGGATGTAGAACAGCAGGATGATGGCGAGCTTGCCGGAGAACAGCACCGTCGATCCCGGCGACAGGAGGCCGAAGGGCAGCTGGATGAAGAAGACCGCGGCCAGGTAGGTCTCGAGGAAATGCATGACCCCGAGCGCACAGAGGAAGGCGCCGAGGCCCATGGCGTGGCGCAGCCGGAAGAGGACGGCCATGACTCCGAAATAGAGGAGCGACTGGGTCAGGAGGAGGGCAATGCCGGACATGAATCAAAGGTCGTGAACGAATGAGGGGAAACGCGTGGCCCTGCCCGCCGCGGCGGTCGCCGGTCACGCCGGCACGCACCCGTTTTGGCACAGGCCTTCCTTACGGTTTCGTAAATATCCCGTCCCGCCCCGCCGAAATGAGCGTCTGCCGCAGCGGAAACAGGGCCAATTCGTCGTGAAACGGCCGGGTCTGGCCCGGCGTCGTTCTTGCTCATCTGACCACGACGCCGCCGCGGTGTCCCCGCCGGGAACAACCGGAGGAACGGCGGGCGGTTAACGCTATCGGTAATCAAACGTTGATTGCCTCGGTCAAATGCAACACAACCGATCCCGGGAACGGGGATCGGCTCACAGGAGCGATCCGAATGAACAGTCAGATCCGAGAGATCATCGCCCGGACCGTCGAGTTGCCGGGCGGCGTGGCTGACCTTGCCGACACGAGCGACCTGTACGATGCCGGGATGACCTCCTTCGGCTCGGTGCAGCTGATGCTGGCGCTCGAGGAAGCCTTCGAGGTCGAGTTCCCCGAGCGCATGCTGAACCGCAAGCTGTTCTCCTCGATCGCCACGATCGGTGCCGCTCTCGAGGAGCTGCGCTCCGAGAACGTCGGAGGCTGACATGCTCGACCGGTCGGAATCCCCCAGGGCGCCCCAGGGCGCCACGACGGCCGCTCGCGTCAAGCGGGTCGCCGAGATCGCCGCCGCCCATGCGGACGCGGTCGACCGTGAAGGCCGCTTTCCGCGCGAGGCCGTCGAGGCCATGCGCGAGGCCCGCCTGCTCGGCATGATGATTCCGACCCACCTGGGTGGCGAAGGCGCCGATTTCGCCGAGATCGCCCAGGTCTGCACCGTGCTCGGCGGCGCCTGTTCGGCGGCCGGCATGGTCTTCGCCATGCACCAGATCAAGGTGTCGAGCCTCGTCCACCACGGGCTCGACAGCGACTGGCACCGCGCCTTCATGGTCCGGCTGGCGGACAAGCAGCTCCTGCTCGGGTCGGCCACCACGGAGGCCGGCATCGGCGGTGATCTGCGCAACTCCATCTGCTCCATCGTGCCGGACGGCGACATGGTGCGACTGGAGAAGGACGCGACCGTCATCTCCTACGGCCTCGACGCCGACGCCATCCTGGCCACCGCCCGCCGCGCCCCTGAGGCCGCCTCCTCCGACCAGGTCATGGTGGTGATCGAGAAGCACCAGGCGAGCCTCGTCCAGACCTCGGTCTGGGACACGCTCGGCATGCGCGGCACCACCTCGCACGGCTTCAAGCTGGCGGCGACCGTTCCCGCCGCCCAGGTCTTCCCCAAGCCCTTCGCTGAGATCGCGGCCCAGTCCATGCTGGCGAGTTCGCACCTGTTCTGGGCCTCGCTCTGGTTCGGCATCGCCGGCTCGGCCCTGTCGAAGGCGCAGGCGAGCGTGCGCGCCGCCGCCCGCCGCATGCCGAACGCCGTTCCGCCTGGCGCCCCGCGCCTCGCGGCGGCCGCCGCCGAACTCGCGGCGCTGAAGACGATCGTCCGCGACGGCATCGCCCGCTTCGAGGCGGCCCGGCACGACGAGGACGCCATCAATTCCATGGCCTTCGCCGTCGCCATGAACGCCGTGAAGGTCGAGGCCTCGCGCCGCGCCGTCGGCATCGTCCAGGAGGCGCTCACCATCATCGGCATCCAGGGCTACAAGAACGACAATCCCTTTTCGGTCGGACGGCAGCTGCGCGACATCCTGTCGGCGCCGCTCATGATCGCCAACGACCGCATCCTCGCCAACACCGCGACCATGCTGCTCATGTCGCGTCTCGACACCGATCTGGAGGACTGAGACATGCTCGCCAAGACCGAGACCGCGACCTTCCTCGACGACCTCTTCGACACGGGCCTGCTGATCGAAACCGGCGTCGACGGCCTCTACGGCCGCTCCGGCCTGTTCGAGGCGATCGGCGACGGCTTCCAGGCCATGGTGACGCGTTACGGCGCCGCGGACGAGCCGGAGGTGGTGCGCTTTCCGCCCGCCATGTCGCGCCAGGTCTTCGAGAAGTCCGGCTACATGAAGAGCTTCCCCCAGCTCGCCGGCACCGTGCACTGCTTCTGCGGCAACCCGGCCGACCACGTCAGCCTGCTGCAGACGATCGAACAGGGCGGCGACTGGACCGAGGGGCAGAAGGCGAGCGAGATCGTGCTGACGCCGGCCGCCTGCTACCCGCTCTATCCGACGGCGGCGAAGCGCGGCACCCTGCCGGACGAAGGCCGCCTCTTCGACCTCATGTCCTACTGCTTCCGCCACGAGCCCTCGCAGGATCCGGCGCGCCAGCAGTTCTTCCGCATGCGCGAATTCGTGCGGATGGGCACGCCCGAGCAGGTGACCGAGTTCCGCGCCTCCTGGCTGGAGCGCGGCCAGGCGCTGATCGCCGAGCTCGGCCTGCCCTTCACCGTGGACGTCGCCAACGACCCCTTCTTCGGCCGGACGGGCAAGATGCTGGCGGTCAACCAGCGCGACCAGCGGCTGAAGTTCGAGCTCCTCATCGCCATCGAGAGCGAGGAGAAGCCGACGGCTTGCCTGTCCTTCAACTACCACCAGGACCATTTCGGCAAGACCTTCGGCCTGACCACCGAGGGCGGCGAGGTCGGACACACCGCCTGCGTCGGCTTCGGCCACGAGCGGGTCATCCTGGCCCTCCTGAAGCACTACGGCACGAACGTGGACCGCTGGCCCGCCTCGCTGCGCCATTCGCTGGGGCTCTGAGGCCATGGCGGCGGTGTTTCCTGAGCTCTCGGCGGCGACCTACCGGCGCCACGGCCTGCACGATGCGGGTCGGGCCTGGCCGGAGACCAACTGCCACACGGATCTCTTCATCGAACTGCTCTCGACCCTCGGCCGCGAACCCGCGGCCGGCCTCGGCATGACGCTCGCCCAGGACTTCGAGGGAGACCAGTTCACCTTCTTCAAGATCCCCAACGGCGATCTCGACACCCTGTTCGGCCTCGACCTCCAGGAACTGTCGATCTACCGCCCGCTGGTGGATCACCTGGAGGAGCAGGTCGCCCGCGGCCGCCTCGTCCTCGTCGAGGTCGACGCGCATTTCCTGCCCGACACCCGCGGCGTCACCTACCGCACCGACCATTCGAAGACGACGATCGCGGTGAACAGTTTCGACCGCGCGGCGTCGCGTCTCGGCTATTTCCACAATGCCGGCTATTTCGAGATGGAGGGCGAGGACGTCGAGCATCTCCTCGGCTTCGGCGCCGTGGCGACGCCGATCCTGCCGCCCTATACGGAATTCGTGAAGGTCGCGGGCCCCGGCCTCTCCGGCCGGGCGCTGCGGGATGCGGCTCTCGCGCGCCTCGGCGGCCACTGGGCGCGGCGGCCCGAGCGCAATCCGGTTATCTCCTATCGCGACGCCCTTCAGCGCCATCTCGACTGGCTGGCGGGCGAACCGCCCTGCTCCTTCCACCCCTATGCCTTCAACACCGCCCGTCAGTTCGGCGCCAACATCGCGCTGCTCGGCGACCATCTCGCCTGGCTCGCGGGCCAGGGCGTCGGCGGGCTCGACCGGGCCGTGGCGCTGTGCGAGGCCATGTCGAACGGCATGAAGACCTTCCAGTTCCTGCTGGCACGGGCGCTCGCGCGCAAGAAGACGGAGGCGCTCGCCGCCGCCCTCGACGAGACCGCCGACCGTTACGACGCGCTCATGGCCGAGCTCGCCGCCGCCCTGCGCTTCCCCGTGGCCGAAACCCGGACGCTCGTTCGGGCCGCATCCTGAGGGGCCGATGGGTCCGATCCGCAGCGACACGGACGACCGGATCGTCCCGCTCGACGCGGGCTGGACCATGGCCGTCCTCGATCCGGGCACAGCGGAGACACCGGCGGAGGCCGAGGCGCGCGGTGACTGGATCGACGCGCCCGTCCCCGGCACGGCGGAAGCGGCGCTGATCGCAGCCGGACGTCTGTCACCCGGGTCGCCCTCGGGCCTCCACGACCGCGACGTCTGGTACCGCTGCGCCTTCACCGCTGAAGGCCCGGCGACGCTGCGCTTCGAGGGCCTTACCGGTCCGGCCGAGGTCTTCCTCGACGGGGCGCCCATCCTCGGCGCCACGTCGATGTTCCTCGCGCAATCCCACCAGTTCGCGGCATCCGGCCGTCACCGGCTCGCCGTCCGCTTCGCCGCGCTCAACCCGCTCCTCGCCTCGGCCAAGGGGCCGCGCCAGCGCTGGCGGCCGCAGATGATTCAGCCGGGCGCGCTCCGGCTCGTCCGCACCACGCCGCTCGGCCATATGCCGGGCTGGTCGCCCGCGGTCGCGGTGGTGGGGCCGTGGCAGCCAGTCGATCTGGTGCTGCGTGGCGCCGGGCCGCGCGTCGATGACCTCACCCTCTCCGCCCGCCTCGATGCGGGCGACGGCATTCTCGACCTCGCCGTCCGCTTCGGCAGGCCGCCGGACCAGCCCGTCGAGGTCCTGTGCGGCGGCCATGCCCAGGTGCTTCACCCCGGCGAGGACGGCCTCCATGCCGGCCGCATGGTTCTCCCGGATGTCGCGCCCTGGTGGCCGCACACCCACGGCGCGCCGGCGCTCCATCCGGTGCAGGTGAGGATCGGGTCCCGCCTGATCGATTGCGGCTCCGTCGGCTTCCGCTCCCTCGCCCTCGACCGCGGCCCCGACGGCAAGGGTTTCGGCCTCGTCGTCAACGGCGAGCCGGTGTTCTGCCGCGGCGCCTCCTGGATGCCGCCGGATCCGGCTTCGCCGGGCGGCGCCGATCCACGGCAGCTGCTGGCGCTCGCCCGCGAGGCCGGCATGAACATGATCCGCCTCTCCGGCACCACCACGCCCGAGAGCCGCGCCTTCCACGAGGCCTGCGACGCCCTCGGCATCCTCGTCTGGCACGACCTGCCCTTCGCCAATTTCGACTATCCGGGCGACGAGACCTTCCGCGCGACGGCCGAGGCCGAGGCGCGCGCGCTGCTCGGCCGGCTCCGGGGCTCGCCGTCGCTGGCGGTGGTCTGCGGGGGCAGCGAGATCGCCCAGCAGGCGACCATGCTCGGCCTGACGCCGGGCCAGGCGGCCCTGCCGCTGTTCGAGGAGGCTCTGGCTGCGGTGGCGGCCAAGGCCGCGCCGCAGGCGATCTACGTCCCGCACTCCCCCTGGGGCGGCCCCCTGCCCTTCGTCACCGACGAGGGCGTCACCCATTATTTCGGCGTCGGCGCCTATCGCCGCCCGGTCGAGGACGCGCGCCGCGCCGACGTGCGCTTCGCCTCCGAATGCCTCGCCTTCGCCGCCGTTCCCGCGCCCGCGACGCTGGCGGCGGAAGGCCTCGCCGCGCCCATGGGCGAACGCTGGAAGGACGGCGTGCCGCGTGACGCCGGGGCCTCCTGGGATTTCGAGGACGTGCGCGACCACTATGTCGCCGCCCTCTTCGGCGTCGACCCGCAGACGCTGCGCACGAGCGAGCCGGAGCGTTATCTCGCCCTCGGCCGGGCGGCCCCCGCCCAGCTCATGGAGGAGGTCTTCGCCGAATGGCGGCGGGCGGGCTCACGCTGCGCCGGCGGCCTCGTCTGGTTCCTGAACGACATGAAGCCCGGCGCCGGCTGGGGCGTGATCGACCGGCTGGGCCGGCCGAAGACCACCTGGCATGCCCTCAAGCGGGCCTTCCGGCCGCTCCATCTCGGACTCACCGACGAGGGGCTGAACGGGCTCGGCGTCCATCTCGTCAACGAGACGGCGCGGGAGAAGCGGGTGCGCCTGACCCTCGCGACCTATGGCGAGGGCGTCCACCCGCTCGTCCGGGCCGAGCGCGAGCTGGTCCTCTCGCCGCGCTCCGCCGACAGCCTTTCGAGTTTCACCCTCGCCGGCCGATTCTTCGACCTGGCCCACGCCTACCGTTTCGGCCCCCTCGCCCATGATGCGACGCTGGCGCGGCTCCTTGACGCCGAGACCGGCGAGCTGCTGGCGGAGGCGAGCCATTTCGTCCCCGGCCGGGCGGCCGAGCCGCGGGATATCGGCCTGACCGTGCGACCGGTGATCCGGGACGGCGCCCCCGCCGTTTCCATCACGACGGAGCGGCTCGCCCGCTTCGTCACAATCGACGATCGGGCTTGCCGCCCCGCCGACGAGGGTTTCACCCTCGCGCCGGGAGAGACGCGCATCGTCGCCCTCATCGCCCGAACCCGCGAGGCCGCACCGGGCGGCACCGTCGCCGCCCTCAACAGCCATCCCGTCCCTTACGAGTTCGCAGCATGATCCCCGTCACGTTCAACGGCCTGATGGGCAAGCTGCACCTGCCGGAGGCTGACCGCCGCTCCGGGCTCGGCGTCGTCATCGTCCCCCCGCACGGGGTGGAGGCGCTGGCGGCGACCAAGACGCTGCGGCGTCTCGCGGAGGCGCTCGCCGCGGCCGGCCACGCGGCCTTGCGTTTCGACCTGCCGGGCACGGCCGATTCGCTCGGCGCCGACGCCGATCCCGAGCGCCTCGCCGCCTGGGTCGCGGCGACGCGCGAGGCTGCCGTCGTCCTCGGACGGCATGCGGGGGTCGACGGCATCGTCTTCTCCGGGCTCCGGTTCGGCGCCACCCTCGCCGCGCTGGCAGCCGAGGGAGCCGACAACCTCGCCGGCATCGTCCTGCTCGATCCCGTGGTGAAGGGGCGGCTCTACGCCCGTGAGCTCGCACTGACGGCACGGGCGCTCGCCGAGGCGGCGCGGCTCGATCCCGACGCCACGGCTACCGAGGCGGGGCTGTCCATCGCCGGCCTGACCACCACGTCGTCCACGCTGGAGGCGATGCGGGGGATCGACCTCGCCCGCCTCGCCCCGCCCGAGGCTCCGGTCCTTTTGCTCACGCGCAAAGGCGCGGCGGACGGACGCCAGCTCGCCGCCGCCTGGAGCACGGCTCCGATCACCGCGGCGGAGGCGCAGGGCTTCGAGGCGATTTCGCTCAGCCCGACCATGGCGGCGACACCCGCCGGCATCCTCACCGACGCCGTGGCCTGGATGGACCAGCTCCCCATCCGGCCCGCCCGTCCAGCCGTGCCGGCGCTACCGGCCCGCCTCGCCGGCCCCCATTTCACCGAGGAAGCGCTGACCTTCGGCGAGGGGCGCCGGCTGTTCGGCGTCGTCTGTGACCCGGCCACGGCCGCGCCGGGCCGCCCGGTCGTGCTGATCGTCAATGCCGGGCGCAACTCCCATGTCGGCTGGGCCCGTTCGGGCGTCCAGCTCGCCCGCGAACTCGCGGCCCAGGGCATCGCCTCGCTGCGCATGGACCTCGCCGGGATCGGCGACGGGCGGGATCGTCCCGACGGCGATGACAGCCTCGACAGCGTCCTCTACAACCGCGCCAACGACGCCCAGGTGCGGGACGCGGTCGACCTCCTCGTCGCCCGCGGGCATGGCGACGTGACCATGCTCGGCGCTTGCAGCGGCGCCTATCTCGCGCTGCACCAGGCGGCGCGCGACGAGCGGATCGCCGGGCTCGTCCTGGTCAATATCCAGCGCTTCGTCTGGCGTCCCGGCGAGACGGTCGAGGAAGCCATCGCCTCCGCCTATCCGCTGGCGGCGAGCTATGCCGGCAAGGTTTTCGAGGCCCGCGCCTGGCGGCGGCTGCTGAGCGGCGAGCGGAAGCTCGGACCGCTGATCCGCGCCTTCAGCCGGCGCGCCGCCGACCGGATCCGGGCGCTGCGCCCGACCGAGGAGACGCGCCGGGCGCGGGACATCATGCGGCGGCTCGCCGACCGGCGCATCCCCGTCGACATCATCTTCAGCGAGAACGATGCCGGGCTCGGCGATCTCGCCCTGCATTTCGGCTCGGGCGGGCGCTGGCTCACCGGGCGCGACAACGTGCGGCTGACCATCCTGCCGCGGTCGGACCACGACCTGACGCCGCCGGCCGCACGCCAGACGCTGGTCGCGCATGCGGCGGCAACCGCCCGGCGCGGCCGAATCCCGTCGTGAACCGCTCCGGCCGCGCCCCGCTGGCACGGCCCCTGCGATGAGGCCGTAAGGCCCCGCCGCCCGTCCCCATTCGAGACAGGCGGTGGCGTCGCGAGCTTCAAGGGTTCACGCCATGACGTTGAAGGAACTTGATATTCCCGCGGCGGCGGTCGCCAGGCGCGGCCGGGGCGGCTATGCGTGGATGCGCCTCGCGCTCAAGCTGTCCACCGCAGCGCTGGACTGGCTCATCATCGCCGCCACAAGCTATGCCACATCCCTCGTCTACAGCCGCGTCTCCAGCGGCGAATGGTGGACCACGACCTCCCAGGCGACGCTCGCCATGCTGGTCGCCAGCACCTTCGTCATGCTCAGCGCCGTGCGCAGCCAGTACGTGATCGGCAATTATGTCGGCGCCCGGCGGGCCTTCGGCACCACGCTGACCATGTGGGGGGCGACGTTCCTGACCCTGATGGCCTTCGCCTTCGCCACCAAGACGACCGACGTCTTCTCCCGTGTCGCCGTCATTCTCACCTTCCTCGTCGGCCTGCCGGCGGTGCTCGTCACCCGCGAGCTCACCGGGCGCCTGCTGACGCTGGGCTCGAAGTTCGGCGTCATCCCGGCCCGGCGCGTCATGCTGGTCGGCCGCGAGAGCGACGTGACTGACTTCGCCCGCCGCTACCAGCCGTGGAACGCCGGCATGCACATCGCCGGAACCGGCCTGCTCTCGGCCGAGGACGGATCGGTCGGCCGCGACGACATCGCCCGCATCGCCGGCCAGGCCCGCGAAATGCAGCTCGACGACGTGCTGATCATCGTGCCCTGGTCGCAGACCGAGACGATCGACCGGCTCGTCGACGGCTTCATGCGCATCCCCGTCACCATCCACCTCGGACCGGAGCGCATCTTCGACCGCTTCCAGGACGTCCACATCGCCAAGGCCGGCGGCATCGCCAGCCTGCAGCTCGGCCGCCCGCCGCTGACCGCCGGCGAGGTGATGGCCAAGCGGGCCCTCGACATCACCCTCGGCTCCTTCGCCCTCTTCCTGCTGACGCCGGTGCTGATCCTCGTCGCCATCGCCATCAAGCTCGACAGCCCCGGCCCCGTCCTGTTCATGCAGCGGCGCCTCGGCTTCAACCAGCGGGCGTTCCAGATCGTCAAGTTCCGCACCATGACGGTGATGGACGACGGGGATGTGGTGCGTCAGGCGACGCGGAACGACCAGCGCGTCACCCGCGTCGGCCGGTACCTGCGGCGCTGGAACATCGACGAGCTGCCGCAGCTCCTGAACGTGCTGGCGGGACAGATGTCACTGGTGGGTCCGCGCCCCCACGCCGTCGCCCACGACCGCGCCTTCGACGAGCGGATCGCGCTCTATGCGCGCCGCCACAACGTCAAGCCGGGCATCACCGGCTGGGCGCAGGTGCATGGGCTGCGCGGCGAGACCGACACCGTCGAGAAGATGAAGGCGAGGGTCGAGCACGACCTCTTCTACATCGACAACTGGTCGATCCTGCTCGACATCGAGATCCTGTTCCGCACCGTCCTGTCGCGGAAGGCCTACGACAACGCCTTCTGACCGCAGGCGACCTCTCGTCCCCCACGACGACAGGAGACCGCGACCCTCCGGGCCGCGGTTTCTTGTTGCATGCGTCACGGGATGAGGCGGGATGTGCGCCGCTCAGGCGGCCAGAACGCGATCGACGGCGGCGAGCGCGTCGCCCCAGGCGGCTGCGACGTCGAGACGGGCGCCATGGCGCGGCAGGGTCGACGCCTGTTCCACCGCGGCGGCCACCTCGTCGACGGTGGCGCGGTGGGAGACGAGGCGCAGCCTGCCCTCCTCCAGGAGGTGCTGGTAGGTCGGGTGGTGGTCGAAGGCGCCGGGCCGCTCCGGCGCGTTGACGACGACCGGCCGGCCCGACATGGCGCAGGCGAGCACGCTGCCGCGCCGGCTGGTAAGGCCTTCGGCGAAGAGATAGGCGAAGACGTCGACGCCGGCGAAGAGCGCGAAGAGTTCGGCGTCATCGGCCACATAGCCGGTGACGGCGATGCGGTCGGCCACCCCGAGGCTCGCCGCCCGCGCCATGAACTCCTCCTCCACGCGGTCCTGGCCCTTGACGAAGGAGCCGATGAAGACGGCGAAGGGGTCCTCGCCGCGCTGCACCAGGGCGGCCGTGAGGTCGAGGATCTGCGTCGACTGCTTGCGCGGATAGATGGAGCCGAAATGGCCGAGGACGAGCTGGCCGCGGCGGCGGGCCTCGTCGAGCCGCGCCGTCAGCGGGCTCTGCGGCAGCAGGTCCGGCCTCACCACGTTCGGCGGTATGGGCACGAGACCCCGGCGACGCGGAGCGAGGCGCGACAGCGGATCGGCGGCGAACTGGGCCGCCACCTCAGGCGCCGAGAACAGGATGGCGCCGGCGAGCGGCAGAAGCGGCGCGTAGCTGACGCGCCGTTTCCAGTCAAGATCGGCCCATTCGTGCAGGATGAGGAGGACGCGCCGGCCGCGGGCCCGCGCCTTCAGCGCGGCGATGACGGGATCGGCGAGCCGTCGCTTCCAGGCGACGACCGGAAGGTTGATGACGAGGACCCCCTCGCCGCCGCCGGTACCGAGTTCGCGCGTCGCGGCGCGCCCGCCCGCAGTTTCGGCCAGGCGGCGGGCGAAGGCCTCCACGCCGCAGGGAGCGGCGCTGTCCGAGATCAGCACGTCGAGGCGCGACGCGCCCTCGTCACTCCGCGACATGGGGCCGCCTCGCCAGGTAATGCAGGCCGAAGACCGCGAAGAGGAAGGTGATCCAGATCGGGTCGAAGCGGACGAAGAGGAAGCTCTCGAGCACCGAGACGTAGATGCCGAAGAGCCAGATCTGCAGGAACATGAGGAGGAGCGCCGGGTCGGCTCCCCGCGCCCGCGCCGCGAGGAAATTGCGCAGCGGCCAGACGACGAAGACGGCGATCACGAGGAGCAGGCCGGGAAGGCCCATGTTGAGCGCCGCGTCGATATAGCCGTTGTGGGCATGGGCGGCGTGGCCGCCCCACTGGGTTGCGTCCTCCTGGCCGAAGCGGGTCGATTCCAGCGCCCAGTAGGCGGAATAGCCGAAGCCGGTCAGCGGCCGCTCGACGATCTTTTCCAGTGCCAGCTCCCAGACGTCGGCGCGGCCGGTGAATGTCGCATCGATCGGCAACAGACGGACGATGTCGCCGAGGCCCTTGCTGACCACGGTTCCGGGGCCGAGCACCAAGAGAACCACGAGCGGGGCGAAGGCGATCGCCCCCGCCAGCCAGCCACGGCGGGTGCGCGCCACCACGACGGAGACGGCGAGACTCACCACCAGAAGCATGGTCGAGCTCTTGGCGCCGGACATCAGCACGAAGGCGGAGCAGAGCAGCAACAGCACCGAGCCCAGCGGCACGAGGCCGGTCCGCACCGCGAAGATCATCATGAAGATGGTCATCGCGAAGATGGCGCCGGCGGTGTTCTTGTGGGCGAAGACGCCGCGCCAGTCGCCGGCGAGCTGCGGCTCGTTGATGTCCGTGATCTGGTGGATCGCGAACTGGGGAAAGAGCGCGACGCCGACCAGCGACAGGAGAACGAGGATGCCGACGGCGGCCGCCAGCAGCCGGGCCAGATCGCGCCTCCCCTTCGGCATCAGGAACAGCGAGGCGGTGAGCACGGCGAGCATGCCGAAGAGGATCAGCCGCCGCAGCGACAGCGAGACATCCGCCGAGGTGACGACGGTGAAGGACAGCCAGGCACCGAGGGCGATCCAGAGCGGGTGGATCAGCGTCGCGAGCGCGCGCGGCTGGGTCAGGACCGCGACAAGGCCGGCGACGGCCGCCATGAGCCCGTAGGCGGCATAAGCCGTGCCCTCCTGGCCGAAGGCGAATTCCAGGGAGGCGGTGGTGCCGAGGTCGGCATAGGGCTCCAGGGTCACCCAGGCGAGCAGGAAGGCGCCGACGAAGACGAGGACGCGGGCCCAGCGCATGAGCTGGGCGAGGTCGTCCACCGGCAGGGCGCCGGGGGCCCCGGTGATGCGCGCCATCGTCACGAGACGTTCCCCGCGCGGTAAGGCTGCTGCTCGACGCCGGCCCAGGCCGCGAGCCGGCCGGCCGAGACGGCAAGAGGATGAGCGGCGACGACCGGATTGCGCGTCCGCACCAGCGCGACGGCGGCGCGCAGCAGCGCCAGCGGCACGATGGCGACGTCCTTGGCGACGATCCTTGCCCCGCCGGCCGCGCCCGTCGCGTGTTTCAGGTCGACGGCCCGGTTGATGGAGCCGATCCGCAGGCCCCGTCTCAGCACCCAGCCGACGCGGGCGCGCTCCGCCGGCACGGTTTCGGTGATCAGCGCCTCCTGCACCCACCAGGAGCGCAGCCCCGCCAGGCGACAACGGGTGAAGAAGTCCATGTCGCCGCCGCCGAGGAAGTTGAAGCGGGGGTCCAGCGGCCGGTGGCCGAGGCGGTCGAAGACGCGCCGGCGCATCAGACAGTTGCCGGTGCCGTAGATCATCGGCACGGGGCCGGTGCGCACGTGGCTCGGCCAGAAGACGGGATGACGGGCGAGCGAGGCCGGCGTCTCGTCGCGGAAGCAGGGCACGACCGGCCCGCCGACGACGTCGGCGTCCTCGCGCTCCGCCGCCTCCACCATCCGCGCGAGCCACTCGGGCGAGGCGACCTCGTCGTCGTCGATCATCAGGATGTGCTCGGCCGCCGGGAAGGAGGCCAGAGCCATGGCGAAGCCCGCATTGATGGCGTGGACATTGCCCTGGGCGGATTCGACGAAGGCGAGGCCGGAGAGGGTGCCGCGGGCGAGCCACTGGGCGGCGACGACGAGGCCCTCCCGGCCGGCCGCGTCATTCTCCACGACGACCACGGCGAAGGGCGGCGCGTCGCGCTGGCCGGCGAGCGAGGCGAGCGTGTCCGCCAGCATGGCCGGCCGGCGAAAGGTCGGCACCACCACGACGGCCCGCGCGGCCTGCAGGTCGAGCCCGGCGCTGCGGACCAGGGCGCGGTCCTCGGACGTCTCGCTGCGGGACGATTCCATGGAAACAGTCTCAACCTGGTTCACGATCGGCTCCTCACGCGGGGGCGGATGGATGTCTGTCGCGTTCCGCAGCAAATGGCTTGCCGCGGCGACCGCGACCGGTCCTGGCCCGGCTCTTGCCAGTTTGCGCCTCACCGCTTGCCCGGCCAGTGTATCTGTCCGGAAACAGGGCAGACCGCATGGAGCAGGGCGTGAACGAGAAGATGAACGGGCTGGCGCACCCTACCCTGTTCCGTCCGGTGCGGGGGCGCGCCCCGGCAGATCCGCTGGTCGATCCGGACGAGGTTGATTTCGGCGGCCTGTTTCCGCGGCTCGACCATATGATCGGCCGCCGCATCGCCTTCCGCACCGCCGCGATCCATCTCGACCGGCCGGTCGTCTCCATCACCTTCGACGATTTCCCCCGGACGGCGGACACCCCCGGCGCCCGCATTCTGGAAGATCACGGCGCACGCGGCACCTTCTATCCGGCGTCGGGCCTGTTCGGCCTCACCAACAGCCGCTGGACTGTGGCGGGGGCCGAGACCGTCGCGGACCTCCACCGCCGCGGCCACGAGATCGGCCTGCACGGCCATGCCCATCGGCCGGCCAATCTCCTCGATCCCGCGGCGTTTGCGGCCGACCTCGCCGCCAACCGCGCGGCGCTGCGGCGGATCGTGCCGGGCCTCGTGCGCGAGAACTACGCCTATCCCTACGGCCAGTGCGGCGTGAGGCAGAAGAAACGGCTCTCCGCCAGCGTGCGGAGCTCCCGGTCCGTCCAGCCGGGGATCAATGCCGGGCGCACCGACCTCGACTTCCTCAAATCGGTCGAAATCAGCGCCCGGGGCCTCACCGAGAACAATCTCGACCGCTGGCTCGACAGGGCCGAGGCCGCCTCCGGCTGGCTCGTCCTCTTCACCCACGACGTCAGCGAGGCGCCGAGCCTCTACGGCACGACGCCACGGGTGCTGGCGCGCATCGTCTCGCGCGCCCTCGAACGCGGCTTCGCCGTGCTGCCGGTAGCCGCGGCGCTCGACCGGGCGGGCATCGCCTGAAACGGCACAACCCCCGCTGGTCCCGTCCTTGCGGAGCATGAGCACCACCGATGTCTCGTGTTCCACTCCGGGACTCCCGCCCCTCGCGGCGGCCCGGACAGGCCCAGGAAAGGACCCGACCATGTATGACGATGGTCGTCCCGAACGCCGCGACCCGCCCGTGCCGGCCGCCACCGCCGGCCCTGTCCCGCCGCCCTCCGGCGGGCTGGGGGCGGCCATTCTGCCCTACTGGATGCCGATCCTCGCGCTGGCGCTCGCCTGCGCCGGGATGGCCTATGGCGCCTCGCGCCTGATGACGCCGCGCTTCATGGCGACGTCGCAGATCTTCGTCGATCCCCGCGGCATCCAGGTCTTCGACAACGAGCTGACCCCGCGCCAGCAGGATTCCAACGCGGCCATCAACTTCGTCGAGAGCCAGGCGCGCATCGTCACGTCGCAGAGCGTGCTGTCCCGCGTCATCGACAGCGAGCGCCTGACGGACGACCCCGAATTCAACGGCGAAGGCGGCGCCAACTGGGCGGTGGCGCTGCTGCGCTCGCTCGGCCTCGGCCGGCCGGCCGAGGAGAGCCTGGCGAGCCGCGAGCGGCAGGCGCTCAACGCCCTCTACGACCGCGTCATCGTGCGCCGGCCGGAGCGAACCTTCGTCATCGAGGTGACGGTGCGCGCCTCGGACGCCGACAAGGCTGCGCGGCTCGCCAACGCCGTCTCTCACGCCTATATCGACAGCCAGACGGCGGCCCGGGCCGATGCGGCGCGGCGTGCCACCCAGTCCCTCACCAACCGGCTCGACGAGCTGCGCACCCGGGTTCGCATCGCCGAGGAGCGGGCCGAAGACTTCCGCCGCCGCAACGGCCTGGTCGGCACCCGCACCCAGCTCGTCAGCGAACAGCAGCTCACCGACGCCAACAGCCAGCTCGCCCAGGCCCAGGCCCGCGTCGCCGAGGCCCAGGCGCGCAGCGAGCAGATCCAGATCTCGCTGCGCACGGCGAGCCAGGCGGGGGCATTGCCCGAAGCGGTGATGAGCCCGACGATCGCGGCCCTGCGCGGCCAGCAGGCCGAGGCGCGTCGCCGGTTGGCCGACGCGCAGACCGAGTTCGGCCCGCGCCATCCCACCGTCCGCAACGCCCAGGCGCAGGTGAGCGATCTCGACCGCGCCATCGCCGACGAACTCGGCCGCATCGCCCAGGCCGCCCGCGCCGACCTCGACCGCGCCCGCGCCGCCGAGGCCACCCAGCGCCGCACCGTCGAACAGCTGACCTCGCTCGCCTCGGAAGCCGGCCAGGCCTTCGTCCAGCTGCGCGAACTCCAGCGCGAGGTGGACGTCAACCGCAACCTGCTCCAGGCCTTCCTTTCGCGTTCGCGCGAGACGAGCGAGCTGGAGCGCCTCGACACGAGCAATGCGCGGATCATCACCGTGGCCCAGCCGCCACGGGACCGCGTCTTCCCGCCCCGTGGGGTGGTGATGGCGCTGGCGGGCTTCGTGGTGGGTGGCGGCCTCGGCGTCGGTCTCGCCCTCGCGGCGGCCCTCCTGCGCGGCGGCGGCGGACGACAGGCCCCCGCCCCGGCACCGCGCCCGGTCGCCGCCCGGCCGCCCCTCGCCCGCCTGGTCCACTGACATGAGCGCGGCCTTCGACACCGCCTTCGCGGCGATCCCGACCGTCACGGTGGGCGGACTGCCCATCGCGGTGCTCGACCGTGCCGCCACCGCCGGCTGGATGATCCGGGCGGCGCGCGAGCGGCAGCGGGGCCGGCGGCCGCTCTACCTGACCTCCGCCAACGGCGAGGTTCTGGCGCGCGTCGCGGCAGAACCGGAGCTCGCCGCTCTCGTCCGTGACGCCGACCAGATCGTCGCCGACGGCCAGCCGCTGGTCGTCGCCTCGCGGCTCAAATGCAGGACGCCCCTGCCGGAGCGCGTCGCCACCACGGATCTCTTCCACGACGTCGCCCGGCGCGCCGAGGAGACGGGGACGAGCTTCTACCTCTTCGGCGCGACGGCCGAGGAGAACGCGCGGGCCGTGGCCAACGTCCGGCGCGCCTATCCGCGCCTCGTCATCGCCGGCCATTGCCACGGCTTTCTCGCCGGCGCCGAACTGGAGGCGAAGATCGCCGAGATCGACGCCCTCGCCCCGGACATCCTCTGGCTCGCCATGGGCGTGCCGCACGAGCAGCGCTTCGTCGCCCGCCACGCCGACCGGCTCCGCCATGTCGGCATGATCAAGACCTCGGGGGGTCTGTTCAATTTCCTCTCCGGTACCAACAGGCGCGCGCCCGAGTGGATGCAGCGCGCCTCGCTGGAATGGGCTTATCGCATCTGGCTGGAACCGCGCCGCCTGTTCTGGCGCTATGCCGTCACCAATCCGAAGGCCATCTATTTGATGGCCCGGCGTTCCGCGTGATCCCATGAGCGCTCCCGGTTTGACACGCGCCGCAGAGGCCCTCCATGGTCCCGCCCCCGCCGGGAGCAGCCTCGTGAGCCGGAACCGCGCCGACATCGCCATCGTCCGCCCCTGCCCGACCCTGCTCACCGACTTCACCGCCGCGCGGCGGCTGTCGGTGCGGCCGGCGGAGGCGCGGGACGCCGACTACGACGCGAAATTCGACGCCGAGACCCTGTTCTTCGACGCCTTCATCGGCATTCGCGGCCGCATCGTTCTGGTCGGACCGCCCTTCCTCAACCTCCGCGCGGCGATGGAGGCAGCGACGATAGAGGCGAAGCCCTCCGGCCGGCCCTGCCGCTTCGAGCTGCGCGAGCTCGACCGCCACGGCCAGATCCATGTCGAGGCGCCGGACGGCACGCGCAGCCTCGTCGTCACCTCCGCCCTCGGCAGGGTCGAGGTGAGCGTGCAGCCGAGCGAGGTCGACGTCTTCGCCGGCCGGCGCGTGGTCTTCACCCAGTCGCGCAACAACGACCTCGCCTGGATCCAGGACTGGGCCCGCTACGCCCGCGACGCCCACGGCGCCGACGCCGTCCTGCTCTACGACAACGCCTCGACGCGCTACGACAGCGCGGCGGTGGCCGAAGCGCTGGCGGCGGTCTCCGGCATCCGCGCGGTGCGCGTGGTCGAATGGCCCTTCAAGTACGGCCCGCAGGGGCTCGATGCCCGCCGTTTCTGGGATTCCGATTTCTGCCAGCACGGCGCGTGGGAACATGCCCGCCGCCGCTTCCTCGAGGCCGCCGCCAGCGTCCAGAACGCCGATATCGACGAGCTCGTCGTCTCGGACGACGGGCGGAGCGTCTTCGCCGCCGCCGAGGCCGATCCGTTCGGCATCCTGCGCTATCGCGGCCGGTGGGTCGTCGGAACCGGCGACGAGGTCGGGGCGCCGGCGCATGCGGTCCGCCATGCCGATTTCGACACGGTCCAGCGCGAGCGTTTCGAGCGACGCTTCGGCCTCATCCGGCGGAACGTGCTTGCCTGCCCGGCGAAATGGACCCTCGTGCCCTGGCGCTGTCCTGACCGGGCGCAGTGGCGGGTCCATACGGTCGGCCACTGGCCGGCTGCCCTGCGCACCAGCGCCGCCTTCGGCTACCGGCACTTCCGCGAGATCAACGACAACTGGAAGTACAAGCGCACGCGCGCCGACCGGTTCGATCCCGCCACGCACGAGGTCGACGGGCCGCTGAAGGCGCATTTCGCGCGGGTGGACTGGAACGCCTGAGGCGGAGGACCGGCCGCGCCGGCGCTTCTCCCGTTCCCGCGGCTCAGGCCCGGCCGCTGCTCCAGCCGATCCGATGCATCATCGCCGACCGCACGCCTGCGACGTCGAGGGCGAGCGCCGCCGCGGCATAGGTCACGACGCCGGTGACCACGGCCGTGGCGAAGACGGCGAGGTCGCCGGTGGCGCCGGCCCGGGCGATGACGACGGTCGGCGCCGCCATGACGAGCACGGCCGCCACGACCCGGATCACGGGGCGCCAGGCGAAGGGCAGCGGATGGGCGCGGCGCGACAGGGCGTAGCCGGCGGCGACGCCCACGGCCTCCGCCAGGACCAGCGACCAGGCCGCTCCCTTGAGCCCGAAGGCCGGCACCAGGACGGCCATGCCGACCACGTTGGCGACGAGGATGGCGGTGCCGTGGGCGACCATCAGCGAGGGCTTCTTGGCGAGGTGGAAGCTGATCTGGACGAATTGCTGCGAGATGGTCTGGAACAGCCAGGCGAAGACCAGGATGGGGATGAGGACGGCCGCGATGTCGCGGAATTCGGGACCGAGGATCAGCGCGGCGAAATGCGGCGCGACGATCGCCAGCCCGACGACCGCCGGCATGACGACGGCGAGGAGAAGCTCGCCGCTGCGGGTGAGATGGATGTCCGCGGCGGCCGGACCTTCTTCGGCGAGGGCGCGGATGGCGAGCGGCACGACGGCGGAGGCGACCGACAGGGCGGGAAAGAGGATGATCTGGCGCACGAGGTCTGCCGCCGCGCCATAGACGCCGGCCGCCGCATCCCCGAGGAGTGCGGCGACGAGGAGGCGGTCGAGGGCGGCGTGGAGGGCGAAGACGCCGCCCGACATGGCCATGGGTATGCCGAAGCCCAGCATGGTGCGGAAGGTGACGGCGTCGAAGGGCTTTCGCGGGCCCTTCCAGACGGCCGGGGAGAAGGCGAGCGCGGCGATGACATAGGCACCGGCGACACCGGCGACGAGGCCGAAGCCGCCCCAGCCCGCCTGGACGAGGGCGAAGGAGATGCCGATGGCGGCGAAGGCGCGGACCACGGTGGCGCGCATGTAGGAGGTCGAGTCGAGGCGCGCCCGGAGGATTTCCTGGCCGAGTTCGAACAGGCCGAGCGCCGCGGCCAGCACCAGCGCGGCCAGGGCCTTGTCGAGCGGCACGGCGAGCGCCCAGACCGTGATGCCGAGGGCGATGGGCAGTGTCGCCGCCGACACGGCATAGGCGGCGAGCGCCGTCAGGCGGATGTCCGTCGCCTCGCCCTCCGATTCGAAGCGCAGCACGGAGAGGCGCACCCAGGTGAAGAGCAGGGCCGAGACGATGCCGGCGACCGAGAGCGCGACGACGTAGACGCCGTACTCGGCCGGCGTCAGCATCCGGGTGAACAGGATCACCGACAGGAAGCCCAGCGCCGAGGAGGTGCCGTGTGCGACCATGTAGGTGGAGGTCTGCCGGATGAGCATC
Source organism: Phreatobacter cathodiphilus (assembly GCF_003008515.1). Lineage (NCBI taxonomy): Bacteria > Pseudomonadati > Pseudomonadota > Alphaproteobacteria > Hyphomicrobiales > Phreatobacteraceae > Phreatobacter > Phreatobacter cathodiphilus. The sequence continues at coordinate 1,442,103 of NZ_CP027668.1, read as the reverse complement.
AGCGGCGGTCCCGCAGGACATGCGCGATGACACGCGCCAGCGGCTTCACCCGGTAGGCGGCGTCGAACGGCAGTGGCCGGTTGGGCAGGCCGTCGGTGCGCTTGAAGTAGGTCGGCACCCAGGTGTGCCTGTCGGTGATGCCCCAGGTGAGGATGGAATCGATGGGCGACCCGGCGCGGACCGCGTCGAGGAACTCGTAGGCCTTCGCGGCGACGAGGATGTCGCGCACCTCCGGGGGGCCGGGCAGCTTGTCGTCGATGACGTCCAGCTCGGTGACGAGCACGGCGAGGCCCATGGCGCGGCATTCCGCTGTGAAGGCGGCGACGCCCTCGCGGTCGATGGCGAGGTCACCGCGCAGGTGGCCCTGCAGGCCGACGCCGTGCAGCGGCACGTTGCGCAGCTTGAGGTCGCGGATGAGGCGCAGGAGGGCCTCGCGGCGGCGGCGGTAGCGGTCGCCGACGAATTCGATGTCGTATTCGTTGATGACGAGCTGCGCTTCGGGGTCGACGCGCGCCGCGGTGCGCAGGGCGAGCGCGAAATGGGCCTCGCCCAGGCGCTGCTGCCAGATCGAGGGGCGGATGTCGGACCGGCTCGTCGGGTCGTCGGGGATCGCCTCGTTGATGACGTCCCAGCTCTTGATGCGGCCGCGATAGCGGCCCATCACCGTCTCGATATGGCCGACCAGCAGCCTCTCGGCGTCCGAAGCGGAGGCAATGGCCTTGGTCCAGTCGGGCATGGCGCCGTACCAGACGAGCGTGTGGCCGCGCAGGGTCATGCCGTTGGCGGTGGCGAAGGCCATGTGCTTGTCCGGCGCGTCGAAGACGAACTGCTCGCGCGTCGGCCGGATGTCGTACCATTTGAGGCCGCCCTCGCCGACGATCTGCCGGCAATGGCGGGCGATCGCGGCCCGGAACTCCGGCTCGACGGCCAGCGGCACGTCGCGCACGGCGGCGCCGTAGCGCAGCCCCGCCAGCGGCGACGCCTCATCGGCGGCGGCGGGTCCGGCCAGCAGAGTCCCCAAGGGGGACGTGGCGGCGACGCCGAACGCGGCGGCGGCCTTCAGGGATGAAAGGATCGTATCGCGACGGGACAGCATGGCGGCTCCTTGCCCCGCCCTCGCAAGACCCGTTCCGCGCCCGGGCGAAATGTTCGCCGGCAAGGCTGGCAGGTGACGGAAGGGCTTGGAAGTCTCTACAACCGATCGTAACACGGTGATGGCGCGTTGGACGGCGCGGGTCGGCGAGAGCGGATCCGGCACGATGAAGGGACTGGCGACATGGTGAAGGCGATCCGCATCCACAAGACCGGCGGACCGGATGCGATGGTCTACGAGGACGTTCAGGTGAAGCCGCCGGGGCCGGGCGAGGCCTATATCCGGCAGACCGCCATCGGCGTGAACTTCATCGACGTGTACTACCGCAGCGGGCTCTACAAGTTTCCCTCGCTGCCGCACGGGATCGGCATGGAGGCGGCCGGCGTGGTGGAGGCCATCGGCCCCGGCGTCACCGAGGTCGCGTTCGGCGACCGCGTCGCCTATGCGGGCGGCCCGCCCGGAGCCTATGCGGAAAAGCGGCTGATCCCCGCCGCCCAGCTCGTCAAGCTGCCCAAGGCCGTCGACGACAAGGTGGCCGCGGCGATCATGCTTCAGGGCATGACGGCGCGCTATCTCCTCAAGGAGACCCACGTCGTCAAGAAGGGCGACACGATCCTCGTCCACGCCGCGGCGGGCGGTATGGGCCTGTGGCTCTGCCAGTGGGCCAAGGCGCTGGGCGCCAACGTCATCGGCACCACGTCGAGCGCGGAGAAGGCGGCGCTGGCGAAGAAGAACGGCTGCAAGTTCCCGATCATCTATACCGAGGAGGACTTCGTCGCCCGCGTCATGGAGATCACCGGCGGCAAGGGCGTGCAGGTCGTCTATGACGGCGTCGGCAAGGACACGTTCCTGAAGTCCCTCGAATGCCTCGCCGTGCGCGGTCATCTCGTGCTGTTCGGCACCGCCTCCGGCGTACCCGACCCGATCTCTCCCGCCGTGCTGGCGGCGAAGTCGGCGACGCTGACCCGGCCGGGCCTCTACCACTACATCGCCACCCGCAAGGACCTGCTGGCCAATGCCAAGGACGTGTTCGAGGTGGTGAAGAACGGCACGGTGACCATCCAGAAGCCGCAGGAATATGCGCTGAAGGACGCGGCGAAGGCGCACAAGGACCTCGCGGGGCGCAAGACGACGGGCTCGATCATCCTGATCCCCTGATCCTCCCCGCCACAGCGACACGAGAACGCCCGGCCGCAAGGACCGGGCGTTCGACGTTTCGGAAGGGGTGGTTCAGCCGCCCTGCCCCGGCCTCAGGCCCGGCGGCACGTTGAGGAAGCCGCCCGGCTGCTGCGGCGCCGGCTGCGGCCAGCCCTGCGGGGAATGGCCGGGCTGCGGAGGATAGCCGGCCTGCGGAGGATAGGCGGCCTGGGCGGGATAGCCGGCGGGCGGGGCCTCGGCCGGCCAGCCCGCCGCGGTCGCGGCGGACATCGGGCTCACGCCCACGGGAGAACCGACCACCTGGCCACCCACGGGCGGGGCAGCGGCACGGCGGCGCTCGCCGAGGACCTTGAGGCCATAGGCGCCGGCGACGCCAGCCGCGATCAGCACGATCGACATGACCGGGCGGTGCCAGAACCAGGCGATGGCGAAGGCCGGCAGGGCGACGACGAGGGTCAGTGCCAGGGCGACGATGCCGGCACCCGCGGCCATGGCCGAGCCGAACAGCGGGATGACGTCGGCGAGCACGACGAAGGGCCGCAGAACCAGGTTGAAGCCGATCCACATGACGATCAGCGCCACCAGCCGCAGCACCCAGGTGAGGATGCGGTTCGACTCGTGGGCATGGGCATAGAGCTCCTGGGCGGCCTTGGTGCCGGTCTCGCCGAGGAAGACGTCACGGCCGTTGGAGGCCTGGTAGGGACCGAAGCCGGGCCCGACCTGCTTCGCCACCACGGTCACCGGCCCCTCGGGAAGCACCGTGTAGGAGATGCGGATGTCGCCAACGGCGGGGGTCCCGGCGTCGTAGCCGACATAGACGTTGCCGTCGGCGAGGCGGGCCTGGGAGCCGAAGCGGGACTGGAAGGCGCGAAGCTGCGCGTCGGTCACCTCGAGGCGGCGCTCCGCCGAGCCGCCGAACAGGCCGACGACGCGGCTGTCGGCGCGGAAGGCGCCGATGGTGGCGTTGGGTGCGGTCTGGCTGCGGCCGGTGACCGGCATGGCCGGGTTCTCGTGGCCGTCACGGCGGCGGAAGCGGCTGGAATCGATCGGCCGATCGGACCAGACGCGGGTATATTCATAGGTGGTGGTGCGGGTTTGCGAGCCGCCGGCATTGCTACGCGTCTCGGTGCGTTGCTCTTCCTTCCACTGATACATCTCGACCTTGCGGACGAGGCGCACGGCGTCGGTCGAGATCTGGAAGTCGGCGTCGGTCAGCCGGCCGCCGGATCGCAGGTCGCCGGACACGTGGACGAGCTTGCCCTCATTGGCGGGATCGACGCGGGTCGGCGGCACCGTGACGGTGACGCCCGCCCCCTCGTTGAGCGCCCGCGTCGTGCCGATGGCGCGGCCCTCGTTCCAGAAGATGCCCCAGACCGTGGCGGCGACCAGGGCGAGGCCGATGAGGATGCCGGTGATCGACTGCCACAACCTCTCGAGAAAGCCGACATGTTCCGTGGTGACGTCGCCGGCCTCCGCGGGTCCCGCGCTCCAGCCGTCCTGATCCATACTCATCCCGATTTCCCCCCATGCAGGTTGAGGGTAATCCGTCACGGCCGTGTTTCAACGCGCCCGCGCTGGCCGGGACGACTGTTTCAGCAGCGCAATCAGGGCGTCGCGATGAGCCGGTAGCCGATGCCGCGAACGGTCTGCAGGTGCAGCGGATTGGCCGGATCGACCTCGATCTTGCGGCGCAGGCGGTTCACCTGCACGTCGACGGTACGCTCGTTGATGTCGCCGCCCGGGGCTGCAAGATCGTAGCGCGGCACGGTCTCGCCGGGCTTCACCGCGAGGACGCGCAGCATGTCCTTCTCACGATCGGTCAGGCGGACGACCTCATCGCCCTTCTTCAGCTCCAGCCGGCTGATGTGGAAATGGAAGTCGCCGAACTTGACGGCCTCCACCACGGGCTGCGGCGAGGGCATCGCGCGCCGCAGGATGCCGCCGATGCGCAGCAGCAGTTCGCGCGGTTCGAAGGGCTTCGGCAGATAATCGTCGGCGCCGATCTCCAGACCCGTCAGGCGGTCGGAGAGATCGGCGCGTGCCGTCAGCATGAGGATGGGGATGGCGCGGGCCGGTCCGGCGGTGCCCTCGCGGATCGCGCGGGCGAGTTCGAACCCCGTCTCCCCCGGCATCATCACGTCGAGGATCAGGAGGTCGAAGGTCAGGCCGTCGAGCTTCTTGCGGGCGGCGGCGGCCTGGCCGGCGGTGGTGATGCGGTAGCCGTTGTTGGTGAGGTAGCGGGCGAGCGTCTGGCGGATGACCCGGTCGTCGTCGACGATGAGCAGGTGCGGCGCGTCGTCGGCCGGTGGTTTCAGCGACGTCGACATCGCGTCAGCGCTCCTTGCCGCGCTGCAAGGCGCGATCGGCCTGGGTGATCATCCGCGTCACGTCCTCACGGCCCTCGGGATCGATCATGGCATAGAGGAAACGCACCGCCTGGTCGCGGGTGGTACCGGACTGGGCGATGGCGCGGGCGAAGCGCTCGGTCTGCAGCTTGGCGAGTTCGAGGGCGAGCGCCCTGCCCTTGTCGGTGACGGCCAGCAGGCGCTGGCGCCGGTCGACCTGCCCCTCCTTCTGCAGGATGAAGCCCTGCTCGACCAGCTCCTTCAGCACCCGCGCCAGGCTCTGCTTGGTGATCTTGAGGATGTCGAGGAGGTCGGCCACCCGGATCTCCGGATGGCGGAAGACGAAATGCAGCACGCGGTGGTGGGCGCGGCCGAACTGGTAGCGCTCGAGGACGTGATCGGGATCGCCGACGAAATCGCGATAGGCGAAGAACATCAGCTCGATCAGCTCATATGCGGGATCGCGGCCCGGCGGCTCCGCTCCCGCCGCCGCGGTGCCGGACGTGGTGCGGCGCTGGGCCGTCGAGACATTTATGTCAGCCATGTTGACATATTCGATGCCGATTGTTACTCATCTGCCCGCATTCACGAAACGATCGTACCTAAAGGCTGCTCACCCCGTCGGGAATCGTCGCTCAGCGCCGGCTCTCGCATGACAAGGTTAGCCGGACCCGGCCCAGTTCGCAAAACGCGATGTGGACGCCCGAGAAGCCCGGAGAGTACAGGAGGAAGACATGTCTCTGGTCCCGTTCCACGACCGCGATGGCTTTATCTGGATGGACGGCAAGCTCGTCCCCTGGCGCGACGCGCAGGTGCACGTGCTCACCCACGGCCTGCACTATGCCTCGGCGGTGTTCGAGGGTGAGCGGGCTTATGGCGGCGCGATCTACAAGTGCACCGAGCACTCGGCCCGCCTGCGCAAGTCGGCGGAGCTCCTTGACTTCGAAATTCCCTTCTCGGTGGCCGAGATCGACGCCGCGAAGATGGCGACGCTGAAGGCCAACGGTCAGACCGACGCCTATGTGCGCCCGGTCGCCTGGCGCGGCTCGGAGATGATGGGCGTCTCGGCCCAGCACAACAAGATCCACCTCGCCATCGCCACCTGGGAATGGCCCAGCTATTTCGACCCGGCGACCAAGATGAAGGGCATCCGCCTCGACATCGCGGAATTCCGCCGTCCCGACCCGGCCACGGCCCCCTCGACGTCGAAGGCGGCGGGCCTCTACATGATCTGCACCATCTCCAAGCACAAGGCGGAGAAGAAGGGCTATGCCGACGCCCTGATGTTCGACTGGCAGGGCCGCGTCGCCGAATGCACCGGCGCCAACGTCTTCTTCATCAAGGACGGCCAGGTGCACACGCCGATCGCCGACTGCTTCCTGGACGGCATCACCCGCCGCACGGTCATCGACCTGTGCAAGAAGCGCGGCTTCGAGGTGGTGGAGCGGCGGATCATGCCGGAGGAGCTGTCGAGCTTCAACGAGTGCTTCATCACCGGCACGGCGGCCGAAGTGACGCCGGTCTCCGAGATCGGCCCCTATCGCTACACGCCCGGCAACATGTCGAAGACGATCATGGACGACTATACGGTCGAGGTGACGCCGAAGGCCGCCGCGGCCTGAGCCTTTGCCGCCGCCATGGATATGCGAAGGCCGGGCTCGTCCCGGCCTTCTTGGCTTTCCGGGTCGGGGATGAGCCCGACCTGTCGCTTTCCGCCGGGTCCCTGTTAGGCTGCTCAGGAGCGGCGTCCGTACGGATGGCGGGCGCCGCAGCCAGACAACATCCAGAGCGGAAAGCACCACAACCATGAAACGGATCGTCTCGTCCCTCGCGCTCGCCGCGGCTCTCGGCATGGGGACCGCCGGCGGCACGGCGCTCGCCCAGAGCGGCGGCGCAACGCTGCGCAACATCCAGAGCGCCGGCGCGGTCAAATGCGGCGTCAGCCCCAGCCTCGCCGGGTTTTCCCAGCCCGACAGCGCCGGCACCTGGACCGGCATCGACGTCGACCTTTGCCGCGCCGTCGCCGCGGCGATCTTCAACGACCCGAACAAGGTGCGTTTCTCGCCGCTCTCGGCCAAGGACCGCTTCACCGCGCTGCAGTCCGGCGAGGTCGATCTCCTGTCCCGCGTCACCACCTGGACGCTGCAGCGCGACACGGCTCTCGGCCTGAACTTTGCCGGCGTGAACTACTATGACGGCCAGGGCTTCATGGTGCGCAAGTCGCTCAACGTGAAGACGGCGCGCGAACTGTCGGGTGCCTCGGTCTGCGTGCAGACCGGCACCACGACCGAACTCAACGTCGCCGACTATTTCCGCACCAACGGCATGCGCTACGAGCCGGTGGTGTTCGCCACGGCCGACGAGACGCTGAAGGCCTATGAATCGGGCCGCTGCGACGTCTTCACCACCGACGCCTCGGGCGTCTATTCGCAGCGCCTCAGCCTCGCCAAGCCCGACGACCACCTCGTCCTGCCGGACATCATCTCCAAGGAGCCGCTCGGCCCGGTCGTGCGCCACGGCGACGACCAGTGGTTCGACATCGTCAAGTGGACCCACTTCGCCATGGTCACCGCCGAGGAGCTCGGCATCAACCGCGGCAATCTCGACCAGATGCTGCAGTCGACCAATCCGGAGATCCGGCGCGTGCTCGGCGTCGAGGGCAATGGCGGCGAGGCCCTGGGTCTGACCAAGGACTGGGTGGTCCGCATCGTCCGCCACGTCGGCAATTACGGCGAGAGCTTCGACCGCAACCTCGGCACCGGCTCGCGCCTCGGCATCGCCCGCGGGCTCAACGGCCTGTGGAACGCGGGCGGCCTGCAATACGCGCCGCCCATCCGCTGAACCGCGCGAACGGCGGGCGTCTTCAAAAGAGGCGCCCGCCGATCGGCACCTGATGGCCGGGGCCGATCAGCACCACCTCGCCATCGGCGTCGGGAACGCCGAGGGTCAGCACCTCCGACATGAACTTGCCGATCTGCCGCGGCGGGAAATTGACCACCGCCAGCACCTGGCGCCCGATCAGGCTCGCCGGGTCATAGTGCCGGGTGATCCGGGCCGAGGACTTCTTCCGGCCGATGGGTGCGCCGAAATTGATCACCAGCTTGACGGCTGGCTTGCGCGCCTCGGGAAAGGGCTGGGCCTCGACGATCTCGCCGACCCGGATGTCGACCTTCATGAAATCGTCGAAACCGATGATCGGACTCGGGTCGGCAGGCAGCATGAGGTTCTCGCGCGCATGAAAAAGGCCGGGACGAACCCGGCCTTTCTCGCGCATTGCAGCAGAAGGTCAAGCGGCCGCTCAGACCGGCGTCACCTTCGGGTCACGGAAGTCGTCGCCGCGCCAGCCGCGCGGCGGCGCCTCGCGCTCCTCGGCATCAGGCCCCCAGGAGGACGACCGGCGACGGCAGCCGAACGGGGCACAGACGAGGCTCTTCAGCGGCGCGGCGAGCTGCTCGACCGATTTCAGCGTCTTCGCCGCGCGCCCTGCCTTGGCGAGTTCCTCGTCGAGCACCCGCATGGTGCGGGCGAGCGCGGGATCCTCGTCGTCGAGCCAGGCCCGCACCACCTTGGCGAAGGCGATGGCGAGCCCTTGGGCGCGGATCATGCCGCCGGCGCCCGGTACCTCGACGCCGGCCGCGGCCAGCATCCAGCGCTGCGAGCGCCGGGCGACGCCGTTGAGGGCGAGGGCCAGGCCCGGATCGCGCATGGCGGCCCGCGACAGGTTGCGGATCGCCGGCTTGTGGGGCGCCAGGAGATCGAGGCGGCGCATCAGCACGTCGAAGAGCTTCTCCTTGGTGTCCTGGTCGGCGAGGTCGGTGTCAATGCCGTCGAGGACGGCCTTGTCGATGCCGGCGACGAAGGCCTCGACGATGGCGAAGCGCGAATCGAACAGGGCGCGGATGTCGCCAAGAGATACGCCGGACCGCACCGCGATGTCGGCGAGCGTCACCGCCTCGTAGTCGCGCTCGGCGAGCAGCGCCATGAAGGCGGCGACGACCGCGTCGCGGCGCTCCGGCGTGGCGGTGGAGGTCTGGGTCGCGTCGGTCATGGCCGTCTCCGTCGGTGGAAGCCCCTGCCCCAGAGATAGGTCGTTCCGCTCAGCCCGCCAGTTCCCGCGAGCGTTTCGCCGCAGCCGCGATGGCGGCGACGAAGGCGGCATCGATCCCCTCGGCGCCCATCAGCACCTGCAGGGCCGCATGGGTGGTGCCGTTGGGCGAGGTGACGTTCTGCCTCAGCGTCGCGGGTTCGACGTCGGGCGAGCGGTGCATGAGCTCGCCGGCCCCCTCGACGGTCGCCCGGGCGAGGCGAGCCGCGAGCTCGGGCGGCAGGCCGGCCGCGGCGCCCGCCTTCGCCATCACCTCGGCGAGGAGGAAGACATAGGCCGGGCCGGAGCCGGAGACGGCGGTGACGATGTCGATCCAGTCCTCGCGCATCAGCCATTCGACCCGGCCGACGGCGGAGAGCAGCGTCTCCACCGCGGCGCGCTGGGCCGCCGTCACCTGGTCGCTGGCGGCGGCGCCGGTGATGCCGCGGCCGACGGCGGCCGGCGTATTGGGAATGGTGCGGACGATGGCGGTCCCCGCCCCGAAGACCTCCTCCAGCCGCGCGATCGTCTTGCCGGCCATGACCGAGACGACCACCGTTCGCGGCCCGACGAGGTGGCGCACGAGCGGCATGACGTCGTCGGCGATCTGCGGCTTGACGGCGAGGATCAGCACGTCGGCGACGGCAGGCTCCGCCGGGTCGAGGGCGATGCCGTGCTCGTCGATGATGGCCTGGACATTGGCCGGCGGCCGCGGATCGACGACGGTGATGCGGGCCGGCGGCAGGCCGTGGCCGAGCCAGCCGCGCAGCAGGGCACCGCCCATCTGGCCGGCGCCGACCAGCACGACATGGCCGGCGAAGGTGGCGAGGGATCGGGGGCTGGCTGCGTCTGTCATGGCATCCTCAGGGGCTGGCTGCCCCCACGGATAGCCGCCCTGCCCGGCCCTGTCACGCCTCGCCAGCGGTCTCGAACAGCGCCGAATCCATCGCCTCGCGCGCCGACTTGCCGGCCCAGACGACGAACTGGAAGGCCTGGTAGTAGCGGTCGCAGGCTTCCATGGCGGCATCGAGCTGGGCCTCGCACTGGCGGCCCGAGGCTTCCGCGCCCCCGGCGAGGAGCAGCGCGTGGCGGAACATCACCACGCCTTCCTGCGGCCAGAGGTCGAAATGGCCGAGCCAGAGCTGTTCGTTGATGAGCTGGATGAGGTCCTTCACCTCCGACCGCCGACGGTCGGGCACCTTCAGGTCGAAGGCGCAGGCGAGATGGAGCGATTCGATATCGTCCATCCAGGTGAAGGAGGCATGATAGTCGGCCCATCGGCCGGTGACGGAGAGGGTGATCTCGTCATCCCCCGAACGGTCGAAGGACCATTCGTTGAGAGCCGCCAGGTTCTCCACCAGATCGACGGGATTGACCTGCCGGTCGGTGCTTTCGATATCGATCAAGGACATTCCGCCCCCGTGCGGTTCGCTCGGTTGTCGGACAGACGCGACGGGACGCAACTGGACGCGAGACCGGCGGGCGGCAGGCTTACGAAGCCGGCTGCAAGCTTTTGATTCGACTGTTCGAATCGATCCCTGACCCAGACCCTAACGCAGGATGGCGGCGCTGCCTACTGACCCCACAAGCGATCTTGGATTCGCCGTCGGGCCGCAATCGCGGCGCCGTTCTTATCCACACGGGAAGGGCCTCGGCGGGCCCGTCCTCCACCGTTTGCCGCCGCAGCCGGCAGTCCGACTCGCGCCCGCAATTTGCCTAAAATGCGGGCATGCTGCCGAGGCGTGCGGCAGGTGAAATCCAGCCATGCAGGCATTCCGGTTGTGCGCTGCACACGAACACGCCATCTTCGGTCCGTCGATAGCTTTTTTGGGTCACGTCCTCCCTGTGACCCTCGCGTCGCTGTCGGCGTTCCCCTCTGGAAGGCGGCTTCCCGGTGTTCGTCATCGGAAGCCGAAACTCAAAAGGCCGGGCTCGACGAGCCCGGCCCTTTTTTTGGCCGTGACCGGCTCAGGCTGCCCGGGTCTGGACGATCCTCTCGGCGTCGCGCCCCGTCAGTTCGGCGAGATGGTCGAACTGCGCGGTGAAGGAGCCGACACCCGCCGTGGCCGAGCGGATCTCGACGATGAGATCGCCGATCTCAGCCTCCGGCATGAGGGCGGACACCACGTCCCAGCCGGGCCAGCGCTCGCGGGCGTCGAAGCCGAGGATCTGGCCGCGCCGCGCCGAGACGATGGCGTTGACCCGCGCCGTGGCCTCCGAGGGCACCGTCACCGCGATGCGCAGGACCGGCTCCAGCAGCACCGGATGGCAGGCGGCCAGAGCCTCCTGGATGGCGATTCGCCCGGCCTGCTGGAAGGCCATGTCGGAACTGTCCACCGTGTGGAAGCTGCCGTCGGTCAGGGTGACCGCGAGATCGACGACGGGAAAGCCGAGCGGCCCCTTGCGCAGGGCGTCCGCCACCCCCTCGCGGACCGCCGGGATATATTGCTTCGGCACGACGCCGCCGGTGATCCGGTCGTCGAACTGGAAGCCCGTGCCGCGCGGCACCGGCTTCACGTCGATGACCACGTCGCCGAACTGGCCGTGCCCCCCCGACTGCTTGCGGTGACGCCCGCGCACGCCGGTCGCCGCCTTCTTGATGGTCTCGCGATAGCCGATGGCGGGGCGGCTCTGGTTCACCGCCACGCCGTAGCGGTTCGACAGCTTGGCCATGGCGACGCGCAGATGCATCTCCCCCTGCCCGGCCAGGATGATCTCGCCCGTCCCGGCGTCGTGGGTGACGGCGAGCGAGGGGTCCTCGTCGACGAGCTTGCCGAGAGCGAGGCCGAGACGCACGTCGTCCTTGCGGTCCCGCGCCGACAGGGCGAGGGAGAGCACGGGCTGCGGCGCCTCGATCACCACCAGCGGTGCGAGGGGCGTCCGGCCGGTGGTGACCGCCTCGCCGGTCGCCATGTGGTCGAGCTTGCCGAGCGCCACCGTGTCGCCGGCCTTCGCCTCCCGCATCTTCTCGACACCCGGGCCGAAGAGCCGGAACAGGCCGGAGGTGCGCTCGGCCACCCCGGCAGCGCCGGTCAGCACGGCGCCCTCTGCGAGACTTCCCGACACCAGGCGGGCGACCGAGATCTTGCCGCCATGGGCCGTGTGGACGGTCTTCATCACCTGCGCCACCGTCTCGCCCGGGGCGACGCCGAGACGGCCGGCGGCGGCGGCGACCGGCGGCACGTCATGGCGCAGGGTCTTGAGGAGCCGCAGCACGCCGTGGGTCTGCAGCGCCGAGCCGAAGAGCACGGGCACGACGAGGCCGGCGGCGAGTTCCCGCCCGAGGTCGTCGAAGACGCGGTCGCGCGGCGGCTCGAGGTCGGAGAGCAGGGTCTCCATCAGCTCGTCGTCATGGTCGGCGAGCGTCTCCAGCATGGAGAAACGCGCCTCCTTCTCGCGGTCGAGATCGGCCCCGTCGAGCGGGATGACCTCGGAGGCGGCATGTTCGCGATAGACGAAGGCGCGCTCCAGGGCGAGGTCGACGAAGCCGGAGACGATACCGTTCGACCAGATGGGGATCTGCCGAAGCAGCAGCGGCACCCGCGAGGCCGGCCGCAGCACCTCCAGCGTCTCGCGCAGGCGCCGGCTGGCCTTGTCGATCTTGTTGATGAAGAGGATGCGCGGAATGCCGCGGTCCTCCAGCTCACGCAGGATGAGGCCAAGGGCCGGAACCTTCTTCTCGTCGGCCTCGCAGACCACCACCGCCGCATCGACGGCGGGAATGACGGCGCGCATGTCGTGCAGAAAATCGACCGATCCCGGACAGTCGACGAAGGTGTAGTCGTCGCCCATGAAGGAGGTCGTGGCGAAGCCAGCCTCGACGCTCATCCTGAACTGGCGGGATTCGGCGCTGGAATCGGAAACCGTGCTGCCGCTCTCGGTGGCGCCCATCCTCGCAATGGCGCCGGTGCGCTCCAGCACCGCCTCCAGCAAGGTGGTCTTGCCGCTCTGGAACGGGCCCACCAGTGCTATGCACCGGGGACCCGACTGTCGTCTGCCGGCTTGATCGCCCATGTCTGCAACCCCTCGTGTCGGGGCCCGGGCGAGAAGGTCGACCCGGAAGTGACAGGCCAAACGGAGGATCTTGTTCGGGGACCTCGCGTGGGCACCATCGTCCTCCCGCACGCGGCGTGGCGCAAGGGCGCCGTCTCGCGTTGCAACGAGGGCGGCAATGTGCCCGGCGCGCCGTCAGCGCTGCGGCGGGCGGCGAACCGAACCGGTGCGGATATCGTCGTCGGAGACCGGCGCGCGCGCCGTCTGCAGGCCTTCCGCGAGGTCCTTGGAGCCGCGGTCGACGAACTGCGCCAGAAGGATGGAGGCGGCGGCGACCGCGATCAGGACCCAGCGGGACATCGAAACCTCGGTACCGGACGAAGCAAGGACCTTTCGTCGCATGAACGTGGTTAAGGGAGGGTTTCGGCGCCCAAGACCCGTTTCGTGATACCGCCATCACGCAACAGTGAGACTGTGCCGCAATTTCGCCCGGAACCATCGCCCTTCCACCATGGTTTCGGTCACTGTCGTTCACCGGTCGACACCGGCAACGTCATCCCGATTCCCCCGGTCGGGACGGCGCCGCCACACAGACATCAGGACGGAGATGCCGAATGCTGCGTTCGCCTCAATCCTTCCGCATCGGAGCCCCCCGCGCGGGGTTCGGCCGTGGCTATCCCCGTGTTCCCACGATCGTCTCCGCGGGGATCGTCGCGGCGCTGCTCATCGCCCTTCTGGTCGCCGGTGTTTCGCTCACCACCGAACTCATCGACACGGCGGCATTCGAGGACGGCGCTGAGGCCGAGACCCTGGTCCTGTCGGGCGCTGTCGCCGTCCTGACGATCGGCCTCGCCGGTCTGCTCCTTACCATGCTGCGGCGCTACATCTCCGTCAGCCAGGACCGGAAGGATCCTCCCGTCACGGCCTGAGGGAGATGAGCCACATGTCGGGATCCGGTCCCCATCGCCGCGCCGTTCTGGCCTCCGGCCTGTCGGCCGCCGCCCTGCTCGGCCTGACGCCGCGGAGCGCCGCCGCCCGGACCGTGCGCGCCGACTCGCCCGGCCAGCCGCTCGCCGTCACGACGGTCGCGGGCAGTCTCGAGCATCCCTGGGGGCTCGCCTTCCTTCCCGACGGCTCGATGCTTGTCACGGAGCGCCCCGGCCGCCTGCGCCGGATCATGCCCGACGGCGAGGTGTCGAAGCCGCTCGAGGGTGGACCGCGTGTTCTCGCCCGCGGACAGGGCGGACTGCTCGGCATCGCGCTTGCGCCGGACTTCGCCCGCAACAGGCAGATCTTCCTGAGCTTCGCCGAGGCCCGCGAGGGCTCCACCAACGCCACGGCCGTCTACCGGGGGCGGCTCTCCGTCGCAGGCGACGCGCTGGAGGACGGCCGGGTGATCTGGCGCCAGCAGCCGGCCTTCGCCAGCAGCAACCATTTCGGCTCGCGCATCGTCGCGGACCGCTCCGGCCATCTCTTCGTCACCACCGGCGACCGCTTCAGCCAGATGGATCTGAGCCAGGACCCGTCGAACACGATCGCCAAGATCGTGCGCATCACCGCCGACGGCGAGCCGGCCCTCGACAATCCCCGCGCCGCCGGCCGCTCCGGCTGGGCGCCGGAGGTCTGGGCCATCGGTCTCCGCAACGTGCAGGGTGCCGCCCTTCACCCGGAGAGCGGACTGTTGTGGGTGAGCAATCACGGACCGCGCGGCGGCGACGGGCTCTATGCCGTGCGGCCGGGCGAAAACTACGGCTGGCCGCTGATCTCCTGGGGTACCCATTACGACGGCCGGCCGGTGAACGGGGGCTTGAGGGAACGGGAGGGTCTGGTCCAGCCCCTCGTCCACTGGACGCCCTCCATCGCGCCGGCTGGCCTCACCTTCTACACCGGCGACCTGATGCCCGCCTGGAAGGGCAGCGCCTTTTCCGGGGCTCTGGCGGGTCGCATGCTGGTGCGGATCATGCTCGACGGCGAGCGCGTGGTCGGCCAGCAGCGCCTGCTCACCGATCTCGGACACCGCTTCCGCGACGTGCAGGCGGGGCCGGACGGCGCTCTGTGGGCGCTCACCGACGCCCGCGACGGCGCCCTCCTGCGCATCGCGCCGCCCGAAGGCTGACGTCAGACGTCGGCGATCCGCGGATGCGGTGTCAGCACCACGCAGTGGTGGCCCATGGCGTCACCTCCCAGGATGAAATGCTGGGCGGGGAAGCTCTGCATGAGGTCGTTCTCGTAGAGCTTTACCGCGTCACGCCGGCAGATGAGGAACTTCGCCGCCGCGACGATGTCCTCCCGGTCGATGACGCACATCAGGCACATCTCGGGATGGGCCGAGAGATAGGCGTGCACCGTGACCACGAGGAACGGGTAGCCGGGGTGCAGCATGTCGTCGAGGCAGATCAGCCCCTGGGGGTGCAGCCGGGCATGGGCGAGCGCCAGGTCGTGGCCGAGCGCCTCCGGCGAGTGCTCGCCGTCGATGTGGACGAAGCGGAGGGGTCCCCGCCCGGTCAGGCCGGCGAATTCGTCGACGGTGAGCTTTCCGGTGTCGAAAGGGCGCGGCGTGAACCTGTCGGCCGCCAGGCCACAGCGCGCCGCATTGGCGACGAAGCGGTCGAGGACGTGGTCGTCGGGCCAGGAGAAGATGTCGAATCCGTAGGCGTGTTCCCCCGGTGCCAGGGCATGGCCCATGGCGATGAAGAAACGGCCCTCGAAGGTGCCGATCTCCGCGAGACTGCCGCGGATGCCCATTTCGCTCTGGCGGCGCAGCACGTGGCCGCAGATCGTCGCCGAGAAGCGCGAGGACATGCCGGGCACCGTGTCGTAGCCGTCGGCGAGATAGGCATCGAGGGCGGGAATGCCGCTCGAGAAGGCGCGGGTCATGCGGCTCTCCCCTGGAAGACGAAGAAGGCGCCGGCGGCGATCAGGGCGAAACCGATCGCATGGTTCCACGTCAGCTGTTCCTTCAGCACCACCACCGAGAAGACGGCGAAGACGACGAGGGTGATGACCTCCTGGATCGTCTTGAGCTCGGCGGCGCTGTAGACCTCGTGGCCGATGCGGTTGGCCGGCACGGCGAGGCAATATTCGAAGAGGGCGATGCCCCAGCTCGCCACGATGACCAGGGCGAGCGGAGCGGCCTTGAACTTCAGGTGGCCGTACCAGGCGAAGGTCATGAAGACGTTGGAGGCGAGCAGCAGCAGGATGGGCGAGACGAAGGGCGAGGTCAGCGACGCCATGGGGAACTCCGGTGGGACGGTGCATGGCTAGCACGAACCGGGCCGCGACGGCATGACCGCCGCTGCGGTCAAGATGCGCAGTTGGCGACGCTCCAGACGCCGTCGAGCGGACCGCCACGGACGATGAAGCTTTCGCCGAGATCCCAGCGTCCTGCCGGCTGCCAGCGCAGCGACACCGGTGGACGATCCAGCCGATAGGCGAGATGGTGATTGGGTCCCGACGTGCCGGGGATCTCGTCGAATGTGAGATAGGCGCCACGGTCGCCGATCCGGCCGCGCCAGACCTGCCGGCCGTAAGTGCGCATGCGCCCGTCGGAGCCGCGCTGGCGCCAGGTGGGATGCGCGAAAGCCTCGGCCGTGAAGACGCGGCCCTTGTCGGAGCGGATGACGGGCAGGGACGGATGGCAGGCAACGGCCGGGGTTGCGCCGAGGCCGATCGTCAGCGCGAGAGCGGAAAGCTGCGCGAAGGGCGTGCGGGACATGGAATTCTCCTGCCGCCCCCTGTGCCACCCGATCGTTTCAGCCGCGATCCGCGCGGCGGCCTCACCCGTATCGGATCTTGAGACCGACGATGGTGAGCTGCAGCGCCAGGGTGATCGTGTTGGCGAGGATCAGCGGCCCGTCGCCCAGCGCGACGCCGTAGACGAGCCAGAGGGCGATGCCGCAGGCGAAGGCGGCATAGGCGGGCAGCGAGATGGCGCGGGTGTCGCGGGTGCGGATGATCTGAAAAGCCTGGGGCAGCCAGCAGAGAGTCGTAACGAAAGCCGCGGTCAGGCCGATATAGGGAACGAGGGTCTGCGGCAGCACGTTGGCCTCCGGGGGGTCGGACGACTCGCCATAGCGTGATTGGATGACGGGCCGGCCGGCCTATAGCCTGTCAGAACGACAAAAGGAGCCCCCATGCTGATCAAGTCGAAGCGCGGTTGGGAACTGCCGGAATCCGCCGTCACACCCGAGAACATCTTCCTGTCGCGGCGCGGCCTGATGGCCGCGGGTGCGGGATTCGCCGCAGCCGGACTGGCGGGGCGTGCCGAGGCCCAGGGCGCGGCCGATCCGACCGCCGATCTCTACCCCGTCCGGCGTAACGAGACCTACACGGTCGAGCGGCCGCTGACGGCGGAAAACGTCGCCGGCAACTACAACAATTTCTACGAATTCGGCACGTCCAAGCAGGTGGCGCGCGCGGCCCAGGCCCTGCCGATCCGCCCCTGGACAGTGAAGATCGACGGCCTCGTCGAGAAGCCCCAGACGATCGACATCGACAAGCTGATCCGCGCCATGCCGCTGGAGGAGCGCGTCTACCGCTTCCGCTGCGTCGAGGCCTGGGGCATGACCGTTCCCTGGACGGGCTTCCCGATCAAGGCGCTGATGGACATGGTCCAGCCGCAGGGCTCGGCGAAATATCTGCGCATGGAGACCTTCGACACCCAGAGCTGGGCGCCGGGCATGCGCTCGCCCTGGTATTCCTGGCCCTATGTGGAGGGGCTCGCCATCGACGAGGCGGCCCACGACCTCGCCATCCTCGTCACCGGCACCTACGGCAAGCCGGTGCCGCGCCAGCACGGCGCGCCGCTCAGGCTCATCGTGCCGTGGAAATACGGGTTCAAGTCGGTCAAGTCGATCGTCCGCATCTCCTTCACCGAGCAGCGGCCGCAGAGCTTCTGGGAGCGGCTTCAGGGCGGCGAATACGGCTTCTGGGCCAATGTGAACCCGGCGGTCGCCCATCCGCGCTGGAGCCAGGCGACGGAGGAGCTGATCGGCGGCGGCGGGCGCGTGCCGACCCAGCTCTTCAACGGCTACGGCGAATATGTCGCGCCGCTCTATCGCGGCCGCGAGCGCGAGCGCCTCTGGGCCTGAGGCGTCAGGCCGCCGGCTCGCAGCGGAACCCGTCGCGCCAGGGCCGGATGCGCCCGACCGAGGGCGAGGGGAAATGCGCCATGCAGCACAGCGTGTCGGTGTCGCTGTAGCGCTCCAGGAAGTCGCGGCGGGTCTTCGCCGCCTCGACCCTGTCGACGTCGAACTTGGTGGAGAGCACGGGAAAGAGCGCCTGCAAGGGCGAGTGGATGAGGTCGCCGGGTGCCACCGCCGCGTCGCGCCCCTTGCCGAAGAGGATCGAGACGTGGCCGGGCGTGTGACCCGGCGTCGGCATCAGGCGGACATGATCGCCGATGGCGTGGTCGCCGGCGACGAGATCGGCCCTGCCTGCGTCCACCACCGGCAGCACGCTGTCCTGAAAGGGGAAGACCGGCGCCTTGGCGTCCGCCGCCTGCCAGTGCTCGAACTCGCGGGCGGAGAAGACGTAGCGCGCCTTCGGGAAGGTCGGCACCCATCGGCCGTTCTCCAGCCGGGTGTTCCAGCCGACATGGTCGGCGTGGAGATGGGTGCACATGACGTAATCGACGTCGTCCACCGACAGGCCGGCCGCCGCGAGCCCGTCCATGAAGCGCGTGTCGGTCTTGCCGTGCCAGTCGGGCCGGGTCGGCCGGTGCTTGTCGTTGCCGATGCAGCTGTCCACCAGCACGACGTGGTGCGGCGTACGCACCACATAGGTCTGGAAGGCGAGGCTCAGCCGCCCGTCGGGGATGAGGCCGCCGGCCGCCGTCAGCCAGCCGCGCTCGGCGGCGAGGGTCTCCGCCGTCAGGTCGGGAAGCATGTCCATGGCGTCGAGGAAGCCGCCCTCCTGCTCGACGATACGGTGGATGACGAGATCGTCGGCGCGGAACGTGTCGGTCATTCTGGCCTCCCTTGATGCCTCTGTCGGGAGGATCGGGCTTCGCCGGCCGGGCCGCAATCGCGATTTGCTGATGGGGCCCATCGGCGGCCGTTATCTCCGCAGGACCCGGCGCCGCATTCTGGTCCCATTTCACCTCTAGCTGGCGTGGATCGCTTGGTGGCCGGCGTGACGATCGTCCCGGCTGCTGGAACCCACCCGGGTCGCGGCGCGTTCGCCCACCCGAGAGCCGAGACCCCCATCGATGACGTTTTCGCTTCGCCTCGCCGCGATCGGCGCCGCCGTTTTTGCCCTCGCTCCCTCGGGTGAGGTCCGCGCCGCCGACGGCGTCGGCCTTGCCTCCTGGTACCAGCTCCCGGGGCGCACAGCCTGCGGCGGGCGCCACAATCCCGAGGCCATGACCGCCGCCCACCGCTCGCTGCCCTGCGGATCCGTCATCACCGTGACCAATCTCGCCAACGGCCGCTCCACCACCGTCACCATCGTCGACCGCGGCCCCTTCGTGCGCGGGCGGATCGTTGACGTGTCGCGCGGCGCGGCCCGCCGGATCGGCCTCATCCAGCGCGGCGTCGGCCGAGTGCGCATCGCCCGCCACTAAAGTCGAAGTGCTGACACGGCACATGAAAAAAGCCTCGCAAGATATTGCGAGGCTTTTTCTTTGGTCGTTATGGATCGACCGGTGTCAGACCTTGTCCGACGGCGATCTTCCTGTGGATAACGTGGATAACGCCGCAGCCTCGCCGGTCAGGCCGGAGCCTTGGCCCTGGCCTGTTCCATCATCGCGACGAAGCGGTCGAAGAGATAGTGGCTGTCCATCGGACCGGGACTCGCCTCGGGGTGGTACTGGACCGAGAAGGCCGGCTTGTCAGTCAGCGCGATGCCGGCATTGGAGCCGTCGAAGAGGCTGATGTGGGTCGGCCGGGCATTGGCAGGCAGTGTCGCCTCGTCCACGGCGAAGCCGTGGTTCATCGAGGTGATCTCGACCTTTCCCGTGTCCATGTCCTTCACCGGGTGGTTCGCCCCGTGATGGCCCTGGTGCATCTTCTTGGTCTTGGCGCCGACGGCCAGGCCCAGCATCTGGTGGCCGAGACAGATGCCGAAGGTCGGAATCTGCTTGTCCAGCACCGCCCGGATCACCGGCACGGCATAGTCGCCGGTGGCGGCAGGGTCGCCGGGGCCGTTGGAGAGGAAGACACCGTCGGGCTTCAGCGCCATGACCTCCTCGGCAGTGGCGCTGGCCGGCATGACCGTGACCTTGCAGCCGGCATTGGCGAGCAGGCGCAGGATGTTGCGCTTCACCCCGTAGTCGAGCGCCACGACGTGGAAGCGGGGCTCGCCGGCGGTGCCGTAACCCTCGTCCCATTCCCAGACCGTCTCCGACCAGGGATAGCGCTGGCTGGAGGTGACGCCGGGCACGAGATCGAGCCCGTCCATGGGCGGCAGGCCCGCGGCGCGGCGCTTCAGCGCCTCGACGTCGAACTCGCCGCCCGGCGAATGGGCGATGACGGCATTGGGCATGCCCTTCTCGCGGATGAGAGCAGTGAGCGCGCGGGTATCGACCCCGCAGAGGCCGACGATGCCGCGACGCTTCAGCCAGAGGTCGAAATGCCCGCCGGAGCGGTAGTTCGACGGGCTGGTGATCGCCGCCTTCAGCACCACGCCGCGCACGCCCGAGGCGGCGGCCATGTTGACCGTCTCGATGTCCTCGTCGTTGGCGCCGACATTGCCGATATGGGGAAAGGTGAAGGTGATGATCTGCCCGGCATAGGAAGGATCGGTGAGGATCTCCTGGTAGCCGGTCATGGCGGTGTTGAAGCAGACCTCGCCGTCGGCGATGCCTTCCGCTCCGAGGCCGAAACCTTCGATCACCGTGCCGTCGGCGAGGACGAGCAGGGCCGTCGGCTTGGGATCTGTCCAGCCGGATTCGTCTTGTCTGTGTGTCATGAGGCGCCTACATAGCGACGACTTGGGCGTCGGTCAAAAGGAATGCGGGCTACGGCCTGCCGAAATCCACCGTCGCCCGGCTTCTGCGACGCTGCCGGCCCTGCCCTGCTCTCTGCCGGGTCTGGACTGCCGCCCGCGTCCCACCTTAGGAATTTCCGATGCTGCGCGACCGGTTCATGAGCGATCTGAAAGAGGCCATGAAGGGCGGCGACAAGCCGCGCCTCGGCACGATCCGCCTGATCCAGGCTGCGCTGAAGGACAAGGACATCGAGGCCCGTGGCGCCGGCAAGGGGCCGATCTCCGACGACGAGATCCTGCAGCTTCTCCAGAAGATGGTGAAGCAGCGCCAGGAGAGCGCCAAGATGTATGGCGAGGGCGGCCGGCCCGAACTCGCCGAGCAGGAGAATGCTGAGATCGCCGTCATATCCGCCTATCTGCCGAAGCAGATGGACGAGGCGGAGGCCAAGACCGCCATTGCCGCCGTCATCGCCGAGACGGGTGCCACGGGTGTCAAGGACATGGGCAAGGTGATGGGCGAGCTGAAGGCCCGCTATGCCGGCCAGATGGACTTCGGCAAGGCGAGCCCGCTCGTCAAGCAACTGCTCGGCTGAGGCCGGTGGAGGCGCTGGTCGGCCTGTGGACCGATCTCGGCCGGATCACCGGCATCGCCCTCTCGACACCCGTCTATGCCGCCGTCTCGGCCCTGCACGTCGTCGGCATCGCCCTGCTCTTCGCCCCCATCGCGCTCGTCGACCTCCGGCTGGCAGGCTTCCTGCGCGGGCTGGACACCGGGGCTCTTTCGGTCCTGCGCAGCACGGCGAAGCTCGGAGCCGGCCTCGCCGTGCCTTCGGGCATCCTGCTGGCGTCGGCGCGGCCGGACGAGTATCTCGCCAACCCGACCTTTCTCGCCAAGCTGGCGGTGGTCGTTCTCGCGCTCGCCAACGCCGTCGCCTTCGAGGTCGCGGCCCGCCGGCTGGGGCTCCCTGCCCTGCTCGACCGGGCGGCTGGCCGCCTCAGCGCCCTCGCCTCCCTCGCCCTGTGGCTCGCGGCCATCGGGCTCGGTCGCTGGATCGCCTTTACCTGAGCTCGACGCGGCGGCCAGACACCTCGACCCACTCGGCGCGGTAGACGGCCGGGTTGCCGCGGTTCTGGTAGGCGTAGACACGCACCGTCTTGCCCGCGGCGATGTCCTCCGCCGTGAGGCCCCTCGCCTGCATGCGCGATGTCGGCGCCAGCTCGATGGTCAGCTCCTGGCCGTCCTTCTGCATATAGAGGGTGCCGTGGGGATTGGCGTAGGTCGAGCGGGCGACCGGGCCGGAGTGATCGAGGACCTTGTCGCGGTCGAAGCCGCCCCAGCCGTGATGGGCGAGAGCGGCACCGGAGAGAGCGGTGACGATGGCGACGGCGGCGGCGCCCGAGACAGTGCGTCGGTTCGGCATGGTCGATCTCCCACGGAGAGTGGATGGACCAGACTAACGCACGGTCCCGCGGGCCGGACACCGGCCGGCGCTCACGCCTGCGTGAGGCGGCCTGCGGCCTTTTAGCGCCCGATCCGCAGCCGCGTCTGCGCCATGGACACCATCATGTTGTAGTTGTTGACGATCCACATGCGCTCGTGGCCGCCCGCACGGCGGGCGTCGCCGCGGGCACGGCCGAGCTTCTGCCGGTATTCGCGCAGGCTGCCGAGCCAGGAGCCGGCCTGCCCGTCGATGATGGAGGCCCCCGAGGGATCGGTCTCCTTCAGCTTGTCCAGCTCGCGAAGCGCCGCCGCATAGCGCCCGATCGCCGCGTCGAAGGCCGCGAGATCCACCACCGGCCGCGCATCCGAGGGCATGAGGTCCATCACCCCGCGCGCGGCGATCATGACGTTGCGGACGTTCCAGCGGGCCGAGCGCCCCTCCCGCCGCTCCACGTCGGCGAGTTCGCGCACGTCGAGATCGGCGCGCATGGCGCGCATGTGCTGCTCCACCTCGGCGCGGTCCTTCAGGAAGGCTTCCGCCGCCGGCACCATGTCGCGGTGCAGCTCGCGGCCGAACGCCGCGCCGTCGTCCTGGTAGTCCTTGCGCTCGTAATAGACGTTGGCGCGGGTGATCAGGGGCGCCAGGGCTGAATAGGACTGGATATAGCGTCGGATGGCGTCGTCGAGGTCCGGCATGGCCGGTTCCTGGATCACCGCCTGCCCGGCCTTCTCGATCTCGCCGCGCACGTCATAGAGGCTGTAGAGGCCGTAGGTGATGTAGCGCTCGCGGCCCGTCGGCCCGCGCCGCATGTCGACCCAGCTCCGGTAGCGGTTCCAGGAATCGACCGCCCGCAGGGTGCGGTTGAGCAATTCGGTATAGGCGTTGGACTTGACGATGGCCGCCTGGAGTGCCGGGTCGGGCGTCGGCCTGTCCTGCGCCCGGGCCGTGGCTGTCACGGCGAGTGCGGCGGCGAAGCCGAGACGAAGCGCCTGGCGGCGATCCGGGCGGTGGGTCGGGCAAGGTCTCGTCATGGTGGAACGTCCTCTCCAGCGGCCGCCGACCATCCCCCCGCAGCGTTTCAGTCCGTCCGCGAGGCTCGGCCGCCATCGTTTCAGCGGCAGGGTACGCCAAAGACGAAGGCGCCGCCCTCGCGGACGGCGCCTTGCTGCATGGCCTCATGCGCCAAGAAGGTCAGCCCCAGCGGATTTCCAGGACCTCGTAGCTCTGGGCGCCCTTCGGCGTGTTCACCTCGACGACGCTGCCGGCGGCCTTGCCGATCAGGGCGCGGGCGAGCGGCGAGGAGATGGAGATACGGCCGGCCTTGGCGTCGGCCTCGCTGTCGCCGACGATCTGCCAGACGCGCTCTTCCTCGGTGTCCTCGTTGACGAGCTTCACCGTGGCGCCGAACTTCACCGTGTCACCGGAGAGCTTGGTGACGTCGATCACCTCGGCACGCGCGATGAGGCTCTCGAGTTCCGCGATGCGGCCCTCGTTGAGCGACTGCTGCTCCTTGGCGGAATGATATTCGGCATTCTCCGAAAGATCGCCGTGGGAGCGCGCTTCTGAAATCGCCGCGATGATGCGCGGGCGCTCGACCTGCTGGCGTTCCTTGAGCTCGGCTTCGAGCTTGGCGAAACCGCCGACGGTCATCGGAACCTTTTCCATGATGCTCGCCCTTGCCTTTCAATGACGAATAAAGGTCCGCGGGCCGAGGACGCCGGCCCCGCGAACCTTCATGGTTTACCCTTGCGTGTTCCGGCAGCGGCCGAAAGATCAGGCCTTGCCGAAATAGCTCTGCAGCGCGCGCACCTCGAGGTCCCCCTCGAGATAGGCCTTGATGCCCTGTGCGGCGGCCACAGCACCTGCCAGAGTGGTGTAATAGGGAACCTTCTGCAAGAGGGCCGCACGGCGCAGGGACCTGGAGTCCGACAGCGCCTGCGCGCCCTCCGTCGTGTTGAAGACGAGCTGGACCTCGCCGTTCTTCAGGGCGTCGACGATATGCGGCCGGCCCTCCAGCACCTTGTTGATCTTGCCGCAGGGAATGCCTTGCTCGACCAGATAGCGCTGGTTGCCGGAGGTGGCGATGATCTTGAAGCCGAGGCCGTGCAGCATGCGGATGGCGTCGAGGATGCGCGGCTTGTCGTCGTCGCGCACCGAGACGAAGACCGTGCCGGAGACTGGCACGATGGTCCCCGCGCCGAGCTGGCTCTTGGCGAAGGCCGTGGCGAAGGTGCGATCGAGGCCCATGACCTCGCCGGTGGAGCGCATCTCGGGGCCGAGCAGAACGTCGACGCCGGGGAAGCGGGCGAAGGGGAAGACCGCCTCCTTGACGCCGACATGGTCGAGAACCTTCGGCTTCAGGCCGAAGGAGTCCAGGCTGTCGCCCGCCATGATGCGCGAGGCGATCTTGGCGATGGGCTCGCCCACCACCTTGGCGACGAAGGGCACGGTGCGGGAGGCGCGCGGATTGACCTCGAGGACGTAGATGTCGCCGTCCTTGATGGCGTACTGGACGTTCATCAGGCCGCCGACGTCGAGGGCGAGGGCCAGCGCCTTGGTCTGGCGCTCCAGCTCGGCCAGCATCTGCCCGGGCAGCGAATAGGGCGGCAGCGAGCAGGCGCTGTCGCCCGAGTGGATGCCGGCCTCCTCGATATGCTCCATGATGCCGGCGACATAGCTGGTCTTGCCGTCGGCGAGGCAGTCGACGTCGACCTCGATGGCGTCGGAGAGATAGCGGTCGAAGAGCAGCGGGTTCTTGCCGAGGACCGTGTTGATCTGGCCGGTCTTGTCGTTGGGATAGCGCGCCTTGACGTCGGCCGGCACCAGCTCCGGCAAGGTGCCGAGCAGGTAGTCGCCGAGCTGGCCCTCCTCGCGGATGATCTGCATGGCGCGGCCGCCGAGCACGTAGGACGGGCGCACGACGAGCGGATAGCCGAGCTCGGCGGCGATCAGGCGGGCCTGCTCGACCGAATAGGCGATGCCGTTCTTCGGCTGCTTGAGGCCGAGCTTGTCGAGAAGGCGCTTGAACCGGTCGCGGTCCTCGGCGAGATCGATGGCGTCCGGCGAGGTGCCGAGGATGGGGATGCCGGCCTCCTCCAGCGCGCGGGCGAGCTTCAGCGGCGTCTGGCCGCCGAACTGGACGATGACGCCCTTCAGCGTGCCGTTCTGCTTCTCCCGCTCCATGATCTCGATGACGTCCTCCGCCGTCAGGCTCTCGAAATAGAGCCGGTCGGAGGTGTCGTAGTCGGTGGACACCGTCTCGGGGTTGCAGTTGATCATGATCGTCTCGAACCCGGCGTCCGAGAGCGCGAAACAGGCGTGGCAGCAGCAATAGTCGAACTCGATGCCCTGGCCGATGCGGTTGGGGCCGCCGCCGAGGATGACGATCTTCTCACGCCCCGAGGGCCGGGATTCGTCGGCGAGCGCGCCGGCGAAGGGCGCCTCGTAGGTCGAGTACATGTAGGCGGTGGGGGATGCGAACTCCGCCGCGCAGGTGTCGATGCGCTTGTAGGCGGGGCGGACGCCGAGAGCGCGGCGCGCCTTCGCCACCTCGCCTTCCGTCTTCTCGGTGAGCACGGCGAGGCGGGCGTCGGAGAAGCCCATGGCCTTGAGGCGGCGCAGCGCGCCGGCGGTCCTCGGCACGCCCTTGGCGCGCACCTCGGCCTCCATGTCGACGATGCCGCGGATCTGCTCGAGGAACCAGGGGTCGATACGGCAGTAGGAATGGATCTCCTCGTTGGAGATGCCGAGCCGCATGGCCTGCACCACCTTCAGGAGCCGGTCCGGCGTCGGCGTACCGAGGGCGGCGCGGATGGCGTTCTTGTCGTCCCCCTTGCCGAGGCCCTCGATCTCGATCTCGTCGAGCCCCGTGAGGCCCGTCTCGAGGCCGCGCATGGCCTTCTGCAGCGATTCCTGGAAGGTGCGGCCGATGGCCATGACCTCGCCGACCGACTTCATCGAGGTCGTCAGCACCGGATCGGCGCCGGGGAACTTCTCGAAGGCGAAGCGCGGCACCTTGGTGACGATGTAGTCGATGGTCGGCTCGAAGGAGGCCGGCGTCGCGCCGCCGGTGATGTCGTTCTTCACCTCGTCCAGCGTGTAGCCGACGGCGAGCTTGGCGGCGACCTTGGCGATGGGAAAACCCGTCGCCTTGGAGGCGAGCGCCGAGGAGCGCGACACGCGAGGGTTCATCTCGATGACGACGAGGCGGCCGTCGGCTGGGTTGACGGCGAACTGGACGTTGGAGCCGCCGGTCTCCACCCCGATCTCGCGCAGCACGCGGATCGAGGCGTCGCGCATCATCTGGTATTCCTTGTCGGTCAGCGTCAGCGCCGGCGCGATGGTGATCGAATCGCCGGTATGGACGCCCATCGGGTCGAGGTTCTCGATCGAGCAGACGATGATGGCGTTGTCGGCGCGGTCGCGCACGACCTCCATCTCGAACTCCTTCCAGCCGAGGACGCTCTCCTCGACGAGGACTTCGGTCGTCGGCGAGGCGTCGAGGCCGCGCTCGCAGATCTCGATGAACTCGGCCTTGTTGTAGGCGATGCCGCCGCCCGTGCCGCCCATGGTGAAGGAGGGGCGGATGATGGCCGGCAGGCCGATGTCGTCGAGCACGTCGAGGGCGGCGCCGAGCGACTGGACGACGTGGCTCTTCGGCGTCTGCAGGCCGATCTTGGCCATGGCCTGGCGGAAGCGCTCGCGGTTCTCCGCCTTGTCGATGGCGTCGGCCTTGGCGCCGATCATCTCGACGTCGAACTTGGCCAGAACGCCCATCTCCTCGAGCTTCAGGGCGGTATTGAGCGCGGTCTGGCCGCCCATGGTCGGCAACAGGGCGAAGCCGCCGGGAACGACGTTGCGCTCCTTCTCGATGATCTTGGCGACGATCTCCGGCGTGATCGGCTCGATATAGGTGGCGTCCGCCATGTCCGGATCGGTCATGATGGTGGCGGGATTGGAGTTGACCAGGACGATCCGGTAGCCCTCCTCCTTCAGCGCCTTCACCGCCTGCGTGCCGGAATAGTCGAACTCGCAAGCCTGGCCGATGACGATCGGGCCGGCGCCGATGATCAGGATGGAGGAGATGTCGGTGCGTTTCGGCATGAGGCTCCGGCCCTTTGAAGGCTCGTCTGGATCTTCGGGGACGCGCGGCGCAAAAAAAGAGGCCGGACCCGCTTCGAGCCAGCCTCCCGCAACCGCATCCCCTGAACATCGGGTCGCGTGATTAAGCGGCCCCTATAGACGGCTTTCCCGCCGATGGGAAGCCGCGACGACGACACGGGAGCCGAGGCCCCGTGTCGCGGAGAGAAAGGCCGCCGCACCCCGGGCGCGGCGGCCCACAGGTCAGGCGGAGACGTCGAACAGCAGGGAGGTCGAGGTCCCCGAGGTCGACTGGCCGGAGGTGCCGTAGCCGGATCCCAGCTTCTCCTGGAGCTGCTTGAGGAAATCCTGCAGCGCCGTGCTCACCGCCGAATCGTTGGTGGTGATGGTGAGGCTGGTGGTGCCGGAGCTCTCGCTCTCCTCGCCCGGAGGCGGGCCGGGAGGCGGACCGCCGGGGCCACGACCGCCGCCGGGGCCATTGGCGAAGGTCTCGGAGAAGATTTCCTTGAGCTCGGCCGCCTGGTCCTCGGTGAGCGTGCCGGCCTCCACCTGCTCGGCGATGAGGCTGTCGATCTTGGACTTGGCCTCGTCGGGGCTCGGGGGTGCGGTGCGCGTGGAGGAGAAGCTGCCACGCTCGGCCTTCATGGCCTGGTCGATCTGGTCGAGGGCCGACGAAAGCGCGCTCGCGTCGGATGAGGAGACCTCGCCGGACGAAACCTGTGCGGCGAGGGTATTTTGCAGCATGTCGCGCGGCGAGGGTCGCTGCGCGGCGTACGAAGACGATGATATCGTCGTCGTCATGGGTGCCTCCTTCGGTTGCGGTGACAGGACTACACTGACACCGGCAGGACGCGCCGATATGCTTAATGCGATCTTAGCGCCGACGCCCACTTGGTTTCGGACTATTTCGGCATCCCCATACCGAAACAGACGGAAACAAATTTCCGTTTCTCGACCCGCCTGCCCTCACCTATCTGTCCGGCCATGTCCAGCGAACCCCACATTCTGATCGTCGAGGACGACCGCGAGATTCGCGGACTCATCGCCCGATTCCTGAAGTCCAACGACTTCCGTGTCTCCACCGCCGGCGACGGCCGCGAGATGGACAAGATCCTGGCCGACAGCCGCATCGACCTCATCATCCTCGACGTCATGCTGCCCCAGGAAGACGGCCTGTCGATCTGCCGCCGGCTGCGGGCGCAGACCAAGCTTCCCATCATCATGGTCTCGGCCAAGGGCGAGGAACTCGACCGGGTTCTCGGCCTCGAGCTCGGGGCCGACGACTACCTCGTCAAGCCCTTCGCCTCGCGCGAGCTGCTGGCACGCGTGCGGGCTGTGCTGCGCCGCTCCAACGGGCAGCAGGACGAGCCGCCGGTCGACAGCGCCCACCGGTTCAGCTTTCACGGCTGGACCCTGGATGCGCTGCGCCGCAGCCTGACCGATCCGGGCGGCGCCCGCGTCTCCGTCACCGACGGCGAATTCGACCTGCTGCGCGTCTTCTGCCAGCGGCCGGGCCGCCTTCTCAGCCGCGACCAGCTCATCGACCTCACCCAGGGCCGCGCCGCCGGCCCGAACGAGCGCAGCATCGACATCCTCGTGGTCCGCCTGCGCCGCAAGATCGAGACCGATCCCCAACGGCCCGACCTCATCAAGACGGTGAGGTCCGGCGGCTACATGTTCACCCCGGACGTCGAGGCGCAATGATGCCGGGCCGGCCCGGATCGATCTGGACGCGCTTCCTCCCCGACAGAATCGCCGGCCAGATCGCCCTGCTGGTCATCCTCTCGGTCTGCGCGCTCCATCTGGTGTTCTTCATCACGGTGGTCTGGTCGCGGCAGGACCGGGGCGAGCATCCGGCCGAGACGACCGGCCGCGTCGCGGGCTTCGTCCGTCTGCTCGACGTCACGCCTCCCGCCGAGCGGGCGCAGGTGATCGCCCGCATCCGCAGCAGCGCGCCGGATCTGGGCATCGAGCTCCCTCCGGCCGGATCGCCGGCCGCCCCCGCGGTCCCCGACCACCGGGCGATGCACCTGAGGCGCCTGCTGGGAGAGGGTTTCAACGTCGGCGAGCCGACGGAGGCCAGCGACCGGCCGGGCAGCGACCGGGTGCGGATCGTCATCGGCCTCAGGGACGGCACGCCGGCGGCGGTGACGCTGGTGCGGGACAGGCCGCCGCCGGCTCCGGGCGGTCCCCTGCGGGTGACGATCATCTTCGTTCTGGTCAGCCTCGCCATGCTCGGATCATGGGCGGCGCTGTCGCTGACGAAGCCGCTCCGCGCCATCGAGGCGACGGTGGAGTCCTATGGCTTCGGACAGACCGTCCAGCCGCTGTCCGAGAGCGGGCCGCGTGAGATCCGTACGGTGGCGCGCGCCCTCAACCGCATGCAGGAGCGCATCACCAAGCTGGTTGATGACCGGACCAAGACCCTCGCCGCGGTCGGCCACGACCTGCGCACGCCGATCACACGGCTGCGGCTGCGCGCGGAGATGCTCGACGAGAGCCCGGAACGCAGCCGCATGCTGGCTGATCTCGACCAGATGGACGCGCTGGTGCAGAGCGCCCTCACCCACCTGCGCGATGGCCGCAGCGACGCCGCGTCCACCACCTTCGACCTTCAGAGCCTGCTGCAGACCATCGCCGACGGCTATGCCGACGTGGGCAAGCCCGTGACTATGCAGGTCTCGGCGCGCCTGCCGGTGCGCGGCCGGCCCTTCGACGTGGAGCGCGCGGTGGCCAACGTGGTCGACAACGCCATCAAATACGGCGGCACGGCTGAACTCTCCCTCAGCCGCGAGGGGTCCATGGCCGTGATCGCGGTCGCCGACAAAGGTCCCGGCATCCCCCTCGCCCGGCGCGCCGCCATGCTGGAGCCCTTCGTGCGGGGCGAAGACGCGCGCACCATGAACGACACGGACGGATTTGGCCTCGGCCTGACGATCGCACGCTCGGTGATGGAAGCCCATGGCGGCACCATCGCCTTTGCCGACAACAGCCCCTCGGGCCTGATCGTCAAGCTCAGCCTGCCGGTGTCCTGAAAGTCTCAGGGACGGGAGGGAACGGCGCGCGGGGACAGTTTTTCCGCGAGAGTCCGCGCCAGATTGACGCCGAGGCAGTGATAGCTGCCGTCCACCAGGTTGTCTCCCGCCGTCGGCAGCATCTCGTCCTGGCGCAGCCGGCCTTCGTTGATCAAAACGGCGAAGAGGTCGTTGCGTCGGAAGACGGGCGTCTCGGTCTCGGCCGCGACCTCGTGCAGGGCTGCGACATAGCTGGCATAGGCCGGAAAGCGGTCGGCGCGCGGCAGGGGCAACTGGTCCATCAGCACGACGTCGGCACCGCCCTCGCGAATCTTGGCGATGCCCTTGCGCAGGATGCGCTTAAACTTCTCGATGCCGATGTCGTGGACCGCGTCGAAAACGCCGGTCTGCCAGACGACGAGCTGCGGCTGCTCGGACAGCACGTCCGCGTCGATACGCTGGTACATCTGGTGGGCTGAATTGCCGCCGACCCCGGAATTGACCACGTCGATCTCATGACCGTGCAGCAACGAGGCCAGCTCGCGGCGGAGGACCGCGGGATAGGCGTGTTCCTCCGACGAGGCACCGGTGCCCAGCGTCGAGGACGAGCCGAGTGCGACGATGGTGAGCTTCCGCCCGTCGGCGATGGCGCCGCGGGCTCTCGGCAGGTCGGCGGCGAAACCACGCAGCTGTGCGGCGACGGGACAGGAGGCCTCGGCCGGCGCACGCGTCTCCGACCCCAGGGCCGCGGGCCCCAGGAGAGCCATCAGGGCCAGGCACGGCCCCAGGACGCGGAACGGCGGGAAGAGTCTCACGCGGGCTTCACCTCGCTGGCGCTAGCCACAGCTTTCGCCGGCACCTTGGCGGTTGCACTCTTATACCATTCAAGCACAGCCGCCGTGCCGAGCAAGAGGGCGATGCCGACGAGGTTGACGAAGAGCTGCATCGCAGGGCCGCGGCCGATCTCGGTGAAGGCGAAGGTGCCGAGGAGCGACAGGATGACGCCGAAGCTGAACAGCGGCAGCGAATGCCGCCCGGCCTGTTCCAGCAGCCGGGCCGGTGCCGCGGCGAGCCAGGCGGCGGTGCGCGGTACGTGGGCGGCGACGAGATAGGCCAGCGACAGGGCGTGGGCGAAGCGCCACAGGGAGAGATTGGTCTTGTCGAGGTCGAGGCGCCAGTCGTCTGGCAGGACCAGGCTCTCGAAGCCGGCGACGACGGCCCAGGGCGCGGCGCTGACCAGGCCGAACAGGACGATCGCCACGGCGGCGGCGGTGATGACGGGCGAGCGCGGCAGGGCGACGCCGCGCAGCACCGCCTGGCCGGCGACGATGCCGGTGGTGAAGAGCAGTTGCCAGGCGAAGGGATTGAAGAACCAGGTGCCGCCCGTCGACATGTTGGGAATGGCCAGCTCGAAGGCCCAGGACGCCGCATAGAGCCCGGCCGAGGCGGCGAGCGCCACCGCCGGCGCAATGCGCGCCAGGAGCCACAGCACCGGCAGCATGGCGAGCAGCACGATGTAGAGCGGCAGGATGTCGAGGTAGTTCGGCAGGAAGACGAGGGCCGCCGTCTGCAGCAGAGTCGTGGCCGGATCCTGGAAGAAGGGCAGGATCGCGACGTGCTCGTAATAGACCGGGTTGCCGAAGCGCACGGCCATGAAGGCGACGGCGACGGCGGTGAACACGAACAGGCCGAGATGGGCGAGGTAGAGCTTCCAGATGCGGGCGACGACCTGGGCGGTGCCGGTGACCAGGCTGCGACGGTCCATCACCGTCCCGTAGGCGAGCGCCGCGGAGAAGCCGGCGAGCAGGACGAAATATTCCGCCGCGTCCGAAAAGCCCATGGAGGTCGGGGTGACGCGGGTCAGCACGTTGCCGGCCACGTGATCGACGAAGATGATCAGCAGGGAGAGGCCGCGGAACACGTCGACGCGCACGTCCCGCTCGACCCGCACCGCCGAGGCGGGCGAGGCGCCGAGCCAGAACCAGGAGCCGAAGGACAGCGGAGCGGGCATGGAAACCGGAGTTGAGCGGGGAACGGCGGAAGACTGCACGGCTGCACGGTCGACGTCCTGCTTCCTACGCGCTAATCATGGCTAAAGTTTCCACAACGCGATCACGATCGCCCACGGCCGATCACGACTGCGCGAGCGTCTCCGTCAGAACCTGCCGGACGCGGTCCGGGCGCTCCATGGGGAAGAAGTGGGTGGTGTCGGGAAGGGTCTCCACGCGCGCATGCGGGGCGACGCGCGCGATCCGCGCGGCCCCGCCATAGACGGTCGAGCGGTTGCTCCCGGCGAGGACGGTCACGGGCACGCGCACGCGGGCGAGCGCGCCCCAGGGGTTCTGGGTCTGCGTGGCGAAATTGGCCGCCTCCCACGCGGGCGCGCAGGCGAGACGCACCCCGTCGGGATCCTCCACGAATCCGCCCTCGACATAGCCCTCGAGGAAGCCAGGCTGCCAGGAGGCGAAGGTCTTGCGCGTGCGATAGGTTGCCACCGCCTCCGCCTTGGAGGGGAACACGGCGCGGCGCTTGGCCGCGCCGACGGCGAGGTCGAAGCGGCGCATGCGGGCGGCGCCCCAGGGCGTGCGCGCGAAGAGCCAGAACCAGGGATGCATCATCACCGGATCGAGCAGAAGGAGGGAGCGGACCCGGGCCGGCCGGCGCACGGCGGTGAGCAGGGCAGCGACCGAGCCCATGGAATGACCGGCGAGGACCGGCGGGCGGGCGCCCTCCGGCACGATACGGTCGAGGACCGCGACGAGGTCGTCGGCATAGGCGTCCCAGTTGGTCATCCGCGCCGGGTCGGCAGGCAGCTCGGAGAGGCCGTGGCCGCGCATGTCGAGAGCAATGATGCTGCGGTCCGCCGCGAGGGGCGCCAGCAGCGGACCGTAGGTCGCGGCGTTGAAGCCGTTGGCGTGGAGGAAGAGGAGGTCCGGCGGCATGCGCTCGGGCCCCCAGCGCAGGCCGGACATGACGCCGTCGGCAAGGGCGATGGTCAGCCGCTCGCCGGGTTCGCCCAGGGTCGTCGTCATCATGCCATCCATGTCATGGTCCCCTGCCCGGCCGCGCGTCAGTCGGCCGGCGCGATCTCGAGGGGAACCGCCGCCTCGTCCTTCACCTGGCCGAGGGTGAGCACGGTGCGCACGTTGCGTACGTTGGGGGTCGCGGTGAGGTCGGAGACGAAATGCTGGAAGCTGGCGAGGTCGGGGGCGACGCATTTCATCACGAAGTCGAAATCGCCCGACACCGTGTGGCACTCGCGGATGACCGGCCAGTGGCGCACCTTCTCGGCGAAGGCGTGGAGGTCGGCCTCGGCCTGGCTGGCCAGATGCACCATGGCGAAGACGGTGACGCCGTAGCCGAGCTTCTCGCTGGCGAGGAGCGCGCGATAGCCGCGGATGACCCCCATCTCCTCGAGGGCGCGCACGCGCCTGAGACAGGGCGGCGCCGAAATCCCGACGCGGCTCGCCAGCTCCACGTTGGTCATGCGCCCGTCGGCCTGGAGCTCCCTGAGAATCTTCCAGTCGATGGCGTCCAGGCGGGCCTTCACGGGGCACGTCTCCACTGTGGCGGCAGGTTGCGGCGCGGTATCAGCCGGATAGCCCAGCACCCCCTCGCACGCAACAAAATTTCGCCGCATCGGGCGCGCACGACAGGATCGCGAGGCGGTGCTCCCGGCATCGGCGCGCGCGTGGACATGCCCCCGGTCCCGGCCATATAGACGACGCATTGCAAGCCCCTGCGAGGCCCTGATGAGCTTTATCGATATTGAGCGCCTGCGCGCCACGCCGCTGGAGACCGTCCCCTACGACTATCTGGTGGTCCCCAATTTCGTCCGGGCCGACCGGCTCCAGGACGTCCTCAAGGACTATCCGGACGTGCCCGGCCCCGGCTCCCATCCGCCCTCGGTGCTCGACATCCGCGGGGACTTCAAGGCGCTGATGGAGGAACTGGACCAGGAGCCGTTCCGCAAGGCGATCGAGGACAAGTTCGGCATCGACCTCACGGGCCGGCCGACCATGTACACGGTGCGCGGCTTCACCCGGGCGACGGACGGCAAGATCCACACCGATTCCGAGACCAAGATCATCACGGTCCTGCTCTACATGAACGACGCGTGGGACTCGGACGGCGGCCGGCTGCGGGTGCTCAACAACGGCACCGACCTCAACGACTACGCCGCCGAGATTCCGCCCGACGGCGGCACGCTTCTGGTGTTCAAGCGCTCGGACACCTCCTGGCACGGCCATGAGCCCTTTACCGGCAAGCGGCGGGCCATCCAGATGAACTGGGTCACCAGCCAGTCCGTGGTGGACCATGAACAGGGCCGTCACGCCCGCTCCAGCCGCTTCAAGAAGTTCATCCGGATGATCACCGGGAAGGCGGCCTGAACCAGTCGGGATGCATCGCGGAACGCCCCCACGGTATCGCCATGCGATGCATCCCATTCACTTTTGTGACGGTTTCCATCAACGCATTTCGTTGACAATATGAAGAAGCGGCAGGAATGAGCCTTGCGCCATGCGCATAGCTGTTCCAAATTGCCGGCCCGCAGGGAACATTTTCACCCACATCCCGCGGCCGGACATCATGGGCATCCATCACGAGCGCGTCGTCATCATCGGTTCGGGACCGGCCGGCTATACCGCCGCGATCTATGCCGCCCGCGCCATGCTGAAGCCCGTGCTGATCCAGGGCATCCAGCCCGGCGGCCAGCTCACCATCACCACCGACGTCGAGAACTATCCCGGCTTCGCGGACGTGATCCAGGGCCCCTGGCTCATGGAGCAGATGGAGAAGCAGGCGGCCCATGTCGGCACCCGCATCGTCTCCGACCATGTCTCCGCGGTCGACCTCAAGCAGCGTCCGTTCCGCATCACCTGCGAGTCCGGCGACGTCTACGAGGCGGACTCGCTGATCATCTGCACCGGCGCCCAGGCGAAGTGGCTGGACCTGCCGTCCGAGCAGAAGTTCCGCGGCTTCGGCGTTTCGGCCTGCGCCACCTGCGACGGCTTCTTCTACCGCAACAAGGAGGTGCTGGTCGTCGGCGGCGGTAACACCGCGGTCGAGGAAGCGCTTTTCCTGACCAATTTCGCCTCGAAGGTGACGGTGGTCCACCGTCGCGACTCCTTCAAGGCCGAGCGCATCCTGCAGGAGCGCCTCTTCGCTCATCCCAAGATCGAGGTGGTGTGGGACAGCGCGCTGGACGAGGTCATCGGCCGTGACGATCCCGCCGCGGTCACCCGCGTGCGTCTGAAGAACGTCAAGACCGGCGAGACCGAGGAGCGCCCCGTCGACGGCGTCTTCATCGCCATCGGCCATGCCCCGGCCGTCGAACTCTTCGAGGGCCAGCTCCGCAAGAAGCCGTCGGGCTATCTGTGGACCGCCCCCGATTCCACCGCCACCGACGTTCCCGGCGTCTTCGCCGCCGGCGACGTCACAGACGACACCTACCGCCAGGCGGTCACCGCCGCCGGCATGGGATGCATGGCCGCCCTCGAAGCCGAACGGTTTCTCGCCCACCACGCGACGATCCGCCAAGCCGCCGAATAAGACGGACAGAGCAGCCGGCTCCGGGAGAGACCGATGGACTGGGACAAGCTGAGGATTTTCCATGCCGCCGCGGCAGCGGGAAGCTTCACCCACGCGGCCGATACGCTGGGGCTGTCGCAGTCGGCGGTCTCACGCCAGGTTTCGTCGCTGGAACAGGACCTGAAGGTCCCCCTCTTCCACCGCCATGCCCGCGGCCTCGTCCTCACCGAGCAGGGCGAGCTTCTCTACCACACGGCGCAAGACGTGCTGATGAAGCTCGAGAGCGCCAAGATCAAGCTGACGGATTCGAAGGAACGGCCGAACGGCGAGCTGAAGGTGACGACCACGGTCGGGCTCGGCACCGCCTGGCTCGCCCCGCGGCTCGGCGAATTCCTGGAGCTCTATCCCGACATCCAGATCAAGATGATCCTCACCGACGAGGAGCTCGACCTGTCGATGCGCGAGGCTGATGTGGGCATCCGCGTGCGACAGCCGGTGCAGCCGGACCTGATCCAGCGCAAGCTCTTCCAGATCAAGTTCCACGCCTTCGCCTCGTCCGACTACCTGAAGCGCCACGGCTCGCCGAAGAGCGCGACGGAGCTGGACGGCCACCGCATCCTCGCCTTCGGCGGGCGGGCGCCGAACTACATGCAGAACGTCACGTGGCTGTCGACGGCGGGGCGCAACGGCATGGCGCCGCGCTCCTTCGCCATGACGATCAACAACATTTCCGGCCTGGTGGCGGCGGTGGAGAACGGCATCGGCATCGCCGTCCTGCCGGACTATCTCATCCGCGACGGCTCGGGCCTGGTGCAGATCCTCGACGACGAGGAGATGCCGGTGCTCGACGCCTGGTTCGTCTATCCGGAGGAGCTGAAGTCGGTCGCCCGCGTGCAGGTGTTCCGCGACTTCCTCGTCTCCAAGGCCTCGCGCTGGCCGGCCTGAGGCGAGACTCACGCCCCCTTCCACATCCAGCAGAACAGGCTGGGGCGCCTTCCGCAAACGGGAGGCGCCCCTGCCCTTTTCGGGGCTCAGGCCGCGAGGCGGCTCTCGACGAGCTTGGCCCAGTAGCTCATGCCGATCGGGATGATCTCGTCATTGAAGTCGTAGGCCGGGTGGTGGACGGAGGCCGTGTCGCCCTGGCCGATGAAGATGAAGGCGCCGGGGCGGGCCTCCAGCATGAAGGAGAAGTCCTCGCCGCCCATCACCGGCACGGTGTCGCGATTGACGCCCTCCTCGCCGACCACGGAAGCGGCCGCGTCGCCGGCGAAGACGGCGTTCTCGGCGTGGTTCCGCGTCACCGGGTAGTCGCGGTAGTAGGTGAGCTTGGCTTTGCCGCCATAGACCGCCGCCGTGCCCTCGACGATGGCGTGCAGGCGCTTCTCGACGAAGTCGCGCATTTCCGGGGTCAGCGTGCGAACCGTGCCGAGCAGCGTGGCCGTCTGCGGAATGACGTTGTCGGTGAAGCCGGCGTTGAAGGCGCAGATGGAGACCACGGCATTGCCGAGCGGATCGACGTTGCGCGAGACGATGGACTGCACCGCATTGACGATCTGCGACGCGATCAGGATCGTGTCGATCGACTGGTGCGGCCGCGCGGCATGGCCGCCCTTGCCCTCGACGTCGATCTGGATGCGGTCGGCGGCGGCCATGAGTGGGCCGGCGCGCAGGGCGAACCTGCCGACGGGCAGGCCCGGCGCATTGTGCATGCCGTAGACCTCCTGGATTCCGAAGCGATCCATCATGCCGTCATTGACCATTTCCCGGCCACCGCCGCCGCCCTCCTCGGCAGGCTGGAAGATGACGGCGACCGTGCCGTCGAAATTGCGGGTCTCGGCGAGGTACTTGGCGGCGCCCAGCAGCATGGCGGTGTGACCGTCATGGCCGCAGGCGTGCATCTTGCCCGGAACCTTCGAGGCGTGCGGCAGGCCAGTGATCTCGCTGAGCGGCAGGGCATCCATGTCGGCGCGAAGGCCGATCACCTTGCCCGACGCGGTATTCCGGCCCTTGATGATGCCGACGACGCCGGTCTGGCCGATGCCGGTGACCACCTCGTCGCAGCCGAATTTGCGCAGCTTGTCGGCGACGATGCCGGCGGTGCGATGCACGTCGAACTGCAGTTCGGGGTGCTCGTGGAGGTCGCGGCGCCAGGCGGTGACTTCGTCGTGGAGGGCGGAAATGCGGTTGACGATGGGCATGGTGGTCTCCGGGAAGAATGACGCCGGTCAGGCCGGCAGGCGTGTCTCGACGAGTTTGGCCCAATAGCTCATGCCGATGGGAAGAATCTCGTCGTTGAAGTCGTAGGACGGGTGGTGCAGGCCGAAAGCGCCGCCCTGACCGATGCCGATCATGCAGCCCGGCCGCTCTTCGAGCATGAACGCGAAGTCTTCGCCACCCATGGGCGGCTCGACATCGCGCTGGACGCCGCCCTCACCCAGGACGGCGGCGGCGGCGACAGCCGCGGCGGCGCTTTCCGCCGGCGTGTTCACGACGCTCGGGCAGGCACGGTCGTAGGTCAGGGTGGCGGTGGCGCCATAGGCGGCGGCGGTCGCCTCCACCACCTGGCGCAGCCGCCGCTCCACGAGGTCCTGAACCTGCCTCGACAGGGTGCGCACCGTGCCGCGCAGGACCGCCGTATGGGGAATGACGTTGTCGGCCGCCCCGCTCTCCACCGCGCAGAGAGACAGCACGGCGCTGCCGAGCGGGTCGACGGCGCGGGCGACCACCGACTGGGCGGCGATGACGATCTGCGCCGCCACCAGCACCGTGTCCACCGCCACATGGGGCTTTGCGGCGTGGCCGCCCTTCCCTTCGACGCGGATGTCGATCCAGTCCACGGCGGCGCTCGCCGCCCCCGTGATGACCTGGATGGTGCCGACGGGGTCCTGGCTGTTGTGCATGCCATAGACCTCGTCGATGCCGAAGCGCTCCATCAGGGCGTCGGCGACCATGGCGCGGGCACCGTGGCCGCCCTCCTCGTCCGGCTGGAAGATCAGCACGGCGGTGCCGTCGAAATTGCGGGTCTCGGCGAGATATTTGCCGGCGCCGAGGAGCATGGCCATGTGCCCGTCATGGCCGCAGGCGTGCATCCGGCCCGGCACGGCGGAAGCGTGGGGCACGCCGCTGGTCTCGTGGATGGGCAGCGCGTCCATGTCGGACCGCAGGCCGATCACCCGTCCCGAGCTGGTGCGCGCGCCGCGGATCACGCCGACGACGCCCGAGCGGCCGATGCCGGTGATCACCTCGTCGCAGCCGAAGGCCCGGAGCCTCTCGGCCACGAGGGCGGCGGTGCGCGGCAGGTCGAAGTTGAGCTCGGGACGGCGGTGGAAGTCCCGCCGCCAGGCCGTCGCCTCCTCGTGCAGCGCGGCGATCCTGTTGACGATCGGCAAGGGCAGCCTCCGGCCTCAGGCGGGCATGCGGGTTTCGACGAGCCGGGCCCAGTAGCTCATGCCGATGGGCAGAATCTCGTCGTTGAAGTCATAGGCCGGGTGATGGACGCCGAACTCGCCGCCCTGGCCGATGCCGATCATGCAGCCGGGACGCTCCTCGAGCATGAAGGAGAAGTCCTCCGATCCCATGGTCGGCGGCTTGTCGCGGCGGACGTTCTCCGCCCCGACGATGGAGGCGGCGACGGCGGCGGCGTATTCGGCCTCGGCGGCGTGGTTCACCACCATGGGGCAGCCGTAGGTGTAGGTGAAGGTCGCGGTGGCGCCGTAGCTCTCGGCGGTCTTCTCGACGACCTCGCGTAGACGCTGCTCGACGAGCGCCTGGATGTCCTTGGTGAGGGTGCGCACCGTGCCGCGCAGTTCCGCCGTCTGCGGGATGACGTTGTTGGCGTGGCCGGCATTGAAGGCGCAGATGGAGACGACGGCCGATCCCAGCGGGTCGATGCTGCGGGCGACGACCGACTGCACGGCGATGACGATCTGGGCGGCGACGAGCACGGTGTCGACGGCGAGATGAGGCTTGGCGGCATGGCCGCCCCTGCCCTCGACGAGGATGTGGATGCGGTCGGCGGCGGCGCTGGTCGGCCCGGCGCGCACCGAGAGGGTGCCGGCAGGGTCGATGTTGTTGTGCATGCCGTAGACCTCCTGGATGCCGAAGCGATCCATCAGGCCCTCGGCCACCATTTCGCGGGCGCCGCCGCCGCCCTCCTCCGCCGGCTGGAAGATCAGCGCGACGGTGCCGTCGAAATTGCGGGTCTCGGCGAGGTATTTCGCCGCACCCAGCAGCATGGCCATGTGGCCGTCATGGCCGCAGGCGTGCATCTTGCCCGGCACGGTGGAGGCATGGGGAAGGCCGGTGATCTCGGTGAGCGGCAGGGCGTCCATGTCGGAGCGCAGGCCGATCACCCTGCCCGACGTCGTCTTCGCGCCGCGGATGAGGCCGACGACGCCGGTGCGGCCGATGCCGGTCACGACCTCGTCGCAGCCGAACTCGCGCAGCTTGTCGGCGACGATGGCGGAGGTGCGGGGCAGGTCGAAGAGCAGTTCGGGATGCTGGTGAAAGTCGCGGCGCCACGCGGTGGCTTCGTCATGCAGCCCGGCGATCCGGTTCACGATGGGCATTGATGCGTCCCTGGGGAGAAAGACCCACAGAACCGAAGGCGGGAGCGGCGGTCAACCGGGCTGCCATGCGATCGGGTGCTCTTGACGCGCATGGCTGCTGTCGGCTCCCTCGGTGACATGAACCTCACCAGCATCGAACTCCTCGACCGCCTCGTCGGCTTTCCCTCGGTGTCCGACGCCAGCAACCTCGACCTCGTCGCCTTCATCGGCGAGTACCTGATGGCGCACGGCGTCGCCTACGAGGTGATCCCCCAGCCGGACGGGCGGAACGCCAACATCTGGGCGACGATCGGCCCGCGTATCGACGGCGGCGTGGTGCTCTCCGGCCATCTCGACGTGGTGCCGGTGGAGGGCCAACCCTGGACGAGCGACCCCTTCACCCTGACCCCTAAGGGCGACCGGCTCTACGGCCGCGGCGCCTGCGACATGAAGGGCTTCGACGCCTGCGTGCTGGCGGCCGTGCCGGCCATGGTCGCCGCCGACCTGAAGCGGCCCATCCACATCTGCCTGACCGCCGACGAGGAGATCCGCATGGACGGCGCCCGCGCCGTCATCGAGCGGCTCGGCAAGGACTGGACGCGGCCCTCCGTCTGCATCGTCGGTGAGCCGAGCCGGATGAAGGTGGTCACCGGCCACAAGGGCTACATGCGCATCGACACCCATGTGCGCGGCCACGAGGTGCATTCCTCCAACCGCTATGCCGGCGTCTCGGCGATCTTCGTCGCGGCACGCCTGGTCACCTGGATGGAGGAGCGCGACCTGAAGAACAAGGCTGAGGCGGAGGCGAGCGGCGGCGCGCCCTATTTCGATCCCGGCTGGACGATGCTGCATGTCGGCACGCTGTCGGGCGGCACCGCCCACAACATCACCGCCCTCGACTGCCATTTCGTCACCGGAATCCGGGTGGTGCCGGGCGACGACGGCATGCGCTACCTCAGGGAATACGAGGATTTCGTCCGGCGCGAGATCGAACCGGCGATGAAGGCCGTCCACCCCGACGCCGGGGTCAACATCACCTGGCGGGTCGGCGGCGAGCCGCTGGTGCGCGAGGAGGACGGCGAGGCCGAGCGCATCGCCCGCCGGCTGACCGGCGACAACGGCATCCAGGTCGTGCCCTACGGCGCCGAGGCCGGGCTGTTCCAGGCGGCCGGCATCTCCACCGTCATCTGCGGGCCCGGCGACATCGCCCAGGCGCACCAGCCCGACGAGTGGATCGAGGTGTCCGAACTCACCAAATGCGACGCCTTCCTCGCGGGGCTGATCCGCGAGTGCTCCCTCTGAGACGCTGATCCGGTGACGCCGCCCGCCACTTCCGGGGCGGACGGCGTCCTGCCGGCCGGTCAGCGCTGGCGGGCGATGATGCGCGCCTGGATGCCGTCATAGACCCCCTGCGGGATGATGTTCTTGCGGACGAGCTCGTCCTTGCCGCGATAGGGGCGGCCGGCGATGATCGCCTTGGCGCGGACCTCGCCGATGCCCGGCAGCACGCGCAGCTCGGCCTCGGTGGCCGAATTGATGTCGATGAGGGCGGCGGCCGGCGTCGTGGCCGCCGGAGCCGGGGTCGTCGCCGGCGCGGCCGGGCGGGTGGCCGGCTGGGTCGCGGTCTGCGCCATGGCGGCGGTGCCGGCGAGCGCGAGGGAAGCGGCGAGCATCAGGGTCTTGAGCATGGACGTGTCCTTCCTTGGGGTCGGGTCCAGGGGCCTCGCAAGGCTGCGCCGTTCCCTGCCGACCATGCGAGGTCACCACCCGTTGATGGCGCATGCAAGACGCCATTTCGCTGCGACCGTGTTCCTCCGATGAACGCCGGCCGAACGGCGCGTTGAGGCGTTGGTCAGGCGGCAGGCCCAAGGGGCACTGCCTTACGGGCGGTCTCATAAAAATGAATGTTCATTCTCTTTTTTGTTGCAGTGCGTTTCGCCCTGTTTTATGGAGTTCCCTGCCCCGAGGACACCCGTCGCCATGCCGCGGATCGACACTGCCCAACGCATCGACCGCAAGACGGCCATTCTCGATGCCGCCGAGCGCTGTTTCGTGCGCTCCGGCTTCCACGGCACGTCGATGAGCGAGATTTGCGCCGAGGCCGGCATGAGCCCGGGCAACCTCTATCGCTACTTCCCCTCCAAGGAGGCGATGATCGAAGGCCTGTGCGAGCGGGACTTCGCCGAGGTGGGCGATGGTTTCGCAGCCCTCGCCCAGGCTCCGGACATCTGGGCCGCCTTTGAGGCCCTCGCCCGCTTCCACATGATCGAGGAGCCCAGGGAGAGCTGCCAGCTCTGGGTCGAGATCATGTCGGAGGCGACCCGAAATCCGCAGATCGGCGACCTGCGTAAGAAGATCGACGCCTTCATCGAAGCGAAAATGCGATTCGCGCTGGATATGGCCCGCGACCGCGGACAGACCCATCCCGACGCCGACCTCGAACGTGCCGTGCAGTTCCTCATCACCTTCGCCGACGGCCTCATGCTGCGGCGCGCCCGCGACACCCGTTTCGACCCCGAGCCCCATGTCGCGCTGATGTTTTCCATCCTGCGTTCCATGCTGCTGCCACCCGCCACGCCGGCCGACGATAGGCTGAACACCCCATGACCGCCCCTGTCCGCTCCCTCGTTCTCGCCGGCATTCTGGCCGGCGCCCTCGCCGGCGCCGCAGGTGCCCAGACGGTCGCGCCCGCCATCACGGTCGCGGCGGCCGCACGCACCGAGCTGCGCGAGACCGTCATCGTCACCGGCTCCTTCGTCGCCCGCGACGAGGTCATGGTCTCGCCGGAGGTCGACGGCCTGACCATCGTCGAGATCCTCGCCGAGGAGGGAAACAAGGTCGTCGCCGGCCAGGTGCTCGCCCGCCTCAACCGCGAGATGCTCGACGTCCAGCTCGCGCAGAACGCCGCCCAGATCAGCCGCGCCGAGGCCGCGATCGCCCAGGCGCGGGCGCAGATCACCGAAGCGACGGCCGCCCGCACCCTCGCCCAGCAGCAGCTCGAGCGCACCCAGCAGCTCCAGCGCAGCGGCGCATCCACCGCGGATGCGCTCGACCAGCGGACGAGCGCCGCCCGCAGCGCCGGGGCGCGGGTCGAATCCGCGACCAACGCCCTCGCACTCGCCGAGGCCGACCTCGTGCTCGCCCGGGCCCAGCGCCGCGACATCGAGCTGCGCATCGCGCGCACCGAGATCAAGGCCAGGGTCGGCGGCACCATCTCCCGCCGCACGGCACGCCTCGGCGCTCTGGCCGCCGCGGCCGGCGATCCGCTCTTCCGCATCATCGCCGACTCCGAGGTCGAGCTCGAGGCCGACGTGCCGGAGACGACGCTGGCCCGCATGCGTCCCGGCCAACCGGCGACGATCGAGGCGGCGGGCTACGATAAGCCCTTCGCCGGCACCGTCCGTCTGGTC
The DNA here is from genome assembly GCF_003008515.1 of Phreatobacter cathodiphilus. NCBI lineage: Bacteria > Pseudomonadati > Pseudomonadota > Alphaproteobacteria > Hyphomicrobiales > Phreatobacteraceae > Phreatobacter > Phreatobacter cathodiphilus. The sequence goes on along the minus strand of NZ_CP027668.1, from coordinate 1,398,459 downwards.
GCGCCGGAGGTGAACCGCACAAACCGGCTCGGCCGTGTCCGCGTCACCCTGACCGCCGACGAGCGCCCGCCGCTCGGCGCCTTCGGCCGTGCGACCGTCGAGGTGGCGCGCTCCACCGGCCTCACCGTGCCGCTGTCGGCGGTGATGTTCGGGCCGACCACGACCGTCCAGGTGGTGAAGAACGGCGTCGTGGAGACGCGGACCGTGGTGCCGGGCCTGCGCGCCCAGGGGCGGGTCGAGATCCGCGACGGCCTCGCCGAGGGCGAGGAGGTGGTCTCGGTTTCGGGCAGCTTCGTGCGCAACGGCGACCGGGTGACCCCGGTCGCGGCCGTGCAGCGCTGAGGAGGCGGGCCATGTCGTCCTTCAACATCTCCGCCTATTCGATCCGGCAGCCGGTCCCCTCGATCGTGCTGTTCATCGTGCTCTGCTTCCTCGGCTGGATGAGCTACAACAACCTGCCGATCACGCGCTTTCCCAACATCGACGTGCCGCTCATCCAGGTGCGGGTGACCCAGGCGGGCGCCGCGCCGGCCGAGCTCGAGAGCCAGATCTCCAAGCGCGTCGAGGACGCGGTCGCCAACATCACCGGCGTCAAGAACGTCATCTCCAACCTCACCGACGGCCAGTCGTCGACGGTGGTGGAGTTCCGCCTCGAGGTGAACACCGACCGGGCGCTGAATGACGTCAAGGACGCCATCGCCAAGATCCGCGCCGATCTGCCGCGCAACATCGACGAGCCGATCATCGAGCGGCTCGACATCGAGAATCAGGCCATCATGACGGTGGCCGTCGCTGCCCCCGCCAAGACCCTCGAGCAGCTCTCCTGGTTCGTCGACGACACGGTGAAGCGCGAGCTGCAGGGCCTGCGCGGCATCGGCCGCATCAGCCGCAACGGCGGCGTGCTGCGCGAGATCCGCGTCGCGCTCGATCCCAACCGGCTGATGGCCCTCGGCATCACCGCGGGCGACGTCAACCGCCAGCTTCGCGCCACCAATGTCGACCTCGCCGGCGGCCAGGGCGACATTGGCGGCCAGCAGCAGTCGATCCGCACGCTGGCGGGCGCGCAGACGGTGGAGGAACTCGCCTCCACCCGCATCGTGCTCCCCGCCGGGCGAGAGGTGGTGCTCTCCGACCTCGGCACGGTCACCGATCTCTACGAGGAACCGAAGAGCTTCACACGCCTCAACGGCGAAATCCCGACGGTCGCCTTCCAGGTCTTCCGCTCGAAGGGCGCCTCCGACGTGCGGGTCGCGGCGCTGGCCCGCGCCAAGATCAATGAACTGCGGGCCGCCCATCCCAGCATCACCTTTACCGAGATCGACAACTCGGTGAACTACACGGCCGGCAACCACACCTCGGCCATGACCATGCTGCTGGAGGGCGCCGGCCTCACCGTCATCGTCGTCTTCCTGTTCCTGCGCGATTTCCGCGCCACGCTCATCTCCGCCGTGGCGCTGCCGCTGTCGATCATCCCGACCTTCTGGGTGATCGACATGATGGGCTTCTCGATGAACCTCGTCTCGCTGCTGGCCATCATCCTGGTGACCGGCATCCTGGTCGACGACGCCATCGTCGAGATCGAGAACATCGTCAGACACATGAAGATGGGCAAGTCGCCCTACCGCGCCTCCATGGAGGCGGCGGACGAGATCGGCCTCGCCGTCATCGCCATCTCGCTGACCATCGTCGCCGTCTTCGCGCCGGTGTCGTTCATGGGCGGCATCGCCGGCCAGTACTTCAAGCAGTTCGGCCTCGTCGTCGCCATCGCCGTGCTGTTCTCGCTGCTGGTGGCCCGACTGATCACGCCCATGCTGGCGGCCTATTTCCTCAGGCCGCACGCGCACAAGGAGCCGAAGGACGGCATCCTGATGCGGAGCTATCTGCGCTTTTTGTCGGGAACGATCCGCTTCCGCTACCTGACGCTGCTCGCCGGCATCGGCGTCTTCGCGGTGTCGATCTGGGCGGTGAAGTTCCTGCCCACCGGCTTCATCCCCTTCCCCGACGAGGCGCGCTTCGTCATCTCCATGGAGCTGCCGCCGGGCTCGACGCTGGAGGACACGCGGGCGCGCTCCGACCAGCTCGCCAAGCTGATCCGCGAGAAGACGCCGGAGGTGGAATCCGTCCTCGTCATCGGCGGCTCGAACCCGGTGGGAACGCTGGAGATCCGACGCGCCACGGTGATCGTCCGACTGGTCCACAAGTCGAAGCGCGAGCGCAAGCAGCGCCAGATCCAGCAGGCGACCTCGCCGCTCTTCACCCAGATCCCGGACATCCGCGCCTGGTACGTCAACGATCGCGGCGAGCGGGAGCTCTCCATCATCGTGCGCGGCAACGACGCGGCGAACCTGTCGAAAGCGGTGGCCAATCTCGAAGCGGAGATGCGCCAGATCCCCGGCTTCGTGAACGTCGCGGCCACGGCGGGCCTCGACCGGCCGGAAATCCGCATCGTTCCGAAGACCGACGAAGCCGCGCGCTACGGCATCACCACCGACCAGATCTCCGAAGCGGTGCGCATCGCCACGATCGGCGACGTGGCGGCGAACCTCGCCAAGTTCAATGCCGGCGACCGGCTCGTCCCGATCCGCGTGCAGCTCGACACGGACGCGCGCGCCAGGCTCGACATCCTCTCGGCGCTGACGGTGACGACGCCGTCGGGCCAGCAGGTGCCGCTGACGGCCGTCGCCGACATCACCTTCGGCCAGGGCCCCTCCTCCATCGAACGCTACAACCGGGTGCGCCGCGTCAATATCGGCACCGACCTCGGCGGCGGGCTGGAGATCGGCCCGGCCCTGGAAAAGGTCTTCGCCCTTCCGGCCGCGCGCAACCTGCCCGCCGGCGTCTCGTTCCAGCGCGGCGGCGACGCGGAGGTGATGGAGGAGGTGTTCCAGGGCTTCGCCATGGCCATGGGCACGGGCCTGCTGATGGTGCTCGGAGTGCTCGTGCTGCTGTTCCACTCGGTGTTCCAGCCGCTGACCATCCTGATGTCGCTGCCGCTCTCCCTCGGCGGCGTCATCATCGCCCTGCTGCTCACCAACAACGCCATCTCCATGCCGGTGGTCATCGGCATCCTCATGCTGATGGGCATCGTCACCAAGAACGCGATCATGCTGGTCGATTTCGCGGTGGAGAAGACGCGTGAGGGCATGAGCCGCCGCGAGGCCATTCTCGACGCCGGCCGCAAGCGCGCCCGCCCGATCATCATGACCACCCTCGCCATGGGCGCCGGCATGATCCCGCCGGCCCTCGGCGCCGGCGACGGCGGCGAGTTCCGCGCGCCGATGGCCATCGCGGTGATCGGCGGCCTCCTGGTCTCGACCGTGCTCAGCCTCGTCTTCGTGCCGTCGTTCTATACGGTGATGGATGACGTCGGCCGCTTCTTCGGCTGGATCTTCGGCCGTTTCGTCGGCCCCTCCGACGAAACGGACGAGGCCCATGCGGGCCATGGCGGACACGGCGCACCGCCGCTGCTGCTGCCCGCCGACGCTTCGCCCCCGGGCGAGGCGCCGCGCCCCATCCGCGTCGCCGCGGAATAGCGAACGCGTCCCTGCGCGGCCTCGACGGCGCGCGGGGGCACGGGAGCCCGGCCTCCACGGGTCCGCCCCCGTGGGCGCCGGGCTCTTTTCCTTCCGGCTGACAGTTAGCTTCGCCGTGGCTAGGCTGCGGCCTCCTCCGCCGCACCGATGGGACCCACGTGGCCAGCGCTCCGCTCATCACCCTGCGCGTCGATTTCGCCCCCGGACTGAGGCTCGGACCGGGCAAGGCCGACCTGCTGGAGGGGATCCGCGACACCGGCTCCATCGCTGCGGCCGGGCGCCGCATGGGCATGAGCTACAAGCGCGCCTGGCTGCTGGTGGAGGCGATGAATGCCATGTTCGCCGCACCGCTCGTCGCTTCTTCCAAGGGCGGACGGGACGGCGGCGGCGCCGAGCTGACGGAGGCCGGCCGCACCGTGCTCGCCGCCTTCCGCGCCATGGAGGACAAGCTGAGGACGGGATCGGCCGCCGAGACGGCGACCCTGGTGGGGCTGCTGCGCCGGGACGGCGATTGACAGGAGCCGCGCTCCGACGCGATATAGCCGTACGGAAATATCGCTGGAGCCGACCATGGCCCTCACCGACCCTCTCCGCCGCCTGATGCTGGCGGCCGGCCTCGCCGCCGCGCTGGTCACGCCCGCCTTCGGCCAGGCGCCGCAGATCGCCGTGGCGGCCAGCGTCAAGGCCGCCATGGACGAACTCGTCGTCGCCTTCCGGCAGGCGACCGGCCAGGAGGTCTCGGTGGTCTATGGCGCCTCCGGCAACTTCACCCGGCAGATTCGCCAGGGCGCGCCGTTCCAGCTCTTCCTCTCCGCCGACGAGGGCTTCGTCTTCCAGCTCGCCGATGCGGGCCTCGCGGCCGACCGCGGCGAGGTCTATGCCGAGGGGCGCCTCGCGCTCTTCGTCCCGCACGGCTCGCCGCTGAAGGCCGATGCCGCCCTCGCGGACCTGCGCGCGGCACTGATGGACGGCCGGGTCACGCGCTTCGCCATTGCCAGCCCGGAACATGCGCCCTATGGCCGCGCGGCGGAACAGGTGCTGAAGGGCCAGGGCCTGTGGGAGCCGCTGCAGGGCCGGCTCGCCATCGGCGAGGACATCGCGCAGGCCGTGCGTTTCGCCACGAGCGGATCGGCCCAGGGCGGCCTCGTCGCCCATTCGCTGGTGCTGGCGCCGCAGGTCAGGGCGCTCGGCAGCTTCGTCCTCGTTCCGGCGGACTGGCACCTGCCGCTGCGCCAGCGCATGGCGCTGATGAAGACGGCGGGTCCGGTGGCGCGCGACTTCTACGCCTATCTCCGGACGCCGGAGGCGCGGGTGATCTTCCGGCGCCACGGCTTCCTCATCGCCGGCGAAGAGTCCTGACGAATGGACTGGGTCGCGCTCTCCCTGTCGCTGAAGCTCGGCGCGGCCACCGTCCTCATCCTCCTGCCGATCGGTTTCGTCGTGGCGCGCCGCCTCGCCTTCCGGCCCTTTCGCGCCCAGGGTCTGGTGGAGGCGCTGATCGCCCTGCCGCTGGTGCTGCCGCCGACCGTGCTCGGCTATTACCTGCTGGTGGGGCTCGGGGCCGCCTCGCCCGTCGGCCAGATCTGGCAGGCGCTCGTCGGCCGCCAGCTCGTCTTCCACTTCGAGGCCCTGCTGATCGCCTCCGTCATCGCCAACCTGCCCTTCGCCATCCAGCCGATGGTGCAGGCCTTCCGCGCCATCCCGCGGGAGGTTCGGGAGGCTGCCGCCGTCTCCGGCATGGCGCCGCTGACGGTCATGCGCCGCATCGACCTGCCGCTGGCCTGGCCGGGAATCGTCACCGGCATGGTTCTCACCTTCGCCCATACGCTCGGCGAGTTCGGCGTGGTGCTGATGGTCGGCGGGTCTCTGCCGGGCGAGACGCGCACCCTCTCCATCGCCATCTACGACCGCGTCCAGGCCTTCGACGATGCGGCGGCCCACGCCATGGCGGCTGTCCTCGTCGCCGTCTCGGTGGCGGCTCTGGCGACGACCTCGCTGCTCTCGGCCCGCCTGGTGCGCCGCCATGGATGAGCCGGGGCTGACGGTTGAACTCCATCAGGCGGCGCCCATTCCGCTCGCCGTGACGCTGTCCTGCGCGCCCGCCGAGATGCTTGCCCTCGTCGGCCCCTCGGGCAGCGGCAAGACCACCATCCTGCGCGCCATCGCCGGGCTCTACACCCCTTCGGCTGGCCGGGTGGTATGCGGCGGCGAGACCTGGCTCGACACCGCCGCCGGCACCGCCCTGCCGCCGCACCGGCGGCGCGCCGGCCTCGTCTTCCAGCACTACGCGCTCTTCCCGCACATGACGTCGCTCGCCAACGTCACCGCCGCCATGGGCCACCGTCCCGCGGCGGAGCGGCAGGCCGAGGCGCGCCGGCTCCTCGCCCTCGTCCATCTCGACAGGCTGGAACGGCGCTATCCCGCCGAGCTCTCCGGCGGCCAGCAGCAGCGCGTGGCGCTGGCGCGGGCGCTGGCCCGCGACCCCGCCGTGCTGCTGCTCGACGAACCCTTCTCGGCCGTGGACCGTCGAGTGCGCCGCGAACTCCACGCCGAGCTCGCCACCATCCGCGCCGCGGTGCGGGTGCCGATCCTGCTCGTCACCCACGATCTCGACGAGGCGGCGGGTCTCGCCGATCGCCTGGCGGTGATCGACCGCGGCGACATCCTGCAGGTGGGGGTGCCGGCGGATGTGCTGGCTCGACCGGCGAGCGCGCGGGTCGCCGAGGCGCTCGACCTCGCCATGCCGGCGCCCGGCGGCTGATGCCCTGCCGTCAGAGGAACAGTCCTTCCGCCGCCTCCACCTCGTCCACGAGGAACCGATAGGCCTCGTCGATGCGGGCGATGCGCCGGGTGTCGACATGGGCGACGAGATGGTAGGTGCGCCGGATCGTCAATTCCGGCAGCACCCGCGTGAGGCCCCCGGCATCGCGCGCGGCATAGTCGTGGAGCACGCCGATGCCGACGTCGGCCTTCACCGCCGCCATCTGGGCGAGGACGCTGGCGCATTCGAAGCGTCGCTGTCCCGCGTCGAAGGCCGGCGGATAATAGGTCAGCGACTGGGAATAGTGCAGGTCCTGCACCGAGGTGACAAGCAGGTGGCGGCGCAACGCCTCCGGCGTCTCCGGCGTGCCGTGCCGGGCGAGGTAGCGCTCCGTCGCATACATGCCGAGGCCGTAATCGGTCAGCTTGCGCACCGTGAGCCGCCCGTCCGTCGGCGGATCGATGACCACGGCAAGGTCGGCGTCGCGCTTCGACAGCGACATGGTCCGCTGCAGCGGCACGAGCTGGATGGTGAGGTCCGGATGGCGCGCCGCGAGACGCCCGAGCCGGGCGCTGAGGAACAGGGCGCCGAAACCCTCCGGCGCGCCGATGCGCACCGTGCCGGAAATGACCCGGTCGACTTGCGAGACGTCGGCCTGGGCGTCGAGCCAGGCGGTTTCCATGGCCTCTGCCGCGGCGACGAACTTCTCGCCGGCGACCGTCAGGGCGATGCCGGCCGTCGAACGGGCGACGAGCTGGGTACCAAGCTGTTCCTCCAGCAACGTGATGCGGCGGGCCACCGTCGCGTGGTCGAGCGACAGCGCCCGCCCGGCGGCGAGAAACTGGCGCGCGCGCGCCACGGCGAGGAAGACCCGGACATGATCCCAATTTGGCGTCATGCGATCATCTTACGCCATTTTGCGCACAAGACATGCGCCAACTTGGCGCTTGGTTGCCGCATGGCTTCGCTCTAGGGATGGCGCGGGTCCATTTCGATCTGACGCTTGGCCGGGGCGCGACGCTTTTCGCCCGCCGAAGCCAGGTACCGAGGGAGACGACGTCCATGCGCAACTATGGTCATTTCATCGGCGGCAAGCACGTCGCCGGCAAGTCCGGCCGCACCGCCGACGTGTTCCAGCCGCTGGACGGCTCGGTCTTCGGCAAGGTGGCGCTCGCCTCCAAGGCCGAAGTGCGCGAGGCGGTGGAGAACGCCAAGGCGGCGCAACCGGCCTGGGCCGCCACCAATCCGCAGCGCCGCGCCCGCGTGCTCATGAAGTTCCTCGAGCTCTGCGCCCGCGACAACGATAAGATGGCCGAGCTGCTGGCCCGTGAGCACGGCAAGACCATTCCCGATGCCAAGGGCGACATCCAGCGCGGCCTCGAAGTGGTCGAGTTCGCCATCGGCGCGCCGCAGATGATGAAGGGCGAATATACCGAGGGCGCCGGCCCCGGCATCGACATCTATTCGATGCGCCAGCCGCTCGGCGTCTGCGCCGGCATCACCCCGTTCAACTTCCCCGCCATGATCCCGCTGTGGAAGGCAGGCCCCGCCATCGCCGCCGGCAACGCCTTCGTGCTGAAGCCCTCCGAGCGTGACCCGGGCGTGCCGCTGATGCTGGCCGAGCTCTTCCTCGAGGCCGGCCTGCCGCCGGGCATCTTCAACGTCGTCAACGGCGACAAGGAAGCGGTGGACGCGGTCCTCGACGACGAGGACATCAAGGCGGTCGGCTTCGTCGGCTCGACCTCGATCGCGGAGTATGTCTATTCCCGCGGCTGCGCGGCCGGCAAGCGCGTGCAGTGCTTCGGCGGCGCCAAGAACCACATGATCATCATGCCGGATGCCGACATGGACCAGGCCGCCGACGCCCTGATCGGTGCCGGCTACGGCTCGGCCGGCGAGCGCTGCATGGCGATCTCGGTCGCCGTGCCGGTCGGCGAGGACGCCGCCAACCGCCTGATGGACAAGCTGGTGCCGCGCGTCGAGGCGCTGAAGATCGGACCGTCGACCGCAGCCGACGTCGATTTCGGGCCGCTCGTCACCGCCCAGGCGCTGGAGCGCGTGAAGGGCTATGTCGACATCGGCGTGAAGGAAGGCGCCAAGCTCGTCGTCGACGGCCGCGGCTTCAAGATGCAGGGCTACGAGAACGGCTACTACATGGGCGGCTGTCTGTTCGACAACGTCACCAAGGACATGCGAATCTACAAGGAAGAGATCTTCGGCCCCGTGCTCTCGGTGGTCCGCGCCAAGACCTACAACGAGGCGCTCGACCTCGCCAACGACCACGAATACGGCAACGGCGTCGCCATCTACACCCGCGACGGGGATGCTGCCCGCGACTTCGCCGCCAAGGTGAATGTCGGCATGGTCGGCATCAACGTGCCGATCCCGGTGCCGCTGGCCTATTACACCTTCGGCGGCTGGAAGCGCTCGTCCTTCGGCGACCTCAACCAGCACGGCCCGGACGCCTTCCGCTTCTACACCAAGACGAAGACCGTCACGTCCCGCTGGCCCTCGGGCATCAAGGACGGCGCCAGCTTCGTCATCCCCACCATGGGCTGAGGATATCGGTCAGATCCGACGTCATGACAACGCCGTCGCGGTTTCCGCGGCGGCGTTTGCCTATCCGGCTGCCGTCTCCAGCGGCCGGGCATACTGCGGGAAAGCCCGGGCTAGCCTCCTGTCCGCCGTCACCAGCGGAACGCCGAGGAAGCGGGCGAGCACGACGAACTCGCAGTCATAGGCGGAGCATCCGCTGTCCCGGCTGAGCGCCAGAACGTCGGCGGAAACCACGTCATACTCGTTGCCTCGGAGGAGATCCTCGGCCTCCTCCTGGAGCGCAACCGCCTGATCCAGCGACAGCAGAGAGCGCCGCATATAGAGGGACAGGACATTGCGGAACTCGCTCCGCCAGAGTGCCGGCGCAACCCATTCCGTGTCCTGCGTGTAGAGTTGCTCGGCCATTTCCGTGAAAGGCGAGGGAATCAGCAGATAGGCGATGACGTTGGTATCGGCGACGATCACGGGCGGCCTTCATCGATGGCTGCGACGAGGTCTTCGTGGGTCACCGCCTGCGGATCGATGGCGGGCCTCAGGGACCGGATGCGTTGCAACCGATCCTCCGGCGTGAGCCTGCGCGGCTGCAGCGCCTGCTCCAGACAATGGATCATCTCCCCGTTGATCGAACGGCGATGCAGGGCCGCACGCTCGCGCAGCCGCTCGTAGAGATCATCCGGGATGTTCTTCAACGTCAGCGTGGCCATCGCAGAAACCTCCGATATGGAACCATTATGGTTTCAGCGGCTGCCGGCATCAAGGGTTTGCCCCGCCTGTGCGTCAAGGGCCAGGGGCGCGACGGCGCCATGCCGTGGACCGACTGGCAGCGTCGCGCGCCATCGTCTTTGATGCTTCAGGCCCCAAGAGGAAAGTCATTCCCATGCGCATTGCCGTCGGCGGTTTCATGCACGAGACCAACACCTTCGTTCCCGCGCCGACCCCCTGGGCCATGTTCAACCAGGAAGGCGCCTGGCCGGGCTTCACCCGCGGCGGCGAGATCCTGACGAAGTTCCGCCCCTTCAACATCGCCGTCGCCGGCTTCATGGGCGTCGCCGAAAAGGCGGGGCACGAGATGGTGCCGCTGTCGTGGTCCTTCGCCCAGCCCTCGGGGCGGGTGGAGGATGCCGTCTTCGAGCGCGCCGTCTCCTACATTCTCGCCGACATCGCCGATGCCGCGCCCGACGCCGTGTTTCTCGAATTGCACGGCGCCATGACCACCGAGACCATCGAGGATGCCGAGGGGGAACTGCTCGCCCGCGTGCGCCGCCTCGTCGGGCCCGACATGCCGGTCGTCGCCTCCCTCGACCTCCACGCCAACGTCACGCGGCAGATGGTCGACAACGCGAGCTTCATGTCGGCCTACCGCACCTATCCGCACATCGACTGGCTGCAGACGGGCCAGCGCGTCGCCGAGTGGTTCGACCGGGTGGTGTCGTGGGGCCCGCGTCCCGCGCGCGCCTTCCGGCAGTTGCCGTTCCTGATCCCCATCGCCTCGGGCTGCTCGATGATCGAGCCGATGAAGGGGCTCTATGCCCTGCTCGGCGAGATCGAGGCCGAGACCGGCGTGCATCTCTCACTCTGCCCGGGCTTTCCCTCCGCCGACATCTTCGACATGGGCGCCACCGTCATCGGCTACGGCGCCGACCAGGGGGTCGTCGATGAGGCCGTCGATCGCCTGTTCAAGGCTGTGCTGCGTTCGGAGGCGGCCTTCCTCGAGCACCTCGCCAAGCCGCAGGACGAGGCGGTGACCCTCGCCTTCTCCCGCGCAGCGCTCGCCTCCAAGCCCGTCATCATCGCCGATACCCAGGACAATCCGGGGGCCGGCGGCTCCTCCATCACCACCGGGTTCCTGCGCGCCATGATCAACCGCGGCGCGAAGGAGACGCTGATGGCGCTCTTCCACGAACCCGAGATCGCCGGGGCCGCCCATGCCGCCGGCAAGGGCGCGACCATCGAGGTGACCTTTGCGGCGAACGGTTCAGGCCCCGGCGAGCAGCCGCTGACGACGAAGGCGGAGGTGGTCGCCGTCTCGGACGGGCGCTTTACCGGCACCGGGCCCATGGTGGGCGGCCAGCCGATCAACATGGGCCCGTCGGCCAGGCTGAGGATCGGCGGCATCGACCTCGTCGTCGGGTCGGTGCGCCAGCAGCCGCATTGCGTGGCGGTCTGCACCCATCTCGGCGTCGACATCACCGCCTACAAGGTGGTGGTGCTGAAGAGTTCGGTGCATTTCCGCGGCGACTGGCAGCCCTATGCGGATTCGGTGGTGGTCGGGGCCTCGCCCGGCGCCGCGCTGGACGACACCGGCGTCATTCCCTTCCGGCACCTCAGGCCGGACGTGCGGCGCCGGCCGATGTCGAACCAGTAAGGGCCGTTCAGCCGGCGGAGAGCCGCGCCTCCAGCGCCTCGATGCGCGCCTTGAGGGCCTCGTTCTCCTCGCGGGCCTTTACGGCCATGTCGCGCACCGCCTCGAATTCCTCGCGGCTCGGCAGGTCCATGTCGCGCAGGAAACGCTCGGCCTGGGTCTTCACGAAGGTGTCGGCCTCGCGCTTCATGCCCTGGGCGAAGCCCGCGGCGTCGGTCATGAGCTTGGCGAATTCGTCGGCGATGCGGCCGCTGGTCTGGGTCATGGGAAATCTCCGCTGCTGGTCAGGGTATGGGGTCGCCGGAGCGCCAGCGCAAGGGTGCGCGGGCGTGGCTTGACCTCGCGGGCGGCGGCGGGCACATCCCCGCCATGGCCCTCCTTGCCCTGCCCTTTCCCGTCATCGACCCGGTGCTGATCGAGATCGGTCCCATCGCCATCCGCTGGTACGCGCTGGCCTATATCGGCGGCTTCCTGTTCGGCTGGTGGCTGGCGAAGCGGCTGGTCGCGACCGACAGGCTCTGGCCCGGTGGCAAGGCGCCCTTCGCGCCGGCGGTCATCGACGACGCCATCGTCTGGGCGGCGCTGTGCGGCATTCTCGGCGGCCGCCTCGCCTTCGTCTTCGTCTACAACCTCGACTACTACCTCGCGCATCCCGCCGCCGTCCTCGCGGTCTGGGAGGGCGGCATGGCCTTCCACGGCGGCATCGTCGGGGCGGTGGTCGGGCTCCTGATCTTCGCGCGCCGCAATTCGCTGCCGCTGCTGCCGCTCATCGACCTCGCCGCCGTCGTCGCGCCGATCGGCATCGCGCTGGGGCGGCTGGCCAATTTCATCAAGCCGGAGCTCTGGGGCCGCGTCGCCGACGTGCCCTGGGCCATCATCTTCCCCGGTGCGGGACCCGAGCCACGCCACCCGAGCCAGATCTACCAGGCGCTGACCGAGGGCCTGCTGCTCTTCATCGTGCTGCTGCTGATCGCGCGTTCCGGCGGCCTGAAGCGCCCCGGCCTCGTCGCCGGCTGCTTCGGCATCGGCTACGGCCTCGCCCGCTCCTTCGGCGAGCTGTTCCGCCAGCCGGACCCGCAGCTCGGCTTCCTGTTCGCCGGCGCCACCATGGGCCAGCTGCTGTCGGTGCCGCTGGTCGCCGTGGGACTGTGGCTGGTGCTGAGGGCGCGGCGCCTGCCGGCATGAGCGCGCTCGCGACCGAGCTGGAGGCGCTGATCAGGACCGAAGGGCCGCTGCCAGTCGACCGCTTCATGGCGCTGGCGCTCGGCCATCCCCGCCACGGCTATTACATGACGCGCGATCCGCTCGGGGCTGCGGGCGATTTCGTCACCGCGCCTGAGATCAGCCAGGTCTTCGGCGAGTTGATCGGCGTCTGGGCGGCGGCGGCCTGGGAGGCCCTGGGACGGCCGGAGCGGGTGAACCTCGTCGAACTCGGCCCCGGCCGCGGCACGCTGATGGCGGACATGCTGCGCGCGGCGCAGGCGCTCCCGGCCTTCCGGGCGGCGCTCTCGGTGCATCTGGTCGAGACTTCGCCGGTTCTGACGGCCCGCCAGCAGGAGACGCTGGCGTCGGTCGGGGTTTCCTGCGCCTGGCATCGGGACCTCGCCGCCGTGCCGGCGGGCCCGGCCATCCTCGTCGCCAACGAATTCCTCGACGCGCTGCCGATCCGCCAGTTCGTCATGACGCCGCAGGGCTGGCGCGAGCGGGTGGTGGGCCTGGTCGACGGTGCGCTCGCCTTCGGGCTGGCCCGCGACCCCGTGCCGCTCGAGGTCATCCCCGCCGCCCTGCGCGCGGCGCCGGCCGGGGCGGTGGTGGAGATCTGCCCGGCCTACCGCCCACTCGCGGCGACGCTCGCCGGACGCGAGGCTCCCCTCGCCGCCCTCTTCGTCGATTACGGCCACGCGCGATCCGCCCACGGCGAGACATTGCAGGCTGTGCGGGGCCATCGCTTCGCCGATCCGCTGACGGCCCCCGGCGAGGCGGACCTGACCGCCCATGTGGACTTCGAGGCCTTCGCGGCGGCGTCGACGGGAGCGGGCCTCGCGGCGGGCGAGCCGGTGACCCAGCGGGCGCTGCTCTTCGCCCTCGGCCTGCGCGAGCGGGCGGAGCGCCTGGCGGAAGTACGTCCCGGTGCCTTCGAGACCATCCGCGCCGGCGTCGAACGCCTGATCGATCCGGCACCGGCGGGAATGGGAAGCCTGTTCAAGGCGATTCCCGTCGCCTCCTCGCCGCCGCTCCTGCGGCGCCTGCCCACCTGATTGTTGACTTCACGTGTCTACTTTTCTATGCCTCCCGGGCCTCCCCGGAGGAGGCTGTCGCGCCAGCCCGCCAGCGAGTGACTTCCGCCAGCCAGCCGCTCCCGCCGCGCCCAGAGGTTGGACCCATGACGATGCTGAAGGCCGAGGCCACCATTCCCACCACATCCGGCCAGTCCTATGTCGCGGCGGTCTGCGCCCGGCTCGCAGAGGCCGATTTCGAAACCGAGGCGGCGGCCGGCCGGGGGCGGATTCAACTGGTCGACGGACTGGGGACCGGAACCCTGGAAGCTGGGGCCGACCGGCTGCACGTCAGGCTGGAATCGCGCACCGAACAGGGGCTCTCGGTGCTGAAATTCGTCCTCAGCAGCCAGATCGAGGAGGTCGCGGCGGCGGAGAAGCCGGAGGTGGTCTGGACCGGCGACGGCTGCGACGTCGACGTCCTGCCCAGCCTGCGGGAACTGACGGTGCTGCGGGTCGCCGACGTGACACCGCAAGTGCGTCGCATCACCTTCACGGGCAAGGACCTCAGGCGTTTCGAGGGCGACAGCCTGCACGTGCGCCTGCTCTTCCCCCCCGCCGGCGTCCATCCGCCGGAATGGCCGAAGCCGGGCAAGAACGGCCGGCCGCTCTGGCCGCCGGAGGAGCGCCGCCCGGTTCAGCGGGTCTATACGATGCGCCGCATCGACGCCGCGGCGGGCGAGATGGACATCGACTTCGTCCTGCACGCGGCGCCGGGCGTCGCGTCCGACTGGGCAGCCTCGGCGCGGGCCGGGGCGGTGATCGGCGTCATGGGTCCCGGCGGCCGGGAGATGCGGCCGGCGGCCCATGTGCTGCTCGCCGGCGACGAGACCGCCATTCCCGCCATGGCGCGGATCCTCGAGCGGTTGCCGGCGCAGACGTCCGGCCAGGCCCTGATCGAGGTGGAGAACGAGGCCGAGGTGCAGGACCTCTCCCATCCCGCGGGGGTGACCCTGCTCTGGCTGTTCAGGCGGGGGCGCGAGCCCGGCCGCAACGATCTGCTGGCCGATGCGGTGATGGCGGCAGCGCTGCCGGACCACGACGACGTCGTCTGCTGGCTCGGCGCGGAAGAGGCGATCGCCCGCCGCATCCGCACCTATTGGCGCGACGAGAAGGGCCTCGACCGCGCCAGGTGCATGGCGGTCGGCTACTGGAAGCACGGGCTGACGGGAGACGAGGCCGCCTGAGGGCCGCCGATTGACAGCGGCGGGCGAAGCAGATTTCGCTTTGCCTCATGTTCGTCACCTCCCCTGCCCTCGCCGCCCTGCCCGGCATCCGCCACGCCTTCTTCACCCGCGAGGGCGGTGTGTCGGAAGGGCTCTACGCCTCGCTCAATGCCGGGCTCGGCTCCAACGACGACGGTGCCAGGGTGCGCGAGAACCGGCGGCGCATGGCGGAGACGCTCGGCGTCGCCGAAAACGCCCTGATCTCCTGCTTCCAGATCCACTCGCCCCAGGTGATCGTCGCCGAGACGCCGCACGATGGCGGCGACCGGCCGCGCGCCGATGCGGTGGTGACGAAGGTTCCGGGCATCGCCTGCGGCGTCGCCGCCGCCGATTGCGGCCCGGTGCTCTTCGCCGACCCGCAAGCCGGCGTGGTCGGAGCCGCCCATGCCGGATGGAAGGGCGCCGTCGGCGGCGTGCTGGAAGCCACCGTCGCCGCCATGGAAGGGCTCGGCGCCGACCGCGCCCGCATCCACGCCGCCATCGGCCCGCTCATCCGCCAGCCGAGCTACGAGGTGTCCCAGGCCTTCGTCGACCAGTTCCGCGTCGCGGACGAGAGCTACGAGCGGTTCTTCGCGGCGGGGCGGCCGGGCCATGCCCAGTTCGACCTGCCCGGCTTCATCGCCCACCGGCTGCAGGCGGCGGGCATCGCCGCGATCGACGATCTCGGCCTCGACACCTATGCGGACGAGACCCGCTTCTACTCCTACCGGCGAACCACCCACCGCAAGGAGCCGGACTATGGCCGCCACATCGCCGGCATCGCGCTGTCGGGCTGACACCGGCCTCCGGCGTATCGCAGTGCGGGACGAAGAGGTGACTTCTTCGTCGCGCCACCGTCACAGCCTGTTGATTCAGTCGTGCTGGCAGGCCGCGCGGCATTGTGGCGCGGGGGATCGGTTGCTATGAGGGCCGCACCCTTGCCGCCCCGAGAACCTTTCCAATGTCGCGCAAACCCGGGATCAAGATCGTTTCCGGCAATTCGAACCGGCCGCTCGCCGAGGCGATCGGGGCCTATCTGAACACGCCGCCGGCCAAGGCGTCGGTCCGCCGCTTCGCGGACATGGAGATTTTCGTCGAGATCCAGGAGAACGTGCGCGGCGAGGACGTCTACATCGTCCAGTCGACGTCGTTTCCGACCAACGACCACCTGATGGAGCTGCTGATCATCTGCGACGCGCTGCGCCGCTCCTCGGCCAAGCGCATCACCGCGGTGATCCCCTATTTCGGCTATGCCCGCCAGGACCGCCGCTCCGGCTCGCGCACGCCGATCTCCGCCAAGCTCGTCGCCAACCTCATCACCCGCGCCGGCGCCGACCGCGTCATGACGCTGGACCTGCATGCCGGGCAGATCCAGGGCTTCTTCGACATCCCGACCGACAACCTCTTCGCAGCGCCGCTGCTGGCCAAGGACATCCGCGAGACCCGCAGCATCCAGGACGTGATGGTGGTCTCGCCCGACGTCGGCGGCGTGGTGCGCGCCCGCGCGCTGGCCAAGCGCATCGACGCCCTGCTCGCCATCGTCGACAAGCGCCGCGAGCGGCCGGGCGAGAGCGAGGTGATGAACGTCATCGGCGACGTCGAGGGCAAGAGCTGCATTCTCGTCGACGACATCGTCGATTCCGGCGGCACGCTGGTGAATGCCGCCGAGGCGCTGCTGGCGCGCGGCGCCAAGGATGTCTCGGCCTACATCACCCACGGCGTGCTGTCGGGCGGCGCGGTCGCCCGCATCACCGCCTCGAAGCTGAAGGAACTGGTGATCACCGATTCCATCCAGCCGACGGAAGCCGTTCGCGTCGCCCGCAACATCCGCACCCTGTCCATCGCCAGCCTCATCGGCGAGGCCATCGCCCGGACGGCCAGCGAAGAGAGCGTGTCGAGCCTGTTCGACTGAGGCTCAGCGGAGTGCCGCCAAGCGGCGCTCGACCTTCTCCAGAAAATCCGTCCGCTGCGCCGGCGTCGCCCCGTCGATGCCGTGCAGGGCGAGCCACAGCGTCCGGCAGCGCGGGTTCACCAGCGGCCTCAGGCCCCTGAGCAACGTCCGGCGGCCGGGCTCCGACATGACGAGGCGCCACCACCACCATGGCGAGCCGAGGGTCGACACCGCGCCGATGAAGCGGATGTTGGTCAGCACCCGGCCGATGGGCTTGCCGGCTTCCGGCATTGTGAAGGTGGCGTGCGGGATCCAGACACGGTCGAGCCAGCCCTTGAGCATGGCCGGCAGGCCGTACCACCAGGTCGGATAGACGAAGAGCAGCCCCTCGGCCCAACGCAGGGCGTCGAGGTGGGCCGCGACAGGGGTCTCGTTGGCCCCTCGCTCGTGGTAGCGGCGCCGCTCCTCGCCCCCCATCACCGGGTCGAAGCCCTCGCCGTAGAGGTCGATCAGCCGGATTTCGTGGCCGGCCGCGGCCAGCGCCGCCAGGGCACGGTCGCGGATGGCGGCCGTGAAGCTCTCGGGACAGGGATGGCAGTAGATGACCAGCATGCGCATGGGCGGGGTCCGGCGGCAGAATCGTCAGGCTCCAGCGTGCACGGGACGCGCAAGGATGCTAGACGGCGCGCCATGGCTCCTCCGCTCCTGCAACTCCAAGACATCGCCCTCACCTTCGGCGGCACGCCGCTGCTCACCGCCGCCGCCCTGTCGGTGGAGGCGGGCGACCGGCTGGCCCTCGTCGGCCGCAACGGCTCGGGCAAGTCGACGCTCCTGAAGATCGCCGCGGGGCTGATCGAGGCCGACGGCGGCAGCCGCTTCGCCCAGCCCGGCGCCACGATCCGCTACCTGCTGCAGGAGCCGGACCTCTCCGCCTTTCCGACGACGCTCGCCTATGTGGAGAGCGGCCTCGGGCCGAGCGACGATCCCTACCGCGCCCGGATGCTGCTTCAGGACCTCGGCCTCACCGGCGAGGAGGGCACGACCTCCCTCTCGGGCGGCGAGGCCAAGCGCGCGGCACTCGCCCACGCCATCGCGCCCGAACCTGACATCCTCATCCTCGACGAGCCGACCAACCATCTCGACCTACCGGCCATCGAATGGCTGGAGGCGACCCTGAAGCGGCTCTCCAGCGCCATCGTCATGATCAGCCATGACCGGCGCTTTCTCGAGACCCTGTCGCGGGCGACGATCTGGCTCGATCGCGGCACCACGCGCCGGCTGGACAAGGGCTTCGCCCATTTCGAGGCCTGGCGCGACGAGGTTCTGGAGCAGGAGGAGAAGGACCAGCACAAGCTCGACCGGCAGATCGCCCGCGAGGAGCACTGGCTGCGCTACGGTGTCTCCGCCCGGCGCAAGCGCAACGTGCGCCGGCTCGCCAATCTCCAGGGGCTGCGCAAGGATTTCCGCGAGCACCGCAAGGCGGTCGGCACCGTGTCGATGACGGTGAGCGAGGCGGAGGTATCGGGCAAGCGCGTGGTGGAGGCCCGCCACGTCTCCAAGCGCTACGGCGACCGGCCGATCGTCGAGGATCTCACCATCCGCGTGCTGCGCGGCGACCGGCTCGGCATCGTCGGGCCGAACGGGGCCGGCAAGACCACCCTCGTCCAGCTCCTCACCGGGACGCTGTCCCCCGACGGCGGCACCATCGACCTCGGCACCAACCTCGCCATGGCGACGCTCGACCAGAAGCGCGAGGCCCTCGACCCCGCCATGCCGCTGACGGAGGCGCTGACGCGCGGGCGCGGCGACTACGTGACGATCAACGGCGAGAACCGCCACGTCATCGGCTACATGAAGGACTTCCTGTTCTCCCCCGAACAGAAGGGCACACCCGTCGGCGTGCTCTCGGGCGGCGAGCGCGGCCGCCTGCTGCTGGCGCGGGCGCTGGCATCACCTGCCAACGTGCTGGTGCTGGACGAGCCGACCAACGATCTGGACCTTGAGACGCTCGATCTCCTTCAGGAGATGCTGACCGACTTCCCGGGAACGGTGATCCTGGTCTCGCACGATCGCGACTTCCTCGACCGGGTCTGCACCTCGGTCCTCGTCAGCGAGGGCAACGGGCGCTGGGTCGAATATGCCGGCGGCTATACGGATATGGTCAACCAGCGCGGCGCCGGGGTGGAGGCGCGGACGGTGGCGAAGCCGGCGCGGGGCGAGGCGCCGTCGGCGGCCGCCAAGGCCGCGCCGCAGGCGGAACCGGCGCGGCGCAAGATGTCCTTCAAGGACAAGCACGACCTCGACACGCTGCCGGCCCGGATGGAGGCCCTGCAGCGCGACATCGCCAAGCTCCAGACGATCCTCGCCGACACCGGCCTGTTTCAGCGCGACCGCGCCGCCTTCGACCGGGCAAGCGCGGCGATGGCCAAGGCGCAGGGCGAACTCACGGCGGCGGAGGACCGCTGGCTGGAGCTGGAGTTGTTGAAGGAGAGCCTGGAGGCGTGACGGCGCTCAGGCCGCCGCGCCGGCGAAACGCTCGTTGAAGGAATAGCCGGAGCCGCGCACCGTGCGGATGGGATCGGCCTCGCGGCCACGCTTCACCGCCTTGCGCAGGCGGCCGATGTGAACGTCCACGGTGCGCTCGTCGATATAGACGTCGCGGCCCCAGACGCCGTCCAGGAGCTGCTCGCGGGTATAGACGCGGCCGGGCGACTGCATCAGGAATTCCAGCAGGCGGAACTCGGTCGGCCCGAGATTGATCTCCCGGCCGGCGCGATGGACGCGGCGCGTCTCGCGGTCGAGTTCGATGTCGCCGGACTTGAGGAGGCTCGACAGGTGCTCGGGCTTGGCCCGGCGCAGCAGCGCCCTGACGCGCGCCAGCAGTTCCGGCACGGAGAAGGGTTTCACCACGTAGTCGTCGGCGCCGATGGCGAGGCCCCTCACCCGTTCACCCTCCTCGCCGCGGGCGGTGAGCATGATCACCGGCAGCCGTTCGGTCTCGGCCCGCAGGCGGATGCGGCGGCACAGCTCGATGCCGGAGAGGCCGGGCAGCATCCAGTCGAGCAGGACGAGGTCGGGAACCGCCTCGCGCAGCCGGACCTCGGCCTCGTCGCCGCGGCCGACGACCTCGACCTGATAGCCCTCGGCCTCGAGATTGTAGCGCAGAAGAACCGTGATCGGCTCCTCGTCCTCGACCACCAGAATGCGTGCGGTCATGGATTGATTCCCCGTCGTGCCGGTATCCGCGATCAGAGCCCGACCGCGGCCATGGTCGTGGTGTCGAGCTTGGGCCGCTCGTCGGCAAGCGGAACGCCCTTCACCATGTAGTGGATGGTCTCGGCGATGTTGGTGGCGTGGTCGCCGATGCGCTCGAGGTTCTTGGCGCAGAACAGGAGGTGCGTGCAGGAGCCGATGTTGCGCGGATCCTCGAGCATGTAGGTCAGGAGTTCGCGGAACAGCGAGTTGTAGAGGGCGTCGATGTCGCCGTCGGCCTTCCAGACGTCCAGCGCCGCGTCCACGTCGCGCTGGGCATAGGCGTCGAGCACGCGCTTGACGCGCTCCAGGGCGAGGCGGGCCATGGCGTCGAAGCCGCCCGTCACCTTGGCCAGCGGCAGCGTGCCGTTCATGGCGATGACGCGCTTGGCGATGTTCTTGGCGAGGTCGGCGATGCGCTCCAGGTCGGAGGCGATGCGCAGCGCGCCGACGATCTCGCGCAGGTCGATGGCCATGGGCTGGCGCTTGGCGATGACGAGGATGCCGACCTCCTCGATCTCCCGCTGCAGCGCATCGATCTGCGGGTCGACGGCGCGGACCTGGCGGGCGAGGTCGAGATCGCTGCGGATCAGCGAATCGATGCTGCCGACGATCTGCTTCTCCGTGAGCCCGCCCATCTCGGCCACGCGCTGCGCGAGGCCCCTGAGTTCGTTCTCATAGGCGCTCACGGTGTGTTCGGTCATGGCAGGCTCCTGCGAGGGGCGACGGGGAGTTGTTCAATAGCCCTGCGCCGCGACGGTTCTATGCCCGTCAGGTGACGCATCAATGACACCGATCGCCTCGTTGTTTCAACGGGTTGTCGGGGTTGCGACAGAACGGCCGGGCGATTCCGACCGCCATGGCTGTATCACGGGCCGGCCGCGGCGGGCAGATCCGCCGCTCCGTCGGTGTCCACCGCCTCGATGCGCACGGTGAAGGTCGCCCCCTCCCCCTGCACGCTCTCGATGGCGAGCCGCCCGCGATGGCGGTTGAGGATGTGCTTGACCAGCGCGAGGCCGAGGCCGGTGCCGCCCTTGTCGCGGCTGGAGGCGACGTCCACCCGGTAGAAGCGCTCGGTGAGGCGCGGCAGGTGCTCGGCGGGAATCCCGGGCCCGTGGTCGCGGACGCCGACCACCGCTTCGGCGGTGCGGCCGTCGCGCGCCTCTCGGTCGAGAGTGATCTCCACCCGCTTGCCCTCCGCGCCATATTTGATGGCGTTCTGGACGAGGTTCTCGAAGAGCCGGATGAGCTCGTCGTTGTCGCCGAGGACCGGCAGGGCGGCGGCGCGCGCGTCGATCTCGACCGTGACGCCCTGGGCCTTCGCGAAGGGGCCGAGCGTGTCGCGGACGTGGCGCAGGAGCTGGACGAGATCGACCACCGCGCCGGGCCGGACGTGCTCGTTGAGCTCCACGCGCGACAGCGAGAGCAGGTCGTCGATGAGGCGCGACATGCGGCGCGCCTGGGACAGCATGATGCCGAGGAAGCGGTCGCGCGCCTCCGGATCGTTGCGGGCGGGCCCCTGGATCGTCTCGATGAAGCCGACGACGGAGGCGAGCGGCGTGCGCAGTTCGTGGCTGGCATTGGCGACGAAATCGGCGCGGAGCTGTTCGAGCCGGCGTTCCTCCGTGAGGTCGCGCAGCGACAGGAGGATGAAGTCGGCCCGGCCGCCGTCGCGCGCCTCCGGCGTGACGACGACTGGCGTGGCCTCGACGCTGAACCAGCGGGCGACGGGCACCCGCTCGGCATAGTCGATGACCTGCGGGCTGTTGCTGGCGAGCGCCCGGCGCACCACTTCGACCACTTCCGGCGCCCTCAGCGACAGGGTGAGCGGCTCGCCGCGGCGCAGGGCCGGCAGGAGCGTCGCGGCCCTGGCATTGTGGGTGCGAACGACCAGCTTGGTGTCCAACAGGATGGCGGGCACCGGCAGGGCCGCCATCAGGCCCTCGACGGTGAGGTCGGTCAGGCGGGCGGCGCGGCGCGCCAGAACCTCGTCTTCGAGCGGCGCACGGACCCGTGGACGGCGGCGCACCAGGGTGCCGGCGGCGACGAGGGCGAGGCCGGCTCCCGCCGCGCCCGACCAGCCGAGACCGCCGCCGGTGGCGAGGGCCACTGCCAGCAGCGCGCCGGCGCCATAGAGGAAGACGGCACCGAGCCATCCTTCGTTCCAGCCGGCATCGATGTCGTCACCCACGGACAGATTCCCGCCTTCGCATTCAGTCGCGCCGGAACACGACGCTCGCCGCCCAACCGGTGAACAGCGCCAGCACCGCCGCCGCCAGGCCGTAGAGAACGCCGTTGTCGCGGGCGGCATTGGCGACGAAGGCCTCGAAGCCGGTCTTCGCCACCTCGAAATTGGTGCTCTCGCGGGCGAGGATGACACCGCCGGACATCAGGAAGATGTCGACGTCGAAGGAGCCGACGGGCGTGTTGGGGACGACGGGAATGTTGGCGCGGAAGAGGTTGGGCGTCAGGAAGGTGACGCCCGTCGGGTTCTCGCGGTAGAGGCCCTTGGCGCGGTTGATGCGCAGGAGCGCCTCGCGGAAGGTGGGGGTGGCGCCGGGATTGGTGCCGAGGCGCGGGGTGATGGCGGTGATGGCGTCGACGCCGATCTGCTGGCGGGCACGCAGTTCGAGATCGGCGAGTTCGGCGGCCGGCTTGTTGGAGAGCAGCGCGTAGAAGGACGGCACCTCGACGAATTCGCGCGCGTCGGTGTTCACCCAGATGCCGAAGACGCGGGTCTTCTGGCGGGTGACCATCATGGCGCGGGGGCCGCGGACGATGACGGCCATGTCGTAGCCGCCCGGGCGGGAAATGGTCTGGGCGTCGCGCTCGATGGCGCCGAACAGGACGATTTCGGACCCGGTGAAGTTCGAGGTGATCTGCAGCCGGTGCGTCGAGAGCGAGGTGATCATGGTCTCGGCCGCGGCGGGCGAGACCCACAGGAGGGCGGAGAGGACGAGGAGGAGCCGCCTCATACCCGTGCCACCCATTCCATCACCGTGTTGGTGAAGGGGTCGTCGGGGCGCACGACGAGGTCGATGAGGAACCGCATGCCGACCGCGAGAACGACGAGGCCGAGGAGCAGGCGCAGTTCCTCGCCCTTCATGGCGAGCGAGGTGCGGGCGCCGAACTGGGCGCCGACGACGCCGCCGATCATCAGCAGCAGGGCGAGCACGACGTCGACCGAGCCGTTGGTGACGGCGTGGAAGACCACCGCCATCAGCATGGTGATGAGGGTCTGAAGGCTCGACGTGCCGATGACGACGGCGGTCGACACGCGCAGGAGATAGACCAGCGCCGGCACCAGCAGGAAGCCGCCGCCGATACCCATGATGGACCCGAGAAAGCCGATGCCGAGGCCGATGGCGACGATGGGCAGGGCCGAGACGGTGATGCGCGAGCGCGGGAAGTGCATGACGAAGGGCAGCGCCGTGCCCACCCGCCGGTCGCGCGCCGGCGGCAGTTTCGGCGGCTCGCCGGAGCGCGAGCGGGCGATGGCCCGGCCGCTCTCGATGACCATGAGCAGGCCGATGCCGCTGAGCAGCGTGACGTAGGACAGGGCGATGAAGAGGTCGAGCTGACCCTCGCGCCTGAGATAGGCGAAGGCGGCGACACCGGTCGCCGTGCCGACGGCGCTGCCTATGAGCAGGACGCCGACGAGCTTCGGGTCCACCGCGTTCTTGCGCCAGTAGCTCAGCGTGCCCGACAGCGAGGAGGCGGCGATCTGGCCGGAGACGCTGGCGACCGCGATGGCGGGAGGGATGCCGATGAAGATCAGCAGCGGCGTCAGCAGGAACCCGCCACCGACGCCGAACATGCCGGAGATGAAACCGATCGCCAGCCCCATGCCCAGGATGAGGAGCATGTTGACGGGCAATTCTGCAATCGGGAGGTAAAGTTGCACAGTCGTCCCCGGCGAGGGTGTGCACCCATCGAAGGCCGTAAAAGGCCGACCGCGTCAAGGCCGAAGGATCGGAATGCGCAATCTTTTCCGTGCAGGGCTAATATGAGCGGGGCATGCCCAGCACGTGCTCGCCGACATAGGCGAGGATGAGATTGGTGGAGATCGGCGCCACCTGGTAGAGTCGCGTCTCGCGGAACTTTCGCTCGACGTCGTAGTCCGCCGCGAAGCCGAAGCCGCCGTGGGTCTGGATACAGGCGTTGGCCGCCTCGAAGGAGGCGTCGGCCGCCAGCAGCTTGGCCATGTTGGCCTCGGCGCCGAAGTCCTGGCCGGCATCGCAGAGGGCGGCGGCCTGGAAGCGCATGAGGTCGGCGGCACGGATGTTCACATAGGCGCGGGCGATGGGGAACTGGATGCCCTGGTTCTGCGCGATGGGGCGGTCGAAGACGATTCGCTCGGCGCCGTATTTCTTCGCCCGGTCGATGAACCAGTAGCCGTCGCCGATGCACTCCGCCGCGATGAGGGTGCGCTCGGCGTTGAGGCCGGAGAGAATCGTCTTGAAGCCCCTGCCCTCCTCGCCGATCAGGTTCTCCGCGGGGATTTCCAGATCGTCGAAGAAGACCTCGTTGGTCTCGTGGTTGACCATGTTGCGGATCGGCCGGACGGTCATGCCCTTGCCGATCGCCTCGCGCAGGTCGACGAGGAAGACCGACAGCCCCTCCGACTTCTTGCGCACCTGGTCGAGAGGCGTGGTGCGGGCGAGGAGCACCATGAGGTCGGAATGCTGGACGCGGCTGGTCCAGACCTTCTGGCCGTTGACGACCCAGCGGTCGCCCTTGCGGACCGCCGTGGTCTTCAGCTTCGTCGTGTCAGTGCCGGTGGTCGGCTCGGTCACCGCCATGGTCTGCAGGCGCAGCTCGCCCGCCGCGATCATGGGCAGATAGCGCGCCTTCTGCTCGTCGGAGCCGCCGCGCAGGATCGTGCCCATATTGTACATCTGACCATGGACGGCGCCGGAATTGCCCCCGGACCGGTTGATCTCCTCCATGATGATGGAGGCTTCCGTCAGCCCGAGGCCTGAGCCGCCATATTCGGCCGGGATCAGCGCGGCGAGCCAGCCGGCCTTCGTCAATTCCTCGGTGAAGGCTTCCGGATAGCCCCGTTCCTCGTCGATCCTGCGCCAATAGGCGTCGTCGTAGCGCCCGCAGAGGTCGCGGACGGCCTCCCTGAGGTCGGCATGGTCGTCGGCATGGGGAATGGTCAGCGGCATCACGGGTTCTCCAGCGCCGAGGTTATGGGTCGCTTCGCCCCGGGTGGGAAGCCCGCCGGAGGAATGACGGCGGCGCGGTCCTTGCTTGCCTCCCGATCCGCCGGGCCATCTCAGGCTTTGACCGGCCGGTCGTCACCCTTTACCCATCGTTGCCATGGCCATTCTCGCGAAGCTGCATCACGTCACGCGCTATCTCTACGACCGTCCGGTCACGCTGGGCCCGCAAGTGATCCGCCTGCGCCCGGCGCCGCACAGCCGCACGACCATCCCGAGCTATTCGCTGAAGGTCGTGCCCGAGCAGCATTTCGTGAACTGGCAGCAGGACCCGCACGGCAACTGGCTGGCGCGCTTCGTCTTCCCCGAGAAGGCGACCGAGTTCTCGGTGACCGTCGACCTCGTCGCCGAGATGGCGGTCGTCAACCCCTTCGATTTCTTCATCGAGGCCTATGCGGAGACCTTCCCCTTCGCCTATGCGCCGGCGCTGGCGGAGGAACTGGCGCCCTATCTCGTCACCGAACAGGGCGATGCCGCCTTCGAGACTTACCTCGCCGGCCTGTCGCGCGAGCCGAAGCAGACCATCGACTTTCTGGTGGCCCTCAACCAGAAGCTCCAGCAGGACATCCGGTACATCGTGCGGATGGAGCCGGGGGTGCAGACCCCCGACGAGACGCTGGAGAATGCTTCGGGCTCGTGCCGCGATTCGGCCTGGCTGCTCGTCCAATTGGCGCGGCGCCTCGGGCTCGCCGCCCGGTTCGTCTCCGGCTACCTCATCCAGCTCAAGCCCGACCTGCAGGCCCTCGACGGCCCGTCGGGAACCGACAAGGACTTCACCGACCTGCATGCCTGGACCGAGATCTACATCCCCGGTGCCGGCTGGATCGGCCTCGACCCGACCTCGGGCCTGCTCTGCGGCGAAGGCCACATTCCGCTGGCGGCGACGCCGCACTATCGCTCGGCGGCGCCGATCTCGGGGGCCGTGGACCCGGCGGAAGTCTCGTTCGCCTTCGACATGCGGGTGGACCGCATCGACGAGCGGCCGCGCGTCACCGCGCCCTTCTCGGACGAGGCCTGGGAGCGGCTCGACGCGCTCGGCGACCGGGTCGACGCCGATCTCGCGGCGGCCGACGTGCGGCTCACCATGGGCGGCGAGCCGACCTTCATCTCCATCGACGACTACGAGGGCGAGGAGTGGAACACCGCCGCCGTCGGCCCGACCAAGCGCGAGCGCGCCGACGCCCTGATCCGCCGGCTGCGCGACACTTTCGCACCCGGCGGCTTCCTGCATTACGGCCAGGGCAAGTGGTATCCCGGCGAGAGCCTGCCGCGCTGGACCTTCGCCCTCTACTGGCGGCGCGACGGCAAGCCGGTCTGGCGCGACGAGAGCCTGATCGCGCGCGAGGACGGGCCGACCACGGCGACGATCGACGGCGCCGGGGCGCTCGCCGCGGGCATCGCCGAGAAGCTCGGCCTCGACGGCGAGGCGGCGCTGCCGGCCTATGAGGACCCGGCGCACTGGGTGATCAAGGAGGCGGAGCTTCCGGTCAACGTGGATGCGCTGGATTCCAAGCTCGAGGATGCCGAGGCCCGCGCCCGCATCGCCCGCGTCTTCGAACGCGGCCTGACACACCCCTCCGGCTACGTGCTGCCGATCCAGCGCTGGAACGCGGCACCGGCGAAGTCCAACTGGATGACGGAGAAGTGGAAGCTGAAGCGCGAGAAGCTCTTCCTCGTCCCCGGCGACAGTCCGGTCGGCTACCGCCTGCCGCTGGCCTCCCTGCCCTATGTGCCGCCGGCGTCGTACCCCTATGTGGTCGCCGCCGACCCGTGGACGGTGCCGTCCGATCTCCCAGACCCGCAGGACATCGAGGGACGCATCGCGCAGCGCGTCTCGGTGGAGCGCGAGCGGGAGGCGGACCGCGCCGAGCAGGTCGAGCAGGTGCTGACTGAGGACAATTCCGTGCGCACGGCGCTCGCCGTCGAGCCGCGCGACGGCAAGCTCTGCGTCTTCATGCCGCCGACCGAGCGGCTGGAGGACTATCTGGAGCTCCTCACCGCGACCGAGGCCACCGCCAAGGAACTGGGCCTCACCGTCCACGTGGAAGGTTATCCGCCGCCGACGGACCCGCGGCTCAACGTCATCAAGGTGACGCCCGATCCCGGCGTGATCGAGGTGAACGTGCATCCGGCCGCGTCCTGGCGGGAATGCGTCGCCATCACGCGCGGGCTCTACGAGGAGGCGCGGCTCGCCCGCCTCGGCACGGAAAAGTTCATGCTCGACGGCCGCCATACCGGCACAGGCGGCGGCAACCACGTGGTGGTGGGCGGCGCGAGGCCTGCCGATTCCCCCTTCCTGCGCCGGCCGGACCTGCTGAAGAGCCTGGTGCTCTACTGGCAGCGCCATCCCTCCCTGTCCTACCTGTTCTCCGGCCTCTTCATCGGCCCGACCAGCCAGGCGCCGCGGGTGGACGAAGCCCGCCACGACGGGCTCTACGAACTCGAGATCGCCATGGGCATGGTGCCGAAGCCCGGCGAGGGCGAAGCGCCGCCGCCTTGGCTGGTGGACCGCCTGTTCCGCAACCTGCTGGTCGATTCCACCGGCAATACCCACCGCACGGAACTGTGCATCGACAAGCTGTTCTCTCCCGACAGCCCCTCGGGACGGCTCGGCCTCGTCGAGTTCCGCGGCTTCGAGATGCCGCCCGACGCGCGGATGAGCCTCGCCCAGCAGCTCCTCATCCGCGCCCTTATCGCCTGGTTCTGGAAGGAACCGCAGGACGGGCCGCTGGTGCGCTGGGGCACCGCCCTGCACGACAGGTTCATGCTGCCGCACTTCGTCTGGGAGGATTTTCTCGGCGTGCTCGGCGATCTCGGCCGCGCCGGCTACGCCTTCGACCCCGCCTGGTTCGAGGCGCAGTTCGAGTTCCGCTTCCCCCTCGCCGGCCAGGTGGACCACGCGGGCGTCCGCATGGAAATCCGCCAGGCACTGGAGCCCTGGCACGTGCTCGGCGAGGAAGGGGCGATCGGCGGCACGGTGCGCTTCGTCGATTCCTCCGTCGAGCGCCTGCAGGTCCGGCTCATGGGTCTCCAGCCGGAACGGCACACGGTCACCTGCAACGGCCGTCCCGTCCCGCTGACCGCCACCGGCCGCAGCGGCGAGTTCGTCGGCGGCGTGCGCTTCAAGGCCTGGCAGCCGCCCTCGGGCCTGCATCCGACCATTCCGGTGCATGCGCCGCTGACCTTCGACGTGGTCGACATCTGGAGCCGGCGGTCCATGGGCGGCTGCGTCTATCACGTCGCCCATCCCGGCGGGCGCAACTACGACACCTTCCCCGTCAACGCCTACGAGGCCGAGGCGCGCCGCCGCGCCCGGTTCCAGGATCACGGCCACACCCCGGGCCTGATCGATCCGCCGCGGGCCGAACGCTCGGGAGAGTTTCCGGCGACCCTCGACCTGCGCCGCCCGCCGGTGCATTGAGGAACCATGACGTTCCGCAGCCAACGCACGAGCGACAACCGCGCCGAGCGCATCCTGGCGATGCTGGCCCGCTATCAGCCCGTGCCCGGCGTCTATGACGAGATCCTGGACGAGCGGGGCGAACCGCGGGCGCACTGGCAGCCGGTGCTCGCCACCCTCGCCGATCTCGGGCCGCGCGAGCTGGAAAAGCGCTTCGCGGGGGCCGACCGCTACATGCGCGATTCCGGCGTCTTCTACCGGGTCTACGATGACCCGAAGAACGGCGAGCGGGCCTGGCCGCTGGCGCATCTGCCGTTGGTCATCGCGCCGGAGGAATGGCGCGCGCTCTCGGAGGGCCTGCGGGAACGGGCCGAGCTTCTCGAGTTCGTTCTGAAGGACCTGCTCGGGCCGGCCGAGCTCGTCAGCGACGGCCTCGTGCCCGGCGCCACCATCGCGGGATCGCCGGACTATCTGAGACCGCTGGTCGGCACCAAGCCGCGCGGCGGCTCGCACCTCCTCTACTATGCCGTCGACGTCGGCCGCGGCCCCGATGGGCGATGGTGGGTGCTCGGCGACAGGGCGCAGGCACCCTCGGGGGCCGGCTACGCCTTGCAGAACCGCCTCGCCATGTCGCGCTCGCTGCCGGAGATCTACCGCAACCTGCCGGTGGAGCGGCTCGCCGGCTTCTTCCAGGCGCTGCGCTCGGAATTTTCCTCCCACGCGGCGGCGACGGATTCGCGCGTCGCCGTGCTGACGCCGGGCCCCCTCAACGAGACCTATTTCGAACACGCCTTCCTCGCCCGCTATCTCGGCTTCCTGCTCGCCGAGGGCGCCGATCTGACCGTGCGCGACGACACGCTCTACGTGCGCACCGTTTCCGGGCTGAAGAAGCTGGACATGCTCTGGCGCCGCCTCGACGCCGACTTCGCCGATCCGCTGGAGCTCAATCCGCGCTCGCAGCTCGGCGTCGCCGGCCTCGTCCACGCCATCCGCTCCGGCAAGGTGACCCTCGCCAATGCCCTCGGTTCGGGCGTCCTGGAGGCGCGATCGCTGCTCGCCTTCCTGCCCTCCGTTGCCCGGGCGCGGCTCGGGCGCGACCTCGCCATTCCCCACGTCGCGACCTGGTGGTGCGGCCAGCCGATCGAGCGCGGTGCCGTCATCGCCGACCTCGACTCCTTCGTCATCGCGCCGGCCTTCACCCAGACCATTCCCGGCCTCCTCGACGAGGGCGCGGTGCTCGCCTCCAGCCTGCCACCCGACAAGCGGTTGCGGCTCGCCGAGGAGATCCGCCTGCGCGGCTCCGACTTCGTCGCCCAGGAGGTGGTGAAGCTCTCGACTATGCCGGTGTGGAACGACGGCTATCTGGAGCCCCGCCCCTTCATCCTGCGCCTCTTCCTCACCCGGGTGGGCGACGGCTGGGAGGTGATGCCCGGCGGCTTCTGCCGCATCGGCGATCGCATCGACGCCCGCGCCGTGACGATGCAGCGCGACGGCCGCTCGGCCGATGTCTGCGTGCTGGCGGAGGGGCCGGTAGCGGAGACGACGCTGCTGCCGACGCCCGACAAGGTCGAACTCAGGCGCTCCACTTCTTCGCTGCCGAGCCGCGCAGCCGACAACCTGTTCTGGCTCGCCCGCTACATGGAGCGCGCGGAAGCGACGCTGCGGCTTCTGCGCGCCCTCGGCGACCATGTCGGCAGCGGCGAATCGACCGGTCCGGACATGTTGAAGCGGCTCGTCGACCTGCTGGTTGCGTGGGAAGCCCTGCCGAAGGACACCGGCCTGACGGACCCGCAGGCGGTGGCGGCCGCCGTGCTGCACGGCGACCGGCCCGGCGGGCTCCTGTCGCTGTCGCGTGCCGCGCTCAACGCCGCCTCCGTCATCCGCGACCGCTTCTCCCCCGACGCCTGGAAGACGATCGGCGACATGGTCCACCTCGCCGAGGACGGCCGGAAGCCCGAATCCGGGGCGATCGACCGGGTGGAGGCGGGCCTGCGGCTGTCGGCGGTCTTCTCCGGCCTCGCCCAGGAGAACATGAACCAGCTCATCGGCTGGCGCTTCCTGAAGATCGGCAAGCGCATCGAGCGGGCGCTGGCGATCTGTCGGTTCGGGCGCAACTTCTCCGACCAGCGGACGGGCACGGCCGGTCTCGACCTCTTGCTGGCGCTGGCCGACAGCCAGATTACCTACCGGCGCCGCTACGTGATGATCGCGGCGCGCGCCCCGGTGCTCGACCTCATCATCCTCGACCCGAACAATCCCCGCTCGGTCGCCTTCCAGGTGGAGCGGATCGCCGACCACCTCGCCCACCTGCCGGACCACGTCTCCGACGGGAGGCTGAACGTGCCGGAAAAGCTGATCGCGCGCGCGCGCGTGGACTTGCAGACCGCCGATGCCCACACCCTCGACAGCCGCCAGATCCTCGCCATCGAGCAGCGCCTGATGGCCATCTCCGACGAGATCTCCGAGCGCTATTTCACCCACCGCGACGGGGCGACCCCCGTCGGCCCAGCCGCCGGCGATCTGTTCTGATGCGCTACCAGGTCCGCCAGGTCACCGACTACACCTATGCGCGACCGGTGGTCTTCGCCCAGCACGTGCTGCGTATCGTCCCGGTGGACCGGCCGGGGCAGACGGTGGCGCGCTGCGACATCGAGATCACCCCGGCGCCGGCCATGCGGCGCGACGATACCGATTTCTTCGGCAACCGGCGGATTTTCCTCGACTTCGACCGGCCGCACCGGTCGCTGCAGATCGAGATGCGCGCCGAAATCACGGTGGCGGGCTTCAGCCGCCCCCTGCCCGGCATGGACCCGCCCTGGGAGCGCGTGCGCGAGACCGCCTTCGCCAGCGCCGACATGTCGCCCGCTTCCCCGGTCCATGCGCTGTTTCCCTCGACCTATGTGCCGCGCGATCCGGCGATCCGCGCCTATGCCAGTGCCTCCTTCCCGCCGGGACGGCCGATCCTCGAGGCCGCCTTCGACCTGGCGAAGCGCATCCAGTCCGACTTCACCTATGCGCCCGGCGCCACCGACACCTCGACGCCCGCGGCGCGCGCCTTCGCCATGCGCAAGGGCGTGTGCCAGGACTTCTCGCACATCATGATCTCCGGCCTGCGCGGACTCGGCCTGCCGGCGGCCTATGTCTCCGGCTTCCTGCGCACCATACCGCCCGCCGGACAGCCGCGGCTGGAAGGCGCCGACGCCACCCACGCCTGGGTGTCGCTGTGGTGCGGGCCGGCGCTGGGATGGTGGGGGCTCGATCCGACCAACGGCCTGATCGTCGGCGAGGATCATATCGTGCTCGCCATCGGCCGCGACTTCGTCGACGTGGCGCCCAATGGCGGCGTGGTGATCGCGGCGGGCGACCACGACATCTCGGTCGCCGTGGACGTCAAGCCGCTGGGGGCGTGAAACCGCCGGGCGGCGCCCCGCCCGTCCGGTTCGTTAACCGGCGGCAAGCTTGATCGTTAAGCCGCTGTTTCCCTTCTCTTTTCTCGCTTTTTTTATGGATTTTTGGGATGATCGGTTGAAAGAGAGGGCACGGTTATGTCCCTGCTTCTGTCGCCGACTGCCACCACGGGACTGCCCCAGATCGCGGCGCCGCCGCTGTTTGCCGACGAGCCCGGCGGCGCGCCGCGGGAGAGCGAACTCCTCCGGCTGCTGCGCATCCACAGCTGGTCGATCGACCTGAAGACCGAGCGCGTGCGCTGGGAGACCCTCGATGCCAACGACCGCACCGTGGTCATCAAGGCGACGCTGACGGACCTCCTGAAGCAGGCCAATGACGAGGATGCCGGCAAGTTCCGCGCCCATCTGAAACAGGCCATCGACACCGGCAGCGCTGGCCCGGACCATTTCCGTTTCGACGACCTCGACCATGCCGGTAGCCAGATCGAATCCGTCTGCGTCCTGAAATGGCTGTCAGGCCATCCCGTCGTCGTCGGCCTCTACCGGAACTGCGAGAAGGAACGGCGGCAGGCCGCGGTCGTCGGCGCCATGCGGGCAAACCTCGAGACGATGATAGCCGAGTCGACCAGTTGCATCGCCGTCCTCGCCCGCGACGGCACGATCCTCAACTGCAACACCGCCTTCGCCAAATGCCTCAACCTGCGGGACAGGCGTATGGCGATCAGGCAGAACGTCATCGAGCTCGTCGGCAGCCTGTCCGATCGGCTCGAAGGGATCGTGCGCGGCGCATTGCTCTCCAGCGAGGCGCTGTCCGGCCAGTTCGTCATGACCTTCCCGGGCGGTCAGGTGCGCGGCGTGCGCTGGAAGGCCTTCGGACTGGATCTCCTGAGAGGCGAGTCCGCGACCCGCGTCTTCGCCTTCGACCTGCGCCGGACCGAGGCCGACGACATCATCGACTAGGCCGGCGCCCACAGCCGGCCGGTGTCGAAGCGCGCCATGTCGTCGAGCAATCTGACGAATTCCGCCGCCTGGAAGGCGGCGGTCGCCCTGCCCTTCTCCGCCGTCGCGCGCGAGGCGTCGCCCGCCGCGCCG
The DNA here is from genome assembly GCF_003008515.1 of Phreatobacter cathodiphilus. Taxonomy (NCBI): domain Bacteria; kingdom Pseudomonadati; phylum Pseudomonadota; class Alphaproteobacteria; order Hyphomicrobiales; family Phreatobacteraceae; genus Phreatobacter; species Phreatobacter cathodiphilus. Next base: position 1,365,499 of record NZ_CP027668.1, on the reverse strand, counting down.
TCCGGGTTGATGTCCTGGGCCATCCAGCCGAAGGCGTGGTTCAGCGTCGGCCGGAGATAGGCGAACTCCTTCTCCATCGACACCATGACGGGTTCGAAAAGCTTCGCCCGGCTCATGTCCACGAGGTCCGGGCGGAAGTGCAGCATCAAGGAGGTCTCGACGTCGCCGCCGTGGATGCCGTGCTTGATGTCGAGGTCGCCATAGAGGCCGGGCGGGCGGCCGAAGGCGGTCCAGCTCGTCACCACGGCGAGCTGGCGGAAGCGGATGCGCAGTTCGCGGGCGACGACGCGCATGGGGTCGAGATTGCCGCCGTGGGAGGTCAGCAGCACGATCTTGTCGATGCCGGCGCGCTTCACGCTCTCGCCGATCTCGATCCAGCTCTTCAGCACTGTCTCGGCCGAGAGGGTCAGGGTGCCCTTCGAATGGAGGTGCTCGTTCGACTTGGCGACCGCCTCGATGGGGAGGAAGAGCGCGGTGACGTTCGGTCCGACCAGCGGGAAGGCCGTTTCGATCATGCCCTGCATGATGGAGGTGTCGGTGGAGACCGGCAGATGGGGTCCGTGCTGCTCGATTGCGGCCAGCGGAAGGACGGCGACGGTGGTCGCCGGATCGAGCCGGTCGAAATCGGTGGTCTTCAGGTCACCCCAGTGACGGGCCGGCATGGGAGGTCTCCGCAAGGCTCATGTCACGGCTGTTGGCAAGCCGCGCTCCGGCGCGCAATGTGCGCGCCGGACAAGGGCCGCGCAATGCACCAGACCGGCCTTTGCAGCAAGCGGAGCATCTGATGACTTTCGACCTGATCCTGCGCGGCGGCCGCGTGATCGACCCCTCGCAGAAGATCGACGGGGTGCGCGACGTGGCCTTCACCGGCGGCAAGGTGGCCGCCGTGGGCAAGGATCTGAAGCCCGGCCCCGGCACCGAGATCCGCGACGTGTCGGGCTATATCGTCACTCCCGGTCTCATCGACTTGCACACCCACGTCTATTGGGGCGGGACCTCGCTCGGCATCGACGCTGAAGAGTTCTGCCGCACCTCGGGCGTCACCACCGCCATCGACACCGGCTCGGCGGGCCCCGGCAACTGGATGGGCTTCCGCAAGCACGTCATCGAGAAGAGCCAGGTTCGTATCCTTGCCTATCTCCATGTCAGCCATGCCGGCATCTACGGCTTCGACAAGCGCGTGATGGTCGGCGAGAGCCGCGAGATCGACCATCTCAACCCCTGGGACTGCGCCAAGGTGGCGGACGAGAACCGCGACCTGATCGTCGGCATCAAGGTGCGCGTCGGCCGCAATTCCTCCGGCACCAACGGCGAGGCGGCCCTCGACATGGCGCTGCAGGTGGCGAACGAGGTGGGCATGCCGCTGATGGCGCATATCGACCATCCGCCGCCCTCCTACGAGCACGTCATCGGCCGCCTGCGTCCGGGCGACGTGCTGACCCACGCCTTCCGCCCCTTCCCCAATGCACCGGTCACCGCCCAGGGCGCGGTGAAGCCGGAGGTCGTCGCCGCCCGCAAGAAGGGCGTCATCTTCGACATCGGTCATGGCAAGGGCTCGTTCTCGTTCAAGACGACGCGGGCCATGCTGGCGAACGGCTTCGAGCCGGACGTCATCTCCTCCGACGTGCACACGCTCTGCATCGAGGGCCCGGCCTTCGACCAGGTGACGACCCTGTCGAAGTTCCTCTGCCTCGGCATGCCGCTCGACCGCGTCATCGCGGCGTCGACGGTGAACGCCGCCATGGCGCTGAAGCGCCCGGAGCTCGGCAGCCTGAAGCCCGGTTCGGCGGGCGACGCCACCATCCTCTCCATCAAGGAGGGCAAGTTCGACTATGTCGACGTGGTGGGCGAGCACCTGATCGGCGACAGGAAGATCGTCTCCGAGGGCACGGTGATCGCCGGCAAGTGGTGGCACCCGAAGCGCTCCAACAGGTTCCGCAAGCTGGCGACGGCCTGACCGTTCCACCCGAACGAAACGACAAAGCCCGGCGGTGACGCCGGGCTTTGTCGTGGTGGGGAAACGGTGAGGCGATCAAGCGGCGCGGATACGGCCGAGGAAGCCGGACACCGCCCGGTCGAGCTCGACCGAACCCTGCTTGAGGTGGCGGGCCGCGTCGTTCATGGCATTGGCGGCCTTGCCGGTCTCGTCGGCGGCGCGGGTGACGCGGTTGATATCGGTCTCGACCGAGCGGGTGCCGCCGGCAGCATCGGAGACCGAGCCGGCAATGCCGTTGGTGACGGCCGACTGTTCCTCGACGGCGGCCATGATCGAGAACGACACGGAGTTGATCTCGCCTATCGTCTTGTTGATCGCCTCGATGGCGCAGACCGCATCGGCGGTGACCGACTGGACGGCGCCGATCTGGCTGGCGATCTCCTCCGTCGCCTTCGAGGTCTGGGCGGCGAGGCTCTTCACCTCGGTGGCGACCACCGCGAAGCCCTTGCCGGCCTCACCCGCGCGGGCCGCCTCGATGGTGGCGTTGAGGGCGAGCAGGTTCGTCTGCGCGGCGATGGCATTGATGAGGGCGACGACGTCGCCGATCTTCTGGGTGGAGGTGGCGAGGGTCGCCACGATCTCGCCGGTGCGGGTCGCCTGCTGCACGGCGGAGGCGGCGATGTGCTGGGCCTGGGCCGTGCGGCTGGAGATCTCGCCGATCGAGGAGGCGAGTTCCTGGGCCGAACTGGCGGCGCTCTCGACGCTCTGGGTGGCGCCGGCCGAGGTCGCTGCCACGGTCTGCCCCAGTTCGGCGACATTGCGCGCGACGTCACCGACGCGGCTGGCATTGCCGACGATCTCCTCGGCCGACCGGGTCACGGTCTGGACGACGGACTGGACGGTGGCGGAAAATTCGTCGGCCAGGGCCGCCATCTCGCGGACCCGCTGGGCGCGGACCTCCTCCTCGCGCTCCGCCTCGGTCGCCTTGAGGCGCTCCACCTCGCGGACGTTGTCGCGGAAGACAAGGACCGAGCGGGCGAGGCCGCCGATCTCGTCGGGGCGGTCGGTATCGCCGACCTCGACGTCGGTGCGCCCCTGGGCGACGCCGTCGACGGCGCCGGTCAGGCGGTTGAGCGGACGCGTCACACCGGTGACGATGGTCCAGAAGGCGGCAAGGCCGGCCGTCAGGGCAAGCGCAATCATCGCGCCGATGAGCCAGGTCAGGGTCCGGCGGGTGGCGTCGACCTCGGCGGTAAGAGCCGCGACGCGACGGGCATTGGCCTGCGCGAAGGCTGCCATCTCGGCATTGAGCTTTTGGCGCGTCGCGCGATTCGGCTCGTTGTCGCCGATGACGCGGGCCGCCTCGTTGCCGCTGGCGCGGCCGACCTGGGCAAGTTCGGTGCGCAGGCGGATGAAGTGGTTCGCCTGTTCCAGCAGGCGGCTCTTCAGCGCATCGTCCTCGGGGCTGGCGAGGGCGGCCCATTCGGTCACGACCTCCCTCAGCTTTGCGAGTTCACGGTCCTGACCGGCGGCGAAGCGCTCCAGGGCGCTCTTCTCCGCCGACATGTAGATGCCGCGCGATTCCATCACGACCGCATAGATGAGCCCGTTGGCGCGCTCGGCAAGCTGGGTCACCCGCGCGGTCTTCTGGTTCGCTTCTACGGCCTGCTGATAGCGCTGGAAGCCGTACATGGCGACGCCGGCAACGACCAGGGAGGCGGCGGTCAGTCCGGCGACAATGGAAAACAGCTTGGTCCTGATCTGCACGAGACACTCCGAGTGATTTCGCAGAAACATGCTGCATATTTTCTTGCCGCTGCGTTAACGCGCACTTTTGCTGGATATTAAGATGCATGACTCCGGCGGGAAAAATGGCTAGAGGCCGGGGCGAAGCCGGCCAGAGACACGAGAATTCCATGATCAGTGAGGGACATCCGCCCCGTGCCACAGTCGATGTCGACGCGCTGGTCCGACTGCTAGGCGATGTGCCGACCGAACGCGAGCCGACCATCGTGCGTCGACGCTCGCGTGACTTCTTCTGGTACTCGCCGATCCTGGCGGACGCGCTGAAGCACGTGGCCGCCGACATCATCGTCAGGCCCCGCGATGAGGCGGACGTGATCCGGACGGCGTCAGCCTGCGCCAAACTGCGGATTCCCCTGACGGTCAGGGCCGGCGGCACCGGCAATTACGGGCAGGCCATGCCGCTCGCCGGCGGCGTCCTCCTGGAGATGACCGAGCTCACCGGTGTGGTCTGGCAGAAGCCGGGGTCGGTGCGGGTCCGGGCCGGCACCAACATTCTCGCCCTCGACCAGGAGACGCGGCCGAACGGCTACGAACTGAGGATGCATCCCTCCACCAAGCGGACGGCGACCATCGGCGGCTTCGTCGCCGGCGGATCGGGCGGCGTCGGCTCGGTGGCCTATGGGGGTTTGCGCGAACCCGGCAACATCCTGGCGGCGCGTGTCGTCACCGTGGAGGAGGAGCCGCGGATTCTCGAGCTGCGACAGGATGCCGCGCAGAAGGTCAACCGCGCCTACGGCACCACCGGCATCATCACCGAGCTGGAAATGCCCACGGCACCCGCCTGGGCCTGGATCGACGTCATCGTCGCCTTCGACAGTTTCGCCGAAGCCTTTGCCGCCGGCCGCGACATCGCCCATGCCGACGGGGTGGTGAAGAAGCTGGTGACGCCCATCGCCTGGCCGATCCCCGGCCATTTCGTGTCCCTGAAGGACGCCTGCCCAGAGGGCAAGGCCATCCTCATCTGCATGATCGCCGAGCCCTTCATGGAGAGCTTCGAGGCGATCCTCGGCGGGCGGGGCACCCTCACCTATCGGGCGCCGTCGCGGGAGGAGCCCGGCGAGACGCCGCTCTACGAATATGCCTGGAACCACACCACCCTGCAGTGGCTGAAGACCGACCGCTCCATCACCTATCTGCAGCTCCTCTATCCGCATGACCGGCTGGAGGAGAGCGTCCGGCAGATGGCGGCCCTCTTCGAGGGCGAGGTGCTGCCGCATCTCGAATTCATCCGCTTCGGCGGCAGGGTCACCTGCTCGGCGCTACCCGTGGTCCGCTACACGAGCCCCGAACGGCTGTTCGAGATCATCCGCCTGCACGAGGAGCACGGCGTCATGGTCGCCAATCCCCACGTCTTCGGGCTGGAGGGCGGCTCGCGCCACAAGCGGGCCGAGGCGGACCAGCTCGGCTTCAAGGCGCAGGTCGATCCGATGGGCCTGCTCAACCCCGGCAAGATGGAGAGCTTCGTGCCGGTGCGCTGAGGCACGGGACTTGCTGCCCCCGTTCCATCATCTCCTCAGCCGGTTGCCTCCATGCGCGTGCTCTACCTCTACTGCCACCCCCTCCCCGAGAGCTTCCATGCGGCGATCCGCGCCGAAGCCCTAGCCGCCCTGACAGCGGCCGGTCATGACGTCGATCTCCTCGACCTCTATGCCGAGGGCTTCGATCCCGTGCTGTCCGAGGACGGGCGGCGGCGCTACCACGACGAAAGCCGCAACCAGCAGGGGCTGGAACCGCTGATCGCGCGGCTGCGGGCGGCCGAGGCGCTGGTGGTGCAGTTTCCGACCTGGAGCTTCGGCCCACCGGCCATGCTCAAGGGCTTCTTCGACCGCATGTTCATGCCGGGCGTGGGCTTCGACATCTCGAATCCCGCGGCGGTGAAGCCGCTGCTCGGCCACATCCGCTCCATCACCGGCATCGTCACCTATGGGCGCCCGTTCTGGTACGCGCTCTACATGGGCGACCCGCCGAAGAAGATCGTCATGCGCTACCTCTGGTGGTTCACGGGCCGCAAGGCGAAGCGCCGCTATCTCGCGCTCTACCACCTCAACGTGGCGACGCCCGAGCAGCGGACGGGCTTCATCGCGAAGGTGAAGGCGGCGATGGCGGGGGTGTGAGGGCTGCCCCTACCCGCCCCGCTCTGGATGGCCGAAAGTGAGCCCTGGACCACCAGACCGTGGCCGGACATGGCCATCCATGGCTCCGGGCCTCAATTCTCCCGCTTCAGCGCACTCTCGTGCCACCGGCGCAGCAGCAGGTGGGACACCCAGCTGATGGTCAGGAAGATGGCGATGCCGGACATGGAGATCATGATCAGCGCCGCGAACATGCGCGGGATCTTGAGCTGATAGCCGGCTTCCAGGATGCGGTAGGCGAGGCCCGAGGCCGAGCCGCCGGAACCTGCCACGAACTCCGCCACCACGGCGCCGATGAGGGCGAGGCCGCCGGAAATCTTCAGGCCCCCGAGGAAATAGGGCAGCGCCGCCGGCAGGCGCAGGTGGCGCAGGGTCTGCCAGCGCGAGGCGCCGTAGAGCTCGAAGAGGTTGCGCAGGTTGTGGTCGGCCGAGTTGAGGCCGAGGATCGTGTTCGACAGGATCGGGAAGAAGGCGACGATCCAGGCGCAGATCAGCAGCGACAGGTTGATGTCCCCGACCCAGATGATGATCAGCGGCGCGATGGAAACGACCGGCGTCACCTGCAGGATCACGGCGTAGGGAAACAGCGACTTCTCCAGCCATTTGGACTGGGTGAAGAGCACGGCGAGGCCGACGCCGAGTGAGACCGCGGCGATGAGGGCTGCGGCGGTGATGCGCAGCGTCACCCAGAGTGAGGCCGAGAGCGTGCCCCAGTCGGCGACGAGGGTCTTCGCGATCAGCAGCGGCCCGGGCAGGATGAAGGGCGGGATCTCCCGCCACCAGACGATGAACTCCCAGGCGGCGAGCGCGAGGATGCCGATGCCGAGCGGGGCGAGGATGCCCGGCCAGGCCTCGGTGGAGATGCCGAGCACCTTGCGGTCCTCGCGGAAGATCGGGCGGGCCTCGGCATCGGTCCCGTCATGGGGGACGGCGGCGGGGGGAAGCGTCGCGTCGGTCATGCGGAGATCGCCTCCTTCAGCTTCTCGGATGCGATCCGGCACCAGTGGGCATAGTCGGCCGAGGTGCGGAACAGGTCGTCGCGCGGATAGGTCGCCTCGACCCGCAGATCGGCCATGACGCGGCCGGGCCGCGCCGCCATGACGACGATGCGCTGGGAAAGATAGACGCTCTCGAAGACCGAATGGGTGACGAAGACGGCAGTGAAGCGGTTCGCCTCCCACAGCCTGAGGAGGTCGTCGTTCAGCTTGTGGCGGGTGATCTCGTCCAGCGCCGCGAAGGGCTCGTCCATCAGGAGGATCTTCGGATGGGTCACCAGGGCGCGGGCGATGGAGACGCGCATCTTCATGCCGCCCGACAGTTCGCGCGGATAGCTCTTCTCGAACCCCTTGAGGCCGACGAGCGCCAGCATCTCGGCGCCGCGCGCCTGCGCCTCGCCCTTGTTCGTCCCGCATAGCTTCAGTGGCAGGATCACATTGTCCAGCGCGGTGGCCCAGGGCATCAGGGTCGGGTCCTGGAAGACGAAGCCGAGTTCGCGCGCCTGCCGCCCGCGGGAATCGTGGCCCAGGGTGGCCCAGTCGATCGTTCCGACGCTCGGCTCGCCGAGGCCGGCGATCATGCGCAGCAGGGTCGACTTTCCGCAGCCGGACGGGCCCAGCAGGCTGACGAACTCGCCGCGTGCCAGGTCAAGGTTCACGTCGCGGACGGCGATGGTGCCGTTGGCGAACTGCTTGGAGACATGGCGGACGGCGACGAGCGTGGATGCGCCCATCGCCACCGGCCGCTCCCGTGTGGAGACCTGCGCCACCTCAGGCCTTGCCCACGCCCTTGTTGACGAAGCGCAGGTCGTAGGCCTTCTTCACGTCGATGCCGGCCGGGAAGACTCCGGCGTCACGCATCTGGGTGTAGAAGGTCTGCCAGCGCGCATCGGTCATGGCGCCGATGCCGAGTGTGGTGGCGTCGCCCGACAGGACGATGCCGTTCTCGGTCATCACCTTGATCGCGTAGTCGATCTTCTTCTGGTCCATATCCGGGTTGTCGCGCATGATGAGCTTGTTGGCCTCGGCGATGGCCGGCCCACCCTTCATGTACTCGGCCCAGCCCTCGAGCGAGGCGGTGACGAAGCGCTGCACCACGTCGGTGCGCTCGTCGACCATCTTCTTCGAGATGTTGATGGTGGTGTTGTAATTGGCGAAGCCGGCATCGGCGATGAGGTGGACCAGCGGCTTCACCCCGCCTTGCTGCTCGATGGCGAAGGGCTCGGAGGACAGAAAGCCCTGCTGGCAGATGTTCTTGTCGGCCAGGAAGGGCGCCATGTTGAAGGTATAGGGGCGCACCTGCTCGTCGGTGAAGCCGAAGCGCGCCTTGAGGTAAGGCCAGAACGAGGTGCGCCCGCCGGCGCCGACCAGGATCGTCTTGCCCTTCAGCGCGGCGAAAGTGTCGTTGCCGACGCCGGGATGGCAGATGATGACCTGCGGGTCCTTCTGGAAGATCGACCCGATGCACAGGAAGGGCAGGTTCTCCTGGACATAGCGGATGGCTTCGAAGGAGTTCGACATGATCATGTCGACCCGGCCGCCGAGCAGGAGCTGCGACGGGTTCTGCTGGGGGCCGCCCATGCGGATGTCGGCCTCGATGCCGTACTTCTTGTAGATGCCGGCGGCGACGGCCTGATAGAAGCCGCCATGCTCGGCCTGGGCGCGCCAGTTGGTCTGGTAGGACACCTTGTCGAGGCCCTGGGCCGTGACGAGATCGGACCGCATCACGTGGGCGGCGGCGAGGCCGGCTCCGAGCGCCAGGGCGCGGCGGCGGGTGATGCGGAAAGCGGGGGACGTGACGGACATGCGACCTCTCCTGAAGCGGGCCTTGCGGAGACCCTTGAAATCCATGATGGCGGCCAGAGCAACGGGCATGCCGGCTTATCCTACGATATCGTAAAGCCCCCGGGATCATGTTGCACATTGTTTAGGCACTGGACCAACCGGTCGCGCAAATTCTCATCCTTGCGCTGCGGATTTCGCCGACCCTCCGGCATGGCGGAGCCGATCGCGATTTGGCACTGTGCCCCCCTCTTCGAACGGATCCTGTCATGAGTGCTCTCGATCGCCTTCGCGCCGACCTTGCCGGCATCGCCCTCGCCGAAGATGCCGCCACCGTGCGGATGGCGAGCCGCGACTTCTTCTGGTTCTCGCCGGTGCTGAAGCCCGAACTCGAGGGCAAGGTCGCCGACCTCGTCGCCACGCCTGCCGACAAGGACGAGCTCCGCCGTATCGCGGCGGCCTGCGCGCGCCACCGCGTGCCCCTGGTGATCCGCGGCGGCGGCACCGGCAATTACGGCCAGGCCGTTCCGCTCGCCGGCGGCGTGGTGGTCGACATGCGGCAGATGAATCGCATGGTCTTCGCGAAGCCGGGCGGAGCGCGCTTCGAGGCCGGGGCCAACATGCTCGACATCGACAAGCTCCTCGACCCGCACGGCCAGGAGCTGCGCTTCCACCCCTCGACTCGGGCGCAGGCCACCATCGGCGGCTTCGTCGCCGGCGGGGCTGCTGGAGCGGGCTCCTGCACCTGGGGCCAGATCGACAATCTCGGCGCGGTGACGGCGCTCGAGGTCATGACGGTGGAGGCCGAGCCGCGGCTGATCGAGCTGCGGGGACGCGAGATCCTCAAGGTCATGCATGCCTATGGCGTCAACGGCATCATCACCGAGGTGGAGGTGCCGACCGCCCCCGCCCACGACTGGGCCGAGCGCATCGTCACCTTCGACAGCCTGACGGCGGCGGCGCGCTTCGGCCAGGCCTTCATGGAATGCGACGGCATCGCCAAGAAGCTCGTCTCGGTCCACGACCCCCGCATCGTGCCCTACCTCAAGCGCCTCGCGCCCTACCTCCAGGAGGGCCGCGCCTTCGCCATCCTGATGGTGTCGGAGCCGCAGGCGGACACGCTCGACCTCCTCATCGCCGACCACAAGGGCGAGGTGACGTTCCGCCGCGGCGCGGCGGAGGCCAAGGCGGTGGCCTTCGGGACACACAAGGGCCGCGGCGGCCCCGGCCCGCTCTACGAATACACCTGGAACCACACGACGCTGCACGCCCTGAAGATGGACCCTTCCATCACCTATCTGCAGCTCCGCTTCCCGGCGCCGAACAATCTCGCGCTGGTGGAATGGGCGGCGAAGGAGTTCGAGGAGGACGTCTATTTCCACCTCGAATTCCAGCGCCGGGAGGGCAAGGTCATCACCTCCTCGCTGCCGCTGGTGAAGTACACGACCCAGGCGCGGCTCGAGGAGATCATGGCGCGTGCGGCGGAGGGCGGCGTGCAGCCGTCGAACGCCCACACCTTCGTTCTCAACAATGCCGGCTGGAAGCGGATCGATGCGCCGCAGCCGGAGTTCAAGCGGCTCGCCGACCCGCACGGGCTGATGAACCCGGGCAAGCTCCTCGGCTGGGAAGCAGAGGCGCAGCAGGCGGCGGAGTAGGCTTGGGCCACGACCTCGACCCATGCTAAATTCGGCTCATGACACGTGAGGAGGTCATCGCCCGCCTGAAATCAGCCGAGAGCGACCTGCGCGCGCTCGGCATCGGCGAGCTTTACCTTTTCGGATCCTATGCCCGCGGCGAGGCGACCGAGGACAGCGACGTGGACGTGATGGTGGCGTTCGCGCCAGATTCCGGCAATCGCTTCCGCACGTTCATGACGTCAATCGACGTGATTCAGGACGCCGTCGGCAGGCCTGTCGACGTTGGAACCGCGGAAGGCTTTCATCGCCTCGTCCGTGCCGAGATCGACCGCGATTCCATTCGCGTCTTCTGATGCCGAAAGCCGTCAGAAGCATCCCTCTTCGGTTCGAGGATGTTCTTGAGCAAATCGCAATTGCGAGAGAAGCCGTGCGACGGGTCACATTGCCTAGCGCCATCGCCGATCCCGTCTATCGCAATGCGATCGAACGCTGTGTTTCAGTCATCTCGGAGGCTTTGCGGCATGTCCCCGCGGACGTGACCGATGGCTATCCGGCGGTCCCATGGAACAAGATCCGCGGCATCGGCAACATCATCCGGCACGATTACGAGCGGATCGATCCCGGCGTGCTCCATGACATCGTCCTCTATGAACTCGAGCCGCTCGAAGACGCCTGCCGGCGAATCCTGGCAGGCCTTGCACGTTGATCACCCCTGCGGCGCCACCGCCCCCCGCTGCTCGACAATCCGCCTATAATGGTCCGGCTGGCGGTGCATGTCGAAGTTGAAGATGGTCGCCTTGTAGCTCTTCGTCAGGTCGAGGTCGCAGCGGGCGACGACCAGCTCGTCCTCTTGAGTGAGAGCCTGGCCGATCACCTCGCCGGTGGGGGCGATGATGGAGGAGCCGCCGATCATCTCGCAGCCCTCCTCCACGCCACATTTGGCGACGCCGACGACCCACGTGCCGTTCTGGTAGGCGCCGGCCTGCATGACGAGCTGGTTGTGGAACTCCGACAGGCGGTCGTGGTCGGGGGCCGGCGGGTTGTGGCGCGGCGTGTTGTAACCGAGGAGGATCATCTCCACCGACTGCAGGCCCATGACCCGGTAGCTCTCCGGCCAGCGGCGGTCGTTGCAGATCATCATGCCCATATGGCCATTGAGGGCGTTCCAAACGCCCCAAGAGAGGTCGCCGACCTCGAAATAGCGCTTCTCCAGATGCTGGAAGGCGCGCCAGGGCTCGTGCCCCGCATGGCCCGGAAGATGGATTTTCCGATATTTGCCAACGATCTGCGCAGACTTGTTCACGAGGATTGCGGTGTTGAAGCGCCGCCCCTCGGGGGTGAGCTCCGCATAGCCTAGCGAGAAGCCGATGCCGAGCCGCGCGGCCTCGTTGAACAGCGGTGCGGTCTCGTTCGAGGGCATCTCCCGCTCGTAGAAGCTGTCGATCTCCTCCTGGCTCTCCATCCACCAGCGCGGGAAGAAGGTGGTGAGGGTCAGTTCGGGAAAGACGACGAGGTCGCAGCGGTGGGACGCCGCCTCGCGCATGAGCTCGACCATGCGGGCGACGACCTCGCGCCGGGAATGGGCCCGCTGGATGGCGCCCATCTGGGCGGCGCCGACGGTGACGATACGGCTCATGCAGGCTCCTTCTCGACCTCGGCGGCGTCACGGCCGACGATCTCGCGGTAGATGGCGGGGTCCGTGGCTCCCTCGGTGCCGATGCACAGGACGCGGGAGCCGGCATCCAGTCGCAGCAACCGTCGTGCCGCAGGGTCGGCAGCCGCGGCGACGAGGCCGGCGAGGCCGGCGACCCCCGACTCGCCGGCGGCGATGCCGTCCTGCGCCAGCCGGCGCATGGTCTCTGCGGCGCGGGTGTCTGGAATGGCCATGAAGGCGTCGGCGCCCGGCGACAGCAGCGCCCAGGCGAGCTCGGAGGGTTCGCCGCAGGCAAGGCCCGCCATGATCGTGTCGAGGTCTCCGCCGACGGTGGTCCAGCGGCGGGCCGCGGCGCTTTCGAGCAGGCAGGCGGCCCGTTCCGGCTCGACCACGACGAGGATCGGCCGGTCGGCGCCGAGGCTCTCCCAGGTCCAGGAGAGGATCGCCGCGGCGATGCCGCCGACGCCGCCCTGGACGAAGATATGGGTCGGGCGCGCGCCCTGCCCCTCCGCCTCGATGCCGAGCACGGCATAGCCTTGCATGACGTCTCGGGGGATCAGGTCGTAGCCCGGCCAGGAGGTGTCGGAGACGATGGTCCAGCCGTTGGCCGCGGCGGCCTCCGCCGAGGCGCGCACGGCGTCGTCGTAATTGCCGGAGACACGGCGGACCTCGGCACCATAGGCGGCGATGGCGTCGACGCGGCCCTGGCTCACCGTCTCGTGGACATAGATCACCGCGCGGACGCCGAGCCGGCGCGCGCCCCAGGCGACGGCGCGGCCGTGATTGCCGTCGGTGGCGCAGGTCACCGTCAGGCCTTCCGCCGAGCCGCGGGCGGCGACCAGACGCTCCACCGCATAGGCGCCGCCCAGCGCCTTGAAGCTCTTCAGCACGAAGCGATGCGCCTCGTGCTTGTAGAGGATGGAGCCGACGGCGGCCTCGCGGGCGAGACCGTCCAGCGACAGGAGCGGGGTCGGCCGGTAGCCCTCCCACGCCGTGATCGCGGCATGGGCGGCGCGCGCGCCCTCCAGCGACAGGATGGCGCGCTCGTCGGCCCCATAGGGTCGCCGACGGTCGAGACCGGGATTGGCGAGAAGCCGGCTGTCGCCGGAGACGGTCAGGATGTCGGGCATGATGGCGCGGTGGACGCTCCCTGATGGACGGCTCGAGCCGGCTCAACCGGCATAGCCGAAGCCGACGGGGGGCGCTTCGGCGGTCTCGACCCACACGCTCTTCGTGGTGGTGTAGGCGTGCAGGGCCTCGAGACCGGAGGAGCGACCGTAGCCCGACTGACCGAAACCGCCAAACGGCGTCATCACGCTGATCGTCTTGTAGGAATTGATCCAGAACGTGCCGGCGCGCACCTTGGCGGCGACGCGGTGGGCGCAGCCGACATCCCGCGTCCAGACCGCCCCGGCAAGGCCGTAATCGGTCGCGTTGGCGAGGCTCACCGCCGCCTCCTCGCAGTCGAAGGGGGTCACCGCCACGACCGGACCGAAAACCTCCTCGCGGGCGATCTCCATGGTGGGCGCGACGCGGTCGAGCACGGTCGGCGCATAGAAGAACCCGTCATTCCGGCCCTCCGGTCGCCCGCCGCCTGTGGCCACGACGGCGCCCTGTCCGACGCCGGCCTTCACCATGCCGTCGATCTTCGCCCATTGCCCGCCATGGACGATGGGGCCGATCTGGGTCGCCTCGTCGAGCGGATCACCGACGGGAATGCGGGGCGCCGCCGCGGCCAGCCGCTCCACGAATTCGGCGTGGATCTGGCGATGGACGAGCAGCCGCGAGCCGGCGACGCAGGACTGGCCGGCGCCGGAGAAGATCGCGGCCTGCGCGCCGAGCACCGCCCGGTCGAGATCGGCGTCGGGGAAGACGATGTTGGCGGACTTGCCGCCGAGCTCCAGGAGCGAGGGCACGACACGCCGGGCGGCGGTCGCCGCAATGCGCGCGCCGGTCTCGCGGGAGCCGACGAAGACGACGAGCCGCGTCAGCGGATGGGCGACGGCCGCCGCGCCGGTCGTCGCGCCGTAGCCTGCGACGACGTTGACGAGGCCCTTGGGCACGCCGGCCTCCTCGCAGATCACCGCGAGCGCGAGCGATGTGAAAGGGGTGAGTTCGGAGGGCTTCAGCACCACCGCATTGCCGGCGGCGATGGCGGGGGCGATCTGCCACCCGGCGGTGAACAGCGGTGCGTTCCAGGGCGTGATCTGGACCACCGCGCCGAAAGGCTCGCGGCGCACATAGTTCAGATGCGAGGTCGGCACGGGAATGACGTCGCCGTGGAGCTTGTCGGCCCAGCCGGCATAGTACTCGAACATCTCGGCGACCTTGGCGACCTCGACGCGGGTGTCGCGGATCGGCTTGCCCGAGGCGAGCGTCTCGAGCTCGGCCAGCGCCGCCGCCTTGGCGCGCACCCCCTGCCCAATCGCCCAGATGACGCGGCCGCGGGCGGAAGCGGGCATGGAGGTCCAGGCGGCGAAGGCGGGGACGGTCGCCTCCAGCGCCTGGGCGGCTGCGGCCTCGCCGCCGTCGCGGAAGGTGGCGAAGGGCGCGCCGGTGACGGGATCGACGAGGGTGATGACCTCGCCGGCACCCGCCAGGCTCTCGCCGGCGATGCGGCTGCCGAGGAGGCCGCCGGGGACGAGCGAGGCGAAGAGCGTCGCGACGCGGGAGGCGGTGTCGGGACGGTGGTGGAGCGTCATGGGGTCGGCCTGTCCTCGACGATGCGGTTGAAATCCTCGCCGTCGGCGAGGCGGGCGGCGCTGTCGGCCCAGATCCTGGCCACCAGCTCGCTGACCGGCAGATCGACGCCGCTTTCGGCCGCCAGTGCCGCAGCGAGGCGCACGTCCTTGCGCATGAGCCCCATGGTGAAGCCGGAATCGAAGGCGCCATTCAGCACCCAGCGGGGATAGTTGACCTCGGAGACCGCCGAGCGTCCGGAGGCCGCGTTGACCACGGCGAGGACATCCGCCGCGGGCACGCCCGCCGCCTCCGACAGGCGCACCGCCTCGGAGACGGTCAGGAGATGGGCGCCGACCAGCAGGTTGTTGACGAGCTTGGCGACATTGCCGGCGCCGGGGCCGCCCACATGCAGCCGCTTCGCGCTGATCGCCTCCAGCGCCGGCAGGGCGCGGGCGAGATGGCGGGCCTCGCCGCCGATCATCATCGTGAGCGTGCCGGCCTCGGCGCCGGACGGGCCGCCGGAGACGGGCGCATCGACGAAGCCGAGCCCCTTGGCGGCCGCGAGCGCCGCGAGGCGGCGGGAGACACCGGCCTCGGAGGTCGACGTGTCCACTAAGACGGCATGGGCGGGCGCCCTGGCCAGAAAGCCGCCCGGTCCCTCGACGACGGCGGCGACGACATCGGCGGTGGGGAGCGAGGCGATCACCACGTCGCTCGCCGCGACGAGGTCGGCGAGTCCGGCGGCGAGCATGACCCCTTTACCGGCCGCCATCGCCATGCGCTCGGGCGACGGATCGCTGCCCAAGGTGCGGAACCCCTTGGCGGCGCAGTTCGCGGCCATCCCGAGCCCCATCCGGCCAAGGCCGACGATGCCGATGGTCAGTGCGGTCACGGGAACCCCCTTCCCTGTCCCGAGGCATGCGCAGAACGGATGGCCTCCGCGCCGGCGCTTCCGTGGAAAAGCACGCGCGACCATGAAAGGGTCAAGGCGAAACGTTGGGCAGACCCTCGGGGGACACGGCAGCCATGCGCATCTTCACGGCCAGTATCGCGACGGAGACGAACACCTTCTCCCCCATCCCGACCTCGATGGAGAGCTACCTGACGAGCCTGGCGGCGCGCCCCGGCGAGCACCCGACGGACAAGCCGACGCTCTGCACCGCGCCGCTCTTCGTCGCCCGACGCCGCGCGGCGCAGGAGGGTTTCACGCTGATCGAGGGCTCGTGCTTCTTCGCCCAGCCCGCCGGGCCGACGACCAAGGTCGCCTACGAGACGATGCGCGACGAGATCCTCGTCCAGCTCGAGGCGGCGCTGCCGGTGGAGGGCGTGCTGCTCGGCATGCACGGCGCCATGGTGGCGGACGGCTACGAGGACTGCGAGGGCGACATGCTGGAGCGCGTGCGCGCCCTGGTCGGTCCCGACTGCGTCATCGGCGTCGAACTCGACCCGCACAACCACATGACGCTGAAGCGGGTCGGCCTCGCCGACATCATCATCTGCTTCAAGGAATACCCGCACGTGGACATCGTGCCGCGCGCCGAGGAGCTGGTGACGCTGGTGCTGAAGACCATCCGCAAGGAGATTCGCCCCGTCGCCTCGCTCTACGACTGCGGCATGATCGCCTTCTTCCCGACGACGTCCGAGCCCAATACGTCCTTCGTCGCCCGGCAGAAGAGCTTCGAGGGCCGCGACGGCGTGCTCTCGGTCTCGCTGGTCCACGGTTTTCCCCATGCCGACGTGCCGGAGATGGGAACCCGCGTGCTGGTCTATACGGACGGCGCCAAGCCGGCCGGCGACGCCCTGGCGACACGGCTCGGCGAGGAGATCATCGCGCTGCGCGGCAAGACGGCGCCGCCCAATCTCGATTTCGCCGAGGCGCTGGACCAGGCGCTGGCGGCCGATACGGCGAAGGGTCCCGCCATCATCGCCGAGCCCGCCGACAATGCCGGCGGCGGCTCGGCCTCCGACAACACGATGTCGCTGCGCGAACTCGTCGCCCGCGGCGTCGAGAATGCCGCGGTCGCGCCGCTCTGGGACCCGATGGCGGTCGCCTTCTGCCATGCGGTGGGCGCCGGCGGGCGGCTGCGGCTGCGGATCGGCGGCAAGACCTCGGAACTCTCCGGCGACCCCTTCGACGCCGATTGCGAGGTGCTGGCGGTGGCGAAGGACTGCCACCAGAGCTTCGGCGAGGCCAAGGGGCCGGTCGGCGACCTCGCGGCGGTGAAGATCGGCGGGGTCACCGTCGTCATGAACAGCAACCGCGCCCAGGCGCTGGGGCGGGAGCTGTTCACCGAGCTCGGTCTCGATCCCTCGTCCTACAAGCTGCTGGTGCTGAAGTCGGCGCAGCATTTCATGGCGGCCTATGGGCCGCTCGCCTCCCAGGTCTTCTATTCGGAGACCCAGGGCCCCTCGACCCAGCGCTACGAGAAGCACCACTACACGCGCATCGCCCGGCCCAAATGGCCGATGGATGCCGAGGCGGCCGGTCGCCTGATCCTCTAGGCGGCCGGCGCCCGGCCGCGGTGGTCCCGCGGATCGAGGCCGTGAGCCTTCAGGCGTGAGGCGAAGGTGGTCGGCCGGATACCGAGCCGCTCGGCGGCCCCGCCGGGTCCGGAAACCTTGCCGCCGGCGAGCTCCAGAGCCGCCACGAGGTTCTGCCGGTCGCGGGCGCGGCGCTGCTCCTCGGTGAGCACGCCCTCCCTCGGTGCGACAGCCGCGGCCGAAGGCGCGGCGCGGGTGGCCGTGCCCGGCAGGTCGATGGCGAGGCGGCCCCTGTGGGCAAGGATTGCGGCGCGCTCGATGACGTTCTGCAACTCGCGCACATTGCCCGGCCAGGCATAGCCGGCGAGGCGACGCACGTCCTCCTCCGACAGGCCGAGGCCGGAGATCTTCAGCTTGCGCTCGGCGTGGCGGAGGAAGTGAAGCGCCAGCGGCGCGACGTCGTCGACGCGCTCGCGCAGCGGCACGGAATGGATGGGGAAGACGTCGAGACGGAAGTAGAGATCCTCGCGGAAGCGCCCTGCCCTCACCTCGGCCCTGAGGTCGCGGTTGGTCGCGGCGATGACGCGCACATCGACGCTGCGGGTGCGCTCCTCGCCGACGCGCTCGAACTGGCCCTCCTGCAGGATGCGCAAGAGCTTGCCCTGCAGCTCCAGCGGGATTTCGCCGACCTCGTCGAGGAAGAGCGTGCCGCCGTCGGCGAGTTCGAAGCGGCCGATGCGGTCGCGCAGGGCGCCGGTGAAGGCGCCGCGCACATGGCCGAAGAACTCACTCTCGAAGAGCTCGCGCGGGATCGCGGCGCAGTTGACGCGGATCAGCGGCCGGTCGCGCCGGCCGCTCGCCTCGTGGATGGCGCGGCCGATCAGCTCCTTGCCGGTGCCGGATTCGCCGGTGACGAGGACCGTGGCGTCCGTCGGGGCGACGAGGTCGATCTGACGCAGCGTCTTCTGGATGGCCGCCGAGCGCCCGATGATGCCGCGGTGGTTGCTCTCGAGGCGGATCTCCTCTTGGAGATAGGCGTTCTCGCGCTCCAGGCGCTGGCGCAGACTGTCGACCTCGGCGAGGGCCTGGCGCAGCTTCTCCTCGGCCTCGCGGCGCTGACTGACATCGCGGAAGACGATGACCGCTCCGATGATGGCGCCGCGCTCGCGGATGGGCGTGGAGGTGTACTCGACCCAGAGCGGCGAGCCGTCCTTGCGCCAGAAAACCTCGTCCGCCACGGTCTGCACCGCGCCGTCGCGGAAGGCCGCGTAGATCGGGCAATCGTGGTTGGGATAGGGCGAGCCATCGGCGCGGTGGTGGTGGACGAGCGAGTGCATGTCCTTGCCCACCAGTTCCTCCGCCGTCCAGCCGAGCAGCGCTTCCGCCGCCGGGTTGACGAAGGTGGTCTTGCCGTCGGCATTGACTCCGTAGATGCCCTCGCCCGCCGCCTTGAGGATGAGCTGGTTCTCCTTCTCGATCGTGTGGAAGAGGCGCTCGACCCGTTTCCACTCGTCGATGCCCTGGCGCAGCGTGCCGTCGGCGTCGGCGTCGACGTCGCGGCGATGGCGCGCGTCGAGATCGGCCATGGCGAGGAGGATCAGGGGGTCGGCGCCGGACCGCAGCACCGTTCCGGTATATTCGACGCGCAGCGTTCCGCCGCCGGCCTTCAGCGGCGAGAGGCTGCGGGTATGGGCGAGGCCCTTGTGCAGAACCTCCTCGGTGAAGACGACGAGAGCGGGGCGCTGCCCCCGGTGGAGATCGGTGATCCGCAGGGCTCTGAGCGCCGCTGCCGGATAGCCGAGAAGCCGTTCGGCGGCAGGATTGGCGTCGATGACGGCAGCGGAGCGCGGATCGACCACGAGCGCGGGATCGGCCAGAGCGGTAAAGGCGGCCCCGGCGGGAGAAGCGGTGGGGATCACGGGCGGCGGCTCCTGGAATGACGACTTATCGTGAGCACCCTCATGAGATGTCGTCAATTCCGATTTTTCGTCATCAGCACCCCGGGCCGCACTTTTCAGCCCGGCTGCGGTTTTGCGCCCTCCGTGGAAACTGGCCTCGACCTTGCAAGCCCCGGACATGCGATCGCCGTCCACCGCAACGCCGAAGGATGATCCCATGGCCCTGTTCGACAACCCGTTCAATGCCGCGAAGCGTTTCCTCAAGGGCTGCGTCTGCGGCCGGCACGCCTCCGATGCCGAGCACGAGGCGTCGATCAAGGCCGAGGCCGTCGCGGTCGAGGCCGCCGGCGAGGAGAGCCGCTACCGGCGCATCGTCGAGCAGGCGGTGATGCGGGCCCTCTTCCCCGAGGACCACCAGCGCCGCGCCTTCCTGAAGGCGGTGGGTGCCTCCACGGCCGCCGCCGCCATCGCCACCTTCTTCCCCATCGGCGCCGCCACGGAGGCCCTCGCCCAGACCGGACCGATCGAGAAGAAGGATTTGAAGGTCGGCTTCATCCCGATCACCTGCGCGACGCCGATCATCATGGCGCATCCGCTCGGCTTCTATTCCAAACACGGCCTCAACGTGGAGGTGGTGCGCACGGCCGGCTGGGCCGTCATCCGCGACAAGACCATCAACAAGGAATACGACGCCGCCCACATGCTGGCGCCGATGCCGCTCGCCATCACCATGGGCGCCGGCTCGAACCCGATCCCCTATGCCGTCTCGGCCATCGAGAACATCAACGGGCAGGCGATCACGCTCGCCAACAAGCACAAGGACAAGCGCGATCCGCGGCAGTGGAAGGGCTTCCGCTTCGCCGTGCCCTTCGACTATTCCATGCACAACTACCTGCTGCGCTACTATCTCGCCGAGCACGGCATCGATCCGGACCGCGACGTGCAGATCCGCTCGGTGCCGCCGCCGGAAATGGTCGCCAACCTGCGCGCCGACAACATCGACGGCTATCTCGGCCCCGATCCGTTCAACCAGCGCGCGGTCTTCGACGGCGTCGGCTTCATCCACATTCTGTCGAAGGAGCTGTGGGACGGCCATCCCTGCTGCGCCTTCGCTGCCAGCCGCGAATTCGTCACCGGCATGCCCAACACCTACCGGGCGCTGCTGAAGGGCATCATCGACGCCACGGCCCATGCGCAGAAGCCGGAGAACCGCAAGCAGATCGCCGAGGCGATCGCCGCGCCCAACTACCTCAACCAGCCGGTGACGGTGCTGGAGCAGATCCTCACCGGCACCTATGCCGACGGGCTCGGCCAGGTGAAGCGCGACCCGAACCGCATCCAGTTCGACCCCTTCCCGTGGGAGAGCTTCTCGGTCTGGATCCTCACGCAGATGAAGCGCTGGGGCCAGATCAAGGGCGACGTCGACTATGCCGGCATCACCCGCCAGGTGTTCCTGGCGACCGATGCCGCGGCGATGATGAAGGAGCTCGGCCTCACCCCGCCGACGGCGTCGAGCAAGACCTTCTCCGTCATGGGCAAGGCCTTCGATCCCGCCAAGCCGGAGGACTACATCGCCTCCTTCGCCATCAAGCGGACCTAAGCGCGGCGGAAACCGGAGCCCAGCCGATGACCCGGCCTCCCCTGCCGCCGTTCACGCCGGAGACGGCGCGCCAGAAGGTGCGCGCCGCCGAGGATGCGTGGAACACGCGCGATCCCGACCGCGTGGCGCTGGCCTATACCGAGGGCAGCACCTGGCGGAACCGATCGGAGTTCTTCTCCGGCCGGCCGGCGATCCGCGCCTTCCTCGCGGCGAAATGGGCGAAGGAACAGGACTACCGGCTGATCAAGGAGCTCTGGGCCTTCCACGAGAACCGCATCGCCGTGCGCTTTCAGTACGAGTGGCACGACGATGCCGGCCGGTGGTTCCGCTCCTACGGCAACGAGCAGTGGCAGTTCGACGCCGAGGGCTACATGGAGCGGCGCGAGGCCAGCATCAACGACGTGCCGATCCGCGAGGCGGATCGGCTGTTCACATGGGACCCGGGCCCGCGTCCGGCCGGTTTCCCCGGTCTGACGGAGCTCGGACTGTGACGCCGGCAAGCCAGGAGACCCCGACATGACCCGTTCGGTCGGCGCGCGCGCGCTCGTCCTCTCCCTCGTCATCCTCGGCGTCTTCCTCGCCGCCTGGCACGTCGCCGTCAGCAGCGGCGGCGCCGGCGGCCAGGCGGTGGATCCGGAATATGCCAAGCTCGTGGGCGCGGCGGCCGCCACCGGCGGCCAGACGCCCATGCCCGGGCCCGTGGACGTCGGCAAGGCGATCTGGAAGCACCTGTCCGACCCGTTCTACGTGCGCGGCACCAACGACATGGGAATCGGCATTCAGCTCGCCTATTCGCTCGCCCGCGTGCTGATCGGCTTCGGCATCGCCGTGGCGGTCGCCGTGCCGCTCGGCTTTCTCATCGGCATGTCGCCCGTCGTCTACCGGGCGCTCGACCCCTTCATCCAGGTGATGAAACCGATCTCGCCGCTCGCCTGGATGCCACTCGCCCTCTACACGATCAAGGATTCCTCGCTCTCCTCGATCTTCGTCATCTTCATCTGCTCGCTCTGGCCGATGCTGATCAACACGGCCTTCGGCGTGGCCTCGGTGCGCAAGGACTGGCTCAACGTCGCCCGCACGCTCGAGGTCGGACCGGTGCGCAAGGCCTTCACGGTGATCCTGCCCGCGGCGGCGCCGACGATCCTCACGGGCATGCGCATCTCCGTCGGCATCGCCTGGCTCGTCATCGTCGCCGCCGAGATGCTCGTGGGCGGCACGGGCATCGGCTATTTCGTCTGGAACCAGTGGAACAACCTGTCGCTCACCGACATCATCACGGCCATCCTGCTGATCGGCCTCGTCGGCATGGCCCTGGACCAGATCCTGGCGCGGCTCACGCGCCTCGTGACCTATCCGGAGTGACGCGCGTGGCCGGTTCCTACATCTCCATCGAGGGCATTGCCCGCCGCTTCCCCGCCCCCGAGGGCGGCAGGACCACCATCTTCGAGGATCTGTGGTTCGCGATGGAGCGCGGCGAATTCGTCTGCGTCATCGGCCATTCCGGCTGCGGCAAGACGACGGTGCTGAACATCCTGGCCGGCCTCGACGAGCCGAGCGAAGGGGCCGTCATCATCGACGGCAAGGCCATCGAGGGGCCGAGCCTCGACCGCGCCGTGATCTTCCAGAGCCACGGGCTGCTGCCCTGGCGCACGGTCCTCGGCAACGTCGCCTACGCCGTCTCGTCGAAATGGCGCGATTGGCCGAAGGCGAAGGTGGAGGATCACGCGCGCAAGGCCATCGCCACGGTCGGCCTGTCGGGCGCCGAGGGGAAGAAGCCGGCCCAGCTCTCCGGCGGCATGAAGCAGCGCGTCGGCATCGCCCGCGCGCTCTCCATCGAGCCGAAGATCATGCTGATGGACGAGCCCTTCTCGGCCCTCGACGCGCTGACCCGCGGCACGCTGCAGGACGAGGTCCGTGGCATCTGCCGCACCACGGGCCAGACCGTCTTCATGATCACCCACGACGTCGACGAGGCCATTTACCTGGCCGACAAGATCGTGCTGATGACCAACGGCCCCGATGCGCGCGTCGCGGAGATCGTCGTCAATCCTTTGCCGGCTGACCGTTCGCGCAACGAGGTGCACAAGCACCCCGCCTACTATCCCGTGCGCAACCACATCATCGATTTCCTCGTGGCGCGGTCGAAGAGCTTCGCGGCCGAACTCGCACAGCCCGGCAAGGTGTGGAACCGCCGGGCACCGCCCCTCGTCACGCCCGGCGCTCCCGGCGGCGTTCCGCCGCTGGTCCGCGCGGTCTGACCCTCAACCCCCAGAACAATCCCCAAGGAGACGGACGATGATCCGCGAAGAGCTCACGGAAAAGATCCTCGACATCAAGCGCGAGAAGGGCTGGACCTGGAAGCACATCACCGACGAGATCGGCGGCATGTCGCCGGTCCTGGTCATCGGCGCGCTGCTCGGCCAGCACAAGCTGGTGAAGCCGCTGGCCAAGAAGGCGGCGGCCCTGTTCGGCCTCACGAGCGCCGAGGAGGCCATGCTGAACGAGGTGCCGATGCGCGGCACCGGCACCTCCATGCCGCCGACCGACCCGCTGATCTACCGCTTCTACGAGCTCGTGCTGGTCAACGGTCCCGCCTGGAAGGCGATCATCGAGGAGGAGTTCGGCGACGGCATCATGTCGGCCATCGACTTCAACATGGAGTTCGAGCGCGAGCCGAACCCGAAGGGCGACCGGGTGAAGATCACCATGTCCGGCAAGTTCCTGCCGTTCAAATATTACGGCAACGAGCAGGGCATTCCCGATTACGGCTTCAAGGAGGCGTAAGCTCCACGACAGGCCGGGCGCCGCCCCGCCCGGCCACGCCGCGCGCAAAAATGCAGGCCGCACCTGTCAAAAGACACTTGGCTTGCGTCCGACTATGAGCATGATGCGCGATGGACAGGACGACCGACACCCGCGACCCGCGCATGAGCGACACCACCGACCTCATGCGCCTGACCTATTTCAGCCGCCACGACCTCCCCTGCGACGCCGACGGGTTCAACCCCGCCTTCACCGCGATCGAACAGGTGGCGGTGCCGCGCAACGGCGATATCGGCGTCACCGGCTTTCTGATCTGCGCCCGCGCCTGGTTCGCCCAGGTCATCGAGGGACCGGCGGCGAGCATCGAGCAGCTCTACGCGGAGATCGAGGGTGATCCGCGGCACCATTCCCTGCAGGTGGTCGAGCACATCGCCGCCGAGCGGCGCCTCTTTCCCGACTGGCACATGGCCATCGGCCATGCCTCGCCCCAGGCCGGCATGGTCTTCGCCACGCTGGACTTCTCCGAGGTCGAGGCGCCGCACGGCCGGCAGCCGCGCGACTTCCACGACCTCGCGACCGACCTCGCCGCCCTGAAGCGGCTGACGGACTGACGCCTCAGAACCCCGCCTGCACCGCGATGATCGTCTCGCCGCGGATATCCTCGGTGAGCTGTTCCTCGAGCCGGCCGAAATCGGGCGTGGTCTTGAGCTTGTAGGACCGCGGATGGGCAAAGGGCACCTGGACCTCGCTCTTGAACCGGCCGGGCCTCGCGCTCATCACCAGCACCCGGTTGGCCATGAACACGGCCTCCTCGATGTCGTGGGTGACGAAGAGCACGGTCTTGCGGTGCTGCTCCCAGATGGAGAGCAGCAGTTCCTGCATCAGGGAGCGGGTCTGGTGGTCGAGGGCGCCGAAGGGCTCGTCCAGCAGCAGCACCTTGGGATCGTTGGCGAGCGCCCGGGCCAGCGCCGCGCGCTGCTGCATGCCGCCGGAGAGCTGTTTTGGGTAATGATTGGCGAACTGGGTGAGGCCCACCTGCGCCATCAGTTTCTCGGCGACGGCGCGCCTTTCCGCCGGGGGTACGCCGCGCTCGCGCGGGCCGAACGCGATGTTCTCCGCGACGGTCAGCCACGGAAACAGCGTGTAGCTCTGGAAGACCATGCCGCGGTCGGCGCCGGGGCCCGTGACGGGCTTGCCGTCGAGCGTGACGGTGCCGGTGGTCGGCCGGTCGAGGCCGGCGACGATGCGCAGGAGCGTGGACTTGCCACACCCGGAAGGTCCGAGGATGGCGACGAAGTCGCCCTCGCCCACCGTCAGGTCGACCGGTGCCAGCGCCTGGACGGGCTCGCCGCCGCGCACGGCCGGGAAGGTGCGCGAGACGCCCCTGACGACGACGCCACTCATATCGTGCTCCAGGGAAACAGCTTCTGGTTGACCGCCTTGAACAAGAAGTCGGAGATGAGGCCGATGACGCCGATGATGATGATGCCGAAGATCATCTGGCCCGTGGCGAGCAGCGCCTGGCTCTCGATGATCATGTGGCCGATGCCCGAGGACGAGCCGATGAGTTCGGCGACGATGACGTAGGTCCAGGCCCATCCGAGGACGAGGCGCAGGATCTCGGCGATCTGCGGGGCCGCATAGGGCACCATGACGCGGCCGACGATGCCGGCGTCGCGGGCGCCGAGGGTCAGCGCCGCCTCGACGAGGTCGCGGCGAATCGAGCCGACCGCCACCGCCACCATCAGCACGATCTGGAACACCGAGCCGACGAAGATGACGAGCAGCTTCTGCTTCTCGCCGACGCCAGCCCAGAGGATGAAGAGCGGGATGAAGGCCGAGGCCGGCAGGTAGCGGGCAAAGGAGACGAAGGGCTCGAAGAAGGCCTCCACCGGCTTGTAGGCGCCCATGGCGAGCCCCAGCGGCACTGCGATGAGCGCCGCCAGGACGAAGCCGCCGACGACGCGCCAGACGGTGACGCCGATGTCGACGAGGAAGCCGTGGTTGGTGATGAGGTTCCAGCCCTCACGCACCATGGTCACGGGGTCGGCGAGGAAGATGCGCGGCACCAGGCCGCCGAAGGTGATGGCGGCCCAGGCGGCGAAGAAGATCACGAAGAAGGCGATGCCGAGGACGACGCGCGCCGTCGCCGATACGGGCTCGAGGGGTTTCATGGCGTGTCCTGTTCGCGGGGACGATAGGGCAAGGTCGCGGCGACCTCGCCAAAGTACATGAGAAGCTCCGCGACCTCGGTCAGGGAGTAGGCGCTCACTTGCTCAGGTCCGTCAGCCAGATGATGCGTCAGCTCCCAATCATCCCGCAGGCGGCCCACTTCAGTTGCAACAGGCCGAGTTGCCATGTCCCGCTTCTGTGCCGGATCGAGTTGCCAATAGAAGTCGCTTTCCGGCAACGCCACCTCCGTGGTGTTCGCAGTGACGGCGAACTCATCGATGAGGCGGCAAACCACGGCCTTCAGCTTCTCAAGGTTGACTGTAGTCGCCAATGCGACCTCCAACGCGTCATGGCCGGGCTCGTCCCGGCCATCCACGACTTGAACACTGCCGATGAGAGAAATTCGTGGATGCCCGGGCCAAGCCCGGGCATGACGACTTAGGCGGTCGCGGCCTTCGCGCACGACCACCGCACTGGTCCGCGCTTACTGGATGAAGCGCGTGTCGACCATGGTGTCGAAGTTCGGCTTCTGCCGGATGACGCCGATCTCCAGCAGCAGGTCCGCCGCCTTCTCGGTGAAGCGGCGCCATTCGCCGGCGAAGAAGGTCTTGTTGGCCTCGCGGTCCTGCCAGCGCAGGTACTGCGCCGAATTGCCGAACTGCTCGGCGGTCTGGCGCACGTCGGCTCCCATGATCCGGTAGGCCTCGGCCTGGTTGGTCTTGATCATCTCCAGCGCCTCGAAATAGCTCTTGGCGAGCGCCCGGGCGGCGGCTTCGTTGGCCTGGAGGAATGCCGGCGTGCAGCCGAAGGTGTCCATCACCATGGGATAGTCGAGGGTGGTGGCGATGATCTTGCCGGACTGCGGCGCGGCGCGCACCGAGGACAGGTAGGGCTCGTAGGTCATGGCGGCGTCGTTCTGGCCGGCGACGAAGGCCTGGGCCGCCGGGCCCGGCTCCATGTTCACGACGGTGACGTCGCGCACCGACATGCCGTTCTCCTTGAGGAACCAAGCGAGCGCGAAATAGGGCGAGGTGCCGGGCGCCGAGGCCGCCACCGTCTTGCCGCGCAGGTCGCGGATCGAGTTGATGCCGTTGCGCACCACCATGCCGTCGGCGCCGTAGCTCTTGTCGAGCTGGAAGATCTGCGTCGTGGCGATGCCGCTGGCGTTCCACGAGATCCAGGTCTCCACCGTGGTGGCGGCGCACTGGATGTCGCCGGAGGCGATGGCGAGGTGCCGGCTCGCCTGCGGGATCTTGCGGATCGTCACGTCGAGGCCGTTGCGGGCGAAGATGCCGGCTTCCTTGGCCAGGGTGAGCGGCGCGAAGCCGGTCCAGCCGGAAATGCCGATGGCGACCTTGGTCTGGGCGAAGGCCGGACCGGCGAGTGCCAGGCCGGCGGCAAGGGCCGCGCCGGCCATGAGGCCGCGCAGGGTGGACGGTTGCGACATCGTCGTTCTCCTCTGGCGGCTCTGACGAACATGAACCGCTTCTGCCGTCACTCTAGGGGGGAGCTTCCATCCCGCGGCATACGGACTTCTGCGTATACGCCGCAGATTCCTGTGCAGCGCAGCACGGGGCTGCGCCGCCAGGGATGCCGACATCGGCGCGGCCAACCCGCCGGGCTCAGCTCTTCACCCAGCCGGGCGCCGCGAAGCGGAACTGGTCGAGGGTGTTCTCGGCGATGCGGAACCAGAGGTTCGAATCGTCGGTGAACTTCTTCCAGCTGTCGTAGACCGTCTTGAATTCCGGGCTCTTCGCCGCGAAATCGTCCAGCGTCTCCACCGTCGCCCTCA
The DNA here is from genome assembly GCF_003008515.1 of Phreatobacter cathodiphilus. NCBI lineage: Bacteria > Pseudomonadati > Pseudomonadota > Alphaproteobacteria > Hyphomicrobiales > Phreatobacteraceae > Phreatobacter > Phreatobacter cathodiphilus. The sequence continues at coordinate 1,338,169 of NZ_CP027668.1, read as the reverse complement.
GGCAGGCGTCGAGAACGGGCTTGGGGAACGCGCGGAGCTGGGCGCCGGCGGCCACGAGCCGGCGCAGCGCGTCCGGGTTCTTGGCGTCGTAGTTCGCCATCATCTGCACGCACTGCTCGCTGGCCGCCGCCTCGAAAGCGGCCTTGAAGGCGGGCGGCAGCTCGGCCCATTTCGCCTGATTGACGAAGGAGGTGATCTGCGCCGACCCCTCCCAGAAGCCGGGCGTGTAGTAGAAGCGCGCCACCTTGGCGAAGCCGAGCTTCTCGTCGTCGTAGGGGCCGATCCACTCGGCCGCGTCGATCGTGCCGCGTTCCAGCGCCGTGTAGATGTCGCCGGCGGCGATCTGCTGGGGTACGACGCCGAGCTTGGACAGCACGGTGCCGCCGACGCCGCCAATGCGGAACTTCAGGCCCTTGAGGTCCTCCAGCGTGTTGATCTCCTTGCGGAACCAGCCGCCCATCTGCACGCCGACGTTGCCGCAGGGCACGTTGACGAGGCCGAACTTGGCGAAGACGTCGCGCATCAGCTCCTTGCCGCCGCCCGCCACCATCCAGGCCTGCTGCTGGCGGGTGTTGAGGCCGAAGGGCATGCCGCCGTCGAAGCCGATGGCCGGGTTGCGCCCGAAGAAATAGCTGGAGAGCGTGTGGGAGCACTCGACGGTGGAATTGGCCGTCGCGTCGAAGACGCCGAGGGCGGGCACGATCTCGCCGGCGGCGAAGACCTGGATCTGGAACTTGCCCTCGGTGATCTGGCCGATGCGCTCGGCCATGGCGAGGGCCGAGCCGTGGATGGTGTCGAGGCTCTTCGGCCAGCTCGTCACCATGCGCCAGCGCACGGAGGGAGTCTGGGCGAGCGCGGGGGCGGCGACGGCCGCGGCGGCGGCTCCCGCCGTTCCCGCCAGAAAGTGACGTCTCTTCATGCTGGTCTCCCGTGTGTTCGGCGTCGGTGGCACTTTGTGTGCCTTCCTCGACGTTCCCCCAAAGACTGGTCGTGCGATGCGTCAGGTGCCGGCCTTCTTGCTGATGACGGTGACGCAGTGGACGTAATCCATGGCGTGACCGGCGGGATTGGCGGCGACCTCCGCCTCGTAGGCGCCGTAGAAGGCGTCGACGATGGCGGCCCGCTCATGGGCGGTGCGGTGTGCGTCGAGGGCCCCGGCGAAGACCGTCTCCGACCAGGAGCGCAGCGTCGGCACATAGGCCCGGGCGAAGGCCGCGGCGTCGCCGTGGCGGGCGAAATCCGCCGCATAGGGACAGGCGGTCACCGTGGTGGAGATGTGATCGAGAACGAGGCCGGCCTTCGCGACGGCGGAGGCCGGGTCGCGGAAGGGCGCGGCGAACTCGTCCGGGGTCTTGTAGAACTGCTGGAAGGTGGCGCCGCGATATTCGGCCTCGGTGATGCGGCCCGCCTTCCACAGATCGCGCCAGTGGCGGGCGAATTCGTCGAACATGTTGACGCCGCCGGTATGACCGAGATAGCGGCCCTGCTCGTCGGCGCAGAAATTGGCGAGCACCAGCTTGCCGCCGGGGGCGAGTTCCCTCGCCCGCGCGAGCAGGATCGTGTCCCAGTCGGCCATGGCCTGCCGGCGGAACAGGGCCTGCTCCTCCGGCGTCGCGCCCACCGCCTGGACGTGGTCCGCGATCAGCCCCGGGCGCTTGCTGAGCCAATGCATGGCGGTAGCGGAAAAGCCGAGATTGAGCGTCCCGTCCGGCACGATCTGCCGATAAAAGCTCGTCCCCGAGCCGAGGATATAGAGGTTCGGCGTGTCGGCAATGGGCGGTTTCGCCTGATCGCCGAGCAGACCCTGGGTCAGCCGGAACAGAGCCGAGAAGTCGTTGTGCGGCAGGTCCGTATAGGTGATCTGGATGGCGCGGCCGGGCGCCCGCTGCCTGACGGTGTCGACCAGCCGCCGCATCATGTCGAGCGAGGTTCCGCCGTCCGCCGCGCCGTAGTCACAAACCGAGAAGGTGGTCTCGGCCGCCTCCAGGGCCATGGACCCGAGCGCCTCGACCACGAGATCGCCGGCCTTGTCGATGACGGCCTTGGCCCCGACCGTATTGGAGGAATAGTAGCCGGCGCCGCGCATCGCGATCACCTGGGCCGATGCCTTGCCTGCCATGCGCATTCCCCTACGTGCGGGTTTGAAAGAACAGCCTATCTGCAACGGTCACTGACGCAACGCGAAAACACCTGCGGTATTCTCCGGATCAGTCATTGTCGGTCAGCCCTGCCCCGGCCCCCGACACGCGCGAGCGCGCCGAGGCCGGCACATAGGTCATCGCCGCCAGCGCCTCGAGCGCGGCGACCGTCTCGGCGGCCACGGCGGAGCGGGTGCGCATCTGCGACCCGTCCACCGCCGCCAGCGCCGCCTCGACCCGCGCCAGAGCCGATGTCTCGGCGGCCGGCTCCGCATAGGCCGGCCCGTCCAGCGCCAGCACGAGGGCCGTCCAGTCGGCACCGGCGCGCGCGAGAGTGCGGGCGGCACGGCCGACCTCCTCCGCGCCGCCCCAGGAGAGCCCCGCCCCCCGCGCCGCCTTGGCGGCGAGGGTCTCCACCTCGTTGAGCGAGAGATCGACCGACGAAAGGCTCACGACGGGATCCTCACGACGCCATGCGCTCCGCCGCGAGGCGGCAGATCTCCTCCGGAAAGGGCGCATCGGCGAAGAGCGCGATGCGCAGCCAGCGGTCGGAGCGCGGATCGAAGCGGCTGGCGCCGAAGAAGGCGAGCTTGGCGCGCAGGAGATCGACGGGGCGCATGCCGGCCGCCACGAGATTGTCGCGCACCTCGGCATAGGGGTGGGCGACGGCGATCTGCGCCCGCCGCACCAGGTGGCGGACGTCCGGCCGGCGCATGAGGAAGGCGGCGAGGCTCTCCTCCGCAGGGGCGGCCGCAAGGGTATCGATGAGCCGGCTCATATCCCGCGCCACGGCGAGGGGCTGCTCGCGCTCGGCGCCCTCCTCCGCCCGGCGCTCGCCCAGTCTCGGCTCCAGCTTTTCCTCCGAGACGTACCAGAAGCGGGCATCGTTCGCGGGATCGGCAAAGTCGAAGCGGCGAACCCAGGCATAGGCCTCGCCGAGCCGGGCGCGAAGGTCCGCAACGCTCATCCGGCCGTCGATGCGGAAAACGGCGTCCTCGTCGGCGCCCATGGCGTCGGCGAGATCGTCGACGACGGCGCCGTTGGGTTCGAGGACGAGGGCGACGACCGCCTCCTGCGCCTCGAGCGAGAGGCACGCCTCGGCATGGCGATAGAGCGCGTCCCAGGGTGCCGGCCCGACGAGGAGCGGACCGGCCGCCTCAGCCAGCGCGTCCAGATCGGCCGCGAGCCCGGCGACGCGCGGCGCCTGGACGGGATCCTCGGTGTGCCACCGGGCGACGGTGGAGCGCATCGCCGTCAGCGCCGCACGGAAGACCGCCTGCTGTGTCTGCGAGGCGGCGGGCAGCGCGCGCACCCGCGCCAGCGCCGTCTCGCGCGCGTTGAACCAGCGGTGGACCAGGAGGGGGTGGCGGACGAGGAAGGGCGCCATGCCGAGGCCGGTGGAATTGCCGACCCCGAGACTGCGGCGCAAATCGGGATCGAGGCGGACCGCCGAGGCTCCGCCGCGGGCCGCGGCGACATGCTCGACGAGATCGAGGGTGAAGGAGCGGATGAGCCAGACCGCCAGCATCTCGGCGCGGAAGGGGCCGGCGAGTTCCGGCCGGCCGGCGATGTGGTCGCGGTCGGCGATGCCGAACTTGCCGTTGCCGTAAACTGCGGTGGTGCGCATCAGATAGCCGACGCCGGCCAGCAGCGCGGCATCGGGCTGGCGCCCCCCCGCGAGGCTGTCGGCGACATGGGCGAAGAGCCGCACGCTCTTGTTGGCGCGGGCGAGGACCAGGTCGCGTTCGGTGAAGCGGCCGGCCTCCTGCCGTGGTGCATTGGCGCGCAGTCGCTCGATCTCGGCGGCAGCCGGCACGCCGTCATAGAGCACATAGCTCGTGTCCCAGGCCTCGGCGATGACCCGGTCCGTGCGCATCTCGTCGGCGAGCGGAGTGGAGAAGGCGACGAGGGAATAGGTGCTGCGGGGCGAAGCCACGGTGAGCACCGCATGGCCGAAGCCCTCCGGGTCGATCTCCCACGCGGTGCGGGAATAGGTCCAGCCCTCGGCCTCCACCCGCCGCAACAGGGCGCGAAGGAAACTGAGGCGGGTGGCATGGGCGGCGCCGAGCCGGTCCAGCCTCATCACCTCGTCGGGCGAACGCAGCGCCGCGGTCATGCGCCCTGCCCTGCGAGCCGCAGCAGCATGGCCTCGGTCGTCTCATCCACCTCGACACCCTCGGACGCGATGCGCGCCCTGGCTGCCGCGCGCCGGCCGCCGGGCAGCCGGCCGCCGGTCTCGGCGCCGAGCGCCTCCACCACCACGGCGAGGCGGTCGGCGAAGGCGCCGCCGGAGGAGATGTCGGGGGCGAGCGCGATGAAGAACTGGCCCGTCTTAGGCGGGCCGCCGGCGGGACCGGAGAAGGGGCTCGCCTGGATGCCGGGCGTCGCGCCGGCGAGGCAGGCGGCGAAGACCTCGACGAGAAGAGCCGCGCCGACGCCCTTGTAGCCGCCAGACGGCACCATCGTGCCCTTGAGGCCCGCGGCGGCATCGGTGGTCGGCTTGCCCTCGGCGTCGAGCGCCCAGCCCTCGGGGATGGCCTCGCCGGACTTGGAACGCTTGATCACCTCGCTCTTGGCGATGACGCTGGCGCTCTGGTCGATGACGAAGCGCGCGCCGCCCTTCCCGTCCGGCACGGCGAGCGACCAGGGATTGGTGCCCAGCACCGCCCTGCGGCCGCCCCAGGGCGCGATGGAGGCCGGGGCATTGGTGAAGCCGAGGCCGACGAGGCCCGCTTCGGCGATGCGCTCGGTGTGATAGGCGAGGATGCCGCAATTGTAGGAGTTGCGGATGGCGAGGCTGGCGATGCCCTGGCTGCGCGCCGTGTCGAGGAGCGCCGGCAGGCCGAGGTCGATGGCGGCATGGGCGAAACCGGAGCCGGCATCGACGACGAGGCTCGCCGGCGCCGGGCGCGAGAACACGGGCTCGGCGCCGCCGACGACCTTGCCGCAGGTCAGGTGCTCGCAATAGACCGGCAGGTACATGAGGCCGTGCGAGCGGATGCCGTCGCGCTCCGCGCCCGCGAGACCGGCGGCCAGCGCCCTCGCCTGCGCCTCGCTCGCACCATGCCGGCGAAGCGCCGCGGCGGCGAGGGTCTCGATGGCATCGACGGTCATGCGCGGCATCTGCAATCCTCACCCTTTCGCGGCCTACCGGACCCTTGTCCGCCGCCGCGCCTGGGCGCAGCCGCGTCCAAGCACGGTTCGGGCCAAGCTCACACGGTCCCGAGGGTCCGCCTGAGAAAACGCATCCAGTTCTCACCCATGATGCCGTCGACCTCGTCCGGGGCGAAACCTGCGGCACGAAGCCCGGCGGCGATGCCGGGAAAATCGGCATTCGAGCGAAACCACGCGGGCTGCGCCGGGAAGACCGGCGGTCCGTTCGGATTGGCCGCCGTCTCGAAGGTCCAGCGCCCGTCACGCATCCAGGCGATGGCCGAATCCGGCCTGTCCTGGCAGAGGTCGGAGCCGATGCCGATGCGCTCGGGTCCGATCTGCTCGGCGAGCCGCGCCGCCATGACCGCGAAATCGGCGAGCGTGCAGGCGGACCCGCCGGCCATGTGATGGGGATAGAGCGACAGGCCGAGAAGCCCGTCATGGGCCTCGAGCGCGTCGATGATGCGGTCGGAGACGTTGCGCGGCGTGTCGCGCCACCAGCGTGGATTGGCATGGGAGACGGTGACGGGGCGGGCCGAGCGCTCGATGGCCTCGACCGTCGTGCGCTCGCCGGCATGGGACATGTCGATGACCATGCCGAGGCGGTTCATCTCGGTGATCACCTCCCGCCCCATGCGGGTGATGCCGCCGTCCTCGAATTCCTGCCAGCCGGCGCCGAGCAGCGACTGGTTGTTGTAGGTAAGCTGGAGGAAGGTGAGGCCGCAGTCGCGCAGCACTTCGAGAAGGCCGAGATCGGCCTCGATCGCGGACGGGTTCTGCATGCCGAAGAGGATGGCCGTGCGGCCGGAGGCGCGCGCCGCCTCGATCTCGGCGACAGACCGCGCCCGGGCGATGAGATCGCCATGTTCGGCGAACCGGCGGTTCCACGCGACGAGGAGATCGACCGTCTCGCGGAAATTCTCGTGATAGCCGACGGTGGCATGGACGGCGCCGACGCCGCCGGCCCGCATCTCCTCGAAGATCTTGCGCGACCAGTTCGCGTACTGGGCGCCGTCGACCGTGAAGGGGCGGGATGCGGGAACCGGCATGCAATACACCCGTTGGACTGGCGCGAGCGGTATTCGGCCGCCACGTTAGAACGAGGTCCGGCGCCCGGACCAGTGCGCTGCCGGCGTGGCTGGTCCCGTGCCGGTGATACCCTCGTCGCCCGTCCACCGCCTGAGGAGCGCCCATGGCTTCCCCGACAACGCCCGCCGACGTCATCGCCTTCTGGCGCGAAGCGGGCCCCGACGCCTGGTTCACCAAGGACGCCGCCTTCGACGCGCGGTTCCGGGACGCGTTTCTCGACGACCATTTCGCCGCGGCGCGACGCGATCTCGACAGATGGACGGAGAGCGCCGACGGCATGCTGGCGCTGATGATCCTGCTCGACCAGTTCCCCCGCAACTGCTTCCGCGGCACCGGCCACATGTATGCGACCGACCCGCTCGCCCTCTCCTTCGCCCGCCGCGCCGATACGCGCGGCGACGACGGGCGCATCGACCCGGCGCTGCGTGTCTTCCTCTACCTGCCCTATTCCCATTCCGAGGTTCTGGCCGACCAGGAGCGCGCCGTGGCGCTCAACCGGCGCATCGGCGCCCCCTATCTCGACCACGCCGTCGGCCACCTCGACGTCGTCGCGCGGTTCGGACGGTTTCCCCACCGCAACGCCCTCATGGGGCGGGAGACGGCGGAGGAGGAGCGCGCCTTCCTGGCGGAGGGAGGTTTCGCCGGCTGAGCCGCTCGCTCGACAGGGCCGGCACTTGCGTCTTTACTGCCGCGCCCGCCCCGCCCCGCACGCGGCGGTGCCCACGACAACACCATTCGAGGAGACACCATGGACATCCGCCGCTGCGGCTCGATCGAGTCCCGCCGCCCTCCCGCCGACTGGTTCACCGGCAGCGTCTGGCAGGATCCCATCGTGGAGGCCGAGGCGCCGGCCCGCGTGCGCGCCGCGGTCGTCCGCTTCGACCCGGGCGCCCGCACAAACTGGCACACCCACCCGCTGGGGCAGACGCTCTACGTGATCGAGGGCGCCGGCCTCGCCCAGACGCTCGGCGGCCCGATCCAGGAGATCAGGGCCGGCGACACCGTGTGGATCCCGCCGGGCGAGAAGCACTGGCACGGCGCCGCGCCGGGAACCGCCATGACCCATATCGCCATTCACGAGGCGCTCGACGGCAAGCATGTCGACTGGATGGAGCCGGTCACCGACGCCCAGTATCAGGCGCGCTGAAAGACGTCGGCCGCAGGCTAGTTGCCGCTGCGGCCGTCGCCCTCGTCGACGTCGCGCGGCTGGGCCTCGTCGGGCTTGCGCGTGCGGTCGGGGACGCCGGCCGGCTGGTCGGTCGCCTGTGAAGCGCCTCCGGCCGGCTTCTGGCCGCGGCGCGCGACGTCCCAGTGCGCCTGATCGTCGAGGGTCTTGTCGTCCGTGCCGGTCAGATCCCGCGTCTTGCTCATGGCTCGTCTCCCCGTTGCTGGGTGAGCAACAGGCGATTAGGGGCTGCGGTTCCAAGCGGTACGCTGCAGCCGTGAGACAGCGCTACCTGGCCGTGCCGCGGGCGGGTGACGGGTCAACGCAACGGAGGGCTGTGTGCCACTTCGGTGGCCGAATAGACTTTCGGCTCGACCCGGCAGGACGTGGCAAAGCAGATCTTGGCGATCCCGGCAGGGCTCGAACCTGCGACATTCTGCTTAGAAGGCAGATGCTCTATCCTGCTGAGCTACGGGACCGGAACCCGGCCGCCGCCCTCGCCCTCAATGGGTCCAGGCGCCGACCCGGTTGAACTTGAAATTGTCGGAATAGGCGGCGAGGCGGCGCTTCGGGGCCTCGGCCTCGAAGACCTGATAGGCGATGCCGTTCTTCTCCGCATAGGCGATCGCCTCCTCGCGCGTGTCGAAGGAGAGGCGCACCTGCTGGGCCATGTCGGTCGAGCTCGTATAGCCCATCAGCGGCTCCACCGTGCGCGGGGCCTCCGGCTCGAATTCGAGACGCCAATGGTCGGTCTTGGCGAGACCCGACTGGGTGGCGGTCCTGGCGGGCTTGTAGATGCGGGCGACCACGTTGTTCCTCCGGATCTGGTCGGGGCGACTGGATTCGAACCAGCGACCTAGAGTACCCAAAACTCTCGCGCTACCAGGCTGCGCTACGCCCCGTCAGCTTGGCAATAGCCGAGGCGACGGGCAGCGGCAAGCAGGATGGCCGGTGGCCGCTCAGCCGCGGAAGAAGGGATGCTCGACCCGGTCGCCGGCGGCGATGCCGAGGCGACGCGCCGTGCCGCCGATGACCTCGAGCACGCCCTTCACCGGACCGTTCGACGAGATCGTTGCCTCCGACAGGGGCGTGGTGTTCTCGGCGATGTGGTTGATGAGGCCGTTGGCGCGGATGAAGACCATGTCGAGCGGAATGTAGGTGTTCTTCATCCACATGGTGACCTCGGTCTCGCGGGGGCCGAAGTCGAAGAGCATGCCGCGACCGTCGGGCAGTTCACGGCGGAACATCAGGCCGCGCGAGCGGGTCTCGGGCGTATTGGCGATCTCTAGGACGAAGGGATGGCTGACGCCGGCGCGGGTGACGATGGTCAGGCGGCCGGTATCGCCGCGCGCCAGGGCGGGTGCTGCGGGCAGGACGAGGGCAGCGGCGAGGAGACGGCGGCGATCGATCATCATGGCCGCTGTTCTAGCCCGTCAGTGGGAGGCTGGAAAGGGCGCTCCGTCGGGCCGGACCTCGGCCGCCATCAGGCCCTTCGAGCCGTCGCCGAAGCGGACCAGCACCCACTGGCCCGGGCGCAGCTCGGTCATGCCGTAGCGGCGCAGGGTCTCCATGTGCACGAAGATGTCCGGCGTGCCGGGACCGCGCGACAGGAAGCCGAAACCGCGCAGGCGGTTGAACCACTTGACCTCGGCCCGTTCCAGCCCGCTGGTCGGCACGACGGCGACATGGGTGCGGGCCGGCGGCATCTGCGCCGGATGGATGGCCGTCGAATCGTCCATGGACAGGACACGGAAGGCCTGGAGGCCACGGGCCCTGGCCGTCGCCTCGACGACGATGCGGGCGCCCTCGAGCGCGGTCTGGAAGCCGTCCCGGCGCAGCGTGGTCACGTGCAGCAGCACGTCCGATCCGCCGCCGTCGGGAACGATGAAGCCGTAGCCCTTGGCGACATCGAACCATTTGATGGCGCCGGAAATCTCGACCAGGTCGGTGGGCGCGGCTTCCGGAGCGGAGGATACGTCCGCCCGCAATGCCAGCCCGCTCTTGCCGCCGAGGCCGTCTGCATCGGAACCGTCCGACGTCATCACTCTCACCGCCGCGCTATCGGGATCGTGGCCTCGATCCCGCCCCACCCTGATTCTCGACTGAAAGGATAACACCCGCCCGGCTTCGGCAAAGCCCAAAATGCAGTCGCGGCCAGTCGTCCCCAGCACTTTGGTGGATGGCGGGTTGACGATCGTCAGGAAAGGCCACCGATGCCGAGCCGGCGGGTGAGGCCCTCCAGCACCTCGCCGATATCGGCCCGGATGATGAGGTGGGCGGCCTCGTCGAGCGGGGTCTCCTCGCGGTTGATGATGACCAGGTGCGCGCCGCTCTCCCGGGCCGCCAGGGGAAGGCCGGCGGCGGGGTAGACGACGAGCGAGGAGCCGATGGCGAGGAAGAGGTCGCAATCGGTCGACCAGGCTGCGGCCTGGCGCATCTTGGCCTCCGGCATGGCCTGGCCGAAGGAGATGGTGGCGGACTTCACCGGTCCGCCGCAGGCCTCGCAGTCCGGCGGCTCGCCGCCGCTCGCCTCGAAGCGCTGCCGCACCCAGGAGAGTTCGTGGCGCCGGCCGCAGGCGAGGCAGGTGGCATAAGTGCCGTTTCCGTGGATCTCGATGAGCTGCGGATCGGGAGTGCCGGCGTCCTGGTGCAGGTTGTCGATGTTCTGGGTGATGATGCCGGAGAGGTGCCCGGCGCGGATCATGGCCGCGAGGGCGAGATGGCCGCGGGCGGGCGCCGCCCCGCGATAGCTGTCGTCCATGGTGAACTTGCGGCGCCAGGCCTCGGCCCGGGCCTCGCGGCTCTGTATGAAGGCCTGGAAGGGGATGGGCTTGTTCTGCGTCCACAGCCCGCCCGGCGAGCGGAAATCGGGAATGCCGCTCTCGGTGGAGATGCCCGCTCCGGTGAAGGCCACCGCGCGGCTGGACTGCCGGAACAGACTTGCCAGATCATCCGTGGCAGTCTTCAACTCCGCTTCCGTCATCGACACCTCCGGCGAGAACGAGGGTTCCCCATGCGCTATCTGCACACCATGGTCCGTGTGACCGATCTCGACCAGTCGCTCGATTTCTACTGCAACAAGCTGGGTCTGGTTCAGGTTCGCAAGAACGATTTTCCGCAGGGAAAGTTCACGCTCGTCTTCCTCTGCGCGCCGGAGGACAAGGCGGCGGCGGAGGCCGACATCGCCGCCGGCCGGCGCGACGCGCCGATGCTCGAGCTCACCTACAACTGGGATCCGGAAGCCTATTCGGGCGGCCGCAATTTCGGCCACCTCGCCTATGAGGTCGACGACATCTACGCCACCTGCGAGAAGCTGCAGAAGGCCGGCGTCACCATCAACCGCCCGCCGCGCGACGGCCGCATGGCCTTCGTCCGCTCGCCGGACAACATCTCCATCGAGATCCTGCAGAAGGGCGAGGCCAAGGCCCCGGCCGAACCCTGGGCCTCCATGCCGAACACGGGCGCGTGGTAAGCCGCTTGTTCGCGCTCAATTCCAACGTTGTCGACACCGGCACGCCGCCGATCCCGGCGGCGCGCGCCTGGATGGCCGCCTATGACGGCGCCGCCGGGCCGCCGATCGACCTGTCGCAGGCGGCCCCCGGCTCGCCGCCGCCCCCTGCCCTGCTCGAGCGGCTCGCCGCCGCCGCCGGGCGTCCCGACATCGCCCGCTACGGCGCGATCCTCGGCGATGCGCCGCTGCGCGAGGCCTACGCGGGCGAGGTGTCACGGCTTTATGGCGCGGATGCCGGCCCCGACGACATCGCCGTCACCGCCGGGTGCAACCTCGCCTTCCTCGCCGCCGCCCTGGCGGTGGCCGGTCCCGGCGCTTCGGTGATCCTGCCGGCTCCCTGGTATTTCAACCACCAGATGACGCTGCAGATGCTGGGCATCGGGGTCACGCCCCTCGCCTGCCGGCCCGAAGACGGCTTCGTGCCGAATCCGACTGCGGCCGAGGCGCTGATCGACGCGACGACGCGAGCCATCGTGCTGGTGACCCCGAACAATCCGACCGGGGCCATCTATCCGGAAGGGGTCATCGCCGCCTTCGAGGCGCTCTGCCGCCGTCGCGGCCTCGCGCTGATCATCGACGAGACCTACCGCGACTTCCTCAGCAACGGCACGAACCGGGCGCACGGCCTGCTGGCGGCGCCGGGATGGCGCGGCACGGTCGTCCAGCTCTATTCCTTCTCCAAGGCCTATGCGGTGCCGGGCCATCGCATCGGCGCGATCACGGCCGGACCGCAGGCCATGGGGCAGATCCTCAAGGTCCTCGACAGTTTCCAGATCTGTGCCGCCCGTCCCGCGCAGGACGCGCTCGCCTGGGGAATCACCGGCGTCGCCGAGTGGCGGGCCGAGACCCGGGCGACGATCAATCGCCGGATCGCGGCCTTCGAGACCGTAGTGAACGCCTGCGAGGGCTGGCAGATCTCCTCCATCGGTGCCTATTTCGCCTATGTGCGCCATCCCTTCGCGGGGGTCGCCGCCGAGCGCGTGGCGGAGGCGCTGGCGCGCCAGCGGGGCGTGCTCGGCCTGCCGGGCTCCTTCTTCGGCCCCGGACAGGAGGGCCACCTGCGCTTCGCCTTCGCCAATGCCGACGAGGCGGCGATCGCCACCCTGCCCGGCCGGCTCGGCGGCCTCGCACCCTGACGCCGCCTACATTTCCATGACGGCCTGAACGCCGGGCACGGCCTTGATGGCCCCCGCGATCTGCGGCGAGACGGCGAAACGGCCCGGCAGCTTGACCTCCACCTCGCTCGCGGCATCGGTGAGGCGGATGACGAGGCTGACCTCGCCGTCGCCCTTGGAAGGCAGACGGCGGGCGATGGAATCGATGGCGCCGAGGTCTTCCACGAAGACGCGGAAGCCCTTTTGGACGCGCACGGCCGCCGCATCGAGCGGCTCGACGGACTGGATGCGCACGCGCACGTCGTCGCCCTGCAGCTCGGCGCCTACCGCGAGCAGCACCGCCTTGCCGGGCTCCAGCAGATCGCGGTAGAGCGCCAACCCCTCGGAGAAGAGCACGCCCTCGTAGTGGCCCGAGGGGTCCGAGAAGGTGACGATGCCCATCTTGTTGCCGGTCTTGGTGCGGCGCTCCTGGCGCGAGGTGACGACGCCCGCCAGCCGCCCGGCGCTGGCGCCCTGGCGGACGCTGCGGGAGAAATCGGCGAAGGGCTCGATGCGCAGGCGCTTCAGCGCCGCCTGATAGTCGTCCAGCGGGTGGCCCGACAGGAAGAAGCCGATAGCTTTGTATTCCTCGTCGAGCTTCTCGGCCGGCAGCCAGGGTTCGACCTTGGGCACGCGGATGAGCGGCGCGCCCGAGCCGCCGAAGAGCTCGTTCTGGCCGAGCGCCCTGCCCTCGGCCTGGCGCTGGGCTTCGGCGAGGACCTGATCGATGGCGGCGAAGGCGGCGGCCCGGTTCGGTTCCAGGTCGTCGAAGGCGCCGGCGGAGGCGAGGTTCTCCAGCGTCTTGCGGTTGAGCATGCGCGGGTTGATGCGCTGGGCGAAGTCGCCGAGGTCGCGGAAGGGTTCGCCGTCGCGGGCCGCGACGATGGCCTCCACCGCCTGCTGGCCGACACCCTTCACCGCCGCCAAGGCGTAGAGAATGCGCCCCTCGGAGACGTCGAAATGGACGCCGGAGCGGTTGATGCTGGGGGGATCGACGGGGATGCCGAGGCGCACTGCCTCGCGGCGGAATTCGGAGAGCTTGTCGGTATTGGAGAGGTCGAGAGTCATGGAGGCCGCCATGAACTCGACGGGGTAATTCGCCTTCAGATAGGCCGTATGGTAGGATACGAGGGCGTAGGCGGCGGCGTGGCTCTTGTTGAAGCCGTAATCGGCGAACTTGGCGAGAAGGTCGAAAATCTCATCCGCCTTGGCCTTGGGGATCGACCGCTCGACGCAGCCGGAGACGAAGCGCTCACGCTGCTTGTCCATCTCAGCCTTGATCTTCTTGCCCATGGCGCGGCGCAAGAGGTCGGCCTCGCCGAGCGAATAGCCCGACAGAATCTGCGCCGCCTGCATCACCTGTTCCTGGTAGACGATGATGCCGTGGGTCTCGGAGAGCACCTGTTCCAGCAGCGGATGGGGATATTCGGCCTTTTCGAGGCCGTGCTTGCGGGCGCAATAGACCGGGATGTTGGCCATCGGGCCCGGACGGTAGAGGGCGACGAGGGCGATGATGTCCTCGAACCGGCTCGCCTTCATCTCGACGAGGGCCTTGCGCATGCCCGCGCTTTCCACCTGGAACACGCCGACCGTCTCGCCGCGCGCCAGCATGTCGTAGGTCTTCGCATCGTCCAGCGGGATGGTGGCGAGATCGATGGCGATGCCGCGCCGGGCGATCAGGTCCACAACCTTCTGGAGGACGGTCAGCGTCTTCAGGCCGAGGAAGTCGAACTTCACGAGGCCCGCCTGCTCGACCCACTTCATGTTGAACTGGGTGACCGGCATGTCGGTCTTCGGGTCTCGGTAGAGCGGCACCAGCTCGACCAGCGGCCGGTCGCCGATGACGAGGCCGGCGGCGTGGGTGGAGGCGTGGCGGTTGAGACCTTCGAGCTTCGTGGCGATGCCGAAGAGGCGGGCGACGACGGGGTCCTCGTCGCGGGCGGCCTGGAGCTTGGGCTCGCCCTCGATGGCCTTGTCCAGCGTCACCGGGGCCGCGGGGTTCTGCGGCACGAGCTTGCAGAGCTTGTCGACCTGGCCGTAGGGCAATTCGAGGACGCGGCCGACGTCGCGCAGCACGCCGCGCGCCTGCAGGGTGCCGAAGGTGATGATCTGTGCCACCTGGGCGCGGCCGTAGCGCTCCTGCACGTAGCGGATCACCTCGTCGCGCCGGTCCTGGCAGAAGTCGATGTCGAAGTCCGGCATCGAGACGCGCTCGGGATTGAGGAAGCGCTCGAAGAGCAGCGCGAAGCGCAGCGGGTCGAGGTCGGTGATGGTGAGCGCATAGGCGACGAGCGAGCCGGCGCCCGAGCCGCGGCCGGGACCGACGGGAATGTCCTGGGCCTTGGCCCATTTGATGAAGTCCGAGACGATGAGGAAGTAGCCGGGGAACTTCATGCGCTCGATGATCGAGAGCTCGAAGTCGAGGCGGTCGCGATAGTCCTGCTCGGTGAGGCCCGGCGCCGGCCCGTGCACCGCGAGACGCCGGTCGAGGCCCTCGCGGGCCTGGCGGGCGAGGGCTGCCGCCTCGTCGAGGGCGACGCCGCCGGCCTCCTCGGTGAAGCTCGGCAGGATCGGCTTGCGGGTCTTCGGGCGGAAGTGGCAGCGGCGGGCGATCTCCACCGTGGAGGCCACCGCCTCCGGCAGGTCGGCGAAGAGCGCCACCATCTCGGCTTGCGTCTTGAACCGGTGTTCGGGCGTCAACTGCCGCCGCTCGGAATCGCCGAGCACCCGCCCCTCGGCGATGGCGATCAGCGCGTCGTGGCTCTCATAGTCGCCGAGGGAAGCGAAATAGCACTGGTTGGTGGCGACCAGCGGCAGGCCGCGCCGGTAGGCCTCCTGAATGAGGTCCGGCTCCACCGCCTTCTCCTCCTCGAGGCCATGGCGCTGAAGCTCCACATAGAGCCTGTCGCCGAAGATCGCCTCCAGCCGGTCGAGGCGGCCGCGGGCAAGGTCCGCCTGGCTGTCGCGGAAGGCCTGGTCGACCGGGCCGCCGGGGCCACCGGTCAGCGCGATCAGACCGTCGCCATGGGCGGCGAGCACGGCGAGCGGGACACTGGCATCGCCGACGTCGGCGCTCTCCATGAAGGCGCGCGAGGATAGCGCCATGAGGTTGCGGTAGCCCTCCTCGCTCGCCGCCAGCAGGGCGATGCGGGGCTTGGCCGCCTGGAGATTGGGCCGCTTGGGATCGACGGTCCTGTCGCCGCAGTCGAGACCGAGGGTGAGGCCGACGATGGGCTGGATGCCCTCGCCCTTCATCTTCTCGGAGAATTCGAGCGCGGCGAACAAATTGTTGGTGTCGGTGACGGCCACCGCCGGCATCCGGTCGTGGCCGGCGAGCTTGGCGAGCTTGCCGATGGAGAGCGCCCCCTCGAGCAGCGAGAAGGAGGAATGGACCCGCAGGTGGACGAAATGCTGGTCGGCCAAAGCGTCTGGTCCCGTCGCGAGGTTGAGTCTGTGAGGCTCACTCTTGCCCGCCCATCAGTCGCCGGGCAATGCGGATTGCGCGGCCGGCGTGCACGATGCACAGTCCCGTATCGACGGGAGCCGGCCCGGATGTCCTTCGATATCGCCTCCATCCTTCATCATCACCGATTGACCAGCCATTTCGGCCGGTGGCCATCGTTTCACGATGCGGAAGTGATCGACCTCCATCTCTGGCGCGGGCAAATCGCGCCGGGCGACTGGAGCGAGAGCAACTGCTTGCCGGTCGCCACCGCCAGCATCCTCGTGCTGCGGGCGACCCAGATCGACTGGCGCGGACCCGATGTGCTTGCGACGCTGCGCTTCCACGATGTCGATTCATTCCGGCTGGACGGCTTCGACGGCATCAATCAGATTGTCGATCTCACAATCTCGACGGAAGCGCGCGGCCATTTTTCCAGTGGCGAGGCGCTGCCGCCCCACCACATCGTCTCGTTCGAACGCGGCGTCGGCCTCGCGGCCCAGCTCCGCTGTCTCGGTATCGAGGTCGTGGCGGCGGAGCCCGTCGTAGAGGGGCGCCTGCCTCGCCTGACCTACCCCTGAAGCGCCTGCGCCCAGACGGTGATCATGCCGGTGAAGAGCCCGAGGGCGACAAGGGCGGCTGCGTCTTCGATGAAGCTGCGGATCATGATGTCCTCCCGCGTTTCCGAAAGCCAGGACATCATGTTCCTTTTTTGTTCCACTCGCAATCCACGAGAACAAACTCGGAACGATCGGAGTTACCGGAAGGTTAATCGCTAGAGCTCGACGATGAGCCCGTCGCGGATGGTCACCCGCCGGTCCATGCGGCCGGCGAGGTCCATGTTGTGGGTGGCGACGACGGCCGCCAGCCGCGAGGCGCGCACCAGTTGCCCGAGCGCGGAGAAGACGTGGTCGGCGGTCTTCGGGTCGAGATTGCCCGTGGGTTCGTCCGCCAGAAGGAGCCGCGGGGCGTTGGCGACGGCGCGTGCGATGGCGACGCGCTGCTGCTCGCCGCCGGACATTTCGGCCGGCCGGTGCGTCTGGCGCTCGCCGAGGCCGAGATAGGTCAGGAGCTCGCTCGCGCGGTCCTTGGCTTCCTTGTAGGTCAGCCCCCGGATCATCTGCGGCAGGATGACGTTCTCCAGGGCCGAGAACTCGGGCAGGAGGTGGTGGAACTGGTAGACGAAGCCGATCTCCAGCCGGCGGATGCGGGTGCGCTCCTTGTCGGCGAGCTTCGAGGTCGCCTGCCCGCTGATATAGACCTCGCCGCCATCGGGGGCTTCGAGCAGGCCGGCGAGATGCAGGAGCGTGGATTTGCCGGTGCCGGAGGGCGCGATCAGCGCCACGGTCTCGCCGGGCCAGATGGCGAAGTCGGCGCCTTTGAGGATTTCCAGCGGCGCGCCGGCTTCCGCATAGCGGCGCTCGACTTTCTCCATCCACAGGACGGGGGCTTCCTCGCCGGCGGGGGCGGCCACGGCGGCTTCGGCGGTCACGACATCACTCATAGCGCAGCGCCTCGACCGGATCGAGCTTGGCCGCCCGCCAGGACGGGTAGAGGGTGGCGAGCAGGGAGAGGACCAGCGCCATGACCAGCACGGTCAGCGTCTCGCCCGTCGACATGTCGGCGGGGATCTGGGTGAGGAAGCGCACCGTCGGATCCCAGAGCGTGGTGCCCGTCGCCCAGGAGACGAATTCCTGGATCTTCTCGATGTTCAGGCAGACGACGACGCCGAGGATGAAGCCGGCGATGGTGCCGACCACGCCGATGGAGGCGCCGGTGATGAGGAAGATGCGCATCACCGCGCCGCGCGTCGCGCCCATGGTCCTGAGGATCGCGATGTCGCGCCCCTTGTCCTTCACCAGCATGATGAGGCCGGAGATGATGTTCAGCGCCGCGACGAAGACGATCAGCGTCAGGATCATGAACATGACGTTGCGCTCGACCTGCAGGGCCGAGAAGAAGGTGGCGTTGCGCTGTCGCCAGTCGACGATGAAGACCGGCCGCTCGACCCCCTCCGAGACCCGTCGCCGGTACTCTTCGATGCGGTCGGCGTTATCGGTGTAGACCTCGATGGAGGAGGCATCGCCCTCGCGGTTGAAATAGGCCTGTGCCTCGGTGAAGGGCATGAAGACGAAGGCGGAATCATATTCCGTCATGCCCACCTCGAAGATCGCCACGATCGGATAGGCCTTGATCCGCGGCGTCATGCCCATGGGCGTGGACGAACCCTTCGGCGAGACGAGGGTGAGGCTGTCGCCGAGGCGGAGCGAGAGCTGGTTGGCGAGGCGCTGGCCCACCATCACGCCCTCGCTGGTGTCGAAATCCTCGAGCCCGCCCTGCTTGATGTTGGTGGAGATCAGCGGAAGGCGGCGCAGGTCCTCGGCGCGCATGCCGCGCACGATGGCGCCGCCGGCATTGAAGGCGGAGGAGGCCAGCGCCTGGCCCTCGATGACCGGGGCCGCGAGGCGGACGCCCTGGATGCGCATCAGCCTCTGGGCCACCTCGGCATAGTCCGTCAGAGGCGTGTCGATGGGCTGGAGCACCATGTGGCCCTGGACGCCGAGAATCTTGCCGAGCAGCTCCTTCCGGAAGCCGTTCATCACCGCCATGACGATGATGAGCGTGGCCACCCCCAGCATGATGCCGATGAAGGAGAACCCGGCGATGACCGAGATGAAGCCCTCCTTGCGGCGCGCCCGGAGGTAGCGCAGCGAGAGCATCCATTCGAAAGCGGAGAAGGGTCGTGTTCCGGTGGCTTCTGACATCGGCCGATCATGATGGTTGATCCGCGGGGAGCGGGTCAGCCAGCACAAACTATCTGATTCAGGCCTTCTCGCGACGGGGGCGCGGCGGAATTTACGGGAACAGGCCGATCAGGCCGCATTGACCCGCCGAAACCTGTTGAAAACGGCGAAGGCAGCGCCCGAGAGCAGCACGTCGACATAGCGCATCGATTGGAAATGGCCGTTGAGCGAGACACGCGGCAATGCGGTGAGGTGGTCGCGGTGCTCGGGGAACAGGAGGCCGGGCCGGGTCGTCACCGCGGTCTTGAAGCCGAGTTCGCGGGCGATCGAGAATTCGCGGGGACCGGCCGAGGTCGGATCGCCGACCGGATAGGCGAAATGCTCGATCTTGCGGCCGAGTTCGGCCTCGATGCGCTGGCGCGACACGCTCATCTCCCGCCGCACCGTCTCCTCGGGGAATTTCGCCAGCATGAGATGGTCGACCGTATGAGCGCCGTAGGTGACGAGCGCATCGGTGCCGAGCGCCCGCACCTCGTCCCAGGTCATGCAGAGGTCGCGGCAGGTGCTGCGGAAATCGAAGCCGTGGCGGCCGGCAAGGTCACGGACGCAGGCGCGCAGCTCCGTCTCGGGGAGCGAGCGCAGCAACCAGTAGATCCGGTGAAACGCCTCACGCTTGCGCTGGGGCGTCGAGCAGTCGAGCTGCACGGTCTCGCCGGCGATCGTCGCCGTCACCGTCTGCTCGTTGCGGATGGTGTGTTCCAGCACCAGCCACCAGAGCTCGCCCTCGTGGTCCATGAAGGAGGTCGGCAGATAGATGGTGAAGGGTACGCCGTGTTTCTTCAGCACGGGATAGGCATATTCCGCATTGTCGCGGTAGCCGTCGTCGAAGGTGAAGGTGACGAAGGGCCGGCCCTCCTCCCCCGCGACGAGACGGTCATGGGCCTCGTCCATGGTCACGATGTCGAAGCCGTTGGCGCGGACGCGCTCGACGACGCCGTCGAGATAGTCCGGCGTCACCTCGAGCAGGGCGTTGGGCGCAAAATCCTGCTGCCGGGCCGGGCGGACGTGGTGGAGCATGAGGACGGCGCCGACACCGCCGACATAGGGGCGCATCAGCCGATGGGCTTTGGTCAGGTAGAGCGCCTCCAGGCCGGCCTTGAAGACGTTCATCCTGAGATCGCTCATGCTCTCGCCCTCCCGTGCAGTCCCGCGCTTCTGCGGGTTTCCTGCCAGAAACATTGCCGATGATGTCTTGAGACTTCTTTGACGCCCTCGTCTTCTCGTCAGACCGGTTCGACGCTGAGTAACGATGGCCGAAAGCTGTCCAAGCGTGTAAAGAGGCTTTTCGAGACAACGTCGGCGGGCGTCGGCCCCGGTGCGCTCAAAGCCCCGCTACCAGCCGGTCTCGGATCCTGCGAAGCCGCCGCTCCTCCGCGTTCAGTTGCTCCGTCGCCCGCGTGAAGGAGTCCTCCGACAGCGGGTTCATCACCGCCCCGGCCGCCAGCGCTTGGTAAAGCTGCCCGTAGGCCGGAACATCGCGGGCGCTCGTCTTGTGCCGATAGAAATCGCACTCGTGGTGTCGGGCGATGACCAGCGCCCGCGCCGCGTAGTAGTCGCGGACGATGTGCTCGGCCACGGGTTCGCGCGGGCCGTCGTAGCCATTGGGTTTTCGGCCGACGACGACCAGGGAGGCCGCGAGAGAGCGGCGGTCGTGCTCGGTCATGTCCGCCGACACCCGGCCGGCGTCCATCGCGGCGAGCGCTTCGGCGACGGTCATCTGCTCGAGCCGATACCGCTCGGCCGCCCCAAGCGCATCGAGGTAGCGCCGGAGAAGCATCGAAACGGCCATGGTGGGGGAGCCGCTGTCGGGCACGACGGAGTGCTCGAGAACGAAGTCGCCGACGAGATAGGTCTCGACCGCCTGTGCTGTCATGTTGAAGAAGTGGCTCGGGAAGCCGTGGTAGCCTTGCAGGAAGGCCGTATCGATATAGAAGCTGCCCTGATCGCGCAAAACGCGGCGCACCTCCGCCGCGGCGGCCAGCGGGTTGTGAACGTGCTCAAAGACGGCTCCCGAGCAGACGAGTCCGAAAGTGCCGGTGGCGAAGGGCAGGTTCTCCGCCTCTGCGACCAGATCAACGTTCTCGGCCGGCAAGATGTCGAGGGATATCACCCTTGGGTCTGACGAAGGCACGTTGCCGGAGCCGAGGTTGAGCACGGGGCCCGCGTAGCTGCTGTCCACCGAGAACTCGTCGATCGTTCGGGAGATGTGCGCGGGGTCCGGCGGGGTGACATGCAGGCCGCGGATGTGCCGCACCAAAACCGGCTTGCCGTTGATGATCGGATACCGGTGACCGCTCGGGGAGACCAACTCGTCGGACTGGCGGGTAAGTGCCTCGCCCGACCACGGACAACGCAGGATGGGCATCATCCGCTCCAGCCCGAATGCCATCGTTAACCTCCCATTTTTTGCTGCCTAATTTTTGCGCTCCATAATCCTGACTTCTAACCACTCTGCAACCTGGCCGCGGTACCGCCGGCCGACCGCACTATCGCGGTGGTCATTCGCCGGCGGCGGATTGAGCACGACGCTCCGCTCGGGAGGGTCGCCCAAAAGACGCGGTATCCGATCGCCGCAGGCGCCTCTCCGACGCGATCAATCCTCTCAGGCGGCGACCATCTCGTCGGCGGTCGCCAGCATCACCACCACCGGCTTCAGCCCGGCACCCACCAGCCTGTCATGGGCCGCCCGCACCTCGGGATCCGTCGCCTCGCCCTCGGCGACGACCACCGCATCGCCGGCCATGGCGCCCATGGCGTCGAAGGTTTCGGCTTCCGCCGGGATGACGCCGGCGGACAGCACGACGGCCTCGTAGCTCCGCGACAGCGCCTCGACCGCGAAGGCGGTCATGTCGGCGCCCGGAGCGCCGAGATTGCCGGCCGGCACGACGTGGCAGGCCGATTGCGCATCGGTGTGGATGATGTCGCCGAAACCGGCGGCGCCGGCGGCGAAGTCGGACAGGCCCGCGGCCCCCTGCCCGACCATGAGGGAGAGGAAGGCGTTTTCCTCATCGAGATCGACCAGGACCACCCGCCGGCCGCCGGCCGCGAGTTCACGGCCGAGGGCGAGCGCCACGCCCGAGGCGGCGAGCCCGTCGCGGGTGGCGATCACCAGGGTCCGGCGGCAGCCGGCATCATCCGGCCCCGCCTCCAGCATATGGGCGAGGGCCGCGATGCTGTCCGGCGTCGCCGGAACCGGCGGCTGCCCGACCTCGTCCATGAAAGGCTCGCCGGCCGCGGCGAGCGGCGGGGCTTCGACCGCCTGGAGGCGATCGGGGGCCGCCGGCCCCGTGTCGGAACCCTCGGCGGCATTCACCGGCGCCCCGGCGAGCAGGGCCAGGGTCACGACGACGGTGATCGCCAGCAGCATGGTGCCGAGCGTCACGACCAGGATGGTCGGCAGCTTCTTGGGGAAGGCCGGAACGTTGGAGACGAGGGCGCGGGATATGACGCGGGCGTCGGCCGGCAGGGCGGCCAGCGTGTCGCGGGCGGAAGCGTCGCGGTAGCGGGCGAGCAGGGTCTCGAGCTGGTCGCGCAGCGACTTCGCCTCGCGCTCCAGCACGCGCAACTGCACCTCCTGCTCGCTCGCCTCCCCGGCCTGGCGCTTCACCTGATCGAGGTTCTGCTGCAGGGCCTCGACGCGGGCGCCGGCGAAACGGGCGTCGTTCTCCAGCACCCGCACGAGCTTTTCGGCCTCGGTCCGGATCTGTCCGTCGAGATTGACGCGCTGGGCCTGGAGCTCGGCGATGCGCGGATGACGCGGGCCGAGCGTGGAAGACTGCTCGGCGAGCTGGGCGAGAACGGCGGCGCGTTGCTCGTTGAGGCGGCGAATGATCTCCGAATTGAGGATCTCGCCCGATTCGATCGGTCGGCCCGTCCTCAGGAAGTCGCGCAGCAGACGCGCGCGGGTCTGGGCATCGGACTGCTGGGCGCGGGCGGCGGCGATCTGGCTGTTGACCTCGGCGAGCTGCTGGGCGGTGAGGCTGGTGTTGTTGGAGCCGACGAAGAGATTGGCGCGGGCGCGGAAGCTCTCGACGCGGCCCTCGGCCTCCTCCACCTTGCGGCGCAGGCCGTCGACCTCACCGGAGAGCCATTGGCTGGCATTGCGCGTCTGGCTGCGCTTGTTCGCCTGCTGCGCCTCGATGAACTGCGCGGCGACCATGTTGGCCGCCTCGGCGGCGAGCGCCGGATCGTGCGAATCGAACTGGATCGAGATGATGCGCGACTTGTCGACCTGAAAGGCCGTCAGCTTCTCGAAATAGCTGCGCAGCACCCTTTCCTCGGCCGTCATGCGCATCGGGTTTTCGGCGAGGCCGAGGAAGATCAGCACCTGCCTGACAGGGTTGAAGCTGCGCAGTGCCGGATCGAATTCCGGCTTGCGGGCGAGATCGAGCTTCTGCGCCACGGCCTTGGCGACGTCGCGGGAGAGAATGAGCTGGACCTGGCTGAGCACCGTCTCCTGATCGATGGCGGCGCGCTCGCCGCCCGAGCGGTCGCTCTCGGGGCGGGTGAAGGCGCTCTCGCCGTTCTCGACGAGAATGCGCGCCTCCGACCGATAGGTGGGTGTCTTCAGGGTGACGGCGGCGAAGCTGCCGCCGAGGGCGACGAGCGTGGGAACGGCGATCCACAGGCGCGCCGCCCAGACCGCGCGGGCGAGCCCGGCGAGATCGAGGTCGATCAGGGACGCCCTGCCGCGCCCTGCCGGTACCGTATCTCCTGCCCCGCCCATAATGCCACCTTCTTCATGCGACGCTCACGGGACTGATTAGAAATCATTAGGGTTGCCATCGGGTTAATCCGCCTCCCGAAGCTGTGGCCGGTGAGGCTTTCTTAACCACGTTGGCCGATGATGAAACCCATGAGCATGACAGGTATCGAGGTGCAGCCGTGAAGCGCTCCATCCTGCTGGTTGCGGCGGCGGCGTTGGCCGTGGCCGGCTGCGCGGGCCGGCCGGGCGCCGGCCCCGGCACGCTCGTCGACACCACACGCGGTACGGTCGGCCCCGTCGACCCGCGCGGCACCCTCGTGCCGCATGAGCAGATCATGCCGCGCGGCCCCTATCTCCTCGACACGGGCGACCGCCTGCGGGTGGTGGTCTTCGGCCAGGAGGGCCTCACCAATTCCTATGCCGTGGACGCCACGGGCGCGATCGCGATGCCGCTGATCGGTCTGGTGCCGGCTGCCGGCCGCTCCACCGAGGTGCTGGCGCGGGAGATCGCCGCCAAGCTGCGCGGCGGCTTCATCCGCGAACCCAGCGTCTCGGTCGAGGTCGAGACCTACCGCCCCTTCTTCATCATGGGCGAGGTCGCCGCCGGCGGGCAGTTTCCCTTCGTCACCGGCATGACGGCGCAGAACGCCATCGCCATCGCCGGCGGCTTCACGCCGCGCGCCAACCGCTGGAACATCGAGGTCACCCGCAAGATCAACGGCCAGCTCTACCGCGCCGACGTGCCCCTGACCCATCCGCTTGCCCCCGGCGACACGGTGGTGGTGCGCGAGCGCTGGTTCTGATTCCGCCGTGGAGCAGCTTTCGATCCTCCACGTCATGCGGGCGCCGGTCGGCGGCCTGTTCCGCCATGTCGTCGACCTGGCGGCGGCGCAGGCGGCGCGCGGCCACCGCGTCGGGATCGTCGCCGACGCCAGCACCGGCGGAGACCGGGCGGCCGCCGTCTTCGAAGGGCTGAAATCCGCGCTCGCCCTCGGCCTCGCCCGCGTGCCGATGAGCCGCGAACTGGGCGCCGCCGACTGGTCCGCCGGCCGGGCGGTGGCCCGCTTCATCGCCGACAAGCAGGTGGACGTCGTCCACGGCCATGGATCCAAGGGCGGCGCCTTCGCGCGCCTCGCCGGCGGCTCGCGGCTGAAGGTCTACACGCCCCACGGCGGAAGCCTGCACTATTCGCGCGGCACGCCCGTGGGCTTCGTCTACCTGACCCTCGAACGGGTGCTCGCCGCGCGCACCGATCTCTTCCTGTTCGAGAGCCTGTTCGGCCTCAACGCCTTCGCCGCCAAGGTCTGCAAGCCGCGCGGCACGGTGCGCGTGGTCCATAACGGGGTCAGCGAAGGGGAGTTCGCGGCCGTGCCCCTGCGACAGGACGCGACCGACCTGCTGTTCATCGGCGAGCTCAGGCACCTCAAGGGCATCGACGTTCTCATCGACGCCATCGCCCTCCTGCGCGGCCGCGGCCGGGCCCTCACCGCCACCATCGTCGGCGACGGACCCGACGCCGGGCTGTTCCGGCAGAAGGCGATGGATGCGGGATTGTCGGGGGCGGTGACCTTCGCCGGCGCCCTGCCGGCGCGCGAGGCCTTCGCCCGCGGCCGCCTCCTCGTCGTTCCCTCGCGCGCGGAATCCCTACCCTACGTCGTCCTCGAGGCGGGCGCGGCGGGCCTACCAGTGCTGGCGAGCGCCGTGGGCGGCATCGGCGAGATCTTCGGACCCGATGCCGACAGGCTGGTCGCTGCGGGCAGTGACTGGGCGCTGGCCGGCGCCATCGAGGCCGCTCTCGACGATCCCGACGAGACACGCGCGACGGCGGCGCGGCTGCGCGACCGCATTCAGGCCGGCTTCTCGGTCGACGCCATGGCCGAGGGCGTGCTGACCGCCTACGGCGCGGCACTGGCGGCCCGCAGGGCCGGCTGAACCCGTCGCGGGATCAAGCGAAAAGCAACCTTTGGCGGTTAATGCTGTCCGGCGAGTGCAGTCACGCGCTTGGGTGGCGCGACGGAGTAGCCGGAACATGTTGGGATTCACCGGTCGGGACATCATCCAGGCGACGGAGGCGGGCCGCACGGGCCAGCCGGCTGCGGAGGGCCGCCGCCCTCTGTCGGAGCTCGCGGCGCGGATCGCCGACGAGGCGGTGGGGCCGGTCTATTCGCCGGTGGTCCTCTCCGGCCTCGTCCGGCTGGTGGAATTCGTCATCGTCCTGGCGCTGGGCGCGGCGATCTATCTCGGCTGGGTCTATCCGCAGCACGGGGTGCAGTGGACCTCGCTAGTCGGGCTCTTCGGCCTCTCCGCTCTGGCGCTGGCGGCCTTCCAGTCCGCCGGACTCTACGACGTCCACCTCTTCCGCACCCATGTGGCGCAGTTCAGCCGGCTGTTCTTCACCTGGACCATGGTCTTTCTCGTCGCCATGGCGGTGGCCTTCTTCGCCAAGGCGGGTGACGCCTTCTCGCGGGTGTGGCTGGGATCCTGGTACGTGGCCGGCCTGCTCTCCCTGATGGCGCTCAGGATCGGGCTCGCCCAGCTCGTGCGCACATGGTCGCGCGCCGGGCGCCTGCAGCGCCGTGCCGTCGTGGTCGGCGGCGGCGAGCCGGCGGAGGAGCTGATCCGCTCGATCCTCGCCCAGTCCGACACCGACGTGACCATCTGCGGCACGTTCGACGACCGCACCGACGAGCGCTCGCCGGCCCATGCCGCCCATGTGCCGAAGCTCGGCACGGTGGACGACCTCCTGGAGTTCGCCCGCCGCACCCGCGTCGACCTCGTCATCGTCACCATCCCGATGAGCGCCGAGAAGCGCGTGCTCGACATGCTGCGCAAGCTCTGGGTGCTGCCGGTGGACATCCGACTGGCGGCGCACACCGCCAAGCTCAGGTTCCGGCCGCGTGCCTATTCCTATATCGGCAACGTCCCCGTGCTCGACGTCTTCGACAAGCCGATCCAGGACTGGGACGTCGTTCTCAAATGGGTCTTCGACAAGATCGTCGGCACCGCCGCACTGATCGCGCTGTCGCCGATCTTCATCGCCACCGCCATCGCCGTGAAGCTCGATTCCAAGGGCCCGGTGTTCTTCCGGCAGAAGCGCTACGGCTTCAACAACGAGATGATCGAGGTGTTCAAGTTCCGCTCCATGTACACCGACATGAGCGACGCCACCGCCTCGAAGCTCGTCACCAAGGGCGACCCCCGCGTCACCCGCGTCGGCCGCTTCATCCGCAAGACCTCCATCGACGAGCTGCCGCAGCTCTTCAACGTGGTCTTCAAGGGCAACCTGTCTCTGGTCGGCCCGCGCCCCCACGCCGCCCATGCCAAGGCCGCCGACAAGCTCTACGACGACGTGGTCGACGGCTATTTCGCCCGCCACAAGGTGAAGCCGGGCATCACCGGCTGGGCGCAGATCAACGGCTGGCGCGGCGAAACCGACACGCCGGAGAAGATCCAGCGGCGCGTCGAGCACGATCTCTACTATATCGAGAACTGGTCGGTGCTCTTCGACCTCTACATCCTCGCCAAGACGCCGATCTCGCTGGCCAGGCACCGCGAGAACGCGTTTTGACCCTCGCTCTCCCCGCGCCCCGGGCCGGGGGGATTCGCAGCGGCGGTGAGCCCTTCCGGCTCGCCGCCCTCTGGCTGATGATGGTGGGTGGAGCCTTCGTCTTCGCCGAGCCCTCCCCTTACGAGGTCGGTGCGCTCCTCGCCATCGCCGCCTTCGCGCTCACCGGCGGCCTGAAGCTCCGCGCCGCCCATGCGCCGCTCCTCGTCGTCCTCGTCCTCTATTGCCTCGGCCTGACCATCGCCGCCATCCCGGTCATGGCGGGGCCGAAAGTGGCGGCCTGGATCGCCGTCTCCTGGTATCTCGCCCTCACCATGGTCTTCTTCGCCGTCGTGGCGGCGGACAACACGACGGCCCGCATGAGGGTGATCCTCCGCGGCTGGACGCTGGCGGCGCTGATCGCGGCGCTGGCGGGTATCGCCGGCTATTTCCGTCTCTTTCCCGGCGCCTTCGACCTCTTCACCCTCTATGGCCGCGCCAAGGGCACGTTCAACGACCCCAACGTCTTCGGCCCCTTCCTGGTGCTGCCCATGCTGGTGGCGATGCAGGCCTTCCTCAGAGCCTCGCCGGGCTCGATGGTCAGGGCCGGCTCCGTCTTCGCGGTGCTGCTCGTCGCGCTCCTGCTATCCTTCTCGCGCGGCGCCTGGATCCATTTCGGCCTGTCGGCGGTGATCATGATCGCCCTGATGGTGCTGACGGCGGAGACGCCGGCGCAGCGGTTCCGCATCCTTCTGGTGGTCGCCGCCGGCCTCGTCCTGCTGATGGCCTTCGTCGCCGTCCTCCTCAGCATCGACAAGGTGGCAGACCTGATGCGGGAGCGCGCCAGCCTCAACCAGAGCTACGATTCGGGGCCGATGGGCCGATTCGGCCGGCACGCCTATGGCTGGCAGATCGCCCTGGACAAGCCTTTCGGTATCGGCCCCCTGCAGTTCGCCCGGTTCTTTCCGGAGGATCCGCACAACGTCTACCTCAATTCCTTCATGGCCGGCGGCTGGATGGGCGGCATCGGCTATCTCGTGCTGACGGGATCGACGCTGATCGTCGGACTGGTCGCATCCCTCATCCGGACGCCCTGGCAGCCCCTCACCATCGCGGTTTTCGCCACTTTCTGCGGCCTCGCCTTCGAAGGGCAGATCATTGACAGCGACCACTGGCGGCACTTCTGGGTGCTGGCAGGACTGCTCTGGGGCCTCGCCGTCACCAAGCGGGTTGCGGCGGCGCGCGAAACGTCCTAAATCCCCCGCACGGTCGGAGTGTAGCGCAGCCCGGTAGCGCACTTGCATGGGGTGCAAGGGGTCCCGAGTTCAAATCTCGGCACTCCGACCAATTCCTCCCACATCTTCCTCGTCCCGCCGGCGCCCTGCGACGGCGCATCGCCGTGCCTCCGCGGAACCGCGGTGCGTCCCGGGGGTTCATGCGGCAGGAGGATTCCCCACATGACCCAGCACGATCCCCGCGACGACCGCCTCGCCGCCGAGCCGACCCGCCTCGACGGGGGACGGCGCGCCGATCTCGACCCGCCGACCGATCCGCGCGTCACCCGCAGCACCTCCGGCAACTGGGGCCTGATCGGCGGCCTCGGCGTGGTTCTCGTCCTCGGACTCGTCGTCTTCTCAATGATGGGCGGCAACCCCAGCGGCCAGACCACCATGGAGCGGAACCAGACCACGACGGCGCCCGCCCCCGCCCCCGCCGATCCGTCGGCGACCGGCTCGACGCCGCGCCAGGCGCCTTGAGCCACCCCCCGTCCCGCCGCGCCGCCCCCCGAGGAGCCGACATGATCACCCGCCGCCTGATGACCGCCGCCGCCTTGCTCGCCGTTCCGCTCGCCGCGGCGTATGCGCAGGTACCGCCCGCCCAGCCTGACGGCGGGATGGGTGGCGCGAGCTCCGCCGGCGGATCGTCGGGCGGCGGCATGACTGCCGACGACGAAGACGCCCAGGGCGTCGAGGCCGGGCGGGAGGGCCGCACCGTCCGCGACCGGGAGAACGCCGAGCGCGGCCGCGAGGCGGTTCAGGTCGATCCCCGCCCCGATCCCCGCAGTCCCGCCTCCGGTGGTGTCCCGGCGACGCCGTCTTCTACCCCACCCACCGCCTCTCGCCCCTGACGCGACGGCATGGGGTCTTGCCGGTGACCCTCGCCTCGTCCCACACTGAAGCCCGACGGGCGTTCGGACGGGACGGGCCATGCAGATCACGACGCGATTGAGGCCGCGGTTCATCGGATGGGTGGGCATCGCCATCGTCCTGCTGTTGCCGCCCGCCATCGGCGCGGCCTATCTCGGCGCGTTCAACGCTCCGACGCTCGACGACCGGACCCTGCTCTGGCAGGTCACCATCGGCCTGCTGCTCTTCGTACCCGTCGGCCCGCTGCTCATCGTCTTCGGTGCGGAACTGGTGACGCGGCCGGACCCCGAGGCCCTCGCCAAGATCGACAAGATCATTTCGGAACTCGAGTTCGCCAATGTGCAGGCAGGCGAACTCGACCGCGGGCTTGAGCCCGTCAGGGACGTCGCCGACCACATGCGCCGCAGGATCGAGGAAGGCGTGCGCGCTCCGCCGCCGCCTCCCGTGCCGCCGAGCTGGCGGCGCTAGCGCGAGCGTTCAGCGGTCGTCGAAGGCCGCGTCCAGCCGCTTGCGGCATTCCAGAAGCTCGTAGAGGGCGGCCTGCAGGCGGCGCACGTCGTCGGCGGCGAGTCGCGCCGGGGCCGGTGCGGCAACAGCGGCGCCGGCGGGCGACGCAGGCCTCATGGAGGGCATGTCGGCCGGCCGCACCACGGGCCGCGGTTCGGGTGCCGACGGGGGCGGTACCGGCACGGGTTCCGGTGCCCGGACCGCTTGCTGCACCGGCGCATGGCGCTGGATGGCGGGCTCTTCCGCCGGGACGGGAGCCGGCCGCGGCGCCAGGACGGGCTCGAGCCGCATCGGCTCGTCGGCCATGTCACCCTCGTCCTCGTCGTCCCCATGGCCGGGCGCGGCGAAGGGTGGTTCGCCATAGGAGGCCGGGGCGAAAGGCGGCACCGCACCGCCGAGAGCGGGCGGGCGCCCCATCTCCATCGGCTCGTCGTCGCCGGCTGCGGGATCGATGATCTCGGGCCCCTTGGGCTTCTGCAGGGCGGCGGCGCCCTCCCCGCGACCCAGGGCCTGGATCGCCTTGACGCCGCTCTCCTTGATGATCCGCTGCACGCCGCGGATCGTGTAGCCCTCGCCGTAGAGGAGATGGCGGATGCCCTTCAGGAGGTCGATATCCTCGGGACGGTAATAGCGGCGGCCGCCGCCGCGCTTCAACGGCCGGATCTGGCCGAAACGCGTCTCCCAGAACCGCAGCACGTGCTGCGGCAGGTCAAGGTCGTCGGCGACCTCGCTGATCGTGCGGTATGCGTCAGGGGCCTTGTCCACCACGATCCGGGCTCTGTGTGAGGGCGCGCGCGATGGCGCGAAGGCATCGGGCCGCGCAACGGTGGCGGATTCGGGGCGATGCGGCAACGCCGAACCGACGCCTGCCGCGGCCGGCGCGCACCGGCCGTCAGTCGCGGACGCCGTCGACGCTCTGGCCGTTGATCTTGGCCTTGAGGATGTTCGACGGCTTGAAGACCATGACGCGGCGGGGCGCGATCGGCACTTCCTGGCCGGTCTTGGGGTTGCGCCCGACCCGTTCGCCCTTGGAGCGGACGACGAAGGAGCCGAAGGAGGAGAGCTTCACCGTCTCGCCGTCTGCGAGGCAGTCGGTGATCTCCTTCAGGACCAGTTCGACGAGTTGTGCCGACTCGGTCCGCGACAGACCCACCTTTTGATAGACGGCCTCGCAAAGATCAGCTCGCGTGACTGTCTTGCCCGCCATTTCGACCCCCACCACTTGTACCTGGATATGGCGGCCTTGCTTCGGCACATCGCACCGAAACCGCTCTTATCACTCTGATTTTCCTATCACTATGGACTCGGCCCGCGGCGGTCAACCCATTGCGGGCCGAACGCCGCGCTTCACCAGCGGATCAGCGCCGAGCCCCAGGTGAATCCGCCGCCCATCGCCTCCAGCATGACGAGATGGCCTTCGCGGATGCGTCCGTCGCGCACGGCCACGTCGAGAGCCAGCGGAATGGAGGCGGCGGAGGTGTTGCCGTGGCGGTCCACCGTGATGACGACCTTCTCGGGCGCGATCTTCAGCTTCTCGGCGGAGGCGTCGATGATCCGTTTGTTGGCCTGGTGCGGCACGAACCAGTCGAGATCGTCCGAGGTGGTACCGGTGGCGGCATAGGCGTCGTTCATCACGTCGGTGATCATGCCCACGGCATGTTTGAAGACCTCGCGGCCCTCCATCCGCAGATGGCCCACGGTCTGGGTCAGCGAGGGGCCGCCGTCGACATAGAGCTTGGCGGTGTGGCGGCCGTCGGAGCGCAGATGCGTCGTCAGGATGCCGCGGCCGGCCAGGCCGTCGGGCTGCTCCTGCGCCTCGAGGACCACGGCGCCGGCGCCGTCGCCGAAGAGCACGCAGGTGGTGCGGTCGGTCCAGTCGAGGATGCGCGAGAAGGTTTCCGCGCCGATCACCAGGGCCCGCTTGTGGCTTCCCGAGCGCAGGAACTTGTCGGCGGTCGACAGGGCGAAGACGAAGCCCGAGCAGACCGCCTGCAGGTCGAAGGCAGCACCGTGGCGGATGCCGAGGCGATCCTGGATGGTGGTGGCGCTGGCGGGAAAGGTGCGATCCGGCGTGGAGGTCGCGAGGACGATCAGGTCGATGTCCTGGGCGTCCATGCCGGCGGCGGCGAGCGCCGCCCTGGCCGCCGCAAGGCCGAGGTCGGAGGTGGTCTCCCCCTCGGCAGCGATATGGCGCTCGCGGATTCCCGACCGCTGGACGATCCACTCGTCCGACGTGTCCACCAGCGTCGAGAGTTCGGCATTTGTCAGGACGCGGGCGGGCAGATAGCTGCCCACGCCGCGCACCACGGAACGAAGTGTCACGATGTGGCCTCGAGAGGGGCGACCGGCGGGGCCGGACGCGAAGCATGGTAGGCGTCCAGCATGGAACGGATCTTCGACTGGAGATCGTAGCGGGCCATGTCGTAGGCGAGATCGATCGCGCTGGCAAAGCCGAGCGGGTCGGTGCCACCATGGCTCTTGATCACGACGCCATTGAGGCCGAGGAACACCGCGCCGTTGCTCTTGCGCGGGTCCATCTTCTCGCGCAGCGTCGAAAAGGCGTTGCGGGCGAGCAGATAGCCGAGCTTGGCGCGCCAGGTGCGCGACATGGCGGCGCGCAGATATTCGCCGATCTGCTTGGCGGTGCCCTCGCCGGTCTTCAGCGCGATATTGCCGGTGAAGCCCTCGGTGACGATCACGTCGGTGACGCCTTTGCCGATGTCGTCCCCCTCCACGAAGCCGCGGTAGTCCAGCGTCGGCATGTCGGCGTCGCGCAGGATCTGGCCGGCCTCGCGGATGAACTCGAGGCCCTTGACCTCCTCCACCCCGATATTGAGGAGACCGACGGTGGGGCGGTCCAGATCGAAGACCACCCGCGCCATCGCGGCGCCCATCACCGCCATGTCGACGAGGGCGGCGGCATCGGCGCCGATGGAGGCGCCCATGTCGAGGACGATGGATTCGCCCCTCAGCGTCGGCCAGAGGGCGGCGAGAGCCGGGCGCTCGACCCCCTCCATGGTCTTCAGGTTGAAGGCGGCCATGGCCATCAGCGCGCCGGTATTGCCGGCCGAGACCGCGGCCGCGGCCCTGCCGAACTTCACCTCGTCGAGGGCCCGCCACATGGACGAGACTCGGCGCCCGTAGCGCAGCGCCTTGGACGGCTTGTCGTCCATCCGGATGGCGACGTCGGCGTGGACGATCTCGGAGCGGGCACGGACCCGCGGATTGGCGGCGAGCAGCGGTGCGATCTGCCGCTCGTCGCCGACCAGGACGAATTCGATGTCGCCGTGGCGCGACAGGGCGATTTCCGCGCCCGGCACGACGACGGAGGGACCGAAATCGCCCCCCATCACGTCGAGGGCCAGCCGTACCTTTTCGGACATGCACCTATCCGTATGACCGACGCCCGGAGCCGGGAGTCACGAAAGACTTCGGAGCCGACGGCGCGAGACGCCGGGACAATAGCGACTGGCAACGCCTGCACAAGGGGCAGGCAGCACGAACAGCAAACCGCCGCCTGTTTAGGTGCCGCGCTTCAGTTTGGAAAGCCCCGCGAACGGCGACACCTCGGCGCCGTCCTCCGGCGGCGCGAAGTCGGCGTCGGGCTTGCGCGGATAGGGGTCGACGCCGAGGGCGAGAAATTCCGCGGCGATGGCGGCCGCGTCGATGCCGTTGCCGATGAGCGGATCGTCGGCGGCTACGGAGGCGTCGATGGATAGCCCGTCCTCCTCGTCGTGCACCAGATGCGCCTTGAGCTTGCCCTCCGGGCGGAAGGTCGCCTCGACCTCCTCCGCGATGGCGTTCTCCATGGGCTCCAGAGTGACGACGCAGGTCTGGGTGACGGTGGCGCTCACCGTCCCCTCCACCGCCAGGCCGTCGCCGCGATAGGGCCTGACGTGGATGTCCAGGTCGAGGGCGCTCATGGCGTCGACGCCGATCCAGGCGGCGAAGGCGGCGAGGTCCTCGGCCGGCACGTCGCGGCGGCGCACATGAATGCCGCCGGCGGGAACGTCGGCGATCCGCACCGGCCAACGCGGCAGGGCTGCACCCGGGCGCCGGCCTTCGCCGCTGCTCTGTCCGGTCATGAGCGGCCTCCCGCCGGAACGGCAGGGAACTCGATGTCCCCGGCCAGGAACGATTCGTAGGGGCGCGCGGCGAGCGCCGCTGCCGCCTGGCGGACATAGGCGGCGAGCACGCGCGTATCGCCCGAGAGATCAGCGAGGACGTTGCGGGCGAGCGCGCCCTCCAGCGTTTCTCCCTCCCCGCCCGCCAGCGCCGTGTCGTAGGCCTGGACGCGGCCGTAGAAGGACTCGCCCATCTGCCGGATCTTCTTCGGCACCTTGGTGTCGGAGACGCCGAGTTCGCGCAGGCCGCGGTCGAAGTCGAGGAACAGCATGTCGAAGAGCTCCTGGCCGAGCTGCCGGCGCTCCTCGCTCTCCTCCTTCAGCCGATGGAGTACGAGGAAGGCGTGGAGAACCACCATCTCGAAACGCCCCTGCACCGTGTCGGGTACGCCGTGGTCCCGGTAGAACAGGGGATTGCGGGCCTGCGCCACGATGGCGCCGTAAAGCGTCTCGATGGTCGCGTCCTGCTTCTTCCGCCGGAACAGGCTCAGAATCATCGGCTTCGGCGCCTTCGGGTTGAAATGGTTGCCGACGGGAGTTAAGTCAACGCGCCGTCGTCTTCAAGCGGCGGCTTGCCGCCCCCGCCGGCGGCATCGGGATTGAGAAGGTCGGCCGAGAATGATGCGCGTCACGTCACGTTCCGCCCAGGCAGCGCTTGTCGCGGGTCTCGCGGTGCTCCTGTCGGCCTGCTCGCAGGGGCCCTCCGTGTCGTCGCTGACCCCGAGCCTGCCGACGCCGACGCAGTTCCGCATCGGCGAGACCTTCAACCGCGGCTATGTCGTCTCCGAAGAGGCGCTGGCCCAGGTGAAGGAGGGCAATAGCCAGGACCAGGTGATGATCGCGCTCGGCACGCCGACGACCATCTCCACCATCAACGGCGACGTCTTCTACTACATCTCCGAGAAGCAGACCCGGACCTTCACCTTCCAGCAGCCGCGGACGGTGGAGCGCAACGTGATGGCGGTCTATTTCAACTCACGGCGCCAGGTGGAGCGCGTCGCCAATTACGGGTTGCAGGACGGCAAAGTCTTCGACTTCATCTCGCGGTCGACCGTCACCGGCGGTGAGGAAGCCAATCTCCTGCGCCAGATCATCCAGGGTCCGCGCACCTGATCCACCGACGCCGCCGGCCTTTACCGAAAGCCCCGCCGATGCGGGGCTTTTTGTTGGGCCGACGCCCGATCGCGGGCGCCGGCGGAACGAAGCAGCCCGGCTGCCGTTCCTTTCCGAACCACCGGAAAGGACGCCCATGCCCCATCTCGCCGCAGCCGACGGAACCCGCCTCTTCTACAACGACTGGGGCACGGGACGGCCCGTCGTGCTCATCCACGGATGGCCGTTGGACGCGGACATGTGGGAATACCAGGTGCCGGACCTGGTCGCCGCCGGCTACCGCGTCGTCGCCTATGACCGCCGCGGCTTCGGCCGGTCGGACCAGCCGGCGACCGGCTACGACTACGACACGCTCGCCGATGACCTGAAAGCGCTGATGGAGGGGCTCGACCTCCCGCAGGCGACGCTGGTGGGCTTCTCCATGGGCGGCGGCGAGGTCGCGCGCTACCTGTCGCGCCACGGTGCGCAGCGTGTGAAGAGCGCCGTGCTGATCTCCGCGGTCACGCCCGGCCTGCTCGAAGGCCCCGGCAACCCGGACGGCGTTCCCGCCTCCGTCTTCGCCGAGATGATCGAGGGGCTGAAGACCGACCGGCCCGCCTTCCTCGGGACCTTCGGCAAGCAGTTCTACGGCGCTGGAATGCTCAACTTCCAGGTGAGCAGCGAGCTGCTGGCCTGGACGGCCAATGTCGCGATGCTGGCCTCGCCCATCGCCACCATGGCCTGCGTCAAGGCCTTCGCGGAGACCGACTTCCGGGGCGACATGGCCGCGTTCACCGTGCCGACCCTCATCATCCACGGCAGCGCCGACGCCACGGTGCCGATCGACAAGTCCGCCGACCGCACCGCCGAGCTGATCCCGAACGCGCTCTACCGGGTCTACGAGGACGCGCCGCACGGCCTGTTCTTCACCGACAAGCACCGGCTGAACCCGGACCTGCTCGTCTTCCTCGACGGCGGCATCGAGGCGGCCTCGCACCGCAAGCTCGAGGGCGGCAAGACGCTCATCTGATCGCCCTGCACTGCCATCATAAAAAACCCCCGCGGGATCGCTCCGCGGGGGTTTCTCGTTCGCAGGCGTCGCGCCGGTCAGTGCGCCAGGATGGCGAGGAGCAGCAGGGCGACGATGTTGCAGATCTTGATGGCCGGGTTCACGGCGGGACCCGCCGTGTCCTTGTAGGGGTCGCCGACGGTGTCGCCGGTGACGGAGGCCTTGTGGGCGTCCGATCCCTTGTGGTGGGTGACGCCGTCCTTGTCGACGAAGCCGTCCTCGAAGCTCTTCTTGGCATTGTCCCAGGCGCCGCCGCCCGAGGTCATGGAGATGGCGACGAAGAGGCCGTTGACGATGACGCCGAGCAGCGAGGCGCCGAGCGCGGCGAAGGCCGAGGCCTTGGAACCGGACAGGGCGAGCACGCCGAAATAGGCGACCAGCGGCGCCAGGACCGGCAACAGCGAGGGGATGATCATCTCCTTGATCGCCGCCTTGGTCAGCATGTCGACGGCACGGGCATAGTCCGGCTTGTCGGTGCCGGCCATGATGCCCGGCTTCTCGCGGAACTGGCGGCGGACCTCCTCGACGACCGAACCGGCGGCGCGGCCGACGGCGGTCATGGCGATTCCGCCGAACAGGTAGGGGATGAGGCCGCCGAAGATCAGGCCGGCGACGACGTAGGGGTCGGAGAGGTCGAAGGTGACCGGGCTCATGCCCTTGAAGTAGCCGTAGGCCGTGGAGCCGGCCTTGTTCGCCTCGGTGATGAAGTAGTTGAGGTCGTAGCTGTAGGCGGCGAAGAGAACCAGCGCGCCGAGGCCGGCCGAACCGATGGCATAGCCCTTGGTGACGGCCTTGGTGGTGTTGCCGACGGCGTCGAGCGCATCGGTGGAGTGGCGCACCTCCTTCGGCAGGCCCGCCATTTCGGCGATGCCGCCGGCGTTGTCGGTGACCGGGCCGAAGGCGTCGAGGGCGACGATCATGCCGGCGAGGCCGAGCATGGTGGTCACCGCGATGGCCGTGCCGAAGAGCCCGGCGAGCTGGAAGGTGGAGATGATGCCGCCGACGATGACGAGGGCCGGCAGGGCGGTGGATTCCAGCGAGACCGCGAGACCCTGGATCACGTTGGTGCCGTGGCCGGTGACCGAGGCCTGGGCGATCGACACGACCGGGCGCTTGCCCGTGCCGGTGTAGTACTCCGTGATCCAGACGATGAGGCCGGTGACGACGAGGCCGATGAGGCCGCAGACGAAGAGCGCCGAGCCGGTGATGGTCTTGCCGCCGACGACGCCGATGGTGCCCCAGCCGATGACGGCCTGGGTCGCCAGGGCGAGGCCGCCGATGGAGAGCACGCCGGTGACAATGAGGCCCTTGTACAGGGCGCCCATGATCGAGTTGTTGGCGCCGAGCTTCACGAAGAACGTGCCGGCGATGGAGGTGATGATGCAGACCGCGCAGATGGCGAGCGGGTAGATGAGCGCCGACTGCAGCATCGGCGTGCCGGCGAAGAAGATGGCGGCGAGGACCATGGTGGCGACGACGGTCACCGCATAGGTCTCGAAGAGGTCGGCGGCCATGCCGGCGCAGTCACCGACGTTGTCACCGACGTTGTCGGCGATGGTGGCGGGGTTGCGCGGATCGTCCTCCGGAATTCCGGCCTCGACCTTGCCGACGAGGTCGGCACCGACGTCGGCGCCCTTGGTGAAGATGCCGCCGCCGAGACGGGCGAAGATGGAGATGAGCGAGGCGCCGAAGCCGAGGGCGACGAGGCCGTCGATCACCGTGCGGCTGTTCGGGGCGAGCCCGCCGGGACCGGTCAGGGCCCAGAAATAGACGGCGACACCGAGGAGCGCGAGGCCGGCGACCAGGAGGCCGGTGACGGCACCGGCCTTGAAGGCGATGTCGAGGCCCGCGGCGAGGGACTTGGAGGCGGCCTGGGCGGTGCGCACGTTGGCGCGCACGGAGACGTTCATGCCGATGAAGCCGGCAGCGCCGGAGAGCACGGCGCCGATCAGGAAGCCGACCGCGACGGCCGTGCCGAGCAGCCAGCCGACCAGGACGAGGATGACGGCGCCGACCATGGCGATGGTGATGTACTGGCGCTTGAGGTAGGCGGCGGCGCCCTCGGCGACCGCACCGGCGATCTCCTGCATGCGAGCGGAACCCGCATCGGCGTCCAGCAGCGACTTGGTCGCCCACGCGCCATAGACCACGGACAGCAGTCCGCAGCCGATGATGACCCACAATGCTGTATTCATCGATGTTTCCTCTGTCGCGGCGCCCCCGCGCGGGGACAGCCGTCCGGTCCGCCCGGAACCGGATGTGCCTGCTCGTTTCTTATGCGGCGTGAACG
This sequence comes from Phreatobacter cathodiphilus, assembly GCF_003008515.1. Classification (NCBI taxonomy): domain Bacteria; kingdom Pseudomonadati; phylum Pseudomonadota; class Alphaproteobacteria; order Hyphomicrobiales; family Phreatobacteraceae; genus Phreatobacter; species Phreatobacter cathodiphilus. The sequence goes on along the minus strand of NZ_CP027668.1, from coordinate 1,300,235 downwards.
GGCCTCAGGCCCACCCCACCACGAGTCCGACGCATTTCTGCCAAAGTCCGGAAGCCGAAGCAACGGATGGGAGGGCTGCGCGGCTCGTCCTTTTGGCTGTGATGGGGGTTTTCCCGCCAATTCGGGCGGAAACGCCCTCAGGCGAGAGCCGGCTTGCGGCGCGAGCCGACCACCAGCGCCACGGCGCCCACGGCGACGATGGGGAAGACGACCCAGTTGACCATGTCCCAGCCGTAGGTCGTGACGATCTGGCCCGACGAGAAGGAGCCGACGGCCATGACGCCGAAGACGCAGAAGTCGTTCACCGACTGGAGGCGGGTGCGCTCCTCCGGCCGGGCGGCGGCGGCGACCATCGCGCTGGCGCCGATATAGCCGAAGTTCCAGCCGAGCCCGAGCAGGATGAGGGCGAGGTAGAAGTGGGGCACGGTGATGCCGGTCAGCGCCACCACGGCGGAGATCGCCGTGAGCGCGAGGCCGAGGGCGACGATGCGCGGCGCGCCGAACCGGGCGATGAGGCTGCCGGTGAAGAAGCTCGGCGCGTACATGGCGATGACATGCCACTGGATGCCGTAGGCCGCGTCGTCGATGGAATGGTTGCAGCCGATCATGGCGAGCGGGGCCGCCGTCATCACGAAATTCATCAGCATGTAGGTCGCAGCCCCGCAGATCACCGCGGTGACGAAGGCGGGGTCGCGGAAATAGGCCGAGGTCGGACGGAACACGGTGCCGGCGGCGGGCGCCTTCGGCTTCGGAATGTCGACGAAGGACAGGATGACGCCGGCCAGCAGCGCCACCACCGCCTGGCCGATATAGGTGCCGGCGAAGAGCACGGGCGGCAGCGCCTCCTTGGTCCAGACGACGAGCTGCGGGCCGACCACGCCGGCGATGATGCCGCCGGTCATGACCCAGGAGATGGCCTTGGGACGGAACGCGTCGGAGGCGGTGTCGGCGGCGGCGAAGCGGTAGCTCTGGGCCGCCGAGGCGTAGAAGCCGGCCGAGAAGGTGGCGAGGCAGAAGACGGGGAAGCTCGAGAAGGTCACCCCGAGATAGCCGAACAGGCCGGTGAGGACCCCGGCACCGGTGGCGATCTGGTAGGCGGTGCGGCGGCCGAAGCGGCGCACCAGCATGCCCACCGGCAGGGAGGCGGCGGCGAGACCGACCACGAAGATGGAGATGGGCAGGGTCGCGAGCGAGCGCACGGGCGCGAGCTCGGCGCCGACGATGGCACCTGTGGCGAACATCACCGTCGTGTTGGCGCCCGCGAGCGCCGTGGCGAGTGCCAGAATGAAGGCGTTGCGCTTGGCGAGCCGGTCGCCGCGGGCCATGGCTTCGGGGGTGGTGCTGGTCATGGCGGGATCACGCGGCTCGGCAGGGTCCGTATCTCCGGCGGGGCCGTCCGGCGATACATCGCCTCTGCCGATCGTCGAAGCTGGAGAAAGTCTGCCTCCATAGCCCGCCTGCCGCCTCTTCGCCACAGGGGAACCGCCGCGCAGGGCTGCAACGCGGGCATGCACCGCCCGCGACGCGGCGGGTCTTGGCAGACGTGTCCTGCGCGCCAGGTGCTTGCCTGGGTGCGGCCCTTGCTGTCCCCTCGCCTTCCCTTTCGTTCGAGAGACCGCCATGAGCCAGCTCTTCTCGCCCCTCGCCGTCGGCCCCGTCACCGTCCCGAACCGCATCGTCGTCGCGCCGATGTGCCAGTATTCGGCCGACGACGGCTGCATGAACGACTGGCACCTGCAGCATCTGATGACCCTCGCCATGTCGGGCGCGGGCATGGTGGTGGTGGAGGCGACCGCGGTGGAGCGGCTCGGGCGCATCACCCACGGCTGCGTCGGCCTCTACAGCGACGCCAACGAGCGGGCGATGCAGCGGGTCATCGACGCCGCGCGCGCCGTCGCCCTGCCGGGCACGACCTTCGGCATCCAGATCGGTCACGCCGGCCGCAAGGCCTCCTCCGAGCGTCCCTGGGAGGGCGGCGGGCCGCTCAAGGACAACGCCGACCCCTGGGCCACGGTCGCGGCCTCCGCCATCCCCTTCGACGAGGGCTGGCACATGCCACGCGAGATGACCGGTCAAGACAAGGTGCGCATCGCCGCCGCCTTCGTCCAGGCCGCCGAGCGCGCGGTGCGCATCGGCTTCGACGCCGTCGAGCTGCACATGGCGCACGGCTACCTCCTGCACAACGTCATGAGCCCGCTCTCCAACACCCGCACCGACGGCTTCGGCGGCAGCCGCGAGAACCGCTTCGCCTGGCCCCTGTCGATCGCCGCGGCTGTGAAAGCGGCCGTGCCGGCCCGGGTCGCGGTCGGCGCCCGCATCACCGGCCAGGACTGGACCGAGGACGGCCTGCAGGTGGCCGACGCGGTGGCGCTCGCCACCGAACTGAAGGCCGTCGGCCTCGACTTCGTCTGCGTCTCCTCCGGTGGCGCGCACCCGCGCGTGCGGATCCAGGCGAAGCCGGGATACCAGGTGCCCTTCGCCCAGGCGGTGAAGGGCGGCACCGGCATCACCACCCGCGCCGTCGGCCTCATCAACACGCCGGCCCAGGCCGAGGAGGTCGTCGCCTCGGGCGCTGCCGATCTCGTCGCCATCGGCCGCGGCATGCTCGACAATCCCCGCTGGGGCTGGCACGCGGCGGAGGAGCTCGGCGCCGAGCTCTCCTATCCGCCGCAATATGCCCGTGTGGCCAAGAAGGTCTGGCCCGGCGCCGCGCTGGCGAGGCCCACCGCGAAAGGCTGACGAAAGCGGCGCCGCTTACCCCGCATTAACCACGATCCGCCACCTTCCGTGTCACGGAATGGAGGATGGCATGATGGGGTCGAGACGGTTGGGGATCTGCCTGGCGGCAGGTTTGACGGCGGCTGCGACCCACGCTGCGGCCGTCGACCTGCCCCCGCCCGCCACCGGCTGGCAGGCGGAATTCGGATCGCGCGTCTTCTTCAGCGGCGGGCGCCTGCAAAAGGACCTCTACGATCCCGACATCCGCCGCCAGATGAACTCGCGGCTGACCTATGGCGGCACGGCGGCGACGACGGGCGAGCTCTTCGGCCGCCTCGACGCGCCCTCCGGCTGGTTCGTGAAGGGCTATGCCGGCATCGGCACACATGGCGGCGGCCTGCTGACCGACGAAGACTATCCGCCCGACACCGTGCCCTATTCCAAGACCCATTCGAACCTGCGCAGCGGCAAGATCGATTACGGCAGCCTCGATCTCGGGTTCACGGTGTGGCGGTCGGAGAGCGTGCGGATCGGCGCCTTCGCCGGCATCCACCACTTCAAGGAAAAGTACAACGGCTACGGTTGTCTCCAGGTTTCGGGGGGCAATTTCTGCAATGTCACCATCCCCTCCTCCGTGCTGACCCTGTCGGAGACCTCGCGCTGGACGTCGCTGCGCATCGGCGTGGTCGGCGACGTGGCGCTGACCGAGCGGCTGAAGCTGACGGCGGAAGCGGCGGCCCTGCCCTATTCGCGGCTCGACGCCTTCGACAACCACTGGATGCGCCCCGACATCAATCCCATGGCGGAAAGCGGCCAGGGCTACGGCTTCCAGGTCGAGGCCAGCCTGACCTACAGGCTGACCGACGCCCTCAGCCTCGGCGCCGGCGGACGCTACTGGTACCACGCCACGACCGGCGCCAAGACCCGCTTTCCCGGCGAGACCAACGCCTCGCACCTCGATTTCCGCTCCGAACGGTGGGGCGCCTTTCTGCAGGCTTCGTATCGCACGGCGTTTTGAGGGACGGGGCCGGCGTGACACCCGTGCCGTCGACGGCTGGCCAACCATGAGGAGAGCGACATGAGGCGGCGCAGGGCGGCGGCGTGGCGCATGGCCACTGTGGCGGCGACGATCGTCGCGGCATCGCCCGCGGCGGGTTTCGACCTGCCGGAGCCGGTGTCCGGCTGGCGGGCGGAGGTCGGCACCCGCGCCTTCTTCAGCGGCGGGCGCTACCAGAAGAGCCTCTACGGGCGCTATCTGAACTCCCGGCTCACCTACGGCGGCACCCGGGCGGTCACGGGCGAGGTGTTCGGCCGCCTCGACATGCCCGGCGGCGTCTTCGTCAAAGGCTATGCGGGCTTCGGCAGCCATACCGGCGGCACCTTGATCGACGAGGATTTCCCGCCTGGTTTCACCCCCTATTCCCGCACCGTCGGCGAGATGCGCAACGGGCGGATCGACTATGCGAGCCTCGACGTCGGAGGGACGGTGTGGCAGTCCGGCGCCAACCGTCTCGGCCTTTTCGTCGGGGTGCACCGCTTCTTCGAGAAATATCACGCCTACGGCTGCCGCCAGACGGCCACCTCCTCCATGTGCGTGCCGACCACGCCCCTCAGTCATCTCGACATGTCGCAGACCGCGCGCTGGACGGTGCTGCGCGTCGGTGCGGTAGCCGACCTCGCGATCACCGACCGGCTCAAGGTCACACTCGACGCGGCATTTCTGCCCTATGCCCATCTGGACGCCTTCGACAACCACTGGAACCGCCCGGAGATCAACCCCACGGCGGAAGTGGGACACGGGATCGGCACGCAGTTGGAGGCGAGCCTCGCCTATCGCCTGACGGACCATCTGTCGCTCGGTGCAGGCGGACGCTTCTGGTACTACCAGACGGCCAAGGCGAAGGCGCGATTCGGTCCGCCCGACCCGCCGGAGCGCGTGTGGAGCGAGCGCTGGGGTCTGTTCGTGCAGGTCTCCTACCGCACCGCCTTCTGAGGCGGGCGGGCGACTGATCACAGGGCGGACGACCGCAGCGGCCGCCATCCACATCCCTCCCTTTGCTTCCCCGGCGCTTGCGCCTATAAGAGCGCGCCCGCAGGCCTTCCGGCCGTGCGGGTTACCGGCGATTCCCGGGTCACGGGACCCGGATCGCGACACGGACCCTCGAAGCGGATCCAAGACCCCGGCGCATGAGCACCGTCCTCGTCCTCAACGGCCCCAACCTCAATCTGCTCGGCACCCGCGAGCCGGCGATCTACGGATCGACGACGCTGGCCGACGTGGAGGCGCTGTGCCGTACCGAGGCCGAGAAGCACGGTCTCGACGTCGACTTCCGCCAGTCCAACCACGAGGGCGTCCTCGTCGACTGGATCCACGAGGCGGGCCGCGCCCATGCGGCGGGCACCCTGAAGGGCGTCGTCTTCAATGCCGGCGCCTATACCCACACCTCGCTGGCGCTCGCCGACGCGACCCGCGGCACCGGCATTCCGCTGATCGAGGTGCACATCACCAATGTCCACGCCCGCGAGGCCGTGCGGCATCACTCCTTCCTGTCACCCGTCGCGCGCGGCATCATCGTGGGGCTCGGCCCCATGGGATATGCGCTCGCCATCGCCGCCGTCGCGGCGCTTCCGGCCAAGGCGTGAGCGGTCCCCGCCGCGCCCAGCCTCACGAGGGCACCATGCTCAAAGGCAAATCTTCCATCGACACGGCGATGATCCGCGAACTGGCGCAGGTCCTGGCCGACACCGACCTCACCGAGATCGAGATCGAGCTCGAGGCCCTGAAAATCCGCGTCGCCCGCCAGGTCACCGTCCATGCGACCGTGGCCGCGCCGGCCCCGGTCGCCGCAGCACCGGCCCCCCTCGCCGCCCCCGCACCGACGCTGGCGGCCCCCGCCGCCGCCGCGGGCGACGACCCGCGCAAGCATCCCGGCGTGGTGCCTTCGCCCATGGTCGGCACTGCCTACCGTCGTCCCTCGCCCGACGCCAAGCCCCTGGTCGAGGTCGGCCAGAGCGTCAAGGAGGGCGAGCGTCTCTGCCTGATCGAGGCGATGAAGACCTTCAACGACATCGTCGCGCCGCGTTCCGGCACGGTGACGCGCATCCTGTTCGAAGACGGCCGGCCGGTGGAATACGGCGAGCCGCTGATGATCATCGAATGAGTCGCCCGATGTTCAACAAGGTGCTGATCGCCAATCGCGGTGAGATCGCGCTGCGCGTCCTGCGCGCGTGCAAGGAACTCGACATCGCCACCGTCGCCGTCCACTCGACGGCCGACGCCGATTCCATGCACGTGAAGCTCGCCGACGAGAGCGTCTGCATTGGCCCGCCCTCGGCGCGCGAGAGCTATCTCCACATCCCCTCGCTGCTGGCGGCCTGCGAGATCACCGGCGCCGACGCGGTGCATCCGGGCTACGGCTTCCTGTCGGAGAACGCCCGCTTCGCCGACATCCTGGAGAGCCACGGCATCACCTTCATCGGCCCCAAGGCCGAGCACATCCGCATCATGGGCGACAAGATCGAGGCCAAGCGGACGGCCAAGCGCCTGGGCATCCCGACGGTCCCGGGCTCCGAGGGCGGCATTTCCGACGACGAGGAGGCCCGCGCGGTCGCCAAGGAGATCGGCTTCCCCGTGATCATCAAGGCGGCGGCCGGCGGCGGCGGACGCGGCATGAAGGTGGCGCGCTCGGCCGACGAGCTCGAGGTGGCGCTGCAGACCGCCAAGACCGAGGCCAAAGCCGCCTTCGGCGACGACGCCGTCTATATCGAGAAATATCTCGGCAAGCCGCGGCACATCGAGATCCAGATCCTCGGCGACGGCCAGGGCAACGCCATCCATCTGGGCGAGCGCGACTGCTCGCTGCAGCGCCGCCACCAGAAGGTGTGGGAGGAAGGTCCCTCCCCGGTGATCACACCGGAACAGCGCGCCGAGATCGGCGGCGTCTGCGCCCGCGCCATGGCCGACATGGGCTATGTCGGGGCCGGCACCATCGAGTTCCTCTACGAGGACGGCCAGTTCTTCTTCATCGAGATGAACACCCGCATCCAGGTCGAGCATCCGGTCACCGAGATGATCACCGGCGTCGACCTCGTCAACGAGCAGATTCGCATCGCCGCGGGGCAGAAGCTGTCGCTGAAGCAGTCGGACATCGTCGTCGAGGGCCACGCCATCGAATGCCGGGTCAATGCCGAGAACCCGGCGACCTTCCGTCCCTCGCCGGGCAAGCTCAACCTGTTGCACCCGCCCGGCGGCATCGGCGTGCGCGTCGACAGCCACGCCTACCAGGGCTACACGATCCCGCCCTATTACGACTCGCTGGTCGGCAAGCTCATCGTCCACGGACGCACCCGCACCGAGTGCCTGGCGCGCCTGCGCCGTGCGCTCGACGAGTTCGTGGTGGACGGCATCGAGACGACGCTGCCGCTGTTCCGCACCCTCGTGCGCAACCCCTCGATCATCGCCGGCAACTACGACATCCACTGGCTGGAGAAATTCTTGGCCGGCGAGGCGGCGAAGAACGCCTGAGGCTCACGGGCCCCAGAGGCCTTTGAGAACCAGCGGCACTTCCGCGTAGGCGCCCACCAGCGCATGGGGACGCGAGAGCAGCAGGGCCTGCGGCGCGTGGTAGCCCCACGCGACCGCGATCGAAGCGACGCCCGCGGCATGGGCCATGTCGATGTCGTAGGTCGTGTCGCCGATCATCACTGTGTCCTCAGGCAGCGCGCCGACCTCGGCCATGGCCTGCTCGATCATGGCGGGATGGGGCTTGGACGGCGCGTCGTCCGCGGTCTGGATCGTGGCGAAGCGCTCGAGCAGGCCGTGATGGGTCATGACGATGCGCACGCCGCGCTGCGACTTGCCGGTGGCGATTCCAAGCGCCACCTCCTGCTCCGCCAGCCATTCCACCACCTCTCGCGCACCCTCGTAGAGCGGCTCGGCATTGCCCGGCTTCAGGCGCTGGGCGTGGAAGGCGCCCTTGTAGGCCTCGACGAGGGCCGGAATATCCGGGTCGCCCTCGCGCGTCAGCGTGGCGAAGGCCTCGGCCAGCGACAGGCCGACGATGGAGAGCGTCGCCTCGCGCGAGGGTGCGGGGCGGCCGAGCGAAGCGAAGGCCTCGTCCATGCAGGCGACGATGAGGTGCTGGCTGTCGACGAGCGTGCCGTCGCAGTCGAAGATGACGAGCTTCACGTGACGGGCGCTCCGGGACCGGAGCGCCTTGTGGGTCATCGGCGCGCCGAGTTCAAGCGCCGAAGCGGCAGGACCTGACCGCCATGCGGAATTCCGGCGTGCGCGGCACATAGCCCCGGGCTCGGACCGCTTCGCGGCACTGAAGGATGCGGGCGAGATCCGGCCGGCGCGCCTCAAGGCAGGCGATGACCGCGCCGCGCACCTCCGGGCCGCGATAGCCGCGGGCGCGGGCCTCCTGCCGGCACTGGAAGCGCTCGGCGCGCAGCTCGGGATTGCCGCGGCCCATGCCGGGGCCGGGTCCATAGCCGTAGGGCTGGGCAGCGAGCGGGGTGGCGGCGAGCAGCGCGAGGGCGGCGGCGGTGAGGCTTTTCATGGGGAGCATCCGGTGCAGGGCGATGACGCCAGCCTTGGCGCCGGCCGCCTGAACCCCGGCTGAAGGCAGCGTTCAGCCCGGGCGGCGCTCCAGCGCCTCGACCCGATCCTCCAGCGCGGCGATACGCCGCTCGGCAAGGTCGTTGGCACGGCGCAGCTCGGCGACGAGGTCGCCCATGGCACGGCCGTCGCCGCCGCCCGGCACGGTGCGGATCACCCGGCGCGTGACGATGACGATCAGCGCGAGGATGACGGCGAGCACCGCCGCGGTGACGTAGATCCAGCCGGTCAGTGACATTACTCCTCCGGCGCCTCGACGATGGGGTCGTAGCGCGAGACGTCCCAGCCCAGCAGGTTGAACGTCTGCTCCATATGGGGCGGCAGCGGCGCGGAGACATCGATCGTGCCCTTGCCGCGCGGGTGGGGAACGACGATGCGGCGGGCGTGGAGGTGCAGCTTGTGCTGGATGCCACCGGGGATCTCCCAGTTCTCCACGTCGAAATATTTGGGATCGCCGAGGATGGGATGGCCGATCTCGGCGGCGTGGACGCGCAGCTGGTGGGTGCGGCCCGTCACCGGCTTCATGGAAAGCCAGGAGAGCTTCTGCGCCATGGTGTCGATGACGGCGTAGTAGCTCACGGCGTGGCTCGCGCCCTTCTCGCCATGCTTGGCGATGCGCATGAAGCTCTCGTCCTCGCGCTCTTCCTTGGCGAGATAGGTGGAGACGCGGCCCTGCCGGGGCTTCGGCACGCCGGCCACCACGGACCAGTAGATCTTGCGCGCCGCGCGGGTGCGGAATGTCTTCGCCAGCGCCGCCGCGGCGAAGCGGGACTTGGCGACGAGCAGGCAGCCCGAGGTGTCCTTGTCGAGGCGGTGGACGAGCCGGGGACGCTGCCCGTCCTCGTCGGTGAGCACGGCGAGCATGCCGTCGAGATGCTTCTTGGTGCCCGAACCGCCCTGCACGGCGAGGCCGGCGGGCTTGGCCAGCACCATGACGTCGGCGTCCTCATAGAGGGTGATGGAGGCGAGGAAGCCGGCGACGTCCTCGCCGACCTTGGCCGACATGGGCCGCGCCTGGTCGAGCTTCAGCGGCGGCACGCGCACCGCCTGGCCGGCCTCGAGCCGATCCTTGGTCTCGACGCGTCGGCCGTTCACGCGCAACTCGCCCTTGCGGACGATTCGCTGGATGTAGCTGAAGGAGAGCTGGGGAAAGCGCGCCGCGAGGAAACGGTCGACGCGCATATCGGCCTCGTCCTCGGTGACCGTCAGGGTCTGGACGCCGGTCTGCAGCGTGTCGGTGGCGGCGGCCTTCAGTTCGGCGCGGGTCGGGCCTGCCGGGGCCGGAGCAGGCGCACGGCGCGGCGGCCGGGCTTCCTCACGCCGCGGCGCCTCTTCGCGCGGGGCGCGGGCGCGCGCTGTGCGGCGCTCGCCGGCCGGCTCGCGGCGGATGGTGCGCGGCTCCTCGACGGCATCGATGTCGAGGTCGGCCTCGGGCGCCCAGGCGGCGGCGTCGATATCCCAGTCGTCCGAGCGGCCGCGGCGGGGCGAGCCGTCGAAGGAGCGCAGGTCGGTCGGCTCGCGCCGGACGCGCTCGCGGCGCGGCGGCCCGGAGCGGCGCGGCTCGCCGTCGCGCTCCTCGGGCCGGCGATCCTCGAAGCCGCGCTCGTCGGACCGCTCGAAGGGCCGGCGGCTGCGGACCGGGCCGCGTGGCGCGCGCTCGGCCTCGGCGGCGAAGGGCGGGCGCTTGGCCGGCGGACGGGCGCCCATGCGCGGCGCATCGCCGGCAGGCCCGGCGCTGCGGCCGCGGGCCGGCTTTGCCGAACCCTTGCCCGGTCCCTTGCCGAAGCCCTTTGCAGGTCCCTTGGCCGCGCCCTTGCCGCCGAAGCGCTTGGCGCCGCGGTCGACGGGTCCCTGACCGGGCGGCTTGCCCCTGCCCTTCATGAGAAGCTCCTGATGACGGCGAGGCCGACCGCCACGGCTGCGATCGAAAGAACCACCGAAAGCACCACATAGAGGGCGGCGGCCCCATAGTCACCCCGTTCGATCAGGGTCACCGCATCGAGGGAGAAGGCGGAGAAGGTGGTGAAGCCGCCGAGGATGCCGGTGGTGAGGAAGAGCCGGAGGTCCTGGCTCCACGGCACCGAGGCGCGGAAGGCCAGCCAGCCGGCGATCAGCCCCATGGCGAGGCCGCCGACGACGTTGACGATGAGGGTGCCGGCCGGGAAGCCCGGCCCGAAGGCCTTCAGCGACCAGACGTTGACACCGTAGCGCGCCGCCCCGCCGATGCCGGAGCCGAGGAAGACGAGAAGGAGCTTGGTCATGGGCCAAGGCCTAGCGGAAGTCGCGGGCGCCGTGAAGCGTCAGCCGCCGCGCTCGCGCCGGAGCTTCGCCCACCACTCCATGCGCTTCGCCACCTCCCGCTCGAAGCCGCGTTCCACCGGCCTGTAGAGGCTCTGCCGGCCCAGCGCCTCGGGCCAGTAGTCCTGGCCGGAAAAGGCGTCGGGCTCGTCATGGTCGTAGCGGTAGCCCTCCCCATAGCCCTCCGACTTCATCAGCTTGGTCGGCGCGTTGAGGATGGTCTTCGGCGGGGTGAGGCTGCCGCGCTCCTTGGCGAGCGCCAGCGCGGCCTTCCAGGCGGTGTAGGCGGCGTTGGATTTGGGCGCGGTGGCGACGTAGATCACCGCATTGGCCAGTGCCAGCTCCCCCTCCGGGCTGCCGAGGAAATCGTAGGCGTCCTTGGCGGCATTGGCGACGACGAGAGCCTGGGGATCGGCGAGGCCGATATCCTCGACCGCCATGCGGACCACGCGGCGGGCGATGAAGAGCGGGTTCTCGCCGGCGTCCAGCATGCGGGCGAGATAGTAGAGCGCCGCGTCGGGGTCGGAGCCGCGCACCGTCTTGTGGAGCGCGGAGATGAGGTTGTAGTGGCCCTCCTGCGCCTTGTCGTAGATCGGCGCGCGGCGCTGCACGATATCGGAGAGACCGGCGGTGTCGAAGACCTCGCCCTCGCCGGCAGCGCGCCAGACCTCCTCCGCCAGTGTCAGGATGGCGCGGCCGTCGCCGTCGGCCATGCGCACGAGAGCGAGGCGGGCGTCGGCGTCGAGCGGCAGGGGCTTTCCCTCCAGCGCCTCGGCGCGGGCGAGCAGCTTTTCCAGGGCGTCGTCGTCGAGGGAGCGGAAGGTCAGCACGCGCGCACGGGAGAGCAGCGCCGCGTTGAGCTCGAAGGACGGGTTCTCGGTCGTCGCCCCCACGAGGGTCACCGTGCCGTCCTCGACTACGGGCAGGAAGGCGTCCTGCTGGGAGCGGTTGAAGCGGTGAATCTCGTCGACGAAGAGCAGGGTGCCGCGCCCCTGGACCCGCCGGGCGCGCGCCTGCTCGAAGACCTTCTTGAGGTCCGCGACGCCGGTGAAGATGGCGGAGATCTGCTCGAAGGCGAGGTCGGTCTCGCCGGCGAGGAGCCGCGCGACCGTCGTCTTGCCGGTGCCGGGCGGGCCCCAGAAGACGAGGGAGCCGAGGGAGCGGGTGCGCAAGAGCCGCGTCAGCGCGCCGTCGGGACCGGTCAGGTGCTCCTGTCCGGCGACCTCGGCCAGTGTCTGCGGCCGCAGGCGGTCGGCGAGCGGGCGCGGCGCCTTCGGATCCGGGCCCGCGGCCTCGAAGAGGTCCACGGGGCTCAGCCGCCCATCATGGAATTGATGATCTGGCCGCCGCGGTCGATCTGGAAGCGCCAGAGCCGGGCGCGCTGCGCCGTGGCCTCGCGCAGGTCGGCCGGCGACTTGATGTCGCGGCCGTTCACCGACAGGACGACGTCGCCCGGCTGGAGGCCCACCTGCCCCGCCGCCGAATTGGGCTCCACCGCCATGATGACGACGCCGTCCGTGCGGTGGGAGACGCGCAGCTCGTCGGCCATGCCCGGCGCGAGGGTCGCGACGCGGGCGCCGGCGAAGGGCGAGGGCCCGGCGAGGGTGACGGCGTCCTGGCCGCCGGGCGGGGCCGGCTCCAGCGCCACGGGGACGACGAGGTTGCGGCCGTTGCGGGTCACGGCGATGCTCGCCATGCCGCCGATCGGCTTGACACCGAAGCGATAGCCGAAGCCGTCCGGATCCTCGACCGTCTGTCCGTCGACGGCGGTGATGAGGTCGCCGGCGCGCATGCCGGCCTTGGCGGCGGGCGAGTTCGGCACGACGGAGACGACGAGCGCGCCGGTCGGGCGGGCGAGCCTCAGGCTTTCCGCGACATCGGCGGTCACGGCCTGGAGGCGGCCGCCGAACCAGGGGCGCTGGACCGTCTGGCTGCCGGACTTGGCCGATTCGACGACGAGGCGCACGAGCGCGGTCGGAATGGCGAAGCCGATGCCGTGGCTGCCGCCGGAGCGCGAGAAGATGGCGGTGTTCACGCCGACGAGGCGGCCGGCCATGTCGACCAGCGCACCGCCGGAATTGCCGGGGTTGATGGCGGCATCCGTCTGCACGAAGGACTGGTAGTCGGCGACGCCGACCTGCGTGCGCGCCAGCGCCGAGACGATGCCCTGTGTGACGGTCTGGCCGACGCCGAAGGGATTGCCGATGGCGAGCACGATGTCGCCCACCTCCAGCGCGTCGGACTCGCCGATGTCGAGGACGGCGAGGTCGGCCGGCGGGTTCTTCAGCTTCAGCACCGCGAGGTCGGTACGCGGGTCGCGCAGCACGATGTCGACCTCGAACTCGCGCCGGTCAGCGAAGGCGACCCTCACCTCCGTCATGTTCTGGATGACGTGGTTGTTGGTGATGACGAGGCCGGAGCGGTCGACGATGACGCCCGAGCCGAGGGAGCGCGCCACCTCAGCGCGGCCGGGCCCCTGCGGACCGCCCTGCCCGCCCCGGTCGCCGAAGAAGCGGCGGAAGATCGGGTCGTCGAAAAAGGGATGGGCCTGCACCTGCTCGACACGGGCGCCGTAGACGTTCACGACGGCCGGCGCTGCCCGCTTCACCACGGGCGCGAAGGAGAGCTGCACGTCGGCGCGGCTCTGCGGCGCCTGGCGCTGGGCCTCGACGGCACCGGAGGAGAGGACGGCGAGGGCTGCGGCGAGGAGGGCGATGGGAGCGAGTCTGGTCATGGCGCCAATATAGCGAGGCCCCCGCGGTCCCGGAAGGGAATGCAGGGGCGGACTGCGCCGGGCGCCGTTGACGGGCCCCACGCCCCCCGCGAGGCTCTCGGGCCTTCGCATCAGGATCCGTTTCATGACCGCCGTCGATTTCGCCCCCGGCAACTACCGTTTCGTTCCCAATGTCTTCCAGTATTCCGGCGCGGTGGCCGCCATGCCCGGGCACCATCTGGTGCGGACGGTGTTTCCCAAGCCGGTTCCCCTTGCGGAGGCGTTCCGACGTATCGCCGACATGCTCACCTCGGCCGGCCGGCCGCTCACAGCCTTCTGCGCCTGCGAGCTGCGCTCGCCAGCTCCCTTCGACGAAGCGGGGTTCCGCGCCTTCAACCAGATATATGCCGGGACCCTCGCCGCCTGGGACCTGATCGACGGCGAGGTCAACCCGGTGGCCCGGGCCAGTGTCTGCCCCGTCGTCGACCCGCCGGCGGAGCCCTCCATCCACGCCTTCACCCATGTCGCGGTCGGCGATGCGGGCCGCCCCTCCTTCGTCGTCGCCGGCAGCGGCGAGGGTTTCGACAAGGGCCCTGGCCATTTCTCCGAGCGCATCGTCCGCTTCGGCGAGGCCTCGCAGGACGCCCTGCGCGACAAGCTGCGGACCGTGCTCACCCACATGGAGACGCGGATGGCGCCGCTCGGCTTCGGCTGGGCGGATACGACGGCCGCCCAGATCCACACGCTGCACGATCTCGGTCCGCTCCTGGAGGCCGAGGTCTTCGACCGCGGCGCAGGACGGAACGGGGTGACGCTCCACCGCGACCGGCCGCCCATCGACGGGCTGGAGATCCTGATGGACACGCGCGGCGTCGGCGTCGAGCGCGTCCTCTGACGGCGGCAGGCGGCCGATGCGTTCGGGCCGGTTGACCGGGGGGAAACGACCCGCGAGGCTCGCCGGCGAGGAAACGCGGAGACCCCCATGAACCCGATCGACTTTGCCGCCGGCAACTACCGCTACGTGCCGAGCGTGTTCCAGTATTCCGCCGGCGCCGCCGCCCTGCCCGGCTATCACGTCGAGCGGGTGATGTTCCGCAATCCCGTGCCGCTGAAAGAAGGGTTCGCCCGTATCGCCGGCCTCATCCAGGGCGCGGGGCGGCCGCTGACCTCCTTCTGCGCCTGCGAGCTCAGGTCGCCGGCCCCCTTCGACGATGCCGGCTTCAAGGCCTTCAACGAGGTCTATGTCGGCACGCTTGCCGAGTGGGGCATCTACGACCCCGCCACCAGGGCCAACCCCGTGGCGCGCTCCAACGTCTGTCCGGAAATCGGCGGCCCGCCGGAGCCCTCCTTCCACGCCTTCTCCTACATCGCCGAGGGCGACGCGGGCGTGCCGCAGTTCGTCATCTCGGGCTCCGGCGAGGCTCGCGAGGGCGCTGGCCCCTATGCCGAGCGCATCGTCCGGCTGAACGACACGAGCCCGCAGGGCCTGCGCGAGAAGGGGGTCTTCGTGCTGGAGCAGATGGAGAAGCGCATGGCGGCCTTCGGCCACGGCTGGCCGGACACGACGGCGGCCCAGGTCTATTGCGTCCACGACATCCATCCCTTCCTCGCCGACGAGATCGTCCGGCGCGGCGCGGCCCGCTGTGGCCTGTCCTGGCACTACAACCGGCCGCCGGTGGTGGGACTGGACTACGAGATGGACTGCCGGAGCGTCGCCGTCGAGCGCAGCCTGTGACCCCTGCGGAAACCGGGGGCTGGCGCGGCTTCTTCGGGCCGATCCTCGCCGGCTATTGCGGCCTGCTGATCGGCGTCGGCATGGGGCGCTTCGGCTATCCGCCGCTGATCCCGGCCATGGTCGAGGCGGGCTGGGCGACGCCGACGACGCTGCACCTCGCGGGGGCCTTCAACCTCGCCGGCTACATCGTCGGCGCGGGAACGGCGCTGGCCACCGCCCGGGCGCTGGGTGTCAGGCCGGCCATCGCGCTCGCCTCGCTGCTGGCGGTGCTGGCCTTTGCGGTCTCCGCTGTGCCTCTGCCCGGCTGGGCCTTCATCGCCCTGAGGGCGCTGTCGGGCGCGACGGGGGGCGTGCTGATGATCGTCATCCCGCCGGTGGTCGCCAATGTGGTGGCGCCCTCGCACCGGGGCCGCGCCAACGGCCTCGCCTTCGCCGGCGTCGGCACCGGCTTCGTGCTGTCGGGAACGGCGGTACCGGCCTTCGCCGCCGGCGGGCCGGCCGGGGCCTGGCTGGCCCTGGCGGCGGCACTGGCGCTCGCCAGCGTCGTGATGATGGCGCTGCTGCCGCGCTCGGCGCCGCCGGTCGCGGCCAACCGCAACGACCCGGCTCCCGCCTGGCGGCGCGAACCCGCCTTTCTCGGCCTTGCCGCCGCCTATTGCGGAGCGGCGGCGGGCTATGTGCCCCACACGATCTTCTTCGTCGACCACGTCGCCCGTGACCTCGGCTTCGGCCTCGCGATCGGCGGCTGGATCTGGGTGGCGGCCGGCGCCACCGCCGTGGTGGCACCGATGGTGGCGGGGCTGGCGGCGGACCGGTTCGGCTACGCGCCTGTGCTCAGGGTCATCGTTGCCCTCATGGCGATCGGCGCGGCCATTCCCGCCCTCACCCACAATCTCGTCCTGCTGACGCTCTCGGCCATGATGGCGGGCGGGCTGATGATCGGGCTCGGATCATCCACCTCCGGGCGCACCCGCGAGATCGTCGGACCCGCGGCGCACACCGCTGCCTGGGCGCTCCAGACGGTCGCCTTCGCCATCGTCCAGGCGGCGGCAGCCTATGGCTTCACGGCGCTGCTCGCCGCCACCGGCAGCCACGCCCTCGTCTTCGCACTGGCGGGGGCCATCATGGCGACGGGCCTGGCGCTGGAACTGATGACGGCCCGCATGCGGCCCCCCGCCGCCGGCTGATCCGAAACGCGAAAAGGGCGGCCGCAGGGCCGCCCTTCCACCAGCCCGCCGAGGGGCAGGCCTTCATCCTGTGGCAGATCAGGCCGCGGCCTGCTCCGGCTTCGCCTGGACGGGACCGGAGTCCTTGCCCTTGGCGTCGACGTCGCGGTCGACGAACTCGATCACCGCGACCGGCGCGTTGTCGCCGTAGCGGAAGCCCGCCTTCAGCACGCGGGTGTAGCCACCCTGGCGCGACTGGTAGCGGGGGCCGAGAACCTCGAAGAGCTTCTTGACCATGCCGAGATCGCGGATCTGCGAGACCGCCTGGCGGCGGGCGTGCAGGTCGCCGCGCTTGCCGAGCGTCACCAGCTTCTCGACGATCGGACGCAGGTCCTTCGCCTTCGGCAGGGTGGTGACGATCTGCTCGTGCTTGATCAGCGCGGCGCACATGTTGGCGAACATCGCCTGGCGATGCTCGGCCGTGCGGTTGAACTTGCGGTGGGCTTTGCCGTGACGCATCGCCTTGTCCTCCGGTGGATCGCGGACCTCACGGTCGGCGATGAATTGAAAATCAGTAATGGTCCTCGAAGCGCTTGGCGAGCTCTTCGATATTCTCCGGCGGCCAGCCCGTAACCTCCATGCCGAGGTGGAGGCCCATCTGGGCAAGCACTTCCTTGATCTCGTTCAGCGACTTGCGGCCGAAGTTCGGAGTGCGGAGCATTTCCGCCTCGGTCTTCTGGATCAGGTCGCCGATGTAGACGATGTTGTCGTTCTTCAGGCAGTTCGCCGAGCG
Source organism: Phreatobacter cathodiphilus (assembly GCF_003008515.1). NCBI lineage: Bacteria > Pseudomonadati > Pseudomonadota > Alphaproteobacteria > Hyphomicrobiales > Phreatobacteraceae > Phreatobacter > Phreatobacter cathodiphilus. The sequence goes on along the minus strand of NZ_CP027668.1, from coordinate 1,283,192 downwards.
GACCGAGAGCTCGAGCTCGTCGACCTTCTTCAGGAGCGCCGGGTTGAAGGCGAGATCCGGGATCGATTCCTGGACGACTTCCTTGCGCGGCTCCTCGAAGTTCACGAAGATCTCGAGCTGGTCCTGCAGGATGCGCGCCGCATAGGCAATCGCGTCCTCGGGCGAGACCGACCCGTTGGTCTCCACCGTCAGGGTCAGCTTGTCGTAGTCGAGCACCTGGCCCTCGCGGGTCGGCGAGACCTGGTAGGACACCTTCTTGACCGGCGAGAAGAGGCTGTCGACCGGGATGAGGCCGATCGGCGCATCCTCGGCGCGGTTCTTCTCGGAGGGCACATAGCCCTTGCCGGTGTCGACGGTGAACTCCATGCGGATCGAGGCGCCCTCGTCGAGGGTGCAGATCACCAGTTCGGGGTTGAGGATGACCACGTCGCCGACGGTCTGGATGTCGCCGGCGGTGACCACGCCCGGGCCCTCCTTGCGCACGACCATGCGCTTCGGGCCGTCGCCCTGCATCTTGATCGCGATGTCCTTGATGTTCAGGACGATGTCGGTGACGTCCTCGCGGACGCCCGGAATGGACGAGAACTCGTGGAGGACGCCGTCGATCTGGACGGCCGAGACGGCAGCGCCCTGGAGCGAGGACAGGAGGACGCGGCGCAGGGCGTTGCCGAGGGTGACGCCGAAACCGCGCTCGAGCGGCTCGGCCGTGGCGGTCGCCACGCGCTTCGGGTCATCGCCGGGAACGATGTGGAGCTTCTCCGGCTTGATCAGTTCCTGCCAGTTCTTCTGGATCACGGGGTGTTACCTTCGCTTGGATCTGGCCGCTGTCTCGTCCCCTGCAGGACCCTGACGGCCGGTTCCCCTCGCCTGTCGACGGGGGGCGGAAAATCGCGGACCGCCACAGGCCAGTCCGCGATTGCGAGAAACGTGAGAGATCAGACGCGGCGGCGCTTGCGCGGCCGGCAGCCGTTGTGCGGGATCGGCGTCACGTCGCGGATGGAGGTGACGGTGAAGCCGGCGGCCTGCAGGGCGCGCAGCGCCGACTCACGGCCCGAACCGGGACCCGACACCTCGACCTCGACGGTGCGCATGCCGTGCTCGGCGGCCTTGCGGGCCGCGTCCTCGGCGGCGACCTGGGCGGCGTAGGGGGTCGACTTGCGCGAACCCTTGAAGCCCATGGTGCCCGACGAGGACCAGGCGATCGTGTTGCCCTGGGCGTCGGTGATGGTGATCATCGTGTTGTTGAACGACGCGTTCACGTGGCAGACGCCGGAGGCGATGTTCTTTCGCTCGCGGCGGCGAACGCGGGTGGCTTCCTTGGCCATTCTCTAGTCCTTGTCCTTCAGGCGCGCCCGTAATGCCAGGCGCTCGGGAAACGGTCCGGAGCGCGCGGGGCGCTCCGGGTCACGATCACTTCTTCTTGCCGGCGATCGGCTTCGCCGGACCCTTGCGGGTGCGGGCGTTGGTATGGGTGCGCTGGCCGCGGACCGGCAGGCCCTTGCGGTGACGCAGGCCGCGGTAGCAGCCGAGGTCCATGAGGCGCTTGATGTTCATGGAGACTTCGCGGCGGAGGTCGCCCTCGACCATGTAGTCACGGTCGATGGTCTCGCGGACGGCCAGGACTTCCTGGTCGGTCAGCTGGTTGACGCGACGCTCGGCCGGGATCTTGACCTTGTCGCAGATCTCGGCGGCGAACTTCGGGCCGATGCCGTGAATGTACTGCAGCGCGATGACGACGCGCTTATTTGTCGGGATGTTGACACCCGCGATACGAGCCATGTCTCGTCTCCATGTGATCCGCGTCGCCGCGGTGAGAAATGAAATCCATGCGTCCGGTGGAGGCCGGCCCCTGCATGGTTGTCCTTGAAACGGTACGATCCGCCTGCGCAGCAGACGGACCGAAGCCACCGTCGATCGGACGAGATGGGGCGCATAGCCCGCCCCCGTCCGCACGTCAAGCCGAAACTGGCGGAAACCTCAGACTCCGAGGTGGCCGGCGATGGCTTTCGTCACGTCGTCGATCGGCGCCATGCCGTCGACCGTCTTCAGCGCGCCCTTGGAGGCGTAATAGTCGGAGACCGGCGCGGTCTGGGCCCGGTAGGCGTCGAGCCGCTTCTTCAGGGCCTCGGCGTTGTCGTCAGCCCGCACCGGCTCGCCGCGCGCGGTCATCTCGGCGACGCGCTTCTCGATGCGCCCGACGAGGATGCCCTCGTCCACCTTCAGCTCGATCACCGCGTCCAGCTTCATGCCGGACTTCGCCAGCATGGCGTCGAGCGCCTCGGCCTGGGCGACCGTGCGCGGGAAGCCGTCGAGGATGAACCCCTTCGCGCAGTCCGGCTCGGCGATGCGGTCCTCGATGATGCCGACGACGATCTCGTCGGAGACGAGCTCGCCCCGCGCCATGACGTCCTTGGCCTTGAGGCCGATCGGCGTGCCGTTCTTGACCGCAGCCCTGAGCATGTCACCGGTGGAGAGCTGCACGAGCCCGTGGGTCTCCACCAGACGCTGTGCTTGGGTCCCCTTCCCCGCCCCGGGAGGCCCGAGCAGAATCAGCTTCATCGACGTTTCCCCCTGAGCTGCGACTTCTTGATGAGCCCCTCATACTGATGGGCCAACAGATAACCCTGGACCTGAGCGACGGTGTCGAGCGTCACGGTGACGACGATCAGCAGCGAGGTTCCGCCCAAGAGATAGAAGCTTTGGCCGAGCTGGCCAATCAGCACTTCGGGCAATAGGCAGACCAGGGTGATGTAGGCGGCGCCGATGACCGTGATGCGGGTCAGGACGTAGTCGATGTACTGCGCCGTCTTCTCACCGGGGCGGATGCCCGGGATGAAGCCACCGTACTTGCGCAGGTTGTCGGCCGTCTCGGTCGGATTGAACACGATGGCCGTGTAGAAGAAACAGAAGAAGATGATCAGCAGCGCATAGAGCGCCATGAACAGCGGCTGGCCGTGGCCGAGGAGCTGGGCGGTGAGGCGCAGCCATTCCGCGGGATTGGTCTGGAACGACAGCGCGGTCGTCGGCAGCAGCAGCAGCGAGGACGCGAAGATCGGCGGAATGACGCCGGCCGTGTTCAGCTTCAGCGGCAGGTGGGAGGAGTTGCCCTCGAACACCTTGTTGCCCTGCTGGCGCTTCGGATACTGGATCAGCAGCCGCCGCTGGGCGCGCTCGAAGAAGACGATGACGACGATCGTCAGCCCGATGAGAATCAGGAGGCCGAGGAGCAGCGGGGTGGCGATGACGCCCTGGCGGCCGAGCTCGAAGGCCTGGGCCAGCACGCTCGGCAGTTCGGCGACGATGCCGGCGAAGATGATCAGCGAGATGCCGTTGCCGATGCCGCGCTGGGTGATCTGCTCGCCGAGCCACATCATGAACATGGTGCCGCCCGTCAGGGTGATCACCGTCGACATGACGAAGAACAGGCCGGGATTGGCGACGACCGTGCCGGACGACTGCAGGCCGACAGCGATGCCCCAGGACTGGAAGACCGCCAGCACCACGGTGAGATAGCGCGTGTACTGGTTGATCTGCTTGCGGCCCTGCTCGCCCTCCTTCTTCAGCTTCTCCAGCTCCGGCACCACGGCGGTGAGCAGCTGGATGATGATGGAGGCGGAGATGTAGGGCATGATGTTCAGCGCGAAGATCGCCATGCGCCCGACGGCGCCTCCGGCGAAGACGTTGAACATCGCCAGGACGCCCTGGTTGGCGTTGAAGATCTGGCGCAGCGCCTCGGGATCGATTCCCGGCAGCGGGATATAGGTGCCGAGGCGATAGACCAGCAGCGCTCCGAGGGTGAACCACAGGCGCTTCTTCAGGTCTTCGGCCTTGCCGAAGGCGCCGAAATTCAGATTGGCTGCCAGTTGTTCCGCTGCCGATGCCATGGTGGCTCCGATGCAAGTGGGACGGACGCGTCCATCCGGAAAAGTCGCATTCACTTAACGGCCCGGGGCCGCCTTCGCCAGTCCCCCGCGGTCGCAGCGCGATGCGGGTCACGAGGCTCGTACAGATGAAAAGGGGCCGGTCCTCGTCGAACCGGCCCCTCGAAGCTTGATCGTCGCGTTCGGCTGGGAGGGCCGGCCGGCCGTCAGGCCGCGGCCTCTTCCTTCGCCTTCAGAAGGGTGACGGTGCCACCCGCCTTCTCGACCGCGGCGACGGCACCGGCGGAGGCGCCGGACACGGTCAGCTCGATCTTCGACGTCAGTTCGCCGGTGGCCACGAGGCGGATGCCGTCGCGCGAGCGGCGCAGCACGCCGCTCTCGACCAGAGCGGCCTCGTCGATCTTGCCGGCCTTCAGCTTGCCGGAGTCGATCGCGCGCTGGATGCGGGCGAGCGTGACCTCTACGAACGAGAGGCGGAAGATGTTGTTGAAGCCACGCTTCGGCAGGCGACGATGCAGCGGCATCTGGCCGCCCTCGAAGCCCTTGATGGCGACGCCGGAGCGCGACTTCTGGCCCTTCACGCCGCGACCGGCGGTCTTGCCCTTGCCGGACCCGATGCCGCGACCGACGCGCATCTTGCGATGCGTTGCGCCGTCGTTGTCCTTCATGTCGGTGAGTTTCATGAGATCAATCCACCACTTTCACGAGGTGAGACACCTTCGCGATCATGCCGCGGACACTCGGGGTGTCCTCCAGCGTGGCGCGGCGGTGCAGCTTGTTGAGCTTCAGGCCGACGAGGGTCGCTTCCTGCGACTTCTCGCGGCGGATCGGCGAACCGATCTGCTCGATGGTGACGGTCTTGTTGGCCATGGATCCGATCCTTACGCGTCGCCCTCGCCTTCCTCCTGGCGGCGGGCCTGGAGGACCGACACCTTGAGGCCACGGCGAGCCGCGACGGAGCGCGGGCTGTCCTGGTTCTTCAGCGCGTCGAACGTGGCGCGCACCATGTTGTAGGGGTTGGAGGACCCCATCGACTTGGCGACCACGTCGGCCATGCCGAGCGTTTCGAAGACGGCGCGCATCGGGCCGCCGGCGATGATGCCGGTACCGGCCGGAGCGGCGCGCAGGATGACCTTGCCGGCGCCGTGGCGGCCGTGCACGTCGTGATGGAGGGTGCGGCCCTCGCGCAGGGCGACGCGGATGAAGCCGCGCTTGGCGGATTCGGTCGCCTTGCGGATCGCCTCAGGCACCTCGCGGGCCTTGCCGTGGCCGAAGCCGACGCGGCCCTTCTGGTCGCCCACCACGACGAGCGCGGCGAAACCGAACCGCTTGCCGCCCTTCACCGTCTTGGAGACACGGTTGATGTGCACGAGCTTGTCGGTGAATTCGCTGTCGCGCTCTTCGCGGTTGCGCTCGCGTTCACGTTCCCGAGCCATGTTCTGTCCTTTCGGCGGTGAGAACCGCCCGTATCCGTTAGAAGCTCAGGCCGCCCTCACGGGCGCCGTCGGCGAGCGCCTTGACGCGCCCGTGATAGAGATAGGCACCACGGTCGAAGACCACGGTGGACACCCCGGCCTGCACCGCACGCTCGGCGACGAGCTTGCCGACGGCGGTCGCCGCGGCCTGATCGGCGCCGGTCTTCAGTGCGGACTTCAGGTCCTTCTCCAGTGACGAGGCACTCGCAACCGTCACGCCCTTCGCGTCGTCGATGATCTGCGCATAGATATGCTTCGACGAACGGAAGACGCTCAGCCGCGGACGCCCATTCGCCGTCGAGCGCAGGGCCCGACGGACACGCGCCTTGCGACGCTCCGTTGCATCCTTGAATTTGGCCATAGCCAGCTCCTTTGATCGGGCGCGTTCGCGAGAGAACGACGCCCCGGAAGACGGACGGGCCCCGGAGAACCGGGGCTCATCGCCTTACTTCTTCTTGCCTTCCTTGCGGAAGATGAACTCGCCCGCGTAGCGGACGCCCTTGCCCTTGTAGGGCTCCGGACCGCGATAGTCGCGGATCTCGGCGGCGACCTGGCCCACCTGCTGCTTGTCGTTGCCGGAGATGACGATCTCGGTCGGCTTCGGGGTCGCGATGGTGATGCCGTCCGGCACGGGATAGTTGATGTCGTGGCTGTAGCCAAGAGCGAGGTTGAGAACCTTGCCCTGGGCGGCCGCGCGATAGCCGACGCCGGTGATCTCGAGCTTCTTCTCGAAGCCCTTGCTCACGCCGACGGCGAGGTTGGAGACGCGGGTGCGGGCCATGCCCCACATGGAGCGGGCGCGCTTGCCCTGGTCGCGCGGGTCCACCTTGATCACGTTTCCGTCCATCTTGACGACGACGTCATCGGGGCAGGTGAACGAGAGCTCACCCTTGGGACCCTTCATCTTCACGGTCTGGCCGGACACCTGGGCGGTGACGCCCTGCGGCAGGTCGACCGGCTTCTTACCGATACGAGACATTGGATATCGTCCTTTGTCGTGAGGGAGCCCTGCCAGGTCAGAAGACCGTGCAGAGCACCTCCCCGCCTACATTCTGTTCCCGCGCATCGTGGTCGGCCATCACGCCCTTGGGGGTCGAGATGATCGTGATGCCGAGACCGTTGGACACGCGCGGCGTGTTGCCGACGCCGGCATAGACCCGGCGGCCCGGCTTGGAGACGCGCGCGATTTCACGGATGACCGGCTCGCCGTCGAAATACTTGAGCTCGATCTCGAATTCCGAACGGCCGTTCGGATGCGTGACGGTCATGTAGTCGCGGATGTAGCCTTCGGCCTTGAGCACCTCGAGCACGCGGGCACGCAGCTTCGAGCCCGGCGTCAGGACGCGGGTCTTGCGGCGCATCTGCGCGTTGCGGATGCGGGTCAGCATATCGCCGAGCGGATCGTTGAGAGCCATGATCTGTCTCCTCTCACCAGCTCGACTTCACGAGGCCCGGAACGAGCCCCTTGTTGCCGAGGTCACGCAGAGCCACGCGGCTCATGCCGAGCTTGCGATAGAACGCCCGCGGACGGCCGGTGACTTCGCAGCGGTTCTTGATGCGGACCTTGGCGCCGTTGCGCGGCAGGCTCGCAAGCTTCACGGTGGCCGCGAAACGCTCTTCGATCGAGATCGACTGGTCCATCACGGTCGCCTTCAGCGCAGCGCGCTTCTTGGCGTCCCGCGCGACCAGAGCGCGGCGGTGGTTGTTCTTTTCGATGGAGCTCTTCTTCGCCATCGGTTTCTCCTGGTTTCCGCGTCTGAGACGGGCTTCTAGCTTTAAGAAACCCGGCTCACTGCCGGAACGGGAAGTTGAAGGCCTTGAGGAGAGCACGGGCTTCCTCGTCGGTCTTGGCGGTGGTGCACACGATGATGTCCATGCCCCACATCTGATCCACCTTGTCATAGGAGATCTCGGGGAACACGACGTGCTCCTTCAGACCCATGGCGAAGTTGCCACGGCCGTCGAAGCTCTTCGGGTTGAGGCCGCGGAAGTCGCGGACGCGCGGCAGCGCGATCGTGACCAGGCGGTCGAGGAACTCGTACATGCGCTGCTTGCGAAGGGTGACCTTGCAGCCCAGCGGCATGTTCTCGCGAACCTTGAAGTTCGAGATGGCCTGGCGGGCCCGGGTGATGACCGGCTTCTGGCCGGTGATCAGCGCGAGATCCGCGGCGGCAACCGTCGCCTTCTTGGAATCGGCAGTGGATTCGCCGACGCCCATGTTGACGACGATCTTCTCGATCTGCGGGATCTCGAAGGGGTTCTTGTAGCCGAACTCCTCCGCCAGCTTCTGCCGGACCACGCTGTCGTAATGCGCCTTGAGGCGCGGGGTGTAAGCCGCCTCAGCCATCGATGGTCTCCCCGGACTTCTTGGCCACGCGCACCTTGGTGCCGTCGGCGAGGACCTTGAAACCGACGCGGGTCGGCTTGCCGGTCTTCGGATCGGCATAGGCCAGATTCGACAGGTGGATCGGGCTCTCCTTGGAGATGATCCCGCCTTCCTGGGTCTGGCTCTGGCGCTGATGGCGCTTGACGATGTTGACGCCGCGCACGAGGGCACGGCCCTCGGTCGGCATGACCTGGATCACTTCACCGGTGCGACCCTTGTCGCGGCCGGTGAGGACGACGACCTTGTCGCCCTTCTTGATCTTCGCAGCCATCACAGCACCTCCGGCGCGAGCGAGATGATCTTCATATGGTTCTTGGCGCGCAGTTCGCGCGGAACCGGTCCGAAGATACGGGTGCCGATCGGCTCCTTCTGATTGTTGATCAGAACGGCCGCATTGCGGTCGAAACGGATCACCGAACCGTCGATGCGGCGGATGTCCTTGGCGGTGCGCACGACGACCGCCTTCATGACGTCGCCCTTCTTCACGCGGCCGCGCGGGATAGCCTCCTTCACCGACACCACGATGATGTCGCCGACATGGGCGTAACGGCGCTTGGCGCCACCGAGCACCTTGATGCACATGACGCGGCGTGCGCCCGAATTGTCCGCCACGTCGAGATTGGTTTGCATCTGGATCATGACGCAACCTCTTCCTTTCGCGCCCGTCTCGGGTCTCCCCGACGGCGGCGCGCTGTTCTAACGATCACCGAAAGCTCACGCCTTCGGCAGCACGACCCAACGCTTCAGCTTCGACAGGGGCTTGCCCTCCTCGATGCTCACCACGTCGCCCGTCTTGAAGGCGTTGCCTTCATCGTGGGCGTGATAGTTCTTGGTGCGACGCACCGTCTTCTTCAGCAGCGGATGGGTGAAGCGACGCTCCACCTTCACCACGACCGTCTTGTCCTGCTTGTCGCTGACGACGATGCCCTCGAGCACACGCTTCGGCATATGCCCTCTCCTTACTTCTTCTCGGCGCGCTTCTGCGCGGCGATGGTCTTGACGCGGGCGATGTCGCGGCGGACCTGGCGGACGCGCGCGACGTTCTCGAGCTGACCGGTGGCCTTCTGGAAGCGCAGGTTGAACTGCTCCTTCTTCAGGTCACCGAGCTGGCCCTCGAGCTCGTCGAGGGTCTTGGTCCGGATCTCTTCGGCCTTCATGACCCCTCTCCTCACTCGGCGATGCGCTGGACGAAGCGCGTCTTGATCGGCAGCTTGGCGGCGGCCAGCTCGAGCGCCTTCTTGGCGACCTCGACGGGCACGCCGTCGAGCTCGAACATGATGCGGCCAGGAGCGACCTTCGCGGCCCAGTACTCGTTGGCGCCCTTACCCGAGCCCATGCGGACCTCGGCGGGCTTCTTCGAAACCGGAACGTCCGGGAAGATGCGGATCCAGACACGGCCGGCGCGCTTCATCTCACGAGTCATGGCGCGACGGGCGGCCTCGATCTGGCGCGCGGTGATGCGCTCCGGCTCCATGGCCTTGAGGCCGAACTGGCCGAAGTTCAGGTCCGTACCGCCCTTCGCAGCGCCGCTGATGCGACCCTTGAACTGCTTACGGAACTTGGTTTTCTTGGGCTGAAGCATGGTTCTAGACCTTCATCCTCACGCCGCGTCGCGGTCTTGACCGCGCGAACGGCGGGTCGACCCCTCACCCTCGGACAGCTTCCTGTCCTGGGCCATCGGGTCGTGCTCCATGATCTCGCCCTTGAAGATCCACACCTTGACGCCGCACGTCCCGTAGGTCGTGAAGGCCGTGGCGACGCCGTAGTCGACGTCGGCACGCAGGGTGTGCAGCGGCACGCGACCTTCGCGATACCACTCGAGGCGGGCGATCTCGGCGCCGCCGAGGCGGCCCGAGCAGTTGATGCGGATGCCCTCGGCGCCCAGACGCATGGCCGACTGAACGGCACGCTTCATGGCACGACGGAAGGCGACGCGACGCTCGAGCTGCTGGGCAATCGACTCGGCCACCAGGGTCGCGTCGGTCTCGGGCTTGCGGATCTCGACGATGTTGATGACGACTTCGGCGTCGGTCATCTTCGAGACGGCCTTCTTCAGCTTGTCGATGTCGGCGCCCTTCTTGCCGATCACGATGCCCGGGCGAGCCGAGTGGACCGTGACGCGGCACTTGCGGTGCGGACGCTCGATGACGATCTTCGACACCGCCGCCTGCTTCAGGAGCTTCATCAGCTCACGGCGGATCTTGAGATCCTCGTGGAGCAGCTTGCCGTACTCGCCCTTGTTGGCGAACCAGCGCGAATCCCAGGTGCGGTTGATGCCGAGGCGGAAACCGATCGGATTGATCTTCTGACCCATCGTTCTCTCCTCAGGCCTTGGCTTCCTCGACCTGACGAACGACGATCGTCAGGTGCGAGAACGGCTTTTCGATCCGGGCGCCGCGACCGCGGGCACGGGCGTGGAAGCGCTTGAGCACGAACGCCTTGCCGACATGGGCCTCGGCGACGATCAGGTCGTCGACGTCGAGGTCATGGTTGTTCTCGGCGTTGGCGATCGCGCTCTCGAGGCACTTCTTCACGTCGTTGGCGATCCGCTTGCGCGAGAACTCCAGATCGGCGAGCGCGGTGTCGACCGGCTTGCCGCGGATCAGCGCGGCAACCAGGTTCAGCTTGCGCGGCGAGACGCGAAGCATGCGGGCGACCGCCTTGGCTTCGTTGTCGCTGAGGGCGCGGGGTGTTGCGGGCTTACCCATGGCTCACTTCCGCTTCGCTTTTTTGTCGGCCGCATGGCCGTAGAAGGTGCGGGTCGGCGAGAACTCGCCGAACTTGTGGCCGACCATCTCCTCGGTGACCTGCACCGGGACATGCTTCTGACCGTTGTAGACGCCGAAGGTCAGCCCCACGAAATGGGGGAGGATCGTGGAGCGACGGCTCCAGATCTTGACGACCTCGTGACGGCCCGACGAGCGGGCTGCCTCGGCCTTCTTCAGGAGGTATCCGTCGACGAACGGACCTTTCCAGACGGAACGTGCCATGACGGGCCTCTGTTACTTCTTCTTCGAATGACGGCTCGACACGATGAACTTGTCGGTCCGCTTGTTCGAACGAGTCTTCTTGCCCTTGGTCGGGAAGCCCCAGGGCGTGACGGGATGACGGCCACCGGAGGTGCGGCCTTCGCCGCCGCCGTGCGGATGGTCGATCGGGTTCATGGCGACGCCGCGGTTGTGCGAGCGCCAGCCGAGCCAGCGGTTGCGACCGGCCTTGCCGATCGAAACGTTCATGTGGTCCGGGTTCGACACCGCGCCGATGGAGGCGAGGCAGCGGCCGTGGACCAGACGCTGTTCGCCGGAGTTGAGGCGAAGGATGACGTATCCCTCGTCGCGGCCGACGATCTGGGCGTAGGTGCCGGCGGAACGGGCGACCGCGCCGCCCTTGCCGATCTTGAGCTCCACGTTGTGCACGATGGTGCCCACCGGGATGTTGGCGATCGGCATGGCGTTGCCCGGCTTCACGTCGGCGCTCTCGGCCGAGATGACGCTGTCGCCGACAGCCAGGCGCTGCGGCGCCAGGATGTAGGAGAGCTCGCCGTCAGCGTACTTGATAAGCGCGATGAAGGCCGAACGGTTCGGATCATACTCGATCCGCTCCACCACGGCGGCCATGTCGGTCTTGCGGCGCTTGAAGTCCACCAGACGGTAGGACCGCTTGTGGCCGCCGCCACGGAAGCGCGAGGTCACGCGACCGAGGTTGTTGCGGCCGCCGCTCGAGGACTTGCCCTCGGTCAGCGTCTTGACCGGCTTGCCCTTGTAGAGGTCGGAACGGTCGACCAGGACGAGCTGACGAAGGCCCGGCGTGATCGGCTTGAAGGTCTTGAGTGCCATGGTTTACCCCTCGCCTCACAGACCAGTCGTGATGTCGATGGAGTGGCCCTCGGCGAGGGTCACGACCGCCTTCTTCACGTCCGACCGCTGGCCGAGCATGCCCTTGAAACGCTTGGTCTTGCCCTTCTGGACGAGCGTGTTGACGCTCTTAACCTTGACGTCGAACAGCTTCTCCACCGCCGCCTTGATCTGCGGCTTGGTGGCCTCGATGGCCACCTTGAAGACGACCTGGTTGTTTTCGGCGACCAGCGAGCCCTTCTCGGTGATCAGCGGCGCCTTGATGACGTCGTAGTGACGCGGATCGACGGTGCTCATTTGAAGCGCGCCTCCAGTGCGTCGACGGCCGCCCGGGTGAGGACCAGGGTGTTCCGGCGCATGATGTCGTAGACGTTGATGCCCTGAACGGGGAGGACATCGACGAGCGGAATGTTGCGGGCGGCGAGCGCGAAGTTCTTGTCGACCTCGGCGCCGTCGATGATCAGCACGCTCTTGAACCCGAGCTTCTCGAACTGCGCCTTCAGCGACTTGGTCTTGGCCGCCTCGGTGGAGGCCTTCTCCAGCACCACGAACGAGCCGGCCTTCACCTTGGTGGAGAGGGCATGCTTCAGACCGAGGGCGCGGACCTTCTTCGGCAGATCGTGCTCGTGGGAACGCGGGGTCGGACCGAAGGAGCGGCCGCCGCCACGGAAGAGGTTGGCACGCGCCGAGGAGTGACGGGCCGAACCCGTTCCCTTCTGCTTGTACATCTTCTTGCCGGTGCGGTGGATCTCGGCGCGGTTCTTCACGTCGTGGGTGCCGGCGCGGCGCTTGGCGAGCTGCCAGCGCACCACGCGGTGCAGGATGTCGGCACGGGGCTCGAGGCCGAAGATCTCATCGGAGAGATCGACGGAACCGGCGTCGGCGCCTTCCAGGGTCTTGATTGTCAGTTTCATCTCAACCCTCCGTGGATTCGGCGGCGGCGGCAGGAGCGGCATCGGCGCCCGGCAGCTTGAAGCCACCCGGCAGCGGAGCCTCCTTCGGCAGCGGCTTCTTCACCGCGTCGCGGACCAGGATCCAGCCACCCTTCGAGCCGGGGACGGCGCCCTCGACCATGATCACGCCGCGCTCCACGTCGGTGCGCACGACCTTGAGGTTCTGCGTGGTGACGCGCACGTCGCCCATGTGGCCGGCCATGCGCTTGTTCTTGAAGACCTTGCCCGGATCCTGGCGGTTACCGGTCGAACCGTGGGAACGGTGCGAGACGGAGACGCCGTGGGTGGCGCGAAGGCCGCCGAAGTTGTGGCGCTTCATGGCGCCGGCGAAGCCCTTGCCCTGGCTGGTGCCCGTCACGTCGACGAACTGGCCGGGGATGAAGTGGTCGGCGGAGAAACGGGCGCCGACGGGGACGATTTCCTTCTCGCCCACGCGGAACTCGACGATCTCGTGCTTCGGCTCGACCTTGGCGACGGCGAAGTGGCCGCGCTGGGCCTTCGTCGTGTTCTTCACCTTGGCAAGGCCGGCACCGAGCTGCAGGGCCAGGTAGCCGTCCCGCTCCGCCGTGCGGTGGGCGACGACCTGGCAGTCGTCCAGCAGGAGAACCGTCACGGGGACGTGTTCGCCGCCATCGGTGAAGATGCGGGTCATCCCCATCTTCTTGGCAATCACACCGGAACGCATCGCGCGCATTCCTCGTTTTGGGGTCGTCCGTGCCCGTGAGGCGGACCGGAGAGGACCCGGGTTCAACGTGAGATGCGCCGGTTACCGGTGCATCGGCATACTCGTCGCCAGGCCGTCATCGGCCTGTCGCAGGACTCAGAGCTTGATCTCGACGTCGACACCGGCGGCCAGGTCAAGCTTCATCAGCGCGTCCACGGTCTGCGGGGTCGGGTCCACGATGTCGAGAAGCCGCTTGTGGGTGCGGATCTCGAACTGCTCGCGCGACTTCTTGTCGATGTGCGGCGAGCGGTTCACCGTGAACTTCTCGATCCGCGTCGGCAGCGGGATCGGCCCGCGGACCTGGGCCCCGGTGCGCTTCGCCGTGTTAACGATCTCGCGCGTCGAGGTGTCCAGGACCCGATGGTCGAACGCCTTGAGGCGGATCCGGATGTTCTGGTTCATGGGTTCGCCCCTTTAAGGCAAAGCGAAGGGAACGCACGGCGGACCGCGCGTCCCCGGGAAAACGAAATCACTCGATGATGGAGGCGACGACGCCGGCGCCGACGGTGCGGCCGCCCTCACGGATGGCGAAGCGCAGCTTCTCCTCCATGGCGATCGGCACGATCAGGCTCACCGTCATGGCGATGTTGTCGCCCGGCATCACCATTTCCGTGCCCTCGGGAAGGGTCACGATGCCCGTCACGTCGGTGGTGCGGAAGTAGAACTGCGGACGGTAGTTGGTGAAGAACGGCGTGTGGCGGCCGCCCTCCTCCTTCGTCAGGATGTAGGCCTCGGCCTTGAACTTCGTGTGCGGCTTCACCGAGCCCGGCTTGCACAGCACCTGGCCGCGCTCGACGTCCTCGCGCTTCGTGCCGCGCAGCAGCGCGCCGATGTTGTCGCCCGCCTGGCCCTGGTCGAGCAGCTTGCGGAACATCTCGACGCCGGTGACCGTCGTCTTCTGCGTGTCGCGGATGCCGACGATCTCGATTTCCTCGCCGACCTTCACGATGCCGCGCTCGACGCGGCCGGTGACCACCGTGCCGCGGCCCGAGATCGAGAACACGTCCTCGACCGGCATCAGGAAGGGCTGGTCGATCGGGCGCTCCGGCTGCGGGATGTAGGCGTCCACCGTCTCCATCAGCTTCAGGATGGCGTCACGGCCGATCTCCGGCGAACGGTCCTCGAGGGCGCAGAGGGCCGAGCCCTTGGTGATCGGAATGTCGTCGCCCGGGAACTCGTATTTCGACAGCAGCTCGCGAACCTCGAGCTCGACCAGCTCCAGGAGCTCGGCGTCGTCGACCATGTCCACCTTGTTCATGAACACGACCAGAGCCGGAACGCCGACCTGGCGGGCCAGCAGGATGTGCTCGCGGGTCTGCGGCATCGGGCCGTCGGCGGCCGACACGACCAGGATCGCGCCGTCCATCTGGGCCGCGCCGGTGATCATGTTCTTCACGTAGTCGGCGTGGCCGGGGCAGTCGACGTGGGCGTAGTGGCGGTTCTTCGTCTCGTACTCGACATGCGCCGTCGAGATCGTGATGCCGCGCGCCTTCTCTTCAGGCGCCTTGTCGATCTGGTCATAGGCCGTGAAGGTCGCGCCGCCCGACTCGGCCAGCACCTTCGTGATCGCAGCCGTCAGCGACGTCTTGCCGTGGTCGACGTGACCAATCGTGCCGATGTTGCAATGCGGCTTCGTGCGTTCGAACTTTTCCTTGGCCATGACGGCCTCCTTCAATGTTCGCGATGCCGGAGGATCAGGGGACCCGGTCCGGCAAGAGACCGAGATTTACGCGTATTTGGCCTGGACTTCGGCGGCGACGTTGGACGGCGCCTGCTCGTAGTGGCTGAACTGCATGGTGTAGCTGGCGCGGCCCTGGCTGAAGGAGCGCAGCTGGTTGACGTAGCCGAACATGTTCATGAGCGGCACCTTGGCCTGGATCACGTTGGCGTTGCCGCGCATGTCCTGGCCCTGGATCTGGCCACGGCGGGAGTTGAGGTCGCCGATGACCGAGCCGGTGTACTCCTCGGGGGTGACCACCTCGACCGACATGATCGGCTCCAGCAGCACCGAGCCACACTTCTGCAGCGCCTCGCGCATGGCGGCGCGGGAGGCGATTTCGAAGGCGAGGACCGAGGAGTCGACGTCGTGGTAGGCGCCGTCGATGAGGGTCGTCTTGACGTCGACCACGGGGAAGCCGGCGATGATGCCCGCGCCCATGACCGAGTCGATGCCCTTCTCGACGCCGGGGATGTATTCCTTGGGAACCGCGCCGCCGACGATCTTCGACTCGAAGGCGTTGCCGGCGCCGGCCTCGTTCGGCTCGACGATGATCTTGATCTTCGCGAACTGACCGGTGCCGCCCGTCTGCTTCTTGTGGGTGTAGTCGATCTCGGCGCGCTTGGTGATCTTCTCGCGGAAGGCCACCTCGGGAGCGCCGACCGTCACGTCGACCTTGTGGGTGCGGCGCAGGATGTCGACCTTGATGTCGAGGTGGAGCTCGCCCATGCCCTTGATGCGGGTCTGGCCGGACTCGGCGTCGGTGGAGACGCGGAAGGACGGATCCTCAGAAGCCAGCTTCATGAGGGCCAGTGCCATCTTCTCCTGGTCGGCCTTGGTCTTCGGCTCGACGGCCATCTCGATGACCGGCTCGGGGAATTCCATGCGCTCCAGGATGACGGGCTTCTGCGGGTCGCAGAGCGTGTCGCCGGTGCGGGTGTCCTTCAGGCCGACAAGGGCGACGATGTCGCCGGCATAGGCCTCGGAGATTTCCTCGCGGTTGTTGGCATGCATGAGGACCATGCGGCCGACGCGCTCGTTCTTCTCGCGGGAGGAGTTGAGCAGGGCCATGCCCTTCTCGAGCTTGCCCGAGTAGATGCGGCAGAAGGTCAGGACGCCGTACTGGTCGTCCATGATCTTGAAGCCGAGCAGCGACAGCGGCTCGCTGTCCGACGACTTGCGCTCGATCTCGGCCTCGGTCTTCGGATCGATGCCCTTGATCGCCGGCACGTCGACGGGCGACGGCAGGTAGTCGACCACGGCGTCGAGCAGCGTCTGGACGCCCTTGTTCTTGAAGGCCGAGCCGCAGAGCACCGGGAAGAAGGCCGAGGTGAGAACGGCCTTGCGGATGAGGCGCTTCAGGGTCGCCTCGTCGGGCTCGTTGCCCTCGAGGTAGGCTTCCATGGCGGCGTCGTCGAGCTCGACGGCGGCTTCGACCAGCTCGTTGCGATACTGGGCGGCCTTCTCCTTGAGATCGTCCGGGATCTCGAGGTTGGCGTCGAAGTCGGCGCCGAGCGACTCGCCCGACCACACGACCGCCTTCATGCGGACGAGGTCGACGAGGCCCTTGAAGTTGGACTCCGAGCCGATCGGCAGCTGGATGGCGACGGGCTTGGCACCGAGGCGCTTCTTGATGTCCTCGAGGCACATGTAGAAGTCGGCGCCGGTCTTATCCATCTTGTTGGCGAAGACGATGCGCGGAACCTTGTACTTGTCACCCTGGCGCCAGACGGTCTCGGTCTGCGGCTCGACGCCCTGGTTGGAGTCGAGGACGCAGACGGCGCCGTCGAGCACGCGCAGCGAACGCTCGACCTCGATGGTGAAGTCGACGTGGCCGGGGGTGTCGATGATGTTCAGGCGCTTGCCCGCCCACTGGGCGGTCGTGGCGGCCGACGTGATGGTGATGCCGCGCTCCTGCTCCTGCTCCATGAAGTCCATGGTCGCGGCGCCGTCGTGGACTTCGCCGATCTTATGGGACTTGCCGGTGTAGTAGAGGATCCGCTCGGTCGTCGTCGTCTTGCCCGCATCGATGTGGGCCATGATGCCGAAGTTGCGGTAGTCCTCGATCGCGTGCGTGCGCGGCATGATCTCAGTTCCTTCGGTTCCGGATGAACCGTGACAGTTCGTTACCAGCGATAATGCGAGAAGGCGCGGTTGGCTTCGGCCATCTTGTGGGTGTCTTCGCGCTTCTTCACCGCGTTGCCGCGGTTGTTGGCGGCGTCCATCAGCTCGGAGGAGAGCTTGTCCACCATGGTCTTGTCGTTGCGCGAGCGGGCCGCCTGGATGAGCCAGCGGATCGCCAGGGCCTGGCGACGCTCGGGGCGAACCTCGACCGGAACCTGGTAGGTCGCACCGCCGACGCGGCGGGAGCGGACCTCGATGGCCGGCATGACGTTCTCGAGGGCCGACTGGAACACCGCGAGGGGCTCCTGCTTCGCCTTGGACTCGATCTGGTCGAACGCGCCGTAGACGATCTGCTCGGCCACCGACTTCTTACCTTCGTACATGACCGAGTTCATGAACTTGGCCAGCACGACATTGCCGTACTTCGCATCCGGGATGACTTCCCGCTTTTCGGCCCGATGACGACGAGACATCGCTCTCTCCGTTGATCCTGAAAGCCACCGGCCGCTCCAGCCCGGCGCCTACGCGCCTCGGCCAGGAGCGGCCGGTGGAAACTACTCTTACTTCGGGCGCTTGGCGCCGTACTTGGAACGGCGCTGCTTGCGGTTCTTGACGCCCTGGGTGTCGAGAACGCCGCGCAGGATGTGGTAGCGCACGCCGGGAAGATCCTTGACGCGGCCGCCGCGGATCATGACCACGGAGTGCTCCTGGAGGTTGTGGCCCTCACCAGGAATGTAGCCGATGACCTCGAAGCCGTTGGTCAGTCGCACCTTGGCGACCTTGCGGAGCGCCGAGTTCGGCTTCTTCGGGGTCGTCGTGTAGACACGCGTGCACACGCCACGCTTCTGCGGGCAGCCCTCCATGTGGCGGGACTTCTCGCGGTAGGTGCGCGGCTGACGCGGCTTGCGGATCAGCTGGTTGACTGTCGGCATCGGCGGCCTTGTCCTTGAACCATTGGGGCCCGGTCGCCCGGAACCCGTTTGAAGCCTGGCTTTGCCCGTCCCGTTTCCGGAACGAGCAACCGGGCGCCCGGTTTGCCCCGAAGGACAAACTGCGCCCGGCGAAAACAGAGGATCGCCAGTCCTTGCGGCGGCGATCATGCGTTTCGATCTGACTGACGTCAGGCGATGCGGTCTCGGTTAGCTTCGATCGGAACCGGCGAAGCCGTTCCCAGGACCGCGTGTGCAACCGACCTTCATCGGAAAGTCGGGTGGCAATACACGCTGAGTCGCCCCCCGTCAAGCAGGGAGCCCCCGCCCCCGGCGCAAAGACCGGAAGTTTCGTCGCCGCCGCGCAATGCGACAGAAACAAAATGCGCCGGTCCCGGCATGATCCGACATTATCGCGGTCTTATTCCAGTCCACGTGTCGGCGGCCTCGGCCACCGGCACTGAGATCACTTGCTTAATCTGCCGGGAATCGGATTATCGCGGAGCGCTGTGACGCGGGGAAAGATTGTCCTTCGGGGGGCGACCTGAACGTTTCACACCAAGGAAGCGGTTTGCCGTGCACTGGACGTTTGTGCGGCCCACATCAAAGAGGATAGAGACCATGGCGTTCAGGAACGTCGTTTTTGCGGCCATCGCCGCCGCTACGCTGGCCGGGGGCTTCGGGATCCAAGCCCAGGCCCAGACCGACCGGGACGGTCAGCAGCGCTGGATCAACATCGTCAACCGCTCGGGCGTGACGATCCGCGAGTTCTACATGACCGACGTCGACACCCGCGGCTGGGGCGACGACCGCCTCGGCCAGGAGGTCGTGGAACCCGGCGACTCGCTGCGCGTCGTTCCGACCCCCCGCCAGCGCGCCCGCGGCTACTGCCAGTACGACATGAAGGTCGTCTTCGCCAACGACCGCTCGGTCGAGCGTCGCGGCGTCAACCTGTGCCAGACGACGAACCTCGTCTGCACCTCTACGGGCTCCTGCCGCGTCAACTGATCCCCGGCACCGATCCCAAGCAAAAGGGCCGCCTTTCGGGCGGCCCTTTTCATATGTCGGAAGCGGCAGGGGGCGCCCCCCTGCCCTCGCGCCACATCAGGACTGCGGCGCCTCGATGACGGCCACCTCGGCGGGAGCGCCCGCCGGCGTGCCGGCGGCCTTCTGCTTCTCGTCGAGGATCAGATCGTCTCGCTTCAGCGCGATCTCGCGGATGCGGCTGATCATGGCGCCGGTGCCGGCGGGGATCAGACGACCGACGATGACGTTCTCCTTCAGGCCCTCGAGCGTGTCCGACTTGCCGTTGACGGCCGCCTCGGTGAGCACGCGCGTGGTCTCCTGGAAGGAGGCCGCGGAGATGAAGGACCGCGTCTGCAGCGAGGCTTTGGTGATGCCGAGCAGAACCGGCGTGCCGGTGGCCGGCCGCTTGTTCTTGTCGTCGGCGATCGCCAGGTTCGCCTCTTCCATCTCGGACGCGTCGACCTGATCGCCATGGATGAGATCGGTGTCACCGGGATCGGTGATCTCGACCTTCTGGAGCATCTGGCGGACGATGACCTCGATGTGCTTGTCGTTGATGACGACGCCCTGGAGCCGGTAGACCTCCTGGATCTCGTTGACGAGGTAGGCAGCGAGCTCCTCCACGCCCTTGATCGCCAGGATGTCGTGCGGCGCCGGATTGCCGTCGACGATGAAGTCGCCCTTCTGCACCTCGTCGCCGTCCTGAAGGTGGATGTGCTTGCCCTTCGGGATCAGATACTCGGCGGCCTCGGCGTCGGCCTCGAAGGGCTCGATCGTCAGGCGACGCTTCTGCTTGTAGTCCTTGCCGAAGCGCACCACGCCGGAGATCTCGGCGATGATCGCCGCATCCTTCGGACGACGCGCCTCGAACAGCTCGGCGACACGCGGCAGACCGCCGGTGATGTCGCGCGTCTTGGCGCTCTCCAGCGGGATACGGGCGATGACGTCACCCGCATGGATCTGCGCGCCCGGCTCGAAGCCGATGATCGCGTCGACCGCCAGGGCGTAGCGGGCATCCGTACCACGCGGCAGCTTCTGCAGCTTGCCGTTGGAGTCGCGGATGACCAGCGACGGCTTGAGATCGGCGGACCGGGTCGAGGTGCGCCAGTCGGTGACCACGCGCTTGGTGAAGCCGGTGGCCTCGTCGGTGGTTTCCGCGAGGGACTGGCCGTCGACCAGATCCTCGAAGCCCAGCACGCCGTCGATCTCGGAGATGATCGGACGGGTGTAGGGGTCCCACTCGGCGATGCGCTGGCCGCGCTTGACCTTCGTGCCCTCGTCGACGCGCAGCTTGGCGCCGTACTGGATACGATGGGTGGCGCGCTCGGTGCCGTCCGCATCGACGATGATGACGGCCATGTTACGGCCCATCGCGATGAGTTCGCCGTCCGAGTTCTTCACGATCGAGCGGTTGCGGATCTTGATCGTGCCCTCGAAGGTCGCCTCGATGAACGAGGTGTCGACCACCTGGGCGGCGCCGCCGATGTGGAAGGTACGCATGGTGAGCTGGGTGCCCGGCTCGCCGATGGACTGCGCCGCGATGACGCCGACCGCTTCGCCGATGTTCACCGGCGTACCGCGGGCGAGGTCACGGCCGTAGCACTGGCCGCAGACGCCGACCTTGGTCTCGCAGGTGAGCACCGAACGGATCTTCACCTCCTGGATGCCGGCGGCGGTGATCGCCTCCACGTCCTTCTCCAGGATCATGGAGCCGGCCTCCACCAGCACCTTGCCCGAGGACGGGTCGGTGACGGTGACGGCGGCCGAACGGCCGAGGATGCGCTGGCCGAGGGTCGCGACGACCTGGCCCGCATCCACGATGGCGCGCATGCCGATACCCTTCTCGGTATGGCAGTCGCGTTCCGTGATGATGCAGTCCTGGGCCACGTCGACGAGGCGGCGGGTCAGGTAGCCCGAGTTCGCCGTCTTCAGCGCGGTGTCGGCCAGACCCTTGCGGGCGCCGTGGGTGGAGTTGAAGTACTCCATCACGGACAGGCCTTCCTTGAAGTTCGAGATGATCGGCGTCTCGATGATCTCGCCCGACGGCTTGGCCATGAGGCCGCGCATGGCGGCGAGCTGGCGCATCTGGGTCGGCGAACCACGCGCGCCCGAATGCGACATCATGTAGATGGAGTTGATCGGCTTGTCGCGGCCGGTCTCGTCCTTCTTCACCGAGGAGATGCGCAGCATCATCTCCTGGGCGAGACGGTCCGAGCACTTGGCCCAGGCGTCGACCACCTTGTTGTACTTCTCACCATAGGTGATGAGGCCGTCGAGATACTGCTGCTCATAGTCCTTGGTGAGCGTGCGGGTTTCCTCGACGATCGGCCACTTGTTGTCCGGCACGACCATGTCGTCCTTGCCGAAGGAAATGCCGGCCTTGTAGGCGTGGTAGAAGCCCAGCGCCATGATGCGGTCGCAGAAGATCACCGACTCCTTCTGGCCGCAGAAGCGGTAGACGGTGTCGATCATCGCCGAGATCTCCTTCTTCGTCATCAGCTTGTTGGCTGCGTCGAAGGGAACCTTGGGCGACTTGGGCAGGAGCTGGCCGAGCAGGACGCGGCCGGGCGTGGTCTCGTACATGCGACGGACGTGGTTGCCGTCGGCGTCGAGCCCTTCCCAGCGATACTTGATCTTGGTGTGCAGCGTGACGACCTTGTTCGCCAGCGCATGCTCGAGCTCGCCGACGTTGGCGAAGGCCTTGCCCTGGCCGGGCATGCCATCCGACATCAGCGAGACGTAGTAGAGGCCGAGAACGATGTCCTGCGAGGGCACGATGATCGGCGCGCCGTTGGCCGGATGCAGGATGTTGTTCGTCGACATCATGAGGACGCGGGCTTCGAGCTGCGCCTCCAGCGACAGCGGCACGTGCACGGCCATCTGGTCACCGTCGAAGTCGGCGTTGAAGGCCGAGCAGACGAGCGGGTGAAGCTGGATCGCCTTGCCCTCGATCAGCACCGGCTCGAAGGCCTGGATGCCGAGGCGGTGAAGCGTCGGGGCGCGGTTGAGCAGGACCGGATGCTCGCGGATGACCTCGTCGAGGATGTCCCAGACCTCGGGACGCTCCTTCTCGACCAGCTTCTTGGCCTGCTTGACGGTTGCCGACAGGCCCTTGGCGTCGAGGCGGGCGTAGATGAAGGGCTTGAACAGCTCCAGCGCCATCTTCTTCGGCAGGCCGCACTGGTGCAGCTTCATCTCCGGGCCGACGACGATGACCGAACGGCCGGAATAGTCGACGCGCTTGCCGAGCAGGTTCTGGCGGAAGCGGCCCTGCTTGCCCTTCAGCATGTCGGCGAGCGACTTCAGCGGGCGCTTGTTGGCACCCGTGATGACGCGGCCGCGGCGGCCGTTGTCGAACAGGGCATCGACCGCTTCCTGAAGCATGCGCTTCTCGTTGCGGATGATGATGTCCGGCGCGCGCAGCTCGATCAGCCGCTTCAGGCGGTTGTTGCGGTTGATGACGCGGCGGTAGAGGTCGTTGAGATCGGAGGTCGCGAAGCGGCCGCCGTCGAGCGGAACCAGCGGGCGCAGGTCCGGCGGGATGACGGGAACGACCGTCAGGATCATCCACTCCGGCTTGTTGCCGGACTGGATGAAGGCCTCGATGATCTTCAGGCGCTTGGCGAGCTTCTTCGGCTTCAGCTCGGTGGTGGCCTCGGCGATCTCCTTGCGGGTGTCGGCGGCCAGTTTCTCGAGGTCGAGGCCGCGCAGCAGCTCGCGGATGGCCTCGGCGCCGATCAGCGCGGTGAAGCTGTCGTCACCAAACTCGTCCTGAGCCTTGATGTACTCCTCCTCGGAGAGGAGCTGACGCTCCTTCAGCGAGGTCAGGCCCGGCTCGATGACGCAGTAATATTCGAAATAGAGGATGCGCTCGAGGTCCTTGAGCGGCATGTCGAGCAGCAGGCCGATGCGGCTCGGCAGCGACTTCAGGAACCAGATGTGGGCCACCGGGGCGGCCAGCTCGATATGGCCCATGCGCTCGCGGCGCACGCGCGAGAGGGTGACCTCGACGCCGCACTTCTCGCAGATGATGCCCTTGTACTTCATGCGCTTGTACTTGCCGCACAAGCACTCGTAGTCCTTGATGGGGCCGAAGATGCGCGCGCAGAACAGGCCGTCACGCTCGGGCTTGAACGTGCGGTAGTTGATCGTCTCCGGCTTTTTGATCTCGCCGAAGGACCAGGACAGAATCTTCTCGGGGCTGGCGATCGAGATCTTGATCTGATCGAACGTGGCCGGCTGCGTGGTCGGATTGAAGAGATTTGCGATCTCTTGGTTCATCGCCGTCTCCTAAGCCCGGTCTCCCGGGGGGAAGTTCGGGGCCGGGAGAAGGTTCCCGGCCGATGAAAGCGTCTTCAGGTGGAACGTCAGGGGGACCGGACGGACCCGGTCTCCTCCGCAGGCATGGACGCCTTACTCGGCGGCCTGCTGTCCCACGTCGTCGTTGTCGGTGCGCACGGGCTTCGAGGTGGCGAGCTCGACGTTGAGGCCGAGCGAGCGCATTTCCTTGACCAGCACGTTGAAGCTCTCGGGAATGCCCGCCTCGAAGGTGTCGTCGCCGCGGACGATCGCCTCGTAGACCTTGGTGCGGCCGGCCACGTCGTCCGACTTCACCGTGAGCATTTCCTGCAGCGTGTAGGCGGCGCCGTAGGCTTCGAGGGCCCAGACCTCCATCTCGCCGAAGCGCTGGCCGCCGAACTGCGCCTTGCCGCCCAGCGGCTGCTGGGTGACGAGCGAGTAGGGGCCGATGGACCGCGCGTGGATCTTGTCGTCCACGAGATGGTGCAGCTTCAGCATGTAGATGTAGCCGACGGTGACCTGCCGATCGAACACCTCGCCGGTCTTGCCGTCATACAGCGTCACCTGACCGGAATGGTTCAGGCCCGCCGTGTCGAGCATGGCCTCGATGTCGGCCTCCTTCGCGCCGTCGAAGACGGGGGTCGCGAAATGGATGCCGCGCCGGGTGTTGCGGGCGAGTTCGACCAGGTTGTCCTCGTCGAGCGCGCCGATCTGCGGGTCCTCGCCGTAAATCTTGGTGAAGGCCTCCTTCAGCGGCTTCACGTCCTTCGAGCGCATGTAGGCGTCGTAGGCCTGCCCCACCATCTTGCCGAGGCCGGCGGCGGCCCAGCCCAGATGGGTTTCGAGGATCTGGCCGACGTTCATGCGGCTCGGCACGCCCAGCGGGTTGAGCACGATGTCCGCATGGGTGCCGTCCTCGAGGAACGGCATGTCCTCGATCGGCACGATGCGGGACACGACGCCCTTGTTGCCGTGACGGCCGGCCATCTTGTCGCCCGGCTGGATCTTGCGCTTCACGGCGATGAAGACCTTGACCATCTTCATCACGCCCGGCGGCAGCTCATCGCCGCGCTGCAGCTTCTCGACCTTGTCCAGGAAGCGCTGCTCGAGGCGGCGCTTGGACTCGTCGTACTGCTTCCGCATGGCCTCGATCTCGGCCATGAGCGCGTCGTCGGCGACGCCGAAGGCCCACCACTGGCCGCGCGGGTACTCCGCGAGGAGGTCACGGGTCAGGACCGTGTCCTTCTTGAAGGCCTTGGGGCCGGAGATGCCGGTCTTGCCGTCGAGAACCTCGGCGAGGCGGCCGTAGACGTTGCGGTCCAGGATCGCCTGCTCGTCGTCGCGGTCCTTGGCGAGACGCTCGATCTCCTCGCGCTCGATCGCCATGGCGCGCTCGTCCTTGTCGACGCCGTGACGGTTGAACACGCGGACTTCGACGATGGTGCCGGTGACGCCCGGGGGCACGCGCAGCGAGGTGTCGCGCACGTCCGAGGCCTTCTCGCCGAAGATGGCGCGCAGGAGCTTCTCCTCCGGCGTCATCGGGCTCTCGCCCTTCGGCGTGATCTTGCCGACGAGGATGTCACCCGCCTGCACTTCCGCGCCGATATAGACGATGCCGGCCTCGTCGAGGTTCTTCAGCGCCTCTTCCGACACGTTCGGAATGTCGCGCGTGATCTCCTCCGGCCCGAGCTTGGTGTCGCGGGCGGAGACCTCGAACTCCTCGATGTGGATCGAGGTGAAGACGTCTTCCTTCACGATCCGCTCGGAGAGCAGGATGGAGTCCTCGAAATTGTAGCCGTTCCACGGCATGAACGCGACGAGCACGTTGCGGCCGAGGGCGAGATCGCCGAGGTCGGTCGAGGGGCCGTCGGCCAGGATCTCGCCCTTCTTGACGATGTCGCCGACGCGCACCAGCGGACGCTGGTTGATGCAGGTCGACTGGTTCGAGCGCTGGAACTTCATCAGCCGGTAGATGTCGACGCCCGACTTGGTGGGGTCGAGGTCTTCCGTGGCGCGGATGACGATACGGGTGGCGTCCACCTGGTCGACGACGCCGGTGCGGCGGGCGGCGATGGCGGCGCCGGAGTCACGGGCGACGACGGATTCCATACCGGTGCCGACGAAGGGCGCATCGGCCTTCACCAGCGGCACGGCCTGGCGCTGCATGTTCGAGCCCATGAGGGCGCGGTTGGCGTCGTCGTTCTCGAGGAACGGGATGAGCGCGGCCGCGACCGACACGAGCTGCTTCGGCGACACGTCCATGAAGTCGACGCGGTCGACCGGCAGCAGCAGGGTCTCACCCGCCTGGCGGCAGATGACGAGGTCTTCCATGAACTTGCCGCTCTCGTCGATGGGCGCGTTCGCCTGGGCGACCGAGTACTTCCCCTCCTCCATGGCGGACAGGTAGATCACCTCGTCGGTGACCCGGCCGTCGCGCACCTTGCGGTAGGGCGTCTCGATGAAGCCGTACTTGTTGACGCGGGCGAAGGTCGCCAGCGAGTTGATCAGGCCGATGTTCGGGCCTTCCGGCGTCTCGATCGGGCAGATGCGGCCGTAATGCGTCGGGTGCACGTCGCGCACCTCGAAGCCGGCGCGTTCGCGCGACAGGCCGCCCGGTCCGAGCGCCGAGAGGCGGCGCTTATGGGTGATCTCGGACAGCGGGTTGGTCTGGTCCATGAACTGCGAGAGCTGCGAGGAGCCGAAGAACTCGCGCACGGCGGCGGCCGCCGGCTTGGCGTTGATCAGATCCTGCGGCATGACCGTGTCGATCTCGACCGAGGACATGCGCTCCTTGATGGCGCGCTCCATGCGGAGCAGGCCGACGCGGTACTGGTTCTCCATGAGCTCGCCGACCGAGCGAACGCGGCGGTTGCCGAGGTGGTCGATGTCGTCGATCTCGCCCTTGCCGTCGCGCAGCTCGACGAGCGTCTTGACCACGGCGAGGATGTCGTCCTTGCGCAGGATGCGCACGGTGTCCTCGGCGGTGAGGTCGAGGCGCATGTTCATCTTCACGCGGCCGACGGCCGAGAGGTCGTAGCGCTCGCTGTCGAAGAACAGCGAGTGGAACATGGCCTCGGCGGTCTCCACCGTCGGCGGCTCGCCCGGACGCATGACGCGGTAGATGTCGAACAGCGCGTCCTCGCGCGTCATGTTCTTGTCGGCGGCGAGCGTGTTGCGGATGTAGCCGCCGATGGTGACGTGGTCGATGTCGAGGGTCGGGAGGGTCTCGTAGCCCTCGCCCACCAGCATCTTCAGCATCTTCTCGGTGATCTCCTCGCCGGCCTCGGCGTAGATTTCACCGGTCTGCATGTTGACCATGTCCTCGGCGAGGTAGCGGCCCGCCAGCTCCTCGGTCGACAGGCGCAGCGCCTTCAGGCCCTTCTCGGCGAGCTTCTTGGCCTCGCGGACCGAGAGCTTCTTGCCGGCCTCGAGCACGACCTCGCCGGTATCGGCGTCGATCAGGTCGTTGACGGCCTTGAAGCCGCGCATGCGGGCGGCGTCGTAGGGCACGCGCCAGCCATCCTTCTTGTCCTTCGTCACCATGATGTGGTTGTAGAAGGTCGCGAGGATGTCCTCGGCGCTCATGCCGAGCGCATAGAGAAGGCTCGTCACCGGGATCTTCCGGCGGCGGTCGATGCGGGCGTAGACGATGTCCTTGGCGTCGAACTCGATGTCGAGCCAGGAACCGCGATAGGGGATGATGCGGGCGGCGAAGAGCAGCTTGCCCGAGGAATGGGTCTTGCCCTTGTCGTGGTCGAAGAAGACGCCCGGCGAGCGGTGCATCTGCGAGACGATGACGCGCTCGGTGCCGTTGACGATGAAGGTGCCGTTTGACGTCATGAGCGGGATGTCGCCCATGTAGACGTCCTGCTCCTTGATGTCCTTGACCGACTTCGCGCCGGTGTCGGCGTCCACATCGAACACGATGAGGCGCAGCGTCACCTTGAGCGGCGCAGCGAAGGTCATGCCGCGCTGGCGGCACTCGTCGACGTCGTATTTCGGCGGCTCGAACTCGTACTTCACGAACTCCAGCATGGCGCTGCCGGAGAAATCGGTGATCGGGAACACCGATTTGAACACGGCCTGCAGCCCCTCGTCGGAGCGTCCGCCCTTGGGCTCGTCGACCATCAGGAACTGGTCATAGGACGACTTCTGAACCTCGATGAGGTTCGGCATCGTCGCTACTTCCCTGATTTTGCCGAAGAACTTGCGGAACCTTTTGCGGCCGGTGAAAGTCTGAGCCATGTCGCCTCTCGCTTGGGCCGCCAGGCGTCGGCGGCGGCCCTGGTTCCAGCGACGGACGGGCTGACGAGAGCCGCCTCCGTCGCAGACGCCTGACCGGACGGTCCACAGGCGGGTCGATGGGCGACCCTGGACCGTCCGGTCAAACGCTGACACCTCTGTTAGCCTCGCGGTGCCCGGGGGCCCCGCATTCGAATGCACGTCCGCCCGAGGGCGGTCCCTCCCCGGTCGCCCGGGTCGGAGAAGCCCGCGCGGGCGGCCCGAAGACCGCCCGCGCGGAGCGGGATCACTTCAGCTCGACCTTGGCGCCGGCGGCCTCGAGCTGCTTCTTCAGCTTCTCGGCCTCGTCCTTGGCGACGCCTTCCTTGACGGCCTTCGGAGCACCCTCGACGAGGTCCTTGGCTTCCTTCAGGCCCAGGCCGGTGATGGCGCGGACTTCCTTGATCACCTCGATCTTCTTGTCGCCGGCGGCGGCAAGCATCACGGTGAACTCGGTCTGCTCCTCGACCGGGGCGGCGGCGGCGCCGGCACCCGGAGCGGCGGCGACGGCCACGGCGGCGGCGGCGGAGACGCCCCACTTCTCCTCGAGCATCTTGGCGAGCTCGGCGGCCTCGAGAACGGTGAGCGACGACAGCTCGTCGACGATTTTGGCAAGATCAGCCATTTCCAACTTCCTTTTGAACGGTTCGAACCGGTTTGAGTGAGAGAAGCCTCACGCGGCCTTGTCTCGGTCGGCATAAGCGTTGAACACGCGAGCCAGCTTGGCGGCGGGCGCGGTCGAGAGCTGGGCGATCTTGGTCGCGGGAGCCTGGATGAGGCCCACGAGCTTGGCGCGCAGTTCGTCGAGCGACGGCATGGTGGCGAGTGCCTTCACACCGTCCGCGTTCAGAGCGGTCTTGCCCATGGCTCCGCCGAGGATCACGAACTTGTCGTTGATCTTGGCGAAGTCGGACGCGACCTTCGGAGCCGCGACCGGATCCTGGCTGATGGCCAGAATCGTGGGGCCCTTCAGGAGGGCTCCGATCGACGCGACGTCCGTGCCTTCGAGAGCGATCTTGGCGAGGCGGTTCTTGGTGACCTTCACCGACGCGCCCTGGGCCTTCATCTTGCGACGGAGGTCCTGCATCTGCGCCACGGTGAGGCCGGAATAGTGAGCGACGACGACGACGCCGGAGGTCTTGAAGACCTCGTTGAGCGTGCCGACCAGCTCCTTCTTTTCCGTGCGATCCACGTTTGCTCTCTCTGGTCGGGGCTTCCTTGCGGAAAACCCCGGGTTGCACCTGCCGATCACCGCCGCCGACGAACCGGCATGGGAGATCGACGTTCGGCCCTGTCCCCTCTGGAACACCGCGGGATGAAATCCCTCGGCCGAGGTGCCGTGAGTTCGAACCCTTCCCTCGGCGTTTCCGCCGGTGAAACGGTCTTCACCCGTCTGTGCAGGCTTTCGCGATTAAGAGGGGAGACCCCCTCGCCTGCAGTCTCGGACAGGACGATCCGGTCTCGCGATCCCGGGTCCTCGGACCCTCGTGGGACAACTCCACCGGCCTTGCCGCGCAGGTTTCCCGGCGCGGAAGCTCTTCACAAAACTCGTGTCGGACTCCTGATCAGGGTCCGGGAACCACTCCCGGCGTCTCCTGTGACGGATGCGACCCCTTCAAAACGGCGAATCGCGATCCACGGCCCAAACGCAATGAGGGCGTGGTTGCCCACACCCCTAGCCGGCGTCGTCTAGCAAAGGCTGTTCCACTTGCCAAGTGGGGCGGGCCATTTTTTTGGCCAGCCCCACGGCTGGTGCAGGTCTGCATCCCGGACGCACGACCGGTCGGGGCACGCGCGCGGGGCGCGTGCCCTCGGCGGCATCAGGCGTTCAGCACGCTGGCCGGATCGACCTTCACGCCGGGGCCCATGGTCGAGGAGATCGCGATCTTCTGGACATAGGTGCCCTTGGCGCCGGTCGGGCGGGCTTTCACGACGGCGTCGGCGAAGGCCTTGATATTCTCCACCAGCTTGCCCTGGTCGAAGGAGACCTTGCCCACGGCGGAGTGGATGATGCCGGCCTTCTCGACGCGGAACTCCACCGCACCGCCCTTGGAGGCGGCGACAGCCGACTTCACGTCCATGGTCACCGTGCCGACCTTCGGGTTCGGCATCAGGCCGCGCGGGCCGAGTACCTTACCGAGGCGGCCGACCAGGCCCATCATGTCCGGGGTGGCGATGCAGCGATCGAAATCGATCTTGCCGCCCTGGACGATCTCGAGCAGGTCCTCCGCGCCGACGATGTCGGCACCGGCCGCCTTGGCTTCGTCCGCCTTGGCGCCACGGGCGAAGACGGCGACGCGGAGCGTCCGGCCGGAACCGTTCGGCAGGTTGCAGACGCCGCGGACCATTTGGTCGGCGTGGCGAGGGTCGACACCGAGATTCATGGCGATCTCGATGGTCTCGTCGAACTTCGCCGTGGCGCGGTCCTTGACGAGCTTCACGGCATCGTCGATCGCGTAGGTCTTGGCGGCGTCGATGCCCTCGAGGGTCTTACGATAGCGCTTTCCGCTCATGGCTTACCCCACCACCTCGAGGCCCATGGAACGGGCCGAGCCTTCGATCATCGACGAGGCCGATTCGACCGTGTCGCAGTTCATGTCGACCATCTTCGCCTTGGCGATCTCGGCGATCTGGGCGCGCGTGATCTTGCCGATGAAGCCCTTGCCGGGGGTCGTGTGGCCCTTGTCGATCTTGGCGGCCTTCTTCACCCAGTAGGTGACCGGGGGCTGCTTCATCTCGAAGGTGAAGGAACGGTCCTGGTAGGCGGTGATGACGACCGGAATCGGCATCCCCTTCTCCATCTGCTGGGTCTTCGCGTTGAAGGCCTTGCAGAATTCCATGATGTTGAGGCCGCGCTGACCGAGAGCGGGACCGATGGGCGGGGCGGGGTTAGCGGCCCCGGCCGGCACCTGCAGCTTGATGAATCCGACGATTTTCTTCGCCATGATGTCCTCCTGACGCGCCCTGGCGGGCGGTCGGTTGGGTTTCGTGGTCGGGGTCGGGACGGTTGGCGAACCGCCGCCCCTCGCCTCCCACGGGTGAAGGAGAGACGGCTTCCCGCCTCCCCGTCGGCGACCGAAAGGCCGCCGTCCGCCGCCGGCACGAGGCCGGTGGCGCTATCGGGTCAGAGCTTGTCGACCTGACCGAATTCCAGTTCCACCGGCGTCGGCCGGCCGAAGATCGAGACGGCGACCTTGACGCGGGCGCGGCCGTCGTCGACCTCCTCGATGAAGCCCTCGAAGGAGGCGAAGGGACCGTCGTTGACGCGCACCTTCTCCCCGACCTCGAAGGTGATCGTCGTCTTGGGACGATCGACGCCCTCCTGGACCTGCTGGGCGATACGCATCGCCTCGGCCTCCGGGATCGGCATCGGCTTCTTGTCGGCGCCGAGGAAGCCGGTGACCTTCGGGGTGTTCTTGATCAGGTGGTAGGCCTGATCGGTCATGTCCATCTTCACCAGGACATAGCCGGGGAAGAACTTGCGCTCGGTGTCGATCTTGCGGCCGCGGCGCACTTCCGTGACGCGCTCCTTCGGCACCAGGATGTCCTCGAAGAGCTCGGACAGGCCGCGCTGGGCCGCCCCCTCACGGATGGCCTCGGCCACCTTGTTCTCGAAGTTCGAATAGGCGTGGACCACGTACCACTGCTTCGCCACGGACGGGCTCCCTCAGCTGCCGAGCGACAGGAGCGCCTGGACGCCCCAGCGGATCACCGAATCGGCGACGAAAAAGAAGATCGCCGAAACGATCATGAAGATGACCACCATCAGCGAGGAGATGCCGACTTCCTTGCGCGTCGGCCAGGTGACCTTGTTGGCCTCCTGGCGGACCTGCTGCATGAACTCGACAGGGTTGGGTTTCGCCATGGTGAGAATCCGGACAGGGCCGCACACCGCCCTCACCCATGGCGGGTGAAAGCCGGCGCGTCGGCCCGGAAAAAGGAAACGCGTCCCGCCGGATGTCCGTCACCGGGCCGGCAGGGAGTGGCGTCTGCTACCCGATACGGAACGGATCGTCAAGGAACGGAGGGCCGCCGCGGCAACGAGAAAGGCCCGGCGCATGGTCGCACCGGGCCTTTCGAAAGTGGCAGGGGCTGGGGGATTCGAACCCACGACCTGCGGTTTTGGAGACCGCCGCTCTACCAGCTGAGCTAAACCCCTAGAGGAGAGCCGAGGATATAGTCTGCCCCGGCGCTCCGATCAATCACCGATCACGCGATGATGGAGGCGACGACGCCGGCGCCCGCATCAGGAATGCGGCTCGCCGCATTCCGTCGTTCAATCACTCGATGATGGAGGCGACGACGCCGGCGCCGACGGTGCGGCCGCCCTCACGGATGGCGAAGCGCAGCTTCTCCTCCATGGCGATCGGCACGATCAGGCTCACCGTCATGGCGATGTTGTCGCCCGGCATCACCATTTCCGTGCCCTCGGGAAGGGTCACGATGCCCGTCACGTCGGTGGTGCGGAAGTAGAACTGCGGACGGTAGTTGGTGAAGAACGGCGTGTGGCGGCCGCCCTCCTCCTTCGTCAGGATGTAGGCCTCGGCCTTGAACTTCGTGTGCGGCTTCACCGAGCCCGGCTTGCACAGCACCTGGCCGCGCTCGACGTCCTCGCGCTTCGTGCCGCGCAGCAGCGCGCCGATGTTGTCGCCCGCCTGGCCCTGGTCGAGCAGCTTGCGGAACATCTCGACGCCGGTGACCGTCGTCTTCTGCGTGTCGCGGATGCCGACGATCTCGATTTCCTCGCCGACCTTCACGATGCCGCGCTCGACGCGGCCGGTGACCACCGTGCCGCGGCCCGAGATCGAGAACACGTCCTCGACCGGCATCAGGAAGGGCTGGTCGATCGGGCGCTCCGGCTGCGGGATGTAGGCGTCCACCGTCTCCATCAGCTTCAGGATGGCGTCACGGCCGATCTCCGGCGAACGGTCCTCGAGGGCGCAGAGGGCCGAGCCCTTGGTGATCGGAATGTCGTCGCCCGGGAACTCGTATTTCGACAGCAGCTCGCGAACCTCGAGCTCGACCAGCTCCAGGAGCTCGGCGTCGTCGACCATGTCCACCTTGTTCATGAACACGACCAGAGCCGGAACGCCGACCTGGCGGGCCAGCAGGATGTGCTCGCGGGTCTGCGGCATCGGGCCGTCGGCGGCCGACACGACCAGGATCGCGCCGTCCATCTGGGCCGCGCCGGTGATCATGTTCTTCACGTAGTCGGCGTGGCCGGGGCAGTCGACGTGGGCGTAGTGGCGGTTCTTCGTCTCGTACTCGACATGCGCCGTCGAGATCGTGATGCCGCGCGCCTTCTCTTCAGGCGCCTTGTCGATCTGGTCATAGGCCGTGAAGGTCGCGCCGCCCGACTCGGCCAGCACCTTCGTGATCGCAGCCGTCAGCGACGTCTTGCCGTGGTCGACGTGACCAATCGTGCCGATGTTGCAATGCGGCTTCGTGCGTTCGAACTTTTCCTTGGCCATCGGTCGTGGTCCTTCGGCTGCCAAAATACGGGCGTGCCCGCGGTGGGCGGTCGGTTACGGGTTTTCGCAGTTCTGTTCAAGTGCAAATTGGAGACGGGGGCGCGACATGGCGCGCGGGCCGGCCGGACGGGCGCCGTTGCGGCGCTGCGGGAGAGGCTCTTGCGCTGCGGCGGAGCTCTCCTAAGATCGCTGCGCCGGCTCGGGCCGGTCCAGGATCCCGTCCGCCACCGTCAGGGAGCGCCATGACCACGTCCGCCGCGCCCCGCGGAACAGAGCCTGCCCGCATCGGCGCCATCGCGACCCTGCCGCTCTTCCACAAGCTGCGTGGGCGCCGCGTGGTTCTCGCCGGCGACAGCGAGGGCGCCTCCTGGAAAGCCGAACTGCTCGCCGCGGCCGGCGCCGATCTCCACGTCTTCGCACCCGCCTCCCCCGGCCGATTCCATCATGTCGCAGCCTCGGACGGGGGCGGCGTCCATGTCCACGAGCGGGCCTGGACGCCCGGCGATCTCGACGGCGCGGCACTCGCCGTGGCCGACGTCGAGTCGGACGAGGAGGCAGCGGCCTTCGCGGCGGCCGCCCGTGCCGCCGGCGCCGTCGCCAACGTGGTCGACCGCCCGGCCTTTTGCGACGCCCAGTTCGGCGCCCTGGTCAACCGCTCGCCGCTGCTCGTCGCCATCTCGACGGACGGGGCGGCGCCGGTCTTCGGCCAGGCGGTCCGCGCCCGCATCGAGGCGCTGCTGCCGCGGGGCCTGCAGGCCTGGGCCCAGGCGGCGCGCGACTGGCGCCCGCTGGTGCAGGCGCGCGGCGCCGCCTTTTCCCTCCGCCGCGCCTTCTGGCAGCGCTTCACCGACCTCGCCTTCTCAGCGCCCGAGCGCGCCCCCGCGGAGGCCGACCGCGACGCCCTCCTCGCCGGCCTCGACCGCCAGCAGGCGGCGCCGCCCGAGGGGCGCGTGCTGCTGGTCGGCGCCGGCCCCGGCGATCCCGACCTCCTGACGCTGAAGGCGCTGCGGGCCCTGCAATCGGCCGACGTCATCCTGTACGACAATCTCGTCACCGAGGGCGTGCTGGAGCTCGCCCGCCGCGAGGCCCGCCGCGTTGCCGTCGGCAAGGTCGGCCACGGCCCCTCGGTCAGCCAGGCCGACATCAACGAGCTCATGGTTTCGCTCGCCCGCGAGGGCCGCACGGTGGTGCGCCTGAAGAGCGGCGATCCCGCCATCTTCGGCCGCGCCAACGAGGAGATGGCGGCCTGCCGCGCGGCGGGCGTGCCCTTCGCCATCGTGCCTGGAATCACCGCCGCCCAGGGGGCCGCCTCGGCGCTCGGCCTGTCGCTGACCGACCGCGACTTCGCCCAGCGTCTGCAATTCGTCACCGGCCACAGCCGCAAGGGCGAATTGCCGGAGAGCATCAACTGGTCGGCCATTGCCGATCCCGCGGCGACGACAATCATCTACATGCCGCGCCACACGCTGCGCCGCTTCGCCGCGCGGGCCCTCGAATCGGGGCTCGCCGGCACCACCCCCGCCCTCGCCATTGCCGCCGCGACCCGGCCGGACGAGGTCCACGTCGCCGCCGCCATCGCCGACCTGCCCGACCGGGTGGAGGATCTGCCGGCCGCCCTCCCCGTCCTCGTCGTCATCGGCGAGGCGGTGCGGGGCGTGCGCGAGGCGGCTGCGACGCGCGCGGCCGAGGTCGATGCGCCGGCGTGAGAGGCACGGCGAGCCACCGCCGGGCTTCGGCAGGCGAACGCTGAAGAGGCTTGGAAGCTGGAGCGGGTAGCGGGAATCGAACCCGCGTATTCAGCTTGGAAGGCTGCTGCTCTACCATTGAGCTATACCCGCGCCGAGACGGCGAGTGACCACATTTGCGCGGCGGGATCAAGAGGCGCCGGTCTGCCGTGCACACGCCCCCCTTGTCGCGCGGCCGCGTTGCCGGCTTGATCCTCGGCCCCGCATCGGTGCCCGTGCGGATCCACGACCGACAGGGTCCGCCCGCTTCATGCCCGATCCCGCCCTGCTCAAGCCCGACAGCATCCGCCTCCTGCCGCTGGCGACGCCGCTGGCGGTGACGCAGATCATCGGCTGGGGAACGACCTTCTGGCTGCCGCCCATGCTCGCGGGACCGCTGGCACGCGAACTCGCCATGCCGACCGAGGCAATCTTCGGCGGGGTCACGGTGATGCTGCTGGTTGGCGCGGCGGTGGCGCCGCGCTTCGGCCGCCTGGTGGACGCCTACGGAGCCCGCTGGCCGATGGTGGCGGGATCGCTGTTCCTCGCCCTCGCCTTGCTCGCCATCGCCCATGCGCAGGGGACGACGACGTATCTCCTCGGCTGGATGCTGATCGGCCTCGGCATGCCGCTGGTGCTTACCCAGGCGCCGGCCGCCGCCATCGCGCAGATGGCGGGCCCGAAGGCGCGGCAGGCGATCGGCCTGCTCATGCTGCTGGGAGGCCTCTCCTCCAGCGTGTTCTGGCCGCTCGGCACCTGGCTTGAGCCGACCCTCGGCTGGCGCGGCATGTGCCTCGTCTTCGCCGCCCTCAACCTCGCGGTCTGTGCCCCCGTCCACGCCATCTTCGTGGCGCCACTGACGCGGGAGGAGGACCGCCCGGCGCGCCATGTCGCGGGAACGGCGCCGGCCCCGGCCCTGGCCCCGGAGCGGCGGCGTGCCGCCTTCGTGCTCATGGCCGGCACCTTCTCGCTGACCGGTTTCATCTCCTGGGGCCTGCCGCTGCAACTCGTGGAACTGCTGCGGATGTCGGGCCATCCCCTGGCCTTCGCCGTCTTCGTCGGCAGCCTGATGGGACCGGCACAGGTCGCCTCGCGCCTCGCCGAGATGATCTTCGGCCGCGCGGTCGGTATCCTGACCGTCGGCCTCATCGCGACGGGGCTGATGCCCTTCGCCATGCTGCTGCCGGTGCTCGGGCCGGCCTCGGCGCCGGCTGCGGTGGCCTTCGTCCTGGCCTTCGGCCTGTCGGCGGGTGCCATGACCGTGGTGCGCAACGTCGCTCCCCTCGCCCTGTTCGGCAAGGAGACCTATGCGACCATGAGCGGGCGGCTGAACCTGCCGCTCAACGTCGCCTTCGCCATGTCGCCCATGGTGTTCGCCTTCCTGATGCGGCAGGCCGGACCGAACGCGACGCTGCTGTTCGCCTTCGGCACGGCGCTGGTGGCGCTCGGCATCATGGCTATGCTGCAGCGGCGCTTCGGCCGCGACGCCCTCGCCTGAGCCGAAGACGCGAAGCGCCACGGGGACACCCGTTTGACGATAGTTGCAACTGCAACTAAATGAATGAGGCGACAAGAACCGGAGGAACGCCATGACCCTGCAATATGTGACGGGCTTCGTGCCCACCGACGGCCGCGGCGGCGGCACGCTCCAGTACATGTCGGGCTTCGGAAATTCCTTCGAGACGGAGGCCCTGCCAGGCGCCCTGCCGATCGGCCGCAACTCGCCGCAGAAGTGCAATTACGGGCTCTATGCGGAGCAGCTCTCCGGCTCGCCCTTCACCGCCCCGCAGGCGACCAACCAGCGCTCCTGGCTTTACCGCATCCGCCCCTCGGTGAAACATTCCGGCCGCTACCGGAAGGTCGACAAGGGGCTGATGCGCACCGCGCCCGAGGCCCGGAACGAGAGCGACCTGCCGATCAACCAGCTGCGCTGGGACCCCACCCCGATCCCCGCCGACCCCGTCACCTTCGTCAACGGCCTGTGGACCGTGACGACGGCGGGCGATTCCGACACCCAGGTCGGCATGGCCGCCCATGTGCTGGTCGTCACCCGCTCCATGGCCAACGAATACATGTTCAACGCCGACGGCGAGTTCCTCGTCGTCGCCCAGGAGAATCGGCTGCGCTTCTGCACCGAGTTCGGGATCATCGAGATCGAGCCGGGCGAGATCTGCATCATTCCGCGCGGCGTGGTCTTCAAGGTCGAGCTCGTCGACGGGCCGGCCCGCGCCTATGTCTGCGAAAATTACGGCGGCGCCTTCACCGTGCCGGACCGCGGGCCCATCGGCGCCAACTGCCTGGCCAATTCACGCGACTTCCTCACCCCCGTGGCGGCCTACGAGGATCGCGAGGAGCCCTCAACCATCTATGCCAAGTGGGGCGGCGAGCTCTATGCGGCGCCGATCGACCAGTCGCCGCTGGACGTCGCCGCCTGGCACGGCAACTACTACCCCTACAAATACGACCTCAGGCACTTCTCGCCCGTCGGCCCGATCCTGTTCGACCACGCCGATCCCTCGATCTTCACGGTGATGACGGCGCCCTCCGAGACGCCCGGCACCGCCAATGTCGACTTCGTCATCTTCCCCGAGCGCTGGATGGTGGGCGAGAACACGTTCCGCCCGCCCTGGTACCATCGCAACCTGATGAGCGAGTTCATGGGGCTCATCTACGGCGTCTACGACGCCAAGCCGGAGGGCTTCGTGCCGGGGGGCATGAGCCTGCACAACTGCATGCTGCCGCACGGGCCGGACATGACCGCCTTCGAACATGCCAGCAACGCGGAGCTGAAGCCCACCAAGCTGACGGGCACCATGGCCTTCATGTTCGAGACGCGCTTTCCGCAGCGCGTGACGAAGTGGGCCAGCGAACTCTCCACCCTGCAGCCGAACTACACCGACTGCTGGAAGGATCTGAGGAAGCACTTCGACCCGACGCGCAAGGAGCCGAAGTAGGGCGGGCGGCGGGCGGGAGCAACCGGCCCCGTTCGCCACCCTTCGCTTCGCCTGATCAGCTCACCACGGGCAGGTCCACGATGTCGTAGGCGTGGGCGATCGTCCTGTTCAGCACCGGGTCGATCAACTCCATCTCGAAGCGCGCCGCCGGCCGGATGCCGCCGATGGCGCCGAGCGTGCCGCCGAACATGAGGGTCGCCGGCAGCAGGGTGTCGCGGCCGGTCCACTTGGCGATGAGGTCCGGGGGCGGGCGGAGCTGGGCGAGCGGCCCTTCTTGGTAGAGCACGCGCTCGCCGCCGATCACCGCATGGGCGCGCAGCATGAGCTGGTCCCAGTGGGGCGCGACCTCCTCGTATTTCCACAGGATGGTGCCGACCGGCTTGGCGCACATCTGCTTGGACAGGGCGATGCCGTAGGTCTCGGCCTTGCGGTCGGTATGGTCGGAGCCGACCGTCACCCAGAGCCCGTCGGCGAGCGACAGGACGACCGGCTCGATCTCGCCGGAGGAATCGGGGCCGAGCACCTCGACGCGCCGGCTCTGCGTGACCAGCGCGGCGGCGCCGCGGTAGAAGACCGGCACGGAGGACGGCGGCGGCACGCCGATGGCGGCGAGTTCGTGGATATGGTGCTGGATCGCGGCCTCGTCGCGGCCGGCCCAGCCGGCGACGACCAGGGTCTCGAGTTCGACGGCGATGCGGTCGGAGCGGCCGGCGGCGTGGCGGGTGAAGGTCAGCATGGCGGGAAAGATCCTCGAGGGCGACGAGGAGGGATAGCGCGAGTGAGGCCGCGCCGCCATGGCCTGCTGCGGCCGGGCCCGTCGCAGGGCTGCAAGGCAGGCCCGCTAAGCTTAACGCGGGGCGGCGGTTGCCGTCGCCCGATGCATGCGGTTTGATCCGCGCCGACGTCTTTCAGAGGGGACAATCATGCAGCCGATGAGCGCCGGCATCACCAAGGCCGGAACCGGGATTGACGGGATCGTCTGGAACATTCTCGGCCAGACCTATGTGCCCAAGCAGGTCAGCGAGACCTCCATGTCCTGGCACGCCACCTTCCCGCCCGGCACCTTCGTGCCGCCGCACATCCACCCGACCCAGGACGAGTTCATCTACATGCTCGAGGGGCGCTTCGACCTCGTGCTGGAGGGCAAGGAGTTCGTGGCGACCGCCGGCGACCTCATCCGCCTGCCCATGGGCCTCGCCCACGGCATCTTCAACAAGACCGACCAGACGGTGAAGTGCTTCTTCTGGGTCTCGCCGACCCGCAAGCTCTACGACCTGTTCTGGGGCATCCATTCCCTGCCCGAGCAGAACCCGGACGCCGTGGTGGCGCTCTCGGCCAAGCACGAGGTGGTCTTCCTGCCGCCGCCGCCCGGCGCGTGATCAGGACGGCGTCGCCCGCGCCTGCGCATAGGTGACGAGGGCGACGCCGACGACGACGACGACAGCGCCCGCCCATGTGGCGGGCGCATAGGTTTCGCCGAGGATCAGCGTGCCCGCGACGAGCCCCACGGCCGCGGCGGCATAGCCGATCTGGCTGAGATAGACCGGCCCGCCCACCTGCTGCAGGCGGAAGAACATGGCGAGGTTGGCGCCCGTGGCGATGATCTGCGCGATGATGAGACCGGGCACGCCGAGAACCCCGGTAAGGCCCTGGACCCCCTCCCCCGACGCGAAGACGGCCGTCAAGAGCAGCGCCGCCGCCACGATGTTGATGGCCGAGGCGAGCGAGAGCGAATCCGCGCCCGCCGGCCAGTTGTGCGACCGGTAGACGTTGCCGGAGGCCAGGCAGACCGGGATGCACAGGGCCAGCAATACCCAGCGCAGCGAGGTGTCGCTGCCGGCGCCGTCGCCGCGAAAGGCGATGATGACGAGGACGCCCGCCAGACCCACGACGATGCCGACGACGCCGAGAAGCGGCGGCACGCGCCGCGCGACGATGGAGGCGACCGTCAGCGTCAGGATCGGCGAAAGGGCGAACATCATGCCCGCCAGACCGGCGCCGATCTTCGGAATCACCACGTAGATGATGAGGTTGGGGATGACGAAGGAGACCAGCGCCGCGATCAGGTAATAGACCCGGTGGCGCGGCGACGGCGCACGCCCCCTCGCCACCGCGCCGATGGTGAGGAGGATGCTGGCGCCGAGCGTCGAGACGAAGACCCAGGAGGCCGGCTGCACGCCGGCCGCAGCCGCCAGTTTCTGCAGCGGCAGGGTCGCGCCGAGACAGATCCCGCAGCCGAGAAGGAGAAGCGCGGCCTCGCGCATGCGGGCATTGGCGATCATCGGGAAACCGTCCGGGGGCACGGCGGCCCCCGACCGTGTCGAGGAGGTCAGGCCGCCTTACGGTTGACCTTGTCCTGCGAGAAGCCCGCCGTCGAGGCATAGCCGCGCACGATGGCCTTGCGCTCCTCGAAGGACAGCACCGTGTCGATGTCGGTGAAACCCTCGGGCGCGCGCTCCTCCACCGCGTCGATGACACCCTCCGGGCCGCCCTTGCGGTTCATGCGCACGATCTGGGCGGTCGCCGGCAGACGTTCCTGGTCATAGGCCCACAGCGCCTGGACCGGATGGTCGGCGGACACGAGGAGGTCGGCGAGGCAGCGCGCGTCGAGGATCGCCTGCGAGGCGCCGTTGGAGCCGACGGGATACATGGGATGCGCAGCGTCGCCGAGGAGCGTCACGCGGCCGTGGCTCCAGCGCGGCAGCGCGTCGCGATCGCACATCGGATATTCCCAGAACTCGGGCGTCGCCTCGATCATCCGCTGCGCGTCGAGATAGGGCAGCGAAAAGCGCTTGAGATAGGGCATGATGTCCTCGAACCGGCCGGGACGCGACCAGTCCTCGCGGCGCGGCGGCGTCGCGTTGTTCTCGCCGATCTTGGCGGCGATGGCCCAGTTGGTCAGCTTCCGCCCCGGGGCGAGGCCCTCGGCGATCGGATAGATCACCAGCTTGGCGCTCATGCCGCCGGCGATCACCATGGAGCGGCCGGTGAGGAAATCCGGCCAGTCCAGCGCGCCGCGCCACAGCATGATGCCGTTCCAGGCGGGCGGGCCCTCTTTCGGGAAGAGCGAGCGGCGCACGGTGGAGTGGATGCCGTCGGCACCGATCAGCACGTCGCCATGGGCGGTGCGGACATGGCGGCCCTCGCGGTCGAAGAACCAGGCGGTGACGCCGCCGTCGTCCTGCTTCCAGGCGCCGAGCCGGTGGCCGGTGAAGATGCGGCTCTCGCCGAGCCGCGCACGGACCGCCTGGTGGATGACGGTCTGCAGCCGGCCGCGATGGATGGAGAACTGCGGCACGTCGAAGCCGGCCTCCACACCGCGCGGCTCGCGCCAGATCTCCTGGCCGAAGCGGTTGGTGTAGATCAGTTCGTGGGTGCGGATGGCGACGTCGTCGAGGCGCG
The DNA here is from genome assembly GCF_003008515.1 of Phreatobacter cathodiphilus. NCBI lineage: Bacteria > Pseudomonadati > Pseudomonadota > Alphaproteobacteria > Hyphomicrobiales > Phreatobacteraceae > Phreatobacter > Phreatobacter cathodiphilus. The sequence continues at coordinate 1,241,992 of NZ_CP027668.1, read as the reverse complement.
GCAGCAGGCCGAGCCCGGCCAGTTCCTTGATCGCGTGCGGCAAGGTGTTGATGCCGACCCCGAGCTCGCGGATTTCGGAGGCCTGCTCGTAGACCTCGCAGCCGATGCCGCGCTCGGCGAGCATGAGGGCGGTGGTCAGTCCCCCGACACCGCCGCCGACGATGATGGCCTTCATGGAACACTCCCGACGCGAAGGCGAAAAAACGTGCGGGGATCATGGCTTGGGCCGGCCGGCGAGGCAAGGCCGCAGGCCCCGGCGGAGGGCGCGCGGCGGCCCTGCGGCGATGCGACCTCGCGGTAAGGTTACGCTGGGCGCGCTCGCCGCCTTCCGCTGCGTCCAAGCCGCGTGTAGAGACGCGCCATGACCCGTTCCGCCGCCCCTGCCGACGCCACCCCGGACGACACCGCCCTGTGGCGCGACGCCGAGGGGCGGCCGACCTTCCGCCATCGGCCCAAGCTCATCGGGCCGGAGATCAGCTTCACCATCGAGGAGCGCGATCTCGCCTGGTCCGACGGGCGCTCCTCCGGCCGGCTGCCGCTGCACCAGATCGAGAGCGTGCGCCTCGTCTTCCGCCCGGCCAATCTCTACACCCGCCGTTACCGGCTGGAGGTGCGCCAGCGCCTGGGCAAGACGATCTGGTTCTCCAACGTCTCCTGGCGCGGCATGGTGGAGATCGAGGCCCATGACGCGCCCTTCGCCGCCTTCGTGCGTGTCCTCTGCGCCACCATCGCGCGGACCTCGCCCAAGGCGCGGTTCATCGCCGGAGAACCGGCCTGGCGCTACGTGATCATCGCCGCGACGACCGCGGGCCTCGCCGTCTCGCTCGCCTATCTCACGGTGCAGGCGATCCGCGCGGTCAACTGGGGCCTGATGGGTCTCGTCGTCTTCATCGGCGGCTACACGGTCTGGCAGATGTCGCTGTGGCTGACCAAGAACCGGCCCGACGACTTCGACCCGCTGGACCCGCCGGCCATTCTCCTGCCCGCCGCCAAACCCCGGCCTTGAGCCGCCTCAGCCCTTGTCGCCGCGCAGGGTGATGGCGTCGCCGACGAGGTCGCGCACGTCCGGCCGCGGCGCGCCGATATAGGGCAGCGGGCGCGACACGGCGATGGCGGTGATGCCGAGGCGGGCGGTGAGCAGCCCGTTCAGCACCCCCTCCCCCAGTTTGGCGGAGAGCTTCGCCGCCAGGCCGTGGCCGACGATCTGGTCGAGCACTGTGTCGCCGGCCGCCATGCCGCCGGTCACCGCCATGTGCGCGAGGACGTGGCGGATGAGCTTGACCATGCCCAGCGTGCCCGGCCGGCCGCCATAGACCTCCGCGATGCGCCGGATGAGCCTGACGGCGGTGGCGAAGACCATGGCGAGGTCGACCGCCGCGCGCGGACTGACGGCGGTGACGACAGAGACGCGCCGCGCCGCCTCGGCCACGAGCCGCGTCGCCTCGCGGTCGAGCGGCTCGATGAGCTCGCGCTCGACGATCCGCAGGCGCTGGACGCCGTCGATGATGCCCTCGGCGAATGCGGCCTGGACGGCCGTGCGACCACGGGCTGTGCGGGCGTTGACCGCCATGGCGGCGAGAAGGTCGCTCGCGACACGGGCGGCGGCCCGGTCGTCCTTGTCGAGGAGCGCCCGCGCCGCGCGTTCGCGCAGCGTGTCGAGGCGGGCGAGGCTGCGCAAGGCGAAGACCTCGCGCCCGAGCAGGGCGAGGCCACCGATCAGGAAGAGCACGAGCGCCGCGACGCCGGCCCAGCCGAGCCAGGCGGCGCGGTTGAACAGGTCGTCGATGAGCGTCGACACGGCAATGCCGAAGGCCAGCGAGACGAGGCCGCCGAGGCCGGTCCAGAACAGCCGCGTCCACAGGCTCGGCCCGGCGGGCGGCGGCGCCGCCTCTTCGGCAATCACCGACTCCGCCGGCCGGTCGACCACCGGCGCGTCGCTGGGCGGGGCGATCTCGACCTCATCGGAATCGAGGCGGAAGACCTGCGGTTTCAGGGGCGGGGCCTTGCTCATGCCAGCCGGTCTCCGATGAGGAACTCCACCGCGCGGTCGAGGCGGATATGCGGCAGGGCCTGGGTCGGATCGGCCTTGGGCGGCAGGAAGCGGACGAAGCGATAATCCTCGCCGCGGAAGGCGTCCGGCCCGGCGAAGAGCCCCGTGGGGTCGGCCGGCAGTTCGCCCGGGAATACCGCCACCTCGCGGGAGCCGTCGAAGGTCTCGCCGCCGGCCTGCTCGCCCGGCATGGGCGTGCCGACGATGCAGGGCAGGCTCTGGCCGCGTCGGGTGACGGTGGTTTCGCGGGTGGCGCGGAGGGAAGCCAGCGCGACGGGCTCGACGCGCGCGCCGGCGAACTCGGCGCGGCGGATCGCCCGGTCGGTCAGGCGCTTGAGCAGCGCCTCCAGCCGGTCGTGGCTCGTCTGGTGCAGGTGGTCGGCCTTGGTGGCGGCGAAGAGGATGCGGTCGATGCGCCGTGCCAGCATGGAGGACAGGATGGAATTGCTGCCCGGGCGGAAGGCGGTGAGCACGTCGGCGAGCGCCAGTTCGAGATCAGCGAGCGCCGCCGGCCCCGCATTGAGCGCCGCGAGCGCGTCGACCAGCACCACCTGACGGTCGAGCGTGGCGAAATGGTTGGCGTAGAAGGGCATCACCACCAGCCGCTTGTAGCTCTCGAAGCGCTTCTCCATCAGCGCGGCGAGGCTGTCGCCGGCGGGTTCGCGGCCCGCGAGGTCGAGAGGCGCGAAGGTGAGCGCGGGCGAGCCCTCCATCTCGCCGGGCAGCAGGAAGCGCCCGGGCGGCAGGGTGGAGAGCGAGACGCGCTCGTCGCGGCAGGATTTGAGGTAGCGGGTGAACTTGTCGGCGAGGCGCCGGGCCTCGGCTTCCCCGCCCTTGCCGAAGGGCTCGACCTCGTCGGTGGCGGTGAGCCACTCTTCGGCGAGTGCGGCGCGCGGCGGGCGGCGGGCCGCCTCGATGCTGCGCCGCGACCATTCGGAATAGGACTGCGCCAGCAGCGGCAGGTCGAGAAGCCACTCCCCGGGATAGTCGACGATGTCGAGGGTGAGGGTCTTCTCGGTTCCCCGCATGAACCCCGCATTCGATGCGAAATCAATGGCCAGGCGGATTTCGCTGATGCGCTTTGTCCCCTCCGGCCATTCCCGCGGGCCGGTGAGCGTGGCCAGGTGATCCTCGTAGGGAAAGCGGGGAATGCCGTCGTCGGGCTGCGGCTCCAGGCGCACGCGCGCGATGCGCCCCTGCGCCTGTGGCTCGAAGACCGGCCAGCGCGAGGCCGTGAGCAGGCCGTGCACCAGAGCGGTGATGAAGACGGTCTTGCCCGAGCGCGACAGGCCGGTGACGCCGAGCCTCAGGGTCGGATTGACCCAGTCCGTCGCATAGGCCGCGATGGACCGCGCCGCGAGCCGCGTCTCGTTCACCCAGCCGGTCCAGACCATCTATTCGGCCTCGCTGTCGAGGTCGCGCGGCACGGTGAACGAGACCAGCGTGCCGCAGCGGGGAGCAAGATCGGCCCAGCGGTCGATGGCGCAGTCGATGACGGCGAGCCCGCCGGTCGGGTATTTGCGCGACAGGCGGCGACGCTGGTCCGGCGGGCCGCCGCCGACGATCTCCTCGCAGAGGCTCTCGATCCCGGGATTGTGGCCGACGAGGAGGAGCGTTCCGACCTCGTCCGCCGTCTCGCGGATGACGGCGGCCAGCAAATAAGCCGGCGCCTCGTAGATCCGGCCGTCTTGCTCGCCGGGGGGAAGCTGGACGAGGCCGGCGCTGGCCAGGGCCCAGGTCTCCACCGTGCGCGCAGCGGGGGAGACGACCACCCGGTCGGGAACCAGGCCTCGGTCGAGGATCATCCGACCCATGAGCGGCGCGGCGCGGCGTCCGCGCGGGGCGAGCGGGCGCTCGAAATCGACCATGCCGGCCGGCCAGTCCGATTTCGTATGCCTGAACAGGATCAGCCGGCGCATCGTGGTTCCCATCGCCCTTCATGTGCCCCCTCCCCGACGCAGGGGCAAGGGCCGCGGCCTCAGCCGGCGCGTCGGGAGCGCCGCTCCGACCAGATGAGATAGAGGCCGCTCGCGACGATGATCGCCGCCCCGAGAAAGACCTGCGGGCCGGGAATGACCGAGAAGACGAACCAGCCCGCGGCGACCGACCAGAGGAGCTGGGTATATTGCACCGGCGCCGAGACGGAGGCCGAGGCGAAGCGGAAGGCCATCAGCATGAAGGACTGGGCGACGAGCTGGATCACCGCGTTGAGGGCGATGACGCCGAGGAGCCAGAGCGGCACGGGCTGCCAGCCCGGCAGGGCGAAGCAGAGCGAGATCAGGCAAATGAACAGGTTGAAATAGAAGAGGACCGAGAGCGTCCCCTCGGTCTTGCCGAGCGCCCGGATAGCGACCATGGCGCCGCCCCAGGTGGCGGCCGAGAGCACGGCGAGGAGCGCGGCGACGGAGACGCCCTCCGGCCCCGGCCGGATGATGACGAGGGCGCCGAGGAAGCCGACGGCGACGGCGATCCAGCGGTTGAGGCCCACCGGCTCGCGCAGGACGAGGCCGGAGAGCGCCACGACGAAGAAGGGCGTGACGAAGAGGATGGCGGTGGCGACCGGCAGGTCGAGTTCCCGCAGGGCCTCGAAATAGGCGAAGACGGAGACCGCGGAAAGGCTCGCCCTGAACAGGTGGGCGAAGGGGCGGCGCGTGACGATGGTGCCGCGGCCGCGCAGCATCTGGACGAGGACGATGGGCGTCAGGATGGCGAGGCCGGAGCCGCTGCGCAGCGCCATGATCTGCCAACTCGGCAGTTCGGTGACGATGATCTTGAGGATCGTGTCGGCGACCGAAACGAGCGTGAAGCAGACGAACTGGGCGGCGATGGCGGCGAGCGGCCGTTCGGCCGTCTGGGGGGGCATGCGCTTGTCTCCGCGCGTCTGCCCGCCATCAACCGGGTTCGGCGTCTCTTGCCAAGACCGATCGGCACATGGCGCCCCTGCCGGAGCAGGGGCGGCGCCTCAGCCCTGCCGCTCGGGGGTGTGGATGATCAGGCCGGCCATGGCGTCGGTGATCTTGATCTGACACGACAGGCGCGAGGTCGGCTTCACGTCGAAGGCGAAGTCGAGCATGTCCTCCTCCATGTGGGAGGGCTCGCCCGTGGCTTCCTTCCAGGCGTCGTCGACATAGACGTGGCAGGTGGCGCAGGCGCAGGCGCCGCCGCATTCGGCGACGATGCCGGGAACGCCGTTCTTGATGGCGGCTTCCATGACGGTGGAGCCGGCAGCGGCGTCCACCGGCCGCTTCTCCCCGGCGTGGTCGATGAAGATGATCTGAGGCATCGGCTCCCTGCCCTTCCCGTGACGTCGGCGGACCCGGCACAGGTCCCGACACGAAGAAACCGCCGCTACGGCCGCGCGGCGGTTCCCATGGACGTCACATAGCGAAAGGCATGCCGGTCCGCCAGTGGCGGGCGGGCATTCCTTCCGCGCGAGCGGGCCGGTTCAGGCCGCGCGCAGCAGCGTGGCGATGAAGCCGTTGGCCTCGGCCACCGCGCTCTCGAGACGGGCGAGGTCGTCCCACGCGCGCGAGGAGAGATGGTCGACCTGATCGCATTCGACCGCCTCGGCCGCCTGGGCGACGCCGAAGGCGCCGATGCCGAGGGCCGAGCCTTTGAGCGTGTGGGCGGCCTCGGCCCAGGTCTTGGCGTTGGTGGCGTTGCGCAGGCGCTCCAGCATGGTGCGCGACTGACGCTCGAAGAGCACCAGTACCTCGCGCTCCAGGTCGTGGTCGCCGAAGGTCTGCCGCGACAGATGGGTGAGGTCGACGGGCAGGCTGCTGCCCAGATGTTCGTCCGACATGATACGCGCCATGGTCATTGTGTCCCCTGTTGACGAAGGCCGCCCCTCAGCGGCCGTTGTGCCAGTGGAGGAGGTTGTGCCTCCCCTCGTCCCTATGCGCCGACCATGGCGGCGGGCGGGCCAAAGAGGGGTTAAAGCCGGACGGTTTATCCGCGAATTCGAACCGTTCGGTTGACCGAAGGTAAAAGGATAGGGGACCTCAGACGGTGGCCGGCGGCTCGCGGCCGACGGCGCGATAGCCCTCCGCCGTCAGCTTGCAGACGAGCCAGTCCGGCTTCACAGGATTGGCGAACCACGGCTCCGCCCAGCCTGCGGCGAGGCAGGCGCGGATGGTCGCCTTCGGGACCTCGCGCCCGTCGGTGTCGAAGAGGGGAAGTTTTCCACCGGGCTGGTCGGCACCGCGGGCGAGCCAGCGGCGCTGAACCGGGCTCGGCCCGGCCGAGGAAGACGCGACGGCACCCGGCTTGCCACGGCCTTTGGCGGGACGCCCTTCGTCGGTCATGGTTACCTATCCGTTAACGATGAATCCGAAACTGCGGCTCCGGTAGGTTTCAATCCTTAGGACCCCCCGGTAGATTACATGCTGCGGCGGACTGTTGTCTGCCATCCGCGTTGGTTGCGTCCAAGAGGCACTTGGGGCGCAGGCACCGGGTGGATTGCAGGACGGTCGGCAGTCAAAGGATGCGGGCGACACCATGGCGAACACTCCGAAGAAGGCGCAGGATCCGGCCGAGGCGGCCCTCGCGGCCATCCAGGACGCACTGAACCTGGCCAGCGAAGACCAGGCGAAGACGGCGACGCGGACGGGCGGACGCGACGGCGCATCGCGCAGCTCCAGCGAGGCGATGCGGGTCGACGAGGACCTGTTCGCCGATGCCCGGCGGTCCGACCAGGTGGTTTCGCCCTCGCAGCCGCCGGCGAACGACGACCGCCGTGATCTCGCCCAGATGCTGGAGCGGCTGTCGCGCCGGCCCTCCACCACGCCGCTGTGGGTTGCCGCCCTCCTCTCCATCGGCTGGCTCGGCGCAGGCCTCGCCATCGCCTCCCGCGTCTACGGCACCACCCTGCCCGACCCGCTGGCGCCGCAGACGCTCACCCTCGCCGCCGTGCTGCTGCTGCCGGTGATGTTCTTCTTCGTCATGGGCGCGCTCATCCGCCGCTCTCAGGAAATGCGGATCGTCGCCCAGGGGATGGGCGAAGTGGCGCTCCGCCTCGCCGAGCCGGAGACGGTGGCGCGCGAGGCCGTCGTCTCGGTCGGCCAGGCGATCCGCCGCGAGGTCGCCGCCATGGGCGACGGCGTGGAGCGGGCGCTGGCCCGCGCCGGCGAGCTGGAGACGCTCGTCCACAACGAGGTCGCCTCGCTCGAGCGCGCCTACAGCGACAACGAGCTGCGCGTGCGCGCGCTCATCGAGGAACTCGTCACCCAGCGCGAGGCCATCGTCACCAATGCGGAGCGCGTGCGCTCGTCCATGACCGGCGTCCACGAGCAGGTCGCCAGCCAGATCGCCGATGCCGGCGACCAGCTCGCCCGCCGCATCGACGAATCCGGCATGCGCGTCACCTCCTCGCTCGGAGAGAAGGCGGAGGCCATCACCCTGGCGCTCGGCCGCGCCGGCGACACGATGATCGACCAGATCCAGCTGCGCGGCTCCGACATCGTCGACCGCCTAGCCTCCACCAGCGACGAGGTCACCCGCGCCCTGTCGACGACCGGCGACCGCGTCACCTCGGTGCTGACCGACACCGGCAACATCGTCACCGTCACCATGGCGGAGACGGGCACGAGCATGGCGGCCAAGCTGTCCGAGACCGGCACGGCGATGACCAACCACCTAGCGCTCACCAGCGCCGAGATCACCCAGGCCATCGCCTCCCGCTCCGACGAGGTGTCGGCGCGCCTGAAGGAGACCGGCGACAGCCTGGTAACCGAGCTGACGGCCCGCACCGGTGAGGTGTCGCAGACGCTGCGCATCACCGGCGAGACGCTGATATCCGAACTCGCCGCCCGCAGCAGTGAGGTCTCCTCCACCCTGCGCGAGACCGGCGATGCGCTGATCGCCGAGCTGTCGGACCGCGGCGGCTTCGTCACCTCCACCCTGAAGGAGACCGGCGAGAACATCATCACCGAGCTGTCGACCCGCGGCGACTATGTCGCCTCGACGCTGCGCGACACCGGCGAGAACCTCATCGGCGAGCTCTCCACCCGCGGGGATTACGTCGCCTCGACGATCCGCGACACCGGCCTCACCCTGGTGGGCGAGCTCTCCACCCGCGGCGGCGAGGTCACCACCACGCTGCGCGAGACGGGCGAAGCCTTCGTCTCCGAACTGTCGCTGCGCGGCAACGAGGTCACGAGCCGCCTGAAGGATACCGGCGAGAGCCTGGTCTACGAACTCTCCACCCGCGGCGGCGAGGTCAACGCCGTGCTCAAATCGACGGCCGAGACGCTGGTCTACGAGTTGGCGACGCGGGGCGGCGAGGTCACCACCACCCTGCGCGAAACGGGCGAAGCCTTCGTCTCCGAGCTGTCGCTGCGCGGCAACGAGGTCACCACGCGCCTGCGCGACACCGGCGAGCGCCTGGTGGGCGAGCTCACCGAGCGCGGCTCCGAGGTGGTCAGCAAGCTCGACTCCACCGGCAGCTACGTCGCCGAGACCATCACCGTGCGCGGCGGCGCCCTCGCCGACCGCATCGCCGAGACCGGCGACAAGCTGCACCAGACCGTCACCACCCACGGCGACGAGCTCGACAAGCGCCTGGCCGTCACCGGCCAGCTCATCGCCGAGGCGATCACCCAGCGCACCGCGGAAGCCAAGAACGCCATCGGCGACGTCGGCATCCAGGTGGTCGAGAGCCTCACCGAGAAGGCGCAGGACGTGCAACTCGCGCTGCACCGCGCCAGCGAGACCGTCACCACCGCCATTTCGGAGCGGACCGCCAACCTGCGCGAGGAGATCGAGCTCGCCGGCACCGACGTGCTCTCGACCTTCGCGACCCAGGGCACGGACCTCACCCAGCGCATCGGCGACATCGGCGCCCAGGTGACCAACGCCCTCGCCCTCCGCGGCGAGGAGGTCACCAGCCAGTTGCAGCGCGTGGCCGGCGAGATCACCGAGACCGCCACCGCCCAGGGCGAGGCCGTCGTCACCCGCATCGCCCAGAACGTGGTGGCGCTCGACGACGCCATCAATCGCCACACGTCCGGCTTCGAGAGCCGCGTCGCGGCCCATGCCGCCAGCCTCGAGGACTCCATCAGCCGCTATACCAGCAGCTTCGAGACGCGCGTCGCCGCCCACGCGACCGGGCTCGAGGATGCCTTCAACCGCTATACCAGCGGCTTCGATACGCGCATGGGCGAGCAGGCCGCGAGCCTCGAGGAGGCCTATGCCCGCTACACCAGCGGCTTCGAGACGCGCATGGGGGCCCAGGCCGCCAACCTCGAAGACGCGTTCATCCGCTACACCTCCGGCTTCGACACCCGGATCGGCCAGCACGCGGCGAACCTCGAGGACGTCATCGTCCGCAACACCTCGCAGTTCGAGGTCCGCGTCGGCCACTACGTGTCGACCCTCGACGAGACGATGGGCCGCCACACCACCCAGTTCGAGGGCCGCGTCGGCCACTACGCCGCCGCCATCGACGAAACCATGGGCCGCCACACCGCCCAGTTCGAGGGCCGCGTCAGCCACTACGCCGGCGCGCTCGAAGAGGCGATCGGCCGCCATGCCGCCGAGTTCGAGGGCCGCGTGTCGCAGCACGCCACCGGCCTCGACGAGGCGATCCTGCGCCACACCTCCTCGTTCGAGGGCCGGGTCGCGCATTACGCCACGATGCTGGAGGATTCGGTCAGCCGCCACGCCATCAACCTCGAGGATGCGGTGGGCCGCCTGACCGGCGACTTCGAGAGCCGCGTCGGCGCCCACGCCTCTCTGCTGACCGAGCAGGTCGCCAATCACACCGCCCTGCTCGACCACAAGCTCACCGGCCACATCTCGGCCCTCGACGAGACCATCTCGGGCAAGGGCACGGCTCTCGCCGACCGGATTGCCGGCGATGCCCGTGAGTTCGCCGAGCGCGTCGCCCGCCAGTCCGGCGAGATCACCGAGGCCCTGGACGGGCGCCTGGCGCGCATCGACCAGGCGCTCGACACCCGCGCCCAAGCCTTCAACGAGACGCTGGCCAACCGCACGCTCGAACTCGCCAAGGTGCTCGGCGAGGGCGGCAAGGCGGTGACCGAGGCGCTGGAGAACAAGTCGGCCGAGATCACCTACAACCTCACCTCGAAGTCGGACGAGATCACCCAGACGCTGACCTCCAAGTCGGACGAGATCGCCAACAACCTGGCGACGCGCTCCTACGAGATCGCGTCGAACCTGACGTCCAAGTCCGACGAGATCGCCTCGAGCCTCACCTCGAAGTCGGACGACCTCGCCCGCCTGCTCAACGACAAGTCGGACCAGATCGTCTTCAACCTGACGACCCGGTCGGAGGAAATGGCGCGCAACCTCGCCACCACCTCCGAGGACATCGCCCAGAACCTGGCGACCCGCTCCGAGGAGATGGCGCGCAATCTCGCCACGACCTCCGAGGACATCGCCCAGAATCTCGCGGCGCGGTCCGAGGACATCACCCGCATCCTCTCCGACAAGTCGGCGGACGTGACCTATACGCTCGCCTCCAAGTCCGGCGAAATCACCCGCCTGCTCACCGACAAGTCGGAGGAGGTCGCCTATGCGCTGGCGGCCAAGTCCGACGAGATCACCCGCCTCCTCTCCGACAAGTCGATCGAGGTGACCTACACGCTGACCTCCAAGTCGGACGAGATCACCCGCCTCCTCAGCGAGAAGTCGGACGAGGTAACCTACACCCTCACCTCCAAGTCCGACCTCATCACCGCGACGCTGTCGGACAAGGCCGAGGAGATCAACCGCACCCTCGGCGGCCGCGCCCTGGAAGTGGCGGAGACGCTCGACACCCGCGTCGCGCGCTTCGAAGAGGTGGTGGTCGGCCGGCTCGAACTCGTCTCCCAGACGCTCGACGCCCGTGGCTCGCACATTGCCGAGACCCTCACCGAGAAGGTCGAGGCGGTCACCCAGACCCTGCGCGCCAATGCCGACGACGTGGAGCGCACGCTCTCCGTCATCTCGACCGACATCACCCAGGGCCTGTCGACCCGGGTGAACGAGATCAACGCGGTGCTCGGCGCCCGTTCCGCCGAGCTCGCCTCGCTGCTCGACGACCGCGGCAACAACCTCGTCAACCGCCTCGGCGACAACGGCATGCAGATCACCAACGAGGTCAGCCGTGTCGGCGACATCGTGGTGCGCGCGCTGGAGAACCGCGGCGGCGCGATCGCCGAGGTCATTGGCCAGAAGGGCGCGGAGATCACCCGCGTCCTGTCGCAGACCGGCATCGACGTCACCCGCGGCATCTCCGACTCCAGCGAGCAGGCCGCCCGCATCCTGTCGGAAAGCTCGGAGCTGCTGCGCAACCAGATCGAGACCGACACCCGCGAATCGGTGGTCGCGCTCACCACGACCAACGACCAGCTTCGCGGCGAGATCGCCTCGATCCTCGCCCGCCTGGGCGAGACCAACGGCTCGATCCGCGAGGTCGCGTCCCAGACCGAGCAGTCGCTGGCGGCGATCAACGACCAGCTCGCCGAGCGCATCAGCCAGTTCGCCTCCTCGGCCGAGACGGCGTCCACCGCCGCCGAGACCTCGACGCGGATGCTCAACGGCCAGATCGGCCAGCTCACCAATGTGGCCGGCGCCGTGCTGCGCGACGTCTCCTCGCTCACCGAGAGGTTCGACGCGCAGGCGCGGCTCCTCGGGGCGGCGGCGGAGCAGGTGGAGGAGATGCAGCAGCGTCTCGACGCCTCCTTCGACGCCCGTCGCGAGGTCATCGAGGCGCTGGTCCACCACCTCGCATCCAAGACCGAGGACATGGACAATCTGGTGAAGAGCTTCACCGGGCTGCTCGACGACAATCTCGGCCTCGCCGAGAACCGCGCCCGCGAGATCGGCCGCGTGCTGGTCGAATCGACCAACCAGACGACCCAGGCCATCGGCGAGCAGGCGGAGACGCTGCGCCTCGCCACCGGCAAGGAGCGCGAGCGCACCACCCACGCCATGCGCTCGGCCTACGAGCAGGCGACGCACGAGATGCACGCCCTGTTCCGCGAGGCCGCCGAGCGCTTCGAGACCCTCACTTCGGGCATGAAGGCGATGAGCAGCGAGATCCAGCGGGAACTGGCGGAGACGCGGGACCAGCTGTCGCGCGGCATGATCGAGATTCCGAAGGAGACCCAGGAGAACGCCGCCGCCATGCGCCGCGTCGTCGCCGACCAGATCAAGGCCCTGGCCGAACTCAACGACATCGTCGCCAAGTCCGGCCGCGCCTTCGACGTGAGCGAGCCCGCCCCGGCGAGCCGCCGGACGGTCCGCGAGGAGGCCCCGCTGCCGCTGCGCGGTGCGGTCGCCGAGCTGCAGCGGCCCGAAGAGCGGTCGGAGCCGGTGCGCGAGGCGCCCAAGGCCCGCATCGCCGAGCCGCGGACGCCCGAGCCCCGTGCCGCCGAGCCGCGCCGCGAGGCCCCTCCCCGCGCCGAGGCGCCGAAGGCGGCCGACCGTGCCGGCGGCTGGCTGTCGGACCTCCTCGCCCGCGCCTCCACCGAGGAGCAGGCGGACCAGCCGCTGCGGCCGGCCCAGCGTCGGACTCCCGCCCCGGCTGCGGCCCTCGACAATCTCGACGCCCTGTCCTCGGACATCGCGCGGATGGTCGACCACGAGGCGGTGGCGGACTTGTGGGACCGCTGGCGCCGCGGCGAGAGGAACGTCTTCTCGCGCCGGCTCTACACGACCCAGGGCCAGCAGACCTTCGACGAACTGCGCCGCCGCTACCGCCGCGACGCCGACTTCCGGGCGACCGTCGACCGCTATGTCGACGAGTTCCAGCGGCTCCTGGCCGATGTCGACCGCAACGACCGGGACGGGTCGCTGGCGAAGTCCTACCTGACCTCGGAGACGGGCAAGGTGTTCACCCTGCTCGCCCATGCGAGCGGCCGCTTCGACTGAAGCGGCCGGCCTCGGGCCTGAATGCGAAAAGGGCGCCCGCGAGGCGCCCTTTTTTCGTCTGAGTGAGGAGGACTGAGGAGCGCGGTCAGACCTGGCCGGTCGACCAGAGCACGATCTCGCGCATGACGCTCTGCACGGCGCCGTTGAAGGCGGTGGAGACGTTCACCGCGTCGGTGCCGCCGGCCGGGGCACGGGCGGAGAAGACCCGGCCGGCCAGGATGCGGCCGGAGCGGTCGTTGACGATCTTCACCGACAGTTCGACGACCACCTCCGTGGCGCCGGAGGCCACGACCTCGAAGGAGCGGATCTCGGCCAGGAGCTGCCAGTCTGACGCCAGGCGGTCGCCGGGACGGCCGACGGAGCGCAGCCGGTTGGCATTCTCGAAGGACTGGATGAGGCGGGCCTGCAGCAGCTTGGGCAGGCGGTCGGCCCAGGCGCCGTCGGTCAGGTAGGAATAGGCCCCGCCGGGGCCGCGCACCGCGATGCGCTCGGTGTCGAGACTGGCGATGGCCTTGGGCTCGACGACCAGAAGCTGGCCGCGGACGGCGCCGGCGCGGGCGGGAAAGGTCGTCGGCGCGATGATGTCGAAACCGCGCGGCACGTTGGAGGACGAGCATCCGGCGAGCGCCAGCGTCATCAGCGCCGCCAGCGCAACGCTGCCGCGGCGCCCTGCCCGCTTCGATCTCTTGTCGGCCATCGTGGTGTGCTGCACGCCCGAACCTTCAGTTTCGCCCTAGCGGCGATTGTATTCGGGCACGCCCGAGCCGCCGAAAATGAACCTCTGGGGGTTGCGCTCCAGCGAGCGCAGGGTCCGTTCGAGTTCCGTCAGCGTCCGCCGACCATCGGTCGACAGGGATTGAATATCGCGGATCGTCCGATCCGTGAAGCCGGAGATGGACGTCGTGAGCTGCGCCGTGCGGGTATCGAGCCGCTCGGCGAGCGTGCGGACCGACCTCGCCGTTGCAGTGAACTCGGCGAACATGTTGTTCGTTCCATCGCCGGTGAAGCTCTTCAGCAGGCCGTCGATTCGGTCAGCCATGGCGTTGAGCTTGCCCGAGACCTCGCCGGCGTTCTTCAGCAGGAGGTCGACGTTGGCCGAGTTGTCGCCGAGCGCCTGGGTGAAGCGGTCGATATTGGCCATGGCCCGGCCGATACGCTCGCTGTCGAGCGACTGAATGACGCGGTCGGCGCCGGCAAGCGTGCGGTTCAGCGCGCGCACGTCGAAGCTCGCCGCCACCTCGTTGACGGTGCCGAGCGTCTGGGTCAGCGAGCTCGCGGCCGTGCGTGCGTCGCGCAGCAGATCGGCGAAGTTGTCGCGCTGCGCGTTGAGGCCACCGGTCAACTCGTCGATGTTGCGCAGGATGGAGGTGATGCGGCCGGGCTGGGCGCCCTCCATCATGCCCTCGATCTGGGTCGTGACGCGGTCGAGCCGCTGGGCGAGCGCCGCGATCTGCTTGGCCGCCTCGCCGGTCTGGCCCAGAAACTCGCGAACTCCGTCGGAATTGTCGCCGAGCGCGGCTGTGAACTTCTCGACGTTGCGCAGGCTCTGCTGGAAGGATCCCTGACCCTCGGCAATCACCGCATCGAGGCGGTTCACCAGGCCGTTCAGGGTGTTCATGGTCTGCTGGGCGCCGGACATGATGTCCGAGCCGCCGGGCACGTCCGGGCCGATCTGGGGCGGCGGCGCGCCGGCCGTGCGCTGCAGCGGCTGGGCGGGGTCCGGTCCGTTGACCAGGCCGAGGGAGGCGATTCCCGACAGGAGCTGCACGTTCAGGTTGGCGCGGGTCGCGGTGGAGATGGGCGTTCCCGGCTGCAGACCGATGATCGCGACGACCTTGCGCGGATCGCTCGGGTCGATGTCGATCCGCTTCACCTCGCCCTTGCGGATGCCGTTGAAATAGACCGCCGAGCCGGTGCGCAGGCCACTCACAGGACCGGTGAAGACGACGCGGAAATCCTCGCGGTTGCTGCTGTCCCCGACGCGCAGGAACCACCACAGGAACAGGCCGAACGCCGCCAGCACCCCCAGAGTGAACAGGCCGATCAGGGTGGTGTTCGCCTTGGTCTCCATGCGCGTCAGCTCACGTCCTTCACGCCTTGACCCGGGCGGCACGGGCGCGTTCGCCGCCGAAATACTGCTTCAGCCACGGATGGGGATGGCGAACCATGTCCTCCATCGTTCCCGTGGCGATGACCTTGCCCTCCGCAAGAGCCGCGATGCGATCGCAGATTCGCGCCAGGCTATCGAGGTCGTGGGTCACCATATACACGGTCAGCCCCAGGGTGTCGCGTAACGTCCTGATGAGCGTGTCGAATTCCTCGGCGCCGATGGGATCGAGGCCGGAGGTCGGCTCGTCGAGGAAGACGATCTCGGGATCGAGGGCGAGCGCGCGGGCGAGCGCGGCGCGCTTGATCATGCCGCCGGAGAGTTCGGAGGGGAACTTGTCGGCCGCGTCCGGCTTGAGGCCCACCATGGCGATCTTGAGCCGGGCGATCTCGTCCATCAGCGGCTCGGAGAGCTTGAGATATTCGCGCAGCGGCACCTGGATGTTCTGCTTCACGGTCAGCGAGGAGAACAGCGCGCCGTGCTGGAACAGCACGCCCCAGCGCCGCTCGATGGCCTTGTGTTCGGCACGCGTCAGGCCGTCGAGGTCCTGGTCGAAGACGCTGATCGTGCCGCGGCGCTTCGGCACGAGGCCGATGATGCAGCGGGTGAGCACGGACTTGCCCGTTCCCGAGCCGCCGACCACGCCGAGGACTTCGCCCGCCCGGACGTCGAGGTCGAGGCCGTCGATGATCATCCGCTCGCCGAAGCCGATGGCGACGTCGCGGACGGAGATGATGACGTCACCGGTCTCGTAATCTCCCACGGACGATCCTTCCCTCAGTAGCCGAGGCTGGCGAACAGGATGGCGAACAGGCCGTCCAGAACGATGACCAGGAAGATCGCCTTGACCACGGAGGCGGTAGTTTGCTGGCCGAGGCTCTCCGCCGAGCCCTTGACCCGCATGCCCTCGATGCAGGCGACGAGGCCGATGATCAGCGCCATGAAGGGGGCCTTGAAGAGCCCCACCCAGATATGGCGCTGGGAGACCTCCTCCTGCATGCGGGTGAAGAAGATGTCGAGGGGGATCTGCCCGTAGAACTGCGCCACCATGGCGCCGCCCATGATGGCGGAGATGTTGCCGATGAAGGTCAGCAGAGGCAGGCCGAGGACGAGCGCGATGAGCCGCGGCAGGACCAGGACCTCGACGGGATTGAGACCCATGACCTTCAGCGCGTCGATCTCCTCGCGCATCTTCATCGAGCCGATCTCGGCGGTGAAGGCCGAGCCGGTGCGCCCCGCCACCATGATCGAGACGATGAGGACGCCGATCTCGCGAAGAGTCAGAATCGACACGAGATCGACCACATAGGTGTCGGCGCCGAAGTCGCGGAAGAAGAAGATGCCCTGCTGGGCGATGATCCCGCCGATGAGGAAGGTGATCAGCGCCATGATGGGCACGGCGCGGAAGGCGACCCGGTCGAGCTGGGTCACCACGGCGGCCAGACGGAAGCGACCGACGCCGGTGAAGAGCGAGCCCGCGGCGGCGACCACCTCGCCGAAGAAGGACACGAGCGCCACGACGTCGCGGCCGGCCTCCACCATCTGCTCGCCGACCTTGTCGAGCGCCTGGATCACGGCCGGCTTCTGCTTCGCCGGAACCGGCGCGGCCTCAGACAGCCCTTCGGATATCTCGCCGTAGATGGTGGCGGCCGCCTTGGACAGGCCCGTCCGCTCCACCGGAATGCCGCGGGCGCCGAAAGCCATTTCGATGCCGCGCACCAGCGTGCCGCCGAGCGTGTCGAGGCGCTGGACGCGGGAGAAGTCGAGAAGGACGGACTGCGGCGAGCCGCCCTCGGCGATGAGGCCGGCGACCTTCGGCTCCATGTCGCCGGCCGTCTCCGCCGTCCACATGCCGGCCAGCGCCACCGTCAGGCGGCTGCCGTCCACTCTGCTCGCCAGTTGGGCTTCAGGCACGAGGCGCTTCCCACTCACGGCCGCGAATTTCGATTAAGTCGCATGCGCCGGTCCGGCTTGGCACGCGCGCTCGGTCTCTCCATAAAGGAGCCGTCCGGCGCCGTCGAGGTCGCCGCCCCTCTCATTCTCCGCTGCAGGCCGTCTCATGGAACTCGCCAAGCCCTATCTCCTCTTCCTCGGGGACGTCCACGACCAGCTCGCCGCCAAGACGGCGCAGGGCATCGTCGACTGGCGCCGCGACTGGTGCGTCGGCCAGGTGCGGCTGGAAGGCTGCAAGGCCGATACGGGTCTGGACGACCTGTCGATCACCCAGGGCGCCAAGGCCGGCGCCAAGACCCTGGTGGTGGGCGTGGTCAATGCCGGCGGCGTGCTGCCCGACCACTGGATCGCCAGCATCGTCGAGGCGATCGAGGCGGGCATGGACATCGCCACCGGCCTGCACGCGAAGCTCTCGGACATCCCGAAGATCGCCGCCGCCGCCAAGAAGCACGGCCGCCAGCTTCACGACGTGCGCCATCCGACCCAGACCTTCGCCACCGGCAAGGGCGGCCTGCGCTCGGGCAAGCGGCTGCTGATGGTCGGCACCGACTGCTCCGTCGGCAAGAAGTACACGGCGCTGGCCATGGAGAAGGGCATGCGGGAGCGCGGCTTCGACGCCGATTTCCGCGCCACCGGCCAGACCGGCATCTTCATCTCCGGCCGCGGCGTCGCCGTCGACGCGGTGGTGGCCGACTTCATCGCCGGTGCGGCCGAGTGGCTCACCCCCGCCGCCGACCCGCTGCACTGGGACGTGGTCGAGGGCCAGGGCTCGCTCTTCCATCCCTCTTTCGCCGGCGTGACGCTGGGCCTGTTGCACGGCGCCCAGCCGGACGCCTTCATCGTCTGCCACGAGCCGACCCGGCGCACCATGCGCGGCGTGCAGACGCCGCTCCCCTCCATCGACGATGTGATCGAGCAGACGGTCGCCCTCGGGCGCCTCACCAACCCGGCCATCATCTGCACGGGCCTGTCGATCAACACCGAGCACCTCTCGGAGGACCAGGCCTTCACCTATCTTGACCGCCTGTCGCGCGAATACGAGCTGCCGGCCACCGACCCGGTGCGCTTCGGCGTCGAGCCCCTGGTGGACGCGCTCGCCGAGCTCTACGGCGAGCCGGAGCCGCGGCCGAAGAAGGCCAAGACCTCCGCCCGCCGGGCGAACTGAGGCTTCCCGCATCATGGCCTCCCGTGAACTGACCGTCCGCACCGAGCGCTGGCCGATCGCCGGCACCTTCACCATCTCGCGCGGCTCGCGCACCGAGGCGGTGGTGGTCGTGTGCGAAATCCGCGAGGGCTCGGCCATCGGCCGGGCGGAATGCGTCCCCTATCCGCGCTACGGCGAATCGGTGGACGGGGTCGCCGCCGACATCGAGGCCATGGTCGACGCGCTCGACAACGGCCTCGACCGGCAGGGCCTGCTCACCGCGATGAAGCCGGGCGCGGCGCGCAATGCGGTGGACTGCGCGCTGTGGGACCTCGAGGCCAAGCTCGCCGGCAAGCGCGCCTGGGACCTCGCTGGCATGCCGACGCCGAAGCCGCTGACGACGGTCTATACGATCTCGCTCTCCTCGCCGGAGGAGATGGCCGAGCAGGCGGCGCGGTGCGGCCGCCCGCACCTCAAGATCAAGCTCGGCGGCGAGGGCGACGCCGACCGGCTCGCGGCCATCCGCGCCGCCGTGCCGGATGCGACCCTCGTCATCGACGCCAACGAGGGGTGGACCCCGGCCAATCTGGAAGCGAACCTCGCGGTCTGCGAACGCTTCCGCATCGCGCTGGTGGAACAGCCCCTGCCCGCCTCCGACGACGAGGCGCTGCGGCACGTCCGCCGTCCGATTCCGATCTGCGCCGACGAGAGCGTCCACGACCGTCCGTCGCTGGCCAAGCTCGCCGGCAAGTACGACGCCATCAACGTCAAGCTCGACAAGACCGGCGGCCTCACCGAGGCCTTCCTGCTGGTCGCCGAGGCGGAGAAGCTGGGTCTCAAGATCATGACGGGGTGCATGCTCGGCACCTCGCTGTCCATGGCGCCGGCCACCCTGATCGCGCAGAGGGCGTTTCTCGTCGATCTCGACGGCCCGCTCCTCCTGCGCGAGGACCGGCCGGAAGGCCTGCGCTACGAGGGCGCCACCGTCTATCCGCCGACGCCCTCGCTCTGGGGCTGAGCCGGAACCGCCGGGCGCGGCACCGGCATGGCCCTCGCCACCGCGGTGACGAGGAGCCCGGCGGCGCAGAGCGAGCCCATGGCGAGATAGGCCGAGGCACCGACCCGGGCATAGAGATAGCCGGCGATGAGGGTCGCCAGCGCCATGGCTCCGCCGATGGCGACCGAGACGGTCCCCTGCCCGCTCGCGCGCTGGTGGGCGGGAAGGCGTGCGGCGAGATAGGACATGGTGCCGAGGTGGACGAGGCCGAAACCGGCCGCGTGCAGGATCTGCAGCGGTGCGTTGATCCACAGCGGCGGGTCGAGGGCCATCAGCACCCAGCGCAGGAGGCCCCCGGCGCCGCCAATCAGCAGGAAGGTGGTGGGGCGCCAGTCGCGGGTGAAGCGCGTCGCCAGCCAGAACATGGCGATCTCGGCGAGGACGGCGACGGCCCAGAGCATGCCGACGGTGAAGCCGGAATAACCGAGCGCCTTCCAGTGGATGGAGGCGAAGCCGTAATAGACCGCGTGGCTCGCCTGCAGCAGGGCGGCAGCGATCATGATGAGCACGAAACGCTGGTTGAAGAAGCCCGGGCCCGAGGGCGCGACGGACCGGTCGCGGCGATCGTGGACCAGCATGACGGATGCCACGACGAGGGGAATCATGCTCGCCCAGATCATCCAGACGATCCATTGGGGGGCGATCAGGGTGAGGATGATGCCGCCGGCGATGTTGGCCGCCATGAAGGCCACCGAGCCCCAGACCCGAATGCGGCCGTAGTCGAGGGTGCGCTTGGCGACGCCGGCGAGGCCATAGGCGTCGACCAGCGGCACGAGCGGGCTCCAGACGAGGCCCGTGATGACGACGCCGACGAGGATCATGACGAAGCTGTCGGCGAGCCCGACGCCGATGAAGGCGACGGCGGTGGCGAAACAGCAGATGACGATGGCGTAGGAGAGGATGCCCGCCTTGTCGGCGAGATAGGTCACCACCGGCGTGGCGATCAGACGGATGAGCTGGCCGCCCGCCAGCACCATGCCGATCTGGCCGTCGGCGAGACCCTTGGCCTTCAGCCAGACGGGAAAGAAGGGTTGATGAAGTCCGAAGCCGATGAACAGCGCTGCGTAAAACAGCGCCAGCCGTGACGCAAATCGCTTGGAATCGTCCGATTTTGCGGAAAGGTCACGGACCATTAAGATTTCATCAGAGAATCGTTTCCTCGTTCCGTTCTAGACCGGGACGATCCATCCTGCGAGAGCGGACCGACGGATGACAGACGACATCACGCCCCCGTCACGGCTGGCGCCCGTGTCCCTCGCCGAGGCCGATTACGAGGCCATCGAGCAGGCGGTCATGGAAACGGCCCGCGGGCGCTGGTTCCTGGCGGAATATGCCAAGCGCAACCGCCATTCCGATACCGTCGCGGTGCTCGACGCCATCGGCAAGCTGGAGAGCGCGGTGGCTGTGCCCCGTTCGGCGCCGGACGTCGACCGGGTCCGCATGGAGATCCGCGAGATGGCCCACGCCATCGCCCGCACCAAGGCGGAAATCGCGGCGATCAAGCCCGAGGGCGTCGATGCCGGCACCGGCCATTTCGAGGACGCCTCCGTCGAGCTCGACGCCATCGTGCAGGCGACCGCCACCGCGACCGGCGACATTCTCGGCGCCGCGGAGACCATCCAGGAGATCGCCTGGACGCTGCGCGAGATGGGGGCCGAGGGCGAGGTCTGCGACCTCATCGACACCAAGACGACCGACATCTACACGGCCTGCTCGTTCCAGGACATCACCGGACAGCGCACCCGCAAGGTGATCGGCGTGCTGCGCTTCCTCGAGGACCGGATCGATTCGATGATGGCGATCTGGGGCGAGGGCCGCGCCCCCGCAGGTCCGGCCCCGCGCCCGGTCTCGGAGGAGGCCTCGCTGCTGAACGGGCCGGCCAAGCCCGGCGAGGGCCTCATCCAGTCCGACGTCGACATGATGCTGGACGACGGGCTCTTCGCCGATGCGGCGCCGCAGCCGGCCGCGCCGGCTCCGGCCGCTCCGGTGGTGCGCGAGCCCGCTCCGCCCCCGGCCGCAGCAGAAGAGGACGTGCCGGCGACCGCCCGCGCCACGGCGGCGGCGGCGCTCTCCACCTCGGAGATGCCGCTGGCCGAGACGCCGCGTGCCCCGCGCGAGGCGGAGGCACCGCTCGTCCCCGGCCTGCCGCGCATCGAGGACATCGAGAAGCTCAGCTTCGTGGAAAAGGTGGCGCTGACGAGCTGAGGCGCCCGCCCCGCCTCCCTCAGGCGATGAGTTCGGCGAAGAGCGCCGGATCGACGTTGCCGCCGGAGACCACCGCGGCGACCACCTGGCCCTTCACGTCGATGCGGCCGGCGAGCAGCGCCGCCAGCGGCACAGCGCCCGAGGGCTCGATCACCAGCTTCAGCTCGCGGAAGGCGAAGGCGACGGCGCTCCTCACCTCGTCCTCGGACACGACGAGGCCGCCGGCGACCAGCGGCTTGTTGACGGCGAAGGTGAGCTCGCCCGGCATGGCGGCGAGGAGACCGTCGCAGAGCGAGCCGGTGCGGCGCTCGTTGGCCACGCGCTCACCGCCGGAGAAGGACCGGGCATGGTCGTCGAAGCCCTCGGGCTCGACGGAATAGATCTTCGCCTGAGGCGCCTTCTCGCTCACCGCCAGGGCGATGCCGGCGAGGAGGCCGCCGCCGGAGCAGCAGACGAGCACCGTGTCGGGTGAGAGGCTCGCCGCGCCGAGGTCTTCCATGATCTCGCGGCCGACCGTGCCCTGCCCCGCCATGATGTGGAAGTCGTCGTAGGGCGGCACGACGATGGCGCCGCGCGAGGCGGCGATGTCGCGGGCCATGGCCTCGCGGTCGTCCTTGGCCCGATCGAAGAGCACGACCTCGGCGCCGGCCGCGGCGGTGCGCTCGCGCTTCAGGGCGGGCGAATCCTTCGGCATGAGGATGGTGGCGCGGATGCCGAGAAGCTGCGCGGCGGTGGCGACGCCCTGGGCGTGATTGCCGGAGGACATGGCGACGACGCCGACCGCCTTGCGGTCCTCGGGGATGCGGGCGAGACGGTTGTAGGCGCCGCGGAACTTGAAGGAGCCGGTGCGCTGGAACGGCTCGGCCTTGAGGAAGACGCGGCCGCCGGTGACGGCATCGAGCTCGTGCGAGGTGAGGAGCGGGGTGCGCCGCGCCACGCCGGCGATGAGGCGGGCGGCGTCGGCGACGTCGGCGGCGGTGGGCAGAACGGGCATCGGCGGTCTCCTCGCGGTCACCATCGCCTTATGCGGGAGGCTGCGGCCTTGCCGCAAGTGAGCCCTTGTGGCGCGCGCGATCAAGCGGCGTGATGGATGGCGCGGCGAAGGACCGCCATGGGGCGCCCTCGCCTTCCTGCCGGACTGCCGCTAGACACGCGGGCGGAGACTTTCGCGTGACCGACGCCCCTGCCCGCCACACCGACGCCGACGGCCCGGCGCACCACCCGCCCCACGTGCTCATCCTGATGAGCCGCACCGGCGGTGGCCACATCGCCAGTGCGCGGGCGCTGGAGGCCGAACTCCACGCCCAGCGGCCGGGCTGCCGGGTCACCATCGTCGACCTCCTCACCGACCACGTCGCCTTTCCCTTCTCGCGCATGCCGGCGACCTACGATTCGGTGGTGAACCGCACGCCGCGCCTCTGGCACGCCATGTGGCGGCTGACGGCGATCGCGCCGGTCGGCCGGTCCTCGGCGGCGATCGTGCGGCGCCTGTCGCAGAGCCGCATCGAGGCCCTGCTGCGCGGCGAGCAGCCCGACCTCGTCATCTCGGTCCATCCGCTGGTGAACCACCTCGTCATCCCGGTGCTGGAGCGGGTGGCGCCGCGCACCCCCTTCGTCACGGTGGTGACCGATCTCGGCGGCATCCACCCGCTCTGGCTCCACCCGCGCAACGCCGCGGTCTACCTGCCGACCGAACGCGCTGTGGAGCTCGCCGTGTCGCGCGGCCTGCCGCGCCGGCGCCTGCACGCCCACGGCTTGCCCGTCCGCGCCGATTTCGCCTGTGCCGCTGCGGCGCGCCGCGACACGCGCGCCGCCTTCGGGCTCGATCCGGAGCTCCCGGCCATCCTCGTCATGGGAGGCGGCGGCGGAATCGGCCCGATCGAGGCCATCGTGTCGCGGATGGTGGCCGCCCTGGCCACGGCGAGCCCCGGCGGACCGGCCGCACAGATCGTGGTGGTCTGCGCCAGCAATGTGAGGCTCAAGGCGCAGCTCGCGGCGGAGGCCTGGGCGGTGCCGGTGACGACGCTCGGCTATGTCGACCGGATGAGCGACCTGATGGGGGCCTGCGACCTGCTCGTCACCAAGGCCGGACCGGGCACCATCGCCGAAGCCAGCATCCGCGGCCTGCCGATGATCCTCTACGGCTTCATCCCCGGCCAGGAAGCGGCCAATGTCGACCACGTGGTGGATGCCGGCGCCGGGCTGTTCGAACCCGACGTCGCCGCGCTGGCGGCTAAGGCGGCACGGCTGGTGACCGAAGGGCGCGACGACCTCGCCGCCATGGCGGGACGCGCGGCCTCGCTCGGCCGGGCCGACGCCACGCGCGCCATCGTTGCCTCGATCCTGACCGAGGTGCTGGAGGCCTGACGGCCGTTCAGCCCTGCGCGACGCCCTCGATCTGGCTGCGCCGCCTGGCGACCTCGCTGCCGACATGGTCCATGAAGACCCTGACGCGCGCCGTGGAGCGCAGGTCCGGATGGGTGAGGATCCACAGCGAGCCGGGAATCTCGGCGATGGGACCCGACAGCGGCACCAGGTTGGGGAAGGTTCGCGCGATGAAGCACGGCAGGAGGCCGATGCCGGCGCCCTCGGCCACCGCTTCGGCGAGGCCGAGCACGGTATTGATGCGCCAGCCGATCCGGTCCTCCCCGACGTGCTGGACGAGCCAGCGGCTCGGCTTCAGCGCGGCGAGGTTGTCGCCGAGGCCGATCCAGGCGTGGGAGCGGTAGTCGACCGGATCGAGTTCGGCGAGGCCCATGCTGTCGGCCGCGTAGATGGCCCAGGGGATTTCCGCGAGCCGGCGACCGACCAGCGTCTCCGGCGGATCGGCCGTCGCGCGGATCGCGACGTCGGCGTCGCGCTTCGACAGGTTCAGCGACTGGTTGCCCACCACCACGTCCAGAGTGATCTCCGGATAGGCCTTGCGGAACGAGGCGAAGATCGGGGTGAGCAGGTGGACGACGAGCGTGTCGTTGGTCGTCACCCGCACCTCGCCCTGGGGCCGCAGGTCCTGCCCCGTCAGGCGCCGCTCGAACTCGATGATGTCCTCGGACATGCGCTCGGCGAGCTTGACCATGCCCTCGCCGGCGGCGGTGAGGGAATAGCCGGTGCGGCTGCGTTCGAAGAGCCGCGCGCCGAGACGCTCCTCCATGGCGCCGAGACGGCGGAAGACGGTGGACTGGTTGACGGCGAGGAGTTCGGCGGCGCCCGCCAGCGAGCGCGCCGAGGAGACGGCGAGGACGGTGCGGTAGTCGTCCCAGGAGACCAGCGGCTGCGTCATGTCTGTCAAGGCTCCGGCTGCTTGCGTCCGCGCAAGCATCTCATGGCATTATCGTTTATTTATTTGCGGGAAGCGACGGCGCATATGGGGCTTCGAGCAAGGCTGCTCCCCGGTTTTCGTCCCTCACGCAAGGACCTCCCCCATGGCCAAAGTGCTGTTCATCGAAGCGAGCCCGCGCAAGGGCCGCTCCTATTCGACCCAGGCCGCTCAGGCCTTCCTCGACGCCTACCAGGCCGCCCATCCCGGCGATACGGTGGAGACCCTCGACCTCTGGGCCGCCGACCTGCCCGCCTTCGATGGCGCAACCCTGGACGCCAAATACGCCGTGATGGGCGGCAAGGACTTCACCGCCGAACAGGCGCAGGCCTGGGGAAAGATCGTGGCCGCCGCCGACCACTTCAAGGCCGCCGACAAGATCGTCATCGCGACGCCGATGTGGAACTTCTCCGTTCCCTATGTGCTCAAGCACTATATCGACGTCATCGCCCAGCCCGGCCAGACCTTCGGCTGGTCGCCGGACCAGGGCTATTTCGGCCTGGTGAAGGGCAAGCCGGCCCTCGTCGTCACCGCCTCGATGGGCGCCTATGGCCCGGGTTCCGGCGCCGAGGCCATCGACTTCCAGAAGCCCTATGTGGAGTGGATGCTGAAGTTCTTCGGCTTCGAGACCATCCATTCCCTGCAGGTGATCAATACCGGCATGCCGGATTCGGCCGAGGCGTCCCTCGCTGAGGCGAAGGTCAAAGCCGAGGCGCTGGCGAAGGCCTTCTGATCCGCCTGACCTTGAGGGGACGGGCGGGCGCCCGCCCGGCGCCCGTCCTACCGCTGTGCCGGCCCCGTGCTCCCCCGCACGACGAGGGTCGGCGGAAGAATGATGCGCGCCGCCGGCAGGGCCGGGTTGACCGTGCGAACCAGCACACGTTCGCAGGCCCGCCGCCCCTGCTCGCTCGGGTGGGTGGAGACGGTCGTCAGCCCCGGCGCCCACATGGCGGCCTCGCGCACGTCGTCGGCGCCGACCACCGAAAAGTCGCGCCCCGCCTCCCGCCCGCGCTGACGCAGGCCCATCATGACGCCGAATGCGATGAGGTCGTTCATGCAGACGGCGGCGGTCGGCGGCTCGGCGAGGTCGAGCAGCGCCTGGATGCCGGCAAAGCCGGTGTCGCGCGTGCCGAGCCCGGTCACCAGCAGCGCGGGATCCAGCGGCAGCCCCTTCTCGGCAAGCCAGGCCCGGTAGGTGATTCGGCGGTTGCGGCCGGTCGACATGGTGTCGTTGCCGCCGACCACTGCGATGCGGCGATGGCCGAGCTCGTGGAGATGGTCGAGAGCGAGACGGGTGGCGACGCCGTCGTCGGAGGCGACGACGTCGAGGCCGATGCCCTCGATCTCGCGGGTGATCTGGACCACGGGAATGCCGGCGGAGGCGATCATGGCGAGGGCCTCTCCCGTCGAGCCGTTGGCGGGGCAGAGGATCATGCCGTCGGGGCGGTATTCCTTGAGCGTCGCCAGAACCCTGTCCTGCTTGGCCGGATCGTCGGAATAGGTGCCGAGGAGGACGGTGTGGCCGGAGCCCGCCAGCGTTTCCTCGATCGCCGCGAGAATCTCGCCGAAATAGGGGTTCACGACGTCGTTCACGCCCACCGCGATCATGTTGGTGCGGGCGGTGCGCAGGCTGGCGGCCGAGCGGTTGTAGACATAGCCAAGGTCGCGGGCGAGATCCTGGACCTTCTGCCGCGTCGCCTCCGCCACCAGGGGGCTCGCCCGCAGGGCCAGCGAGACGGTGGCCGTCGACACGCCGAGGCGCTCGGCGATCTGCTGCAGCGTCACCCGTCCGGGACGCGCCGGCTCGCCCATCATGTCGTTCATCTTAGGCCCCCTCAAAACCCGAGACTAAATATCTAATTCAACTTTTGAAAGCACAATTCAATCGTTTTACCTCTCGTCCGTCCGGTGGAGTGAGGATAGGCTCCCCACCAAACAAACATGATCGGGAGGATCACATGACCAAGGCACGGATCGGTTTCGTCGGCGTCGGCCTGATGGGCCACGGCATGGCGAAGAACATCGTCGAGAAGGGCTATCCCCTCACCGTCGTCGCCAACCGCAACCGCGAGCCGGTTGAGGACCTGGTGAAGCGCGGCGCCGTGGAGGCGAAGAGCATCCGCGCCGTCGCCGAAGCGAGCGACGTGGTGTTCATCTGCGTCACGGGTTCGACGCAGGTGGAAGCGGTGGTGAACGGCTCCGACGGGCTGCGCGCGGGAGCCCGCAAGGGGCTGATCATCGTCGACTGCTCGACCTCCGAACCGACCCTTACCCGGCGCCTGGCGGAGGAGCTCGCCCCGCTCGGCATCACCTTCCTCGACGCGCCGCTGTCGCGCACGCCGAAGGAAGCCTGGGAGGGAAAGCTCGACGTGATGACCGGCGGCGCCGAGGCCGATCTCGCCCGCGTCCACGACGTCATCGCCTGTTTCGCCGGCCGCATCGTCCATGTCGGCCCGACGGGGGCCGGCCACACGATGAAGATCGTCAACAACTTCGTGTCGATGGGCTATGCGGCGCTCTATGCCGAAGCGCTGGCGGTCGCCAAGGCCAACGGCGTGGCGCCGAAGGCGATGAACGCCGTGCTCTCGGGCGGGCGGATGGATTGCGGCTTCTACCAGACCTTCTTTAAGTACGTCATCGAACGCGATGAGAACGCTCACAAATTCACGCTCGCCAATGCCCACAAGGACATGCGCTACTGCGCCTCGATGGCGCAGGCCTCCGGCATCGCAAATCCGATGGGCAATGCCGTGAAGAACTATTTCGCCATGGCGGAAGCCCAGGGGAACGGCGGCAAATATGTCCCGATGCTCTCCGACGAGGTGGCTCGCTGGAACGGCGTGAACCTTGTGGAGTGACGGAGCGACGAAGGGAGCCCGCACCTCCGCGCGGGCTCCCTTGTCCTACCTGCCCGTTCTTCGCTATGACCACGCCCGTTCCCCGCCTCGCCCTCGGCAAGACACGACCGGTCCGCAACGCCGGGAAACACCTCAAGGCGGTCGACAACTGGGCGGCCGGGTTTGCCGGCTTCTTTCCGCCGCCAGGCGACCAGTACAGACCCTGCGACCACTGGCACCCGCCCGTCGACCAGCGGCTCGTCGACCCGCCCAGCGCCCGTCCTGACAACCAGCGTCGGGTCCTGCAGGCCATGATCCATGCCGCAGCCCATCTCGCCGCAGCCCGCCCGGTGAACCGCGCCAGGGAGAAGATCTATATCCTGACCCGGTGGCCCAACCTGTTCATGGCCGAGGTCGGCGTGTTCCTCGATCCCGCCTATGGGAAACGCTTCGAACGCCGCGCCCACCGCTACCAGACCTGGACGCCCCTGGACCGGCGCCACCGCAGCATCGTGCGCGATCTCGACCTCGTCCTTCCCGAGGGCTGGACGGAGCGCGGCTATCACGAGCGCCAGGAGGACCCCGACGACGAGGAGCCCGGCGGCGGCCGGATCTTCGAGAGCGAGGTCTGGATGATCGGTGAGCCGATCGCCCGGCGCTGAGAGCCCCGTCGGCGGCGCCGGACTTGCCCCGCCGACGCAAATTCCCTATCTCGGACCAAACTCCGGGAACGTGCCAGTGGTCACCTATGTCGAGGCCGGTTCGGCGCAGATGCGCAAGAACGGCCAGATCAAACTCTATGGCGAGGAAGCCTTCGTCGGCATGCGCAAGGCCGGCCGCCTCGTCGCCGAATGCCTCGACATGCTCGTGGAGGAGGTGAAGGAAGGCGTTCCGACCGAGCACATCGATCGCCTCGTCTTCGAGTTCGGCATGGACAACGGGGCCTATCCGGCCACCCTCGCCTATCGCGGCTATGAGTTTTCCTGCTGCACGTCGCTGAACCACGTGGTGTGCCACGGCATGCCGAACGACAAGCCGTTCCGCGACGGCGACATCGTCAACATCGACGTGACCTTCATCCTCGACGGCTGGCACGGCGACGCCTCCCGGATGTATGCGGTGGGCGACATTCCCCGCCGGGCCGAGCGGCTGATCGACGTGACCTACGAATCCCTGCTGCGCGGCGTCGCCGCGGTGAGGCCGGGCAACACGGTCGGCGACATCGGCCACGCCATCCAGAGCTATGTCGAGCCGCAGCACATGAGCGTTGTGCGGGACTTCTGCGGCCACGGCGTCGGCAAGCTGTTCCACGACGAGCCGAACATCGTCCACCTCGGTAAGCCCGGCGAGGGCAGCCTCCTGAAGCCCGGCATGATCTTCACCATCGAGCCCATGGTGAACCTTGGCCGTCCGCACGTGAAGGTGCTCTCCGACGGCTGGACCGCGGTGACGCGCGACCGTTCGCTCTCCGCCCAGTTCGAACATACGGTGGGCGTGACGCGCGACGGCGTCGAGGTGTTCACGCTGTCGCCGAAGGGTCTGGACAAGCCGCCGGTCGGCCGCGCCGCCTGATCAGAGCCGCCGCTCGGGCAGCGGATTGTCCTCGCTCTCGCGGATCATGGAGCGCAGCCGCCGCCAGATGCGCTCGGCGAGGCTCAGCGCCCGGTCGACTTCCGCGTCGCTCGGCAGCGTCATCCCCTCGCCCCCCGGCTGGGCCGGACGGGCGGCTTGTACGCCGCCGCGCCTCAGCGCCTCGTTCTCCGCCTTGAGCCGCTCGATCTCCTGGGCCAGCGCCGTCCGGTCGTCGGCGGCGAGCCGGCAGGTGACGGCGCCGTCGGCGCGGGTGCAATAGGAGACGGCGCCCGTGCGGGTGTCCATCCGGAGCACGCCGTCCGGATAGTCGCGCAGGACGAAGCGGCCGGTCTCGGCGCCGACCGCCGAGGGCACGGTCCCCGGCGACTGGGCGAAGAGCGGCGTGGCGGTGACGGCGAGGACGGCGAGGACGGCGAGAGCGTGACGGGTGCGCATGGGAGCCTCCCTGTGAGCCCCGCCATCATGGCCACCAAGATGTCGCGACGATGGCCGCCGGATGAACATCGGCCGAACGGTCAGTGGCGGTGACCGGCATGGTCGTGATGATCGTCGCCGCCGTGATCGTGGCCGTGGCCCATCAGCGCGCCGCGGTCGACGCCGCTGCGCCATTCGCCCCAGGCCTGGCCGAGGATCAGCGTCGCCGAATGGAGGAATAGCGCCGCCATGACGAAGGCGACCACGAGGTCCGGCCAGGGGCTCGCGAGCCACCAGACCAGACCGGCCGCCACCATGACGACGACATTGCCGATGGCGTCGTTGCGCGAGCAGAGCCACACCGACCGGACGTTGGCGTCGCCGTCCTTGTAGCGGGCGAGGAGCAGCACGCTGGCGAGATTGGCGGCGAGCGCCAGGAAGCCGACGATCCCCATGAACTCGGCGCGCGGCAGGCCGAGCACCAGCACCTGCCAGAGGGTCGAGCCGAACACCCACAGGCCCATGACCAGGAGACTGGCGCCCTTGGCGAGCGCCGCAGCGGAGCGGACCCGCAGCGGCCGGCCGATGACGGCGAGCGACAGGCCGTAGGTGAGGGTATCGCCCAGGAAATCCAGCGCGTCGGCCTTGAGGGCTTGCGAGCCCGCGAGATGGCCGGCGAAGGTCTCGACGGCGAACATGACGCCGTTGATGGCGATGACAATCCACAGAATGGCGCGGTAGCGCGGGTCGGTGCCGTCGAAACCGGCGGGCGAAGGGGCGGGTGCGGACATGGGGCTTTCCTGCTTGGATCCTGTCGCCTCAGCCCCTAATTCCTCTAGTCACTAGAGGATCAAGCGGAGGACAGCCATGCGCGACCTGACCATCGGCGCCCTGTCGAAGCAGACGGGGGTCAAGGTGCCGACCATCCGCTACTACGAGCAGATCGGCCTGATGCCGCCGGTGCCGCGGACGGAGGCAGGGCGACGCAGCTATGGCGGGGAGGATCTGAAGCGCCTCGGCTTCATCCGCCATGCCCGCAATCTCGGATTCGAGATCGAGGAAATCCGCCAGCTCATCGCACTTGCCGGAGAGCCGGAACGGCCTTGCGCCGATGCCGACGCCATCGCTCGGCGCCACCTCGCCACGATCGACGACCGCATCAGCCGGCTGTCGGCCCTGCGGGCGGAAATCGCCCGCATGGTCGATCAAGGCCCGCACGGGGCCATCGGCGAATGCCGGGTCATCGAGGTGCTCGCCGATCACGGCCTCTGCGCCGACTCGGCGCATTGAGGCGTCAGGCCGCCGGTCCGCGCCTCGGCCACCGGCGGGCGAGCGCCGCCTTGCCCTGCCGCCACCACAGCGTGAAGGGTAGCGTGACCAGTTTCGCGGCGTCGGTGTCCGGCACGCCCTCACGAAGGGCGCCCATGGGTGCGTCGCATCTGTCGTGGCGGTGATAGGTGCCGAACATCAGGTCCCAGATGGGGATCATGTTCGCGAGATTCTTGCCGTAGGCCTCGGGGACGTCGGCATGGTGCCAGCGGTGGAAGCGCGGCGACGCGACCAGCCAGTTCAGCGGACCGTGGTCGATATCCAGCTCGAGATGGACATAGGCGGTGTGGAGCGAGGCGACCACATAGGCGGCGACGATGGCGCCGGCGGGAATGCCCAGCCAGGTGAGCAGCGCAATGTAGAAGACCTTCATCGTCACCACCTCCAGCAAGTGGATGCGGAAGGCGGTGAAGCCGTTCACATGGGTATCGGAATGATGGACCGCATGAACCGGCCAGCCGAGCGGCGTGTGGAGGGCGCGGTGCGACCAGTAGTCGGCGAAGTCCTTGCCGAGGACGCCGACCACCGCCATCACCAGCCAGGGCACGCCGTCCCAGGCGCTCTCCGGGATGGAGGGGATGCCGAGGCGGCCATAGCCGGCGCCGGCGAGACCGGCGACCACGTAGACGACCGGCGCCATGAGGATGTTGACCGCCAGCGTGGCCAGCGAGGCGGCTGAATTGCGCAGCGCGAGCGGCGAGAGCACGCGGCTGCGCCAGCCGATGGCGACGGCCAGCAGGGTGAAGGCGACGACGAAACTCAGCACCGCCAGATTGGCGGGGCTAAACAGATGCGCGCGGTAGATGGCGACGAGCGTCGCGCCGGATTCGGCGAGCATGACGGGCTCCGCGGCGCGGTCGAAGCGCCCCCCGCCATGTAAGCGCGCCGTGCTTACGGATTGGTTGACGCTCGGTCCGGCGCCGTGGCCGTCACCGTCTGCTCCACCAGCTCGCAGGCCTGGTCCGTGGTCAGGAAGGCGATGTCGGCGGCGTCGCGGCCGTGGCAGATGCGCACCATGCCCTCGACGGGGGCGAGCCGCGTCAGGTCGACGATCCACCAGGCGCCGTCGAGGAAGACCTCCATCACCGCGTGGAAGTCGGGCGGTGCGAGTGCGGCGGCGTAGCAGCTCACGGCACGGGCGGGGATGCCGAGGGCCCGGCACATCGTGATGCCGAGATGGGTGAAGTCGCGGCAGACACCCGCGCGCAGCGTGAAGGTGTGGGCGGCGTCGCTCTCCGGGGTGCTGACGCCCGAGACGTAGTCGACGTGGGCGGCGATCCAGTCCGCGATCGCCATGACCCGGCCGACGCCGTCCTCGATGCCGCCGAACTCCCGGCAGGCGAAACGGACGAAGAGGTCGGAGGGGCAGAAGCGGCTGGGCAGGAGGAAGGGCAGCACGGCCAGCGGCAGTTCGGTGCGGTGCCACTGGCGCCCCTCGGCCGGCAGCAGCAACCGCGCGCCGTTGTCGACCTCGGCCTCGTAGCCGAGTTCGAACCGTTCGGGCACCTCCCCGCGCAGCCAGCGGATGCCCTCGGCGTCGGCCTCCTCGGCGAGGCGCGTGCCCGCGCCGAGGGTCAGCCGTTCGCCCAGAACGCGCTGGTCGTGGGAGCGTGCCGCCTGGACGACGGCTGTGACATGGGTGCCGGGCCGGCAGGCATAGACCAGCCGGGTCGCTACGGTGATTTTCATGGAGACCGCCCTCTTCGCACCCGCACAACGAGGCAGACGGTGTCATGTTCCCGCCGGGTCGCGGCCACGCTGACAAATCCGACTTTGTCGGATAAACCGACAGGCATGGAACCCAACCGTTTCGAGCGACTGGCGCCGACACCGACCTACCAGCGGGTGGCCGAGGCGATCGAGAACGACATTCTCGGCGGCAAGCTGCAACCGGGCGACCGGATCGGCACCGAAGCCGACCTGGTGCGCCAGTTCGGCGTCAACCGCTCGACCGTGCGCGAGGGCATCCGCCTGCTGGAACAGGGCGGCCTCATCCGCCGCGACCAGAGCCGCCGGCTCTATGTCAGCCTGCCGCGCTACAACCGGCTGGCGACGCGCGTCAGCCGGGCGCTGGTGCTGCACCAGGTCACGTTCCGCGAGGTCTGGGAGGCGGCGATGACGCTGGAGGCGGCCACGGCCGAGGCGGCGGCGGCGCGGGCGACGCCGGAAGACATCGCCGCGCTCGAGGACAATCTCGCCCGCATGGCGGGGATTACCGACCACCAGGCCTTCTGCGAGGCCGACAGCGACTTCCACGCCCTCCTCGCCCGGGTGTCGAAGAACCGCGTGCTGGAACTGGCGCGTGAGCCGGTGGGCCTGCTGTTCACCCCCACCCTGAAGATGATCATGGACCAGGTGGACACGGCCGGGCCGCGCAATCTCGAGGCGCACCGCCACCTGATCGAGGCCTGCCGCTCCCACGACCCCGCGACGGCGCGCGACTGGATGCGACGCCACATCGCCGACTGGCGGCGCGGCTTCGAGATCGCCGGAAAGTCCCTGGACGACCCGATCGAACGGACCTTCGCGACCCATCTCGCCCTGCCCGGCGCCTATCGCTGAGGCACGACCGCCCGCCACTCTCTCCTTCGACGGATGCGGCGCGAGGCCCTTCCTGGCCGTGCGAGGCTTGACCTCGGAACCCATTGGCGGCCAGTGTTCGATTGTCCGACAAAGTCGGTCGCCAAACCGCCGCGCCAGCGGCGCCGGCACCCAAGACGGCCTTCAAGGCCGCGCCCATTCGAGGAAACCGTCACCGCCGCCGGCGGACCCAGGGAGCAGATCCATGTCGCCAAACCCCATGCCTTC
The DNA here is from genome assembly GCF_003008515.1 of Phreatobacter cathodiphilus. Taxonomy (NCBI): domain Bacteria; kingdom Pseudomonadati; phylum Pseudomonadota; class Alphaproteobacteria; order Hyphomicrobiales; family Phreatobacteraceae; genus Phreatobacter; species Phreatobacter cathodiphilus. The sequence goes on along the minus strand of NZ_CP027668.1, from coordinate 1,208,304 downwards.
CATCGGCCTGCGCCGTCTCGCCGGGCGCATGCTGGCCGCCGCGGCGGCCCTGACCGTCGGCCTCGTCGCCGCCCCGGAGAGCCGGGCGCAGGAGACCTTCCGGGTCGGCATCGTCACCTTCCTGTCGGGCCCCGCCGCCGAGAGCTTCGGCGTGCCGGCGCGCCACGGCGCCGAATTCCTCATCGAGCAGCTCAACAAGGGCGCCGCGCCGGCGCCTTACAATCAGGTCGGCTTCGGCGGCATGCGCATCGAGCCGGTCATCGTCGACGAGAACGGCGGCGCCACCAAGCAGGTCCAGGAGCTGCGCAACCTCTACCAGCGCGAGAACGTCGACGCCGTCGTCGGCTATATCGGCTCCGGCGACTGCCTCGCCGTCGCCCCGGTGGCGGAGGAGCTGAAGAAGTTCCTCATCCTCTTCGACTGCGGCACGCCGCGCATTTTCGAGGATTCGAGCTACCGCTACGTCTTCCGTACCGCGGCCCACGCCACTCAGGACAACGTGGCGCTCGCCCGCTACATGCGCGCCCGCAACATCAATGCCGGCAGCTTCAGCCTGATCAACCAGGACTATGCCTGGGGCCAGGACTCGCGCGGCGACTTCATCGCCGCCATGCAGCAGCTCTATCCGCAGGCGACGATGAACGCCGACCTGCTGCCGAAGTTCGGCGCCGGCCAGTACGGCACCGAGATCTCGGCGCTGGCGCGGGCCAATTCCAACGTCATCTACTCCTCGCTCTGGGGCGGTGACCTCCAGGCCTTCATCCTGCAGGGCGCCCCGCGCGGGGTGTTCCAGCGCTCGCAGCTCGTCCTCAGCGCCGCCGACCACGTGCTGCAGCCGCTGGGTGAGCGGATGCCCAACGGCACGATCATCGGCGCCCGCGGTGCCTATGGCCTGATGTCGCCCGATACGCCGCTGAACCGCTGGTTCTTCGACGGCTACAGCCAGGCGCGCGGCGGCGTCTATCCGGTCCAGGCCGCCTATCGCATCACCCAGGCCCTGCTCGGCCTGAAGACGGCGGTGGAGAAGGCCATGGCGGCGAACGGCGGCAAGAAGCCGACGCCGGAACAGCTCGCCGACGCGATGCGCGGCAGCGAATGGCAGAGCCCGGGCGGCCTGATCCAGATGAAGCTCGGCAACGGCCACCAGGCGATCCAAAGCATGGCGATCGGCCGCACTCGCTGGGATGCCGCCCGCCGCCAGGTGGTGATCGAGGACATCCAGCGCTTCGCCGCCGAATGCGTCAATCCGCCGGCCAACATGCGTTCGCTCGACTGGATCAAGGCCGGCTTCCCCGGCGCCAAGTGCGACACGCCCGCCAATTGAGGCAGCCAGTCCGAGGCCGCGGTCCCGATGGGGCCGCGGCTTCGCCCGACGCCCTGCGGAGACCCCCGTGCAGCTCGCCCTCACCATCCTCATGGACGGCCTGATCTATGCCTCCTGGCTGTTCGTCGTCGCCCTCGGGCTGACGCTGGTCTTCGGGGTCCTGAAGATCCTCAACATCGCCCATGGCAGTCTCTACGCGGTCGGCGCCTATGTGGCGGCGAGCCTCGTCACCCTCTTCGCCTCCTGGGGGCTCGGGGGCCATTTCGCCCTCGTCGCCATGCTGCTGGCGGCCGTCGGCGTGGCGCTGGTCATGGGGCCGCTGATGGAGCGCTATCTCCTCAGGCTGTTCTATGCCCGCGACGAGGTGGTGCTGCTGCTCGTCACCTACGCCCTCTTCCTGATCCTCGAGGACGCGTTAAAGCTGATCTGGGGCGTCAATCCCTACTACGTCTCCGAGCCCTACCAGCTCTTCGGCAACGTCGCCTTCGCCTCGCTCTTCTATGTCGGCTACGACTTCGCCCTCATCGGCCTCGCCATCGCCTGCGGCATCGCGGTGTGGTTCGCGCTGAACCGCACGCGCTCCGGCAAGGTGGTGCTGGCGGTGATCTTCTCACGCGAGATGAGCGCCTCGATGGGGGTCAACGTCGACAAGGTCCACATGGTCGCCTTCACCCTCGGCGTCTTCCTCGCCGCGCTCGGCGGTGCCTTCACCGCGCCGATGATCTCGGTCCAGCCGGGCATCTCCGTCTCGGTGATCATCGTCTCCTTCGCGGTCATCATCATCGGCGGCCTCGGCTCCATCGAGGGGGCGGCCATCGGCGCCGTCATCGTCGGGCTCGCCCGCGCCGCGGCAGTGCATCTCCTGCCGGAAGCCGAGCTCTTCTCCATCTATCTGGTCATGGCGGCGGTGCTCATCTTCCGCCCCGAGGGCCTGTTCCAGCGCGCCGCGGCGAGGAAGATCTGATGTCCCGCCTCGCCCTCGTCCTCGGCGCCGCCGGCATCATGGCGGCCCTGCTGCTGATCGGCCTCGCCCTGCCCCGCTGGCTGCTGTTCCTCGTCACCCTCGCCGCCTCGCACGGCATCGTCTCGGTCGGCATCCTCGTCATCATGCGCGGCGGCCTCGTCTCCTTCGGCCAGGGCCTGGTCTTCGCCATCGGTGGCTATGCAGCCGCCCTCGCCTTCACCCAGCTCGGCATCACCGACGTGATCGTCCTCATCCTCATCGGCACGGCGGCCGCCGCGCTGGTCGGCGCGGCCGTCGGTCCCCTCCTCGCCCGCTACACCGGCATCTTCTTCGGCATGCTGACCCTCGCCCTCTCGATGGTCGCCTACGGCGTGCTGATCAAATCGCCGGCGGTGGGCGGCTCCGACGGGTTCAACATCCCGCGCGGTACGCTGTTCGGCGTCCGGCTGGAGGGCGCCGGCGGCGACTATGCGCTCTACGCCCTCGCCATCCTGCTCACCGGGCTCGCCGCCACGGCGGTGGCGCTCCACACCCGCTCGGCGCGCGGCCTGATGACCCGCGCCATCCACGGCAACGGCCTGCGGGTCGAATATCTCGGCACCTCGGTCCAGGCGGTCATGGCCATCAACTTCACCATCGCGGCGGCCCTCGGCGGGCTCGGCGGGGCACTCACCATCGTCGCCCTCGGCCATATCGAGCCGACCTTCGCCTACTGGACCCAGTCGGGCGAGTTCGTCTTCGTCGCCATCCTCGCGGGCTCGCAGAGCGTCACCGCCGTGTTCATCGCCTCGCTGGCGCTGGAACTCGTGCGGTCGTTCTCGAACCTCTACTTCCCCAACACCTGGCAGATGGCGCTCGGCCTGTTCCTGCTCGCCATCATCCTGTTCCTGCCCGCCGGCATCGGCTCGCTGTGGGCGGGCCGGCGCAAGGCGCCGGCGACCGGCGGGGAGACGCAGGCATGACCTCCGAGACCCGCCCGGTCCTCTCGGCCCGCGGCCTCGCCAAGAGCTTCGGCGCCGTCGTCGCCGCCTCTGACGTCACCATCGAGGTGCCGGCGGGGCAGAAGCTCTGCCTGATCGGCTCGAACGGCGCCGGCAAGACCACCTTCGTCAACATGGTGACGGGCTATCTGAAGCCCGATTCCGGCGCGATCGAGCTGGACGGCGAGGCGATCACCGGTCTCGCGCCCCGCGCCATCGCCCGCAAGGGCATCTGCCGCTCGTTCCAGATTCCGCAGCTCTGCATCGAGCTGACGGCGGAGGAGAACATGCTGGTGGCCATCGCCGCCGCCGAGCCGCGCGGGTTGTCGTTCTGGTCGGATCCGGCGGCGGGCGGGCGCGACGCGCGGGCGCGCGAGCTCCTCGACCGCTTCGGCCTTCTCGCCATGGCCGACAGGCCGGTGAGCGAGATGCCCGGCGGCATGCGCAAGCTCCTCGACATCGCCATGGCGCTGGCACGCCGGCCGCGGCTGCTCCTGCTCGACGAGCCGACCTCGGGTGTCAGCGCCGAGGAGAAGTTCCCGGCCATGGACCGGGTCATGGAGGCGGTCTCGGGCCAGGCTTCCACCATCGTCTTCGTGGAGCACGACATGGACATCGTGCGCGGCTATGCCGACCGGGTCATCGCCTTCTATTCCGGCCGCGTCATCTCCGACGGCACGCCGGACCACGTGCTCAGCGACGGCGAAGTGAAGCGCTACGTCAGCGGAGGCGCGGCATGACGGCCCCGAACCTGCTCGAGGCGACCGGGCTCGCCGTCTCCATCCAGTCGATGCAGGCCCTGCGCGGCTTTTCCATCGCCGTGCCGCAGGGGGCGATGATCGGCATCGTCGGGCGCAACGGTGCCGGCAAGACGACGCTGATGCGCACCATCATGGGCCACCTGCCGCTGGTCGAGGGGCGCATCGCCTTTGCCGGCCAGGACCTCGCGGGCGTGCCGCGGCACGGCCGGGCGCCGCTCGGCATCGGCTACATGCCCGAGGACCGCCAGCTCGTGCCGGAACTCACCGTGGAGGAGAACATCCTGCTGCCGGTCTGGGTGTCGAAGACCCTGAAGGCGGAGGAACGCCTCGCCTTCGTGTACGGCATGCTGCCGGAGGTCGAGGCGATGAAGGACCGCAAGGCCCTGCTCCTCTCCGGCGGCCAGCAGAAGCTGGTGGCGCTGTGCCGTGCGATGGCGGTCGGCACGCGGCTGCTCCTGCTCGACGAGCCCTTCGAGGGCGTCGCCCCCGCTCTGTCGCACCGTCTCTCCGAGGTCATTTCCGGCCTGAAGGGCACCGAGCTCTCGGTGCTCATCTCGCAGTCCGACCTCAACCATTCCCAGTCCCTGTTCGACCGGCAATATGTGATCGAGCGGGGCGCCAACGTGGCCGCCTCCCATGCCGTCTGACACCTCCTCCGCCGCGCCGAGCTGGATCGGCGAAGACGGCCCGCAACTCCGCCTCGAGGCGCATTTCGGCGACCGGGTCGTCGCCTGTTTCCCGGACCGCCCGGAAAGCCTCTACGCGCTCCTCGCGGAGGCGGCGGCCCGCCGGCCCGGCGGCGAGGCCGTGGTCTGCGGAGACGCCAGGCTGACCTATGCCGACCTCGCCGCCGCGGTGGAGCGGCTGTCCGCGGCGCTCGCGGCCGAAGGCGTCACCGCCGGCGACCGCGTCGCCATGCTCATCGGCAACCGCACCGAATTCGTCACCGTCCTCTTCGCCCTCGCCCGCCTCGGCGCCATCGCCGTGCCGATGGGCCTGAGGTTGCAGGGGCCGGAGATCGCCCATGTCCTCGGCGATTGCGGCGCGGGCCTGCTGATCCACGAGGCCGACCTCGCCGACCGCCTGCCGCCGGCGGCCGAGGCGCCAGGGCTGTCCCGCCGCATCACCGTGGGAGGGACGGCCGCGGGCGCCGAAACCCTCGAGACGGTGCTGGTGCGCCATGCGGGCGCTCCGACGCCGGCCGTGGCGCCGGTGGCGGAGGAGGACACGGCCGTCATCCTCTACACGTCGGGCACGACCGGACGGCCGAAGGGGGCGATGCTCACCCATCTCGGCATCGTCCATTCCTCGCTGGTCTACGAGCACTGCATGGCGCTGACGTCGGCCGACCGCTCGCTCGCCGCCGTGCCGCTCAGCCATGTCACCGGGCTCATCGCCAACGTCACCTGCACCGTCAGGGCGGCGGCGACCCTCGTCATCATGCCCGCCTTCAAGGCCGCCGATTTCCTCGTGCTGGCGTCCCGCGAGCGGATGACCATGTCGGTGCTGGTGCCGGCCATGTACAATCTCTGCCTGCTGCAGCCCGATTTCGCCGCCCACGACCTCTCCGCCTGGCGCATCGGCGGCTATGGCGGCGCGCCCATGCCGACCCCAACGATCGAGAAGCTCGCCGAGCGCTGCCCCGGCCTGAAGCTGATGAACGCCTATGGGGCGACGGAGACCACCTCCCCGACCACGATCATGCCGCCGCGCTTCACGCCGACCCACGGCCACAGCGTCGGCATCGCCGCGCCGGGCGTCGACATCATCGTCGTCGACGATGCGGGCCGAGAGGTGCCGCGCGGCGAGGTGGGCGAGATCTGGATCCGCGGGCCGCACGTCGTCCGGGGCTACTGGAACAATCCGGAGGCGACGCGAACCGGCTTCACCGCCGGCTTCTGGCATTCCGGCGACATCGGCAGCATCGACGCCGAGGGATTCGTCCAGGTCCTCGACCGCAAGAAGGACATGATCAACCGCGGCGGCTACAAGATCTTCACCGCGGAGGTGGAGACGATCCTCATCGCCTGCCCGGGGGTCGTCGAATGTGCCGTCGTGGCGGTGCCTTGCCCCGTGCTCGGCGAGCGGGTGCATGCCTTCGTCGTCACGGACGCGAGCGACCCGGCGCCGGAAACCCTGCACGCCTGGTGCGCCGCGCGGCTCTCCGACTACAAGGTGCCGGAGACGCTGACGATCCAGAGCGAGCCGTTGCCGCGCAACGCCAACGGCAAGGTGATGAAGCGCGTGCTGCGCGACGGACTGGGGGCGCCGGCTCCCCGCTGAGGCGGGGAACATCGGCCCCGCCGCATCCAGCCTGCCGCGACAATTCTTCTCCTCTCCAAGTCACACTGGAGACTTTTTCTTTTATTTTCCCGCGCCAATTGCCGCTTAGAGAGAATTTTCTTATTCCTCCGACCTCGTTTTCCGTCCGAAACAGGTCGTGCCATGTCCTTCCCCCTGACCCGCCGCACCGTGCTCGGCGCCGCGCTCGCCGCCCCCGCGTTCACCTCCGCCCGCGCCCAGAGCGCCAGGGCCCGGGTCGGCGTCATCCCGATCGTCGGTGCCGCACCACTCTTCGTCGTCGACCGGCAAGGCTGGGCCCGCGAAGCCGGCCTCGACCTCGCCATCACCACCTTTGAATCCGGCCCCAACATGATCCAGGCGCTGGCCTCGGGAACGATCGACATCTACGTCGCCGGGGTCGCGCCGCTCGGCGTCGCCCGGTCGCGCGGGGTGGACGTCAAGGTGGTGGCCAGTACCGCCACCGGCGAGAACGTCTTCGTGGCGACGCCGCGCCTCGCCGCCTTCTTCAAGCCCGGCACCTCCCATGCCGAGGCCTTCCGCGCCTATCGCGCCCAGACCGGCAAGCCGGCGCGGCTCGCCACCCAGCCGCCGGGTTCCGTGCCCAACACCACGCTGCAGTACTGGCTCTGGGAGCAGATCAAGGCCGACCGGGCCGATGTCGAGATCGTCGCCATGGGCATCGACGCGACCCAGCAGGCCATCCTCGCCGACGCCGTCGAGGGCGCCACGATCCGCGAGCCGGCGCTGACCATCGTGCAGAAGCGCAACCCGGCCATCAAGCTGATCGCCGTCGGCGACGAGCTGTTCCCGGGTCAGCCGGGGTCGGTGGTCGCGATCTCCGGCGCCTTCCTCGCCCGCAACGAGGAGCGGGTGCAGGGGCTCGTCAACGGCCTCGTGAAGGCGGGGCGGCTGCTGACGCAGGACCCCGACAAGGCGGCACCGGACGTCGCCGCCAACCTCGCCAAGGGCATCGTCGATCCCGCCATCATCCGGGCGGCTCTGAAGTCGCCGGCGAGCAAGTTCAGCATCGATCCGCGCGCCATCATCGCGCCGACGGCCGCCATGCAGGACTACCAGGTGAAGCTCGGCTCGCTGCGCGAATCCGTGTCGCTCGACGGGCTGTTCGAGACCCGCTTCTTCGAGCGGGCGCCGGCGGCCAGTTGAGGCCGCGGACGGGACCGACGCCATGACCGATACCACCCTTTCCGTCGCACCGCCGACAGCCGTGCCTGCCCGACCCGCGCTGGACGGACTGAGGCGCACCGGCCTCGCCGCGGCGGGCCTCGCCCTTTTCGTTCTCGTCTGGGAGGCGCTGCCGCGGCTCGGCCTGTTCAATCCCATGCTGCTGCCGGCGCCGAGCGTCATCCCGGCCGCCTTCTGGGCGGAGCTCCAGTCGGGCGCCTGGAGCGCCGCGGTCGGCGCGAGCCTCGGCCACTACACGATCGGCCTCGTGACCGGCGCGGTGCTCGGCCTCATCGCCGGCGTCGCCACGGGCATGTCGCGGCTCGCCGAGGACATGAGCTCCTGGGTGGTGCGGGTGCTGCGCCCGATCCCCGGCCTCGCCTGGGTGCCCTTCGCCATCATCTGGTTCGGGGTGAGTCCGGCTGCGGCGGTGTTCATCATCGCCATCGGCGTGTTCTGGATCGTGTTCTTCGCCGCCCACGGCGCCATCCGCGGCGTCGACCGCGACCTCGTCGAGGTGGCCGAGGCCTTCGGCTTCCGCTCGGCCCGGGAGCGGCTCACCAAGATCCTGTTGCCGGCGGCCATGCCGGGCATCCTGGTCGGCCTGCGCACGGCCCTCGGCCAGGCCTGGATGGCGGTGGTGGCGGCCGAGATCTTCGGCGTGCCGGGCCTCGGGCAGAGGATGATCCAGGCCTCCAGCCTGCTCGCGACCGAACTCGTCGTCGTCTACATGCTGACCATGGCGGCGCTCTACGGGATTCTCGACACAGTCTTCGTGGCGGTTCAGGGGTGGGTGCTCAGATGGAAAGCGTGATCGACATCGAGGATCTGGGCCTCACCTTCGCGCGCGACGGCCAGCGCAACGAGGTTCTGCGCGGCCTGGACCTGGCCGTGCCGCGCGGTGCCTTCATCGCCATCGTCGGCTCGTCGGGCGTCGGCAAGTCGACGCTCCTGCGCGTGCTGATCGGGCTCGCCACGGCGAGTTCCGGCTCCGTGCGGATCACGCCGCGGCCGGGCCAGCGCCAGCCGCTCGCGCTCGTCTTCCAGGACTCGCGCCTGCTGCCCTGGCGGACGGTGATCGACAACGTCGCCTTCGGCCTCGAGGGCGGCGGCCTCAGCCGCACGGAACGCCGCCACAAGGCCGGCGCCGCGCTGGAGATCGTCGGCCTCGCGCACCTCGCAGAGCGCTGGCCGCACCAGCTCTCCGGCGGGCAGCGCCAGCGCGTCTCCCTCGCCCGCGCCCTCGCCGTGGAGCCGGAAGTGCTGCTGATGGACGAGCCCTTCTCGGCGCTCGACGCCATCACCCGCGAGGGGCTGCAGGACGAACTCGTCCGCATCTGGCAGCTCACCGGCAAGACCGTGCTCTTCGTCACCCACGACATCGAGGAGGCGACCTATCTCGCCGACCGGGTGGTGGTGCTGGCCGGCAGCCCCGGGCGGGTGGTCGCGGACACCATCGTCGACGCACCGCGGCCACGCCGGCGAAGCCAGTCCCAGGTTCCGGACCTGGTCGCCGGCATCCGCCAGCACATCGTCGGCGAGACGCTGGTGGACGGCACGGGCATCTGACGCGCGGCGGGCGGCGGCCCGCCGGTTCGAGTGCGGGTTGTCATCCGGCAGGCGGTCGGCTAGCGGTGCCTCGCCACCTTTCCCGGAGTGTCACCCGTGCGCCGCCTCTTGCCGCTGTTCCTGACGCTGGCCCTCGCCCTGGCTGCGGCCGCGCCGCTCGCGCTGCGGGCCGAAACCATCACGGTGGAGGAGAGCCAGAAGGTCGCCGAGGCCCGCCGCATCATCGCGGAGGTCGAGCGCGATCAGGAGGCGCAGGCGGAGAATTTCGCCGGCCTTCTGGACCTGCGCGAGAAGATCGAACCGGTGCGCGACACGTTGCGCGAGATCGTCGGCGCCCTGCAGCAGCGCCTGACGGCCGAGAACGCCCAGCTCAGCGAACTCGGGCCGGCGCCGGCCGCGGGCGCACCGGCCGAAGCGGCCGACGTCGCCGCGTCCCGGCGACAGAAGCAGGACACGGTCGGCGAGATCGAGCGGCACCTCAGGGCGACGCGGGCCCTGCTCGTCCAGGCGGAGCAGATATGGGGCGAGATCAACGAGGCGCGGCGCGAACTCTTCACTTCGCGCATCTTCGCGCACCAGAACTCCATCCTCTATCCGCGGTTCTGGCGCCAGCTCGTCGAGATCAGCCTGCCCAACCTCAGGGCGCGGCTCGGCTTCAAGGCGGAGGAACTGTCCCGCGGCATGTCGCGCGGCGACGCCTGGCCGGTCATCGGCGGCCTCGCCGGTCTCTCGCTGGTGACCGCGGGGCTGCTCACCTGGGCGAGGCGGCGCTTCGAGCGGTTTCGGGCCAGCGCCATCGCCGGGGGCGAGGAGGCCCCCAGCAAGGCGCGCATCGTCGCCCTCGCCTACCTCGTCCTGGCCATGCGCGCCCTGCCCTATCTGGCGGTGAGCCTGCTCATCTGGATCGCCGTCGCCCGCTTCGACGTCGGGCCGGAGGACATCCAGACCTTCCTGCTCGGGCTCGCCGGGGCCGTCCTCGTCTATGGCCTCGCCACCGGCGCCACCCACGCCGTGTTCTCGCCGCGGCACGCGGCGTACCGCGTGCTGAAGACCGACGACGGGACCGCCGGCCGCTCGGTCCTGTTCCTCGACGTGGTGCTGGCCACCTATCTCGTCGGACTGGTCATGCTCGGCGTGGTCCAACTGGCGGAGACCCACCTGTCGGTCACCGTCGCGGTCACGGCGCTGGTGTCGCTCTGGGTGACGGTGACGGGCGCGGCATTGCTGCTGCGCTACAAGCCGCGCTTCGCCGATCCGCCGGTGTCGGGTCTCATCGCCCTGCCGCTCCACCTGATGCGGCCGTTCTTCTGGGTCCTCGCCCTGGTCATCATCGGCTCGCTGCTGATGGGATTCATCGCCCTCTCGGGCTTCGTGGTCGGGCGGACGCTGGCGACCGCCATCATCCTCTGCCTCGCCGTGCTGATCTACGTCGCCATCGACACGGTCTTCTACGATGCCGTGGCGCCCGGCGCGAAAGCCAATGCCACGCTCTCCTCGGCCTTCGGCGTACGGCCGGCGACCGTCGACCTCGCCGGCACGGTGATCGGCGGCATGCTGCGGGTGGCGACGGTGCTCTTCACCATCCTCGTCCTGTTCAGCCCCTGGGGACTGGAATTCGGCAATCTCAACCCGTTCGAGGACGTGTTCTTCGGCGTCCGCTTCGGCGAGGTACGCGGCTGGCTCGGCGCCGCCGGCATCGCCGTCATCCTGTTCAGCGCCGGGCTCCTGGTGACGCGGCTCTTCGTCTCCTGGCTCGACGGACAGCTCCTGCCCCGCACCGGCCTCAACGACGGCGTGCGCCATTCCGTCACGACGGTCGCGGGCTATGCGGGCTTCCTCGTCGCCATGACGGTGGCGCTCGCGGTGGCCGGCGTGCAGTTGCAGAACGTCGCGCTCGTCGCCGGCGCCCTGTCGGTCGGCATCGGCTTCGGCCTGCAGCAGGTGGTGCAGAATTTCGTCGCCGGGCTGATCGTGCTCGCCGAACGGCCGATCCGCGTCGGCGACACCATCGTGGTCAAGGGCGAGGAGGGCAAGGTCACCAAGATCAGCGTGCGCGCCACCGAACTGACGCTCGGCGAGAACTCGACGGTCATCGTGCCGAACTCGGACATCGTGTCGTCGATCGTGAAGAACCGCTCGCTGGTGGATGCCACGCACCGGGCGACGGTGCGGCTCTCGGTCGCCCGCGACAGCGACCTCGACAGCGTCTTCGACATTCTCCGCCGCGCCGGCGAGGAGCACGCCAACGTGCTGAAGACCTCGGCGCCCTCGGTGTCCATCGTGCGCGTCAGCGAGGTCGGCATCGATTTCGATCTGTCGGTCCTCTGCGACCGGGTGTCGAATCTCGACCGGGTGCGCTCCGACCTCTACCGCGCCATCCTCACCGCCTTCCGCGCCGCGGGGATCGGCCTCGCCGAGGCACGGACCATCGTCATCCCGTCGGGCCCGTCGTCCTGAGGGGCCGGCCGCGGGAGCGACGACGACTTCGACTCTCGTATGAAACGCCGGGGGTGGGATGGTGGGGGAAGTAGGACTCGAACCTACGAAGGCGTAGCCAGCGGATTTACAGTCCGCCCCCTTTGCCGCTCGGGACATTCCCCCGTCCCAGTCCCGTGCGGCCGTGGCCGCAGGGCGTGGCGGGCTTGATAGGGACGCCCCCCCTCCCTGTCAACCGGCAAAGCTTCATCGTGGCGTGGCCCATTGCGAAGCCGGGCGGCGCGTGGGAAGAGGACCCATGACCACACCGCCTCCCAAGGGCCCGAAAAAGCCCTTCCGCCCCTTCTCCAAGCCCGGCAAACCGTTCAAGGGCCGCGGCGGCCGCGTGCTGCGCGAGCCGGCACCGGAATTCGCCACCGGGACCGTGCTGCTCTACGGCTGGCACACCGTGTCCGAGGCGCTGCGCAACAAGGACCGGCGGATTCGCCTGCTGCTCGCCACCGAGAACGGCGCCAAGCGGCTCGACGAGGAGGGCATCGCCCACCAGGCCACCATCGTGCCGGTGCGCGACATCGACCGCCGCCTCGCCGCGACGCCGGACGCGGTGCACCAGGGTCTCTTCGCCGAAGCGGATGCGCTCGACCCGCCCCATCTCGACACCATGCCGGCCGAGGGCGTGCTGCTGCTGCTCGACCAGATCACCGATCCGCACAATGTCGGCGCCATCGTTCGTTCGGCCGCCGCCTTCGGCGTGAAGGCCATCGTCACCACCAACCGGCATTCGCCGGAGGCGACCGGGGTGCTCGCCAAGAGCGCCTCGGGCGGCCTCGAGCATGTTCCCTTCGTCACCGTGCAGAACCTGTCGCGCGCCATGACGGAGCTCAAGGACCGCGGCTTCCAGGTGATCGGCCTCGACAGCGAGGGCGAGACGGATCTCGACGCGGTGACGCTGCGCGAGCCAGTGGCGCTGGTGCTCGGCGCCGAGGGCAAGGGCCTGCGCCAGCTCACCCGCGATACCTGCGATACGCTGGCGCGCATCGACATGCCCGGCGCCATCAAGAGCCTCAACGTCTCCAATGCCGCCGCCCTGGCGCTCTACGCGGTGACGACGCGGCTCGGCCTGCGCCGCTGATCAGGGCCGGCCCGGCGGCCGCCGGCGTGGCGCCCCCGCGGCCGGGCCGTCGAGGGTGATGACCCGCGCCTCGGAGCCGCTCGGGTAATAGGGCTGGCGCGGCGCCATGGCGGGCCGCGCCGGAGCGCCCGTCACCGGATAGGCTGCCGAGCCCGGGCCGACCGGCCGCAGCGGCATGACGTGCGGCGGGTGCGTGTAGATCGGCGGCTGGTAGATGGGCAGTGCCTGGCGATAGTCGACGACGGGCGGGCGTTCGCGCCAGACACCGGCGCGGGTCCGGCGCACGGCACAGCCCGCGCAGTGATAGAGGTGGCGCGTGACGATCTCGCCGCCCCTGCCCCGCTCCTCGACGATGGCGACGCTGCGGGTCTGGGCGCCGGCCGTGCCACCGAGGGCGGCGAGGATCGGCAGCGCCAGCAGAGCCGGCATGGATGACCAACCGCGCATCGCGGACCTCTCGCGTTCAGGCGCCTTCCCCAACCCTGAGACTAGCGCCGCGCGCGAGGCCGCGGAAGGCTCCGGCCCCCGTGCCGGCCCCTTGTCTGCAAGCGTGGTGAACGGCGGCGGGGTTTCAGTCGACCATGAGCCCGGCGAGCAAGGCCCCGGTGAGCAGCACCGCGGCGATGGTCGCCGCCATATGGGCGAAGCGGTAGAAGGCCTCGACCCGCGCGCCCGATATGGCCGTCTGGGCGAAGCCGGGGCTCGGCCTGTCGGCGTCGTCCAGCAGCAGCCAGACCTCGGTGGAGCGGAACGGCATGCGCGGCGCGCGCCAGGCCTTGAGGATGAGAATGGCGGCCGCGAGCAGGAAGGCGACGCCGCCGATCCTGAGAGCGAGAGCCGGCTCGGAGGCGAAGCCGATCATCGCAGTGACGATGGCGAGGGCGGCGAACCCGCAACCGCGGGAGGTGGAAACGATGGCGGCACGCCTGATCTCTGGCGACATGGACACCCGGCGACGAGGACGACGAAGCCCGGAGCCTAAACCATGCCGGGTGCGACATGCGAGCGCAGGCAGCCACGGCTCACGCGCTGTTGAACGCGCCGCTCAGAAGGCTCCGAGGAGCCGCCCGAAGGCCGGCAGCGCCAGAAGACCGGTGCCGGCGAGCCAGATGGTCAGCGAGGTGGCGTCGCTCGTGGTGCGCCCCGTCATGCGTTCGAAGACGGCGGCCGGAATGCCGGCGAGAAGCACCGATCCGACCGCCAGTAGCAGGGACGACAGGTAGAACTGGACCACCGGCGAGGTGATGAACAGCGTCGCCAGGATGGGGCGCAGCAGCACGAAGGCGCCGTCATAGAGCGGCGAGAAGTGCATGCCGTTGACTAGGCCGAGGGTGGCGATGCCGAGGATGAAGCCGTCCTGCCGGAGGGCTGTTTCGCGCTCGTCCATGTCAGGCCCCCACGCGCGGCAGGAAGCCCCACATGGCGGCGACGAGGAGCCACAGCATGCGCAGGATGATCAGCCAGAAGATGGCGGCGATCATGACGAGGCCGTTGGGAACGACGGCGGGCGTGATGGCCCTGACGGCGCCGAGCACGGGATCGGTGACCTGGGCGAAGACGCGCCAGATGACCTTGTCGCTGTCGGGCTTGAACAGCAGGGACAGGATGTATCGGCCGATCAGCGTGTAGAGCAGCGCGGCGATCACGAGATTGGGGCCGTGGTAGAGCCAGTCGGCGGCAGAGGGGGTCATGGTGCCTCAGGCCAGGCGCGGGATGCGCCGGGGACGGGAACGGGCGGGGGAGTTGAAGCCCCCGCCCGGTGACATCGTGATGAAGCGAAGAGCGCCGTCAGGCCGTCTTCTCTTCCATGAGGGTCTGGCCCTTCGGGCGACGGCAGGCGTCGATGAAGTCCTGCATCTCCTTGGAGGGAGCCGGGGTCATCAGCGACACGACATACATCACCAGGAACCCGACGGGCAGACCGAAGAGAGCCGCCGAGATGTTGTTGATGTTGAACCAGCCGACCTTGGAGGCGAGCGGGTGCGAGGCGGCGACCCAACCCTGCATGGCGTTCGGAGCCGCCATGGCCGCATTGAGATCGACGACGGGCGCCCCCGTGACCGGGTTGAGCAGCGACGACATGGCCAGGAACTTCACGCCGAAGCCCGGGAAGTAGCGCGTCACCACCAGGTAGAGCATGCAGACGCCGAAGCCGGCGAGCATGCCCCAGATCGCACCCTGCTTGGTCGTCCGCTTCCACCACACACCGAGGACGAGTGCAGGGAAGAGGCCGGCCGCCGCGATCGAGAAGGCCCATGCGACCATCGAGAGGATGTCCGCCGGTCTCTGCGACGCCGTCCATGCCGCCGCCACGGCGACGAGGACGAGGAAGATGCGGGACACGATGAGCCGGCGCGCGGTGGGCGCGTTCGGATCGATCATCTTGTAGTAGATGTCGTGCGACAGGGCGTTGGCGATGGCCAGCAGCAGGCCGTCGGCGGTCGAGAGCGCGGCGGCGAGGCCACCGGCGGCGACGAGGCCGGCGATCACATAGGGCAGGCCGGCGATTTCCGGCGTCGAGAGAACCACGACGTCGGTGTTGATGCCGAAGTCCTGCAGGCGCAGGATTCCGGCATGGCCGGCCACCGCGCTGCACGCCGCCCGCACCGCTTCGGCCGAGGCTGCCGCCTTGCCGCAGATGGTGACGAGGCCGAGCGAACCCCAATTGTAGACCCACTGCGGCATGTCCGCGATGTTCTTGCCGATCAGGGTCGAATAGACCTCGAGCTTGGAGAACGCCGCATAGGCCGGAGCGGTGAAGTAGAGCAGGAAGATGAAGAGCAGCGACCAGGCCACCGAGATGCGCGCTTCCTTGACGCTGGGCGTCGTGAAATAGCGCATCAGAACGTGCGGCAGCGAGGCCGTGCCGACCATCAGGCAGAGGATCAGCGCGAAGTAGTTCGCCGGCGAGTAGCTGTTGAACGGCGTGACGTGCGCCCTCGCCGCCATGGCCTCGGCCGAAGCCAGGCCCTGAGCGACGAAGCTCTGCTCCAGCGAGGTGATCTGGGCGATCGCCTGGCCGTAGGTGAGCTGCGGGATCGGGATGCCGAACTTCTTGGCCGACAGGATGACGACGGGGATCAGGTAGGCGACGATCAGCACGATGTACTGCGCCACCTGGGTCCAGGTCACCGCCCGCATGCCGCCGAGCATGGAGCAGACGAGGATGCCGAGCAGGCCGACATAGACGGCCACCACGAAGTCCATGCCCAGGAAGCGCTGGGCGATCAGGCCCGTCGCGAAGATCTGCGCCACCACGTAGGTGAAGGAGCAGGCCATGAGCACGATGACGCCCATGAGGCGGGCGCCGTTGCCCTCGTAGCGGGCCGCCAGGAAGTCGGGCACCGTATAGGCACCGAACTTGCGCAGGAACGGCGCGACGAGGATGGCCACCAGCACGTAGCCGCCGGTCCAGCCGAGCACGAAGGCGAGGCCGTCGTAGCCGAGCAGGAAGAGCGAGCCGGCCATGCCGACGAAGGAGGCGCCCGACATCCAGTCGGCGCCCGTCGCCATGCCGTTGTAGAAGGCCGGAACGCGTCGGCCCGCCACGTAATATTCCGACACCTGCATGGTGCGCGAGATGATGCCGATGAAGGCATAGACCAGGATCGTGAAGCCCACGAACATGTAGCCGAGCACGCGGTTCGGCACGCCGAGCTGCTCGAGGATGGCGATCAGCACGATGAAGGCGGCGAAGCCTCCCGTGTAGATCCCGTAGACCCTGCCCAGATTGTTGAGAAAATCGCCGCCGCCGGCGGATTCTTGAGTCGCCATGACAGCCCCCTTATTCCTCTTCCGCCACGCCCTCTTCGACGTCGATGCGGTCCTGGGCCTTGGCAAACCAGAAGAGCATCGCGACGAAGGCGATCAGTGAGCCCTGCGCGGCCATGTAGAAGCCGAGCGGAAAGCCCAGGATGACGATCTTGTTGAGCGGAACCACGAACATGTGGACCGCAAAGCTGAAGAAGAACCACAGCCCCAGCATGACGTACATGAGGGAACTGGTCTTGGCCCAGTAGGAATCGTGTTGTTCAGGCATCCAATCATCCTCCCTGATCTTCTTCACGCCTCTAACGGGCGCTTGGGGCCGGGTTGGCCCGGTCGATTGGCGTGCGAGCCTGAGTCCCGCCGCTGCCATCAGAGTAGTAGTGCTTACATCTTTCGTCGCTTCAACTTTCGACTAACCATGTCGACGCCGGAAAATCGGCACAGGATCGCCACTTTTCGGCGTCTTCGCGCGCCGGGGCCTCAGCCGGCCTAGGCCGAAGTGCCGATCGACCAAAGTTTCATCGACCAATGTCCAAGCGACAGCGCGTCCGGGCCGTCCTAGCCCTGTGCGCCTGTGTCGCACCCTCGGCACTCCGATCCAAAGAAACGAAGCTACGAAGCGGCCTCCCCCGCACACGTGCTCACCTCCCAAGGAAGGAACGTCCCATGACGATGGCAACCGCCGTCGCGGCGCCGGCAACCCCGCGCCCCATGACCAAGGAAGAACGCAAGGTCATTCTCGCCTCCTCGCTCGGCACCATTTTCGAATGGTACGATTTCTACCTCTACGGCTCGCTCGCCGTGATGATCGGCGCGCAGTTCTTCGCGCCCTTCGACGCCAACACCCGCGCCATCTTCGCGCTGCTGGCCTTCGCCGCCGGCTTCCTCGTCCGCCCTTTCGGCGCGCTGGTGTTCGGCCGGCTCGGTGACCTGGTCGGCCGCAAGTACACCTTCCTCGTCACCATCCTGATCATGGGCATCTCGACCTTCCTGGTCGGCCTGCTGCCCTCCTATGCCACGATCGGCTGGGCCGCCCCGGTGATCCTCATCGTGCTGCGCATGCTGCAGGGCCTCGCCCTCGGCGGCGAGTATGGCGGTGCCGCCGTCTATGTCGCCGAGCACGCTCCGCCCGGCCGCCGCGGTTTCTACACGTCGTGGATCCAGACGACGGCGACCGTCGGCCTGCTCCTGTCGCTGGTAGTCATCCTCAGCATCCGCCTCTATCTGGGCGAGGAGGCCTTCGCGTCCTGGGGCTGGCGTCTGCCCTTCCTGCTCTCGGTGTTCCTGCTCGGCATCTCGGTCTGGATCCGTCTCCAGATGAACGAGAGCCCGGCCTTCAAGAAGATGAAGGAAGAGGGAACCCATTCGAAGGCCCCGCTGTCGGAAGCCTTCGGCCAGTGGAAGAACGCCAAGATCGCCCTGCTCGCCCTGTTCGGCCTCACGGCCGGCCAGGCCGTGGTCTGGTACACCGGCCAGTTCTACGCGCTGTTCTTCCTGCAGAGCATCCTGAAGGTCGATCTGTTCACCGCCAACGTGCTGATCGCCTGGTCGCTCATCCTCGGCACCGGCTTCTTCATCGTCTTCGGTGCGCTGTCCGACAGGATCGGCCGCAAGCCGATCATCCTCGCCGGCTGCCTCATCGCCGCGGCGACCTTCTTCCCGCTGTTCGCGTCGCTGACCAAGGCCGCCAACCCGGCCCTGCACCGCGCCCACGAGCAGGTGAAGGTGGTGCTCACCGCCGATCCCGCCGGCTGCGGCAACGTCTTCAATCCCGTCGGCACCCGCGTCTTCACCGCACCCTGCGACGTCTCCCGTGTCGCGCTCGCCAACCAGGCGATCAAGTACGAGACGGTGGCCGGACCGGCCGGTTCGGGCGCCACGCTGACGGTCAACGGCACGGCGATCCCGATCGACGCCGCCTTCGCCCGCAACCTCGCCGCCGCCACCGTGGCGGCGGGCTATCCGGCCGCCGGCAATGCCGAGATCATCAAGGTCAACGGCTTCTTCTCGGCGCTCGGCAGCGGCAGGTCGCTCTGGATCATCGGCATCCTGACGATCCTGGTCATCTACGTGACCATGGTCTACGGCCCGATCGCCGCCGCGCTGGTGGAACTCTTCCCCACTCGCATCCGCTACACCGCCATGTCGCTGCCCTATCACATCGGCAACGGCTGGTTCGGCGGCCTGCTGCCGGCCACCTCCTTCGCCATGGTGGCCGCCACGGGCGACATCTACTACGGCCTCTGGTACCCGATCGTGATCGCGCTCATGACCTTCGTCATCGGCCTGCTCTTCGTTCCCGAGACCAAGGACCGCGACATCTTCACCTACGACACCAAGTAGGTCGCGAATCCCGATCCCAGCGGCGGCGCCGGAGACATCTCCGGCGCCGTTCGCGTTTTTGCGGAGCCACGAAACTCCCATGCGCGCCCGCCGGGCAGCCCCGCCGTCCGGCGGATTGCCAGCGCCTCTCCCGCCCCGCGATACTCGCGCGCAAGAGCCGAAACGGCCGACGCACCGCGGAGGAGCCACCATGCAGACCCATAGCCTGGACGATCTCGCCCGCATGGTGCCGAACGGCGCCAAGCTCGCCCTGCCCGTCGACTATGCGGGCGTCTCCATGGCGATGACGCGGCCGCTCATCGCCCGCGGCCTCACCGGCCTGCACGTGGTCTGCCTGCCCACCGGCGGCATGCAGCCGGACATGCTCATCGGGGCGGGCTGCGTCGCCACCATCGAGACCAGCGCCATGACCCTCGGCGAGGCGGGCGGCGCGCCCTGCTTCGCCCGAGCCGTGCGCGAGGGATCGGTGAAGGTGATGGACGCCACCTGCCCCGCGGTCCACGCCGGCTTCCTGGCGGCGCAGAAGGGCGTTCCCTTCGCGACGCTGCGGGGCATGATCGGCACCGACCTCCTCGCCAACCGGCCCGACTGGCGGGTGATCCAGAACCCCTTCGCGGAGGAGCCTGACCCGATCGTCGCCATCCCCGCGATCCGGCCCGACGTGACCATCTTCCACTGCCCCATGGCCGACCGGGACGGCAATGTGTGGATCGGCCGGCGGCGGGAGCTCGCCAGCCTCGCCTATGCCTCCGAGCGCACCCTCGTCACCGTCGAGCGCATCGTCGAGACGAGCCTGCTGGCCGACGAGGTGATGGCGGCGGGCGTGCTGCCCGCCCTCTACGTCGAGGCGGTGGCGGTGGTGCCGCAGGGCGCGGCCCCCATCGGCCTCTGGGGCGAATATCCCGCCGACATGGCCGAGATCGGCCGCTATGCCCGCGAGGCGCGCAGTCCGGAAGGCTTCCGCGCCTATCTCGACGGCGCCGACCGGGCGCTCGAGGCGGTCTCGTGAGCGCCGTGCTGCCGCGCGAGCGGCTGATCGTCGCCATCGCGCGGCTGCTGGAGGGCGTGCGCCACGTGGCGGTGGGCGCCTCCTCGCCCATTCCGGCGGCGGGCGCTATGCTGCTCAGGGCGCTCGCCGAGCGCGACGGCAAGCCACGGGTGCGCATCTCCATCCTCGGCTCGCGCGAGCACAACTTCTTCACCAACGGCTCGGCGGAGCTGTTCGACTGCGCCGGACAGGGCCGGATCGACGCCTTCTTCCTCGGCGGTGGCCAGATCGACGGCGAGGCCAACATCAACCTGGTCGGCACCGGCGACTATCCGCAGACGCCGGTGCGTTGGCCGGGCTCCTTCGGCTCGTCCTATCTCTATTTCGTGGTGCCGCGGGTCATCCTGTTCCGCGAGGAGCACACGCCGCGGGTCTTCGTGGAGAAGGTCGACTTCATCTCCGCCCCCGGCACCAGCCCCGAGGGCGTCCACCGCTCGGGCGGCCCCCATGCCCTGCTGACGAGCCTCGGCCTCTTCTCCTTCGACAAGGCGGCCAAGCGCTTCCGGCTGGAGAGCGTCCATCCCGGTCACACGCTCTCCGAGATCACGGCGGCCACGGGCTTTGCCTTCGACCATGAGGCGGAGGTGCCCGAGACGGCCGGGCCCGACGCCGCGACTCTCGCCCTGTTGCGCGGCCGGGTTCTCACCGAACTCGGGGAGACCTATCCGGAATTCGCCCGGCAGATCACGGCCGACATCGCCGGCCTCGACCTTAAGCGGGCCGGCTGAGTTTCAGCCTTCCGCCTGGACGGCGCCGGAGGCGATGAGGCCGTCGATCTCGGCGGCGGCCAGGCCCGCCTCGGCCAGGAGTTCGCGGCTGTGCTCGCCGAGCCGGGGCGCCGGCCGGTGCGGCTCGGCCTGGGTCTTCGACCAGCGGCTCGCCGGCTGGATCTTGCGGATCGCACCCTCGCTCGGATGCTCCACCACCGGCATGAAACCGACGGCCTTCAGGTGCGGGTCCTGCATGATCGATTCGAAATCGTGCAGCGGTACGAAGGGGATGTCGGCCTTCTCGAGCAGTTCCATCCATTCGGCCGTGGTGCGCCCGGCGAAGGCGGCGGAGACCTCGGCATAGAGCGCGTCGATATGCTCGGTGCGCGTTTTGATGGAGGCGAGGCGCGGATCGGCGTCATAGTCCGCGGCCCGACCGGTCGCCGCGTAGAAGCTCCGCCACTGCTTGTCGTTGTAGACGAGGGCGCAGATGTAGCCGTCCTTCGTGCGGTAGGGCCGGCGCTCGGGCGACAGCAGGCGCTGGTAGCCCCCCTCCCCGACCGGCGGCTCGAAGGTGAGGCCGCCGAGATGGTCGGCGAGCGTCAGGCTCACCATGGTCTCGAACATCGGCACGTCGACGCGCTGGCCCTCGCCGGTCTTCTCCCGGTGATAGAGCGCTGCGTTGATGGCGCCGACCGCGGCTAGACCGACGATGCGGTCGGCGATGGCGGCAGGGACGTAGCGCGGCGTGCCGTCGCTGGCGCGGGCGATGAGGAAGGGCAGCAGAGCCGCGCCCTGGATCAGGTCGTCATAGGCCGGGCGGGCGGCATAGGGCCCGTCCTGGCCGTAGCCGAACATGCCGGCATAGATGATGTCCGGCCGGACGGAGCGGACGTCCTCGTAGCCGAGGCCGAGGCGGGACATCGCCTGGGGGCGGATGTTGTAGGCGAGGATGTCGGCGCTTTCGCAGAGCTTCAGCAGGGCCCGCCTGCCGCCCTCGCTCTTCAGGTCCATGACGATGGAGCGTTTGGAGCCATTGGCGTTGAGGAAGAGCGCGCCCATGCCGTGGTGGCGGGCGGGGCCGATGTAGCGGACGGGATCGCCGCCGGGCGCCTCGACCTTGACGACGTCGGCGCCCATCTCGGCGAGCACCTGCGTCGCCGAGGGGCCCATCATGACGGTGGTCAGGTCGAGGATGCGGATGCCCGCCAGCGGTCCCACGGCGCGGCCCCCGCTCAGCTCTTGGGCGAGTAGTCGCGACCCTTGACCAGGCGCGTCGGGCTGTAGGTCATCACCGTCTCGCCGCGCTGGTTGACGACGCGGTTGACCGTCTTGACGATGCCGCGTCCGGGCTTCCGCGTGGCGCGGGACTCCACCACCTCGCATTCGACGTGGATCGTGTCGCCGGCGAAGGTCGGGCCCGCGACGTTGAGGTCCATGCCGAGGAACGACAGGCCGACGCCCTGAACGACCGACTGCATCAGCAGGCCCTCGGCGAAGGAATAGACCAGCGCGCCCGGGCAGAGGCGCTTGCCGGCGAAGAGCGATTCCTCCTCGAGATATTCGAGGTTGGTGAAGAGCACCTCGACCATGCCGGTGACGCCGACGAAGAGGGTGATGTCGGCCTCGGTGATCGTCCGCCCGATGGTGCGGAACTTCATTCCGACCGGGGTATCCTCCCAGCGCAGGCCGAGGCCCACCGTCTGCATCGTCTCCGCCATGGTCATCTCCCGTTCTTTCTCCAAGCTTTGTTCGGTGCTAGTTCACAGGCCAGAATTCGTCAATACGATTAACTTGATCACATATATGATCATTGAGGTCCCCATGCCGTCCACCATCACCGTCACCCGCGAGGGCCCGGCCGCCATACTGACCTTCGACCGGCCGGACGCCCTCAACGCCTGGCATGCGGCGATGCGGGCCGAGATCGTGGAGGCGCTCGAAGCCCTCGATGCCGATCCCGAGGTGCGGGTGGTTATCGTCACGGGGGCCGGCGCGCGCGCCTTCGGCGCCGGGCAGGACCGCGACGAAGCGCCCCCCGCCGACGGCGCAATCGAGGCCTGGGTCGCCGCCTGGGGCCGCTTCTTCGGCGCCTTCCGGAACCTTTCCAAACCGAGCATCGCGGCGCTGAACGGGGTCGCCGCCGGCTCCGCTTTCCAGGTGGCGCTGCTCTGCGACTTCCGCGTCGGCCATGACGGGGTGCGGATGGGCCAGCCGGAGATCCGCGCGGGCATCGCGTCGAGTTCGGGGCCGTGGATCATCTCCTCGGCCCTCGGCCTGACGGTGGCGACCGACCTCTGCCTCACCGGCCGCATGATGGACGCGGCCGAATGCCGGCGGCTCGGCCTGTTCAACCGCGAGGCCGAACCCGGCGAGGTGCTGGCCGAAGCCCTGCGCCTCGCCGGCGACCTGTCGAAGCTTTCGCCCGTGGCGCTGGAACTGACCCGCCGGCGCCTGAAGCGGTTCGACGAGGAGGCCTTCACCGAGACGCTGGCTCTCTGGCCGTCCATGCTGCGCGCGGTGCGCGACCGACGGAGCTGAGGGCCCCGCCGGCCGGCTCCCACCTCAGTTCATGGTGATGCCGTTCTCCTTCACCACCTTGTCCCAGCGGGCGAGCTCGGCGAGGATGTACTTGCCGTAGTCCTCCGGCGTGCTGCCGAGCGGCGTCGTCTGCTGGGCCTCGAGGCGCGACAGGAATTCCCGGTTCTTCAGCGCCGTCATCATGGCGCCGTTGACCTTCTGCACCACCTCCGCCGGGGTGCCGGCCGGGGCCACGATGCCCTGCCAGGCGCCGATCTCCAGATCCTGCAGGCCGAGCTCGGTGAGGGTCGGAATGTTGGGCAGGGCCGCGAGGCGCTTGGTGCTGGTGACGGCGAGCGGCTTCAGGCGGCCGTCCTGGATGAAGGGCAGCGAGGAGTTGATCGTGTCCGTCATGAAGTGGACCCGGCCGCCGGCGAGGTCGACGAGAGCCGGGGCGCTGCCGCGATAGGGCACGTGGGTGACCTTGGCGCCCATGCGGCCGAGGAGCAGCGCGCTGCCGAGATGGGTGATGGAGCCGTTGCCGGTGGAGGCGTAGGACAGCTTGTCGGCATTGGCCTTCACGTAGTCGGTGAACTCCTTGACGTTGTTCACCGGCATCTGCGGATGGACCTCGAGCACCATCGGCACGGTGGCCGTCAGCCCGATCGGCACGAAGGCCTTGGCGTCGTAGCCGAGGCGGGGATAGAGCGCCGGGCTGATGGCGATGGCCGAGGTGTTGTAGAAGAGGTTGTAGCCGTCGGGCTGCGACTGGGCGATTTCCTGCGCCGCGATGTTGCCGTTGGCGCCGCCGCGGTTCTCGATGACGATGGACTGGCCGAAGGATTCCGCCATGTACTGGGCGAGCTGGCGGGCGACGATGTCGGTCGGGCCGCCGGCGGCGAAGCCGACCAGCATGCGGACCGGGCGGTTCGGGTAGCCGGCCTGGGCGCGGGCGACCGCGGGTGCCGCCAGCGACAGGCCGAGGGCCGCCGTGCCGAAGGCGAATGTGCGACGATCGATCATGAAGTTCCTCCGTTTGGATGGCCGGTTCGGAACGCCGCCGGGGCGGCTCATCCCTCGCCTGCGGTACCCGATACCACGCCCCCATGACGCGGCTGGATCCGCCTCTCGGCGGACGCCATGTCGTGCACGCGGGCATCGACATAGGCGATCTTGTGGCGCTGTACCTTCTCGGTCTCGGTCTTGGGGACCGAGGCGGCGAATTCGACATAGCGCGGGATCATGAAGGACGGCACGCGGCCGTCCAGAAAGGCGAGGACGTCGGCCGGGGCGAGCGGCGCCGCATCGGGCACGACGAGGACCTTGATCTCCTGGCCGAGCACCGCGTCGTCGATGCCGACCACGGCGCAGTCGGCGACGCCCGGCATCTTGCGCAGCACCGTCTCCACCTCGACGGGAGAGACCATCTCGCCGCCGCGGCGGATCAGCTCCTTGATGCGGCCGTGGAAGTGCAGATAGCCGTCGGCGTCGATATGGCCGCGGTCGCCAGTGTGGAACCAGAGATTGCGGCTGGCCTCGACCATCTTGTCGGGCTGGCGCCAGTAGCCGGAGAGGATGACGCCGGGTTTCCGCGGCCGCACGACGATCTCCCCCTGGGCGTCGGCGGGCAGCTCCTCGTCCTCGGCATCGACGATGCGCACGTCCATGTCGGGGCGGAGCCGGCCGCAGGAGCCGATGCGGGTGGCACCTTCGGTGTTGAGGGAGACGAAGCCGCCGATCTCGGTCATCCCATAGAGCTCGCGCACCTTCACGCCGAAGCGCTGCTCGACCTCGCGCCAGACCTTTTCGGGCGCGCCGCCGCCGGTGCAGAAGCGCAGGGCGTGGTCGCGATCCTCGTCGTGACGCGCCACGAGGATCGACAGGATGGTGCCGACATAGGTGAAGCAGGTGGCGCGGAAACGGCGGGCATCGGCGAAGAAGCTGGTGGCCGAGAACTTCTCGCGCAGCACCAACGCATAGCCGACCTGGAGCGCCGACATGACCGCGTACATCTGCGGGTTGGCGTGGAAGAGGGGCAGGACCACCATGCAGCGGTCTTGGGGGCTGAAGCCCAGCGCCGCCACGATCTCGGCGCCCGCGGCCTCGTAGGCGGCGTGGCTGTTGACGACGCCCTTGGGCAGGCCCGTCGTGCCGGAGGTGTACATCATGGTGGCGGGGGCGAGCGGCGGCAGGCGGACCGGCCGGAGTTCGGCGCCGTCACTGCCGGCCATGAGGTCCGTGTCGGCCGCGAGCTCAATGAGCGGAATGCCGTGGAAGGCGCCCTGCCCCACCGCGCCCTGGCCTGAGAGGAAGGCGCGATCGGCGACGATGAGCTTCGCCTCGGACTGGGCAACGACATAGGCGAGGCCATCGCCGACGAGCTGGATATTGACGGTGACCGCCACGGCGCCGGCGAGATTGATGCCGAACCAGGCGACGAGGAAGCCGGCGGAATTGCCGGCGATCAGCGCCACGTGGTCGCCGGGGGCGACGCCGCGCGCCTGCAGCATGGCGCCGAAGCGGCGGGCCGCGGCGTCCACCGCGCCGAAGGACCATTCGGCCCCATCCGTCACCACGAAGGTGCGGTCGGGATGCTCCTCCGCGTGGCGGGCGAGAAGGTCGGTGATCATGACGCCGCCAGCACCCGGGTCAGATACTTGCCGAGGGTGTTCTTCAGGATTTCTGCCGAGCCGCCGGCGATCTCATAGGCCTTGGCGTCGCGCAGGAAACGTCCGAAGGGGGCGTTCTCCATGACGCCGTAGGCACCGCACACCTGAACCGCGAGGGCGGCGACGTCGGTGGCGACCTTCGCCGCCTTGAGCTTGGCGGCGCTGGCATAGCGGTCCTGGTCGACGCCGGAATCGAGCGCCTCGGCGGCGCGATAGACCAGCAGGCGCGCCGCCTCGATCTCCGCCAGCATCTCGGCGAAGTACCACTGGATGCCCTGGAACTCGATGACGCGCTGGTCGAAAGCCTTGCGCTTGCCGACGAAGGCCAGCGCCGCGTCGAAGGCGGCGCGGGCGATGCCGATGCTGATGGCGCCGGCGAGCGTGCGGGAATAGTTGAGCGTGCCCACCGCCTGGCGCACGCCCTTGCCCTCGACGCCGATGAGCGCGTGGCCGGGGAGCCGCACCCGATCGAGCACGAGGTTGACGTGCGGACCGTTGCGCAGGCCGAAGGTCGCGGAATTGGTGCCGATATAGGAGGAGAGCCCGTCGAGCCCGGCCGGCACGGCGAAGGTGGAGACCCCCACCGGCGTCTCGGCGAGGATGATGAAGAACTCGGCGGCCGAGCCTGAGGTGATGAAGGATTTCTCGCCCGTCAGCACCCAGCCCTCGCCGTCGCGCACCGCCTTGGTGTCGAGGCTGCGGATGTCGCTGCCGTGGTTGGCCTCGGTGAGGGCGTAGGAGGACAGCAACCCCTGCCCGAACTGCGGCAGCCATTCCCGCTTCAGCGTGTCGTTGCCGAAGATGCGGATGATGGTCTGCGCCTGAAAAATCGTGATCAGCGAGATGCCGACGGCGGCGCTGGCATAGGACACCTCCTCGAAGACCGCCGCCGCGTGCCCGTAGCCGAGCCCGGCGCCCCCGTCTTCCACCGGCAGGGCGACGGCGTTGTAACCCGCCTTCGCCATGGCTTTGAGGATGTCGCGGGGATAGACGTCGCGGCGGTCGATGTCGTCGGCCTGGGGACTGATCTCACGGCGCGCGAAGTCGCGGACTCCCGCGACATAGTCGGCGTCGATACAGGCCGGCCAGAGTTCCATCCGCTCTCGTTTCCTCATTTTTTGGTGTTGCGGGCAAACTGGCAGCATCCCCCATATTCGTCAATTTGATTTTATTTATCACATATGCGATGTAGTTCGACTGGAGGTGTTGATGCCGAGGCCGCGCAGATCGTTCGACACGGGCGGGGTGAAATCCGCGACGCGGGTGCTGGCGCTGTTCGAACTCTTCGACCGGCTGGAGCGGCCGGCGAGCGTCACCGAGATCGCCCGCGAGATGGGCATCCCGCAGTCCTCCACGTCCATGCTGGTCAACGGCCTCATCGACCTCGGCTACCTCACCGCCCTGCCCGACCGGCGCGTGCAGCCGACGGCGCGCGTTTCCATGCTCGGGCGCTGGATCGACGGGCGCGTCACCGACGGGCGCGTCACGCGGCTGATGCGCGAGCTCGGCGAGGAGACCGGCGAGACCATCCTGCTCGGCATCGCCAGCGACATCCATGTCGTCTACATCGCGGTCATTCCGGCGACGCGGGCCATGCGCCTTCACATCCCCGCCGGCACGCGCCGCCCCATCGCCGGCTCCGGCATGGGGCTGATGCTGCTCTCGGCCATGGACGACGCCGAGATCGCCCGGCGCATCGCGCGGGTGAACCTCGCCCGCGAGCCGGAGACGGCTCCGGTCGACCTCGACGCGGTGATGGCGGAGGTCCGTGCCATCCGCGCCCTTGGCCATGCCGTCTCGGCGAGCCGCATCGTGCCCGGCGCGGGAATCGTCTGCACGCTGCTGCCCACCGCCGACCAGTCGCAGCCCATGGCCGTTGGCATCGGCGGCCAGGCCTTCGAGGTGGTGGAGAAGGAGAAAGTCTTTGCCGCGCTGCTGCGGGGGAAGATCGAACGCCATTTCGGCGCGGGCGGCTGAGAGGAACTGGTGCCGGCGGAGAGGATCGAACTCCCGACCTTCGGTTTACAAAACCGCTGCACTACCGCTGTGCTACGCCGGCACGGACCGGCTCTTTCGGGCCCTGTCCATGGGCGCCTTCTACCCGCTGGCGACGGCGATTTCAAATCGCAAGGCGCCGCGCCGGCATCGGTAGCGGAATGGGGAAACCAGCGTGTGCGGGCCTTTGCCGGCCGGACATGGCGACCGGCTTCACCGGGCGTTAACCCCATCGGCGCCTTATGGTCGCCCAAGTTCTTTGGCTCATGCGTCGCCAACGTCCGGTCGGTCGGACCCGCGTCGAACTCCTTGAGGGGTTGCGCGAGTCGGTCGCCCTGGCACATCTTCGGGGGACCATGTGCCAGGCGTTCCAAGGCTCTTGCGTATGCGTGACCTGACCCGCGGCCGTTCCGGCAAGCCTGCCCGCCCTGCCCGGCAGGACGGGCCCCGTTTTCCCTGGCTGACCGTCCTCGCCGTCTCCGCCGGGCTCGCAGGCCTCGCGACCTATTCGCTGCGCGGCGACAAGGGCGCCGTGGCGCTCGCCGCCATCACCGCGGTGGAAACCGGCTCGCTCGCCGACCCCAAGCCCGCCTTCGCAGCCCTCGGCTCCTTCGCCCCGCTGCTCGACCCGGCGCTCTCGCTGGGACAGCGGCCTGCGACGCTCGCCGAGAGCCGGCCGCTCGGCGCCCACTGGCAGCCGGCCGCGCCTGTCGCCGTCGCACGTGCCTTGCCGGAGGCCGCCCCCGCCCCTGCGGCCCGTCCGAACGTCCTCGCCCTCGCCAGCCTGCCCGGTCGCGAAGCCGGACTTCCCGAGGTCAGCAGCCTGGTCCAGCCGGCGCCGCTGCCGCCCATGAGGCCCGGGACCCAGGCCGAGGCGGAGACCGACGGGCCCGACACCACCATGGTCGCGCCGCTGCCGCTGCGCCGCCCCGCGCAAGCTTCCGCCCCGGCGACCCCCGAGACGCCGCGCGTCGCGTCGCGCCGCCCCGCCGGCGAGACTCAGGCCGCGGCACCTGCCACCCAGCCCGACGGGCGCAACTTCTTCGAGCGCATCTTCGGCCAGCGCCGCGAGGCCGACGGACCGCAGCTCGCCTATGCCCCGTCCAGCGGCGGCGCGGTGGACAGCAGCGCCGGGACGGGCGGCGGCTTCGGCGGCAGCCTCGGCCTGAGCTTTCCCGGCATGGCGGCGCCCAAGCCCCCGATTGGCCTCGCCATCTACGACATCGGCTCGCGCATGGTGTACCTGCCCAACGGCGAGCGTCTCGAGGCCCAGTCCGGCCTCGGCGAGATGCGCAACGATCCGCGCTACGCCCATGTGCGCATGCGCGGGCCCACCCCGCCCCACACCTATGACCTCACCGAGCGCGAGGCGCTGTTCCACGGCGTGCGCGCCATCCGCCTCAATCCCGTGGGCGGATCCCAGGCGATCCACGGCCGCGCCGGCCTCCTCGCCCATACCTACCTGCTGGGGCCGAACGGCGATTCCAACGGCTGCATCTCGATCAAGGACTACAACCGCTTCCTGCAGGCTTTCCTGCGCGGCGAGATCCGCCGGCTGATCGTCGTGCGCACGCGGTCCGAGGCGGTCGCGGCGGTGGCGCGGGCCAATCTCCAGGTGTCCCAGCGCTGAGCCTGCGACCAGCGGTCACATTCATGTGACAAGGCTGGACGGGGGCCGGATTCCGGCAATGTAATCGCCTGCGCGTGGCGGCTGCCATGGCCGCGTGCGTCCTGCTGCCGGAGGAACCCCATGACCACCATCGACCGCCGCACCGCCCTCGCCGCGGGCGCCGCAACGCTCGCCGCGCCCGCCTTCCTGACCGGCGCCACGACGCCGCTCTTCGCCCAGGCCGCGGCCGCTGCCGCTCAGGCGCCGGGCTTCTACAAGTACAAGGTCGGCGACATCACCGTCACCGCCATCAACGACGGCTTCTTCGCCCGCCCGGTCGAGGGCTTCATCCGCAATGCCGAGCTGCCGGCCGTCCAGGCGGCGCTGGGCGCGGCCTTCCTGCCGACCAATGCGGTGCCGATCCCCTTCAACACCCTGGTGGTCGAGACCGGCGGCAAGGTGGTCCTGCTCGACACCGGCAACGGCAATGTCGGCGCGCCGACCTCGGGCACCTGGATGACGAACTTCAAGGCCGCCGGCTTCGACCCCGCCAAGGTCGACTCGGTCGTCATCAGCCACTTCCACGGCGATCACATCAACGGCATCCGGCTGCGTGACGGCACGGCGGTCTTCCCCAATGCGGAGATTTCCGTGCCGGCGCCGGAATGGGCGTTCTGGATGTCGGACGAGCGGATGAACGCCGCGCCCGAGGCCATGCGCGGCGCGTTCCAGAACGTGCGCCGCGTCTTCGGGCCGATCGCCGCCAACGTGAAGCGCTTCGAGCCCAGCACGGAGGTCGGCAACGGCATCACCTCCATGGCCGCCTTCGGCCATTCGCCGGGCCATACGGTCTTCGTCATCGCCTCGGGCAATGCCAAGCTGACCTACATGGCGGACGTGACCAACCACCCCGCCCTCTTCGTGCGCAATCCCGACTGGTCGGCGATCTTCGACATGGACGCGGACGCCGCGCGCGCGACCCGCCGCAGGCTGCTCGACATGGCGGCGAGCGAGAAGACCCGGGTGCACTTCTACCACGCGCCCTTCCCCTCCAACGGCTTCATCGCCAAGGAGGGCAACGGCTACCAGCTCGTCCCGGCGCAGTGGACCCCGGCGATCTGAGCCGAGGGCACCAAGGGGCCCGCCGGTGACGGCGGGCTTCCACACCCGTCCGGCGCGCGTTCCTTGACAGGGCGGTCGCACGCGGCGCATTCATGAGGCCTCGCGACGGCGGCCGCCCTCACCAGGGACGGCCACGGGAATGCGGTGCGCGGCGGGCGTCACAAGCCCTCCGCAAAGCCGCAGCTGCCCCCGCAACTGTAAGCGGCGAGCCCTTCCCCAGATGCCACTGAGGCCGACAAGGCCTCGGGAAGGCGGGACCGGGCGACGACCCGCAAGCCAGGAGACCGGCCGCCGCGACGTCACTGTCCGTGCGTGCGGGATGGCGCGTTCGGGAGCGGTTCGTTCCGCTTGATCCGTGACACCGAATGTCGCGGATTCCTGCTCTCGCCCGGCGAGACACTCCGCGACCCCGTGTGGTCCCGAGCGGAGTTCCGCCCATGTCGTTCCCATCTTCCTCCCCGTCCTTCCAACGCCGTCTTCGCGCCGGCCTCCTCGCCGGGGCGGCCCTCGCCGTGACGCCCGTCCTCGCCCAGCAGCCGCCACGCGAACTGCCGGAGATCACCGTCTTCGGCGCCAGCAACGTGCCGCTGGAGGCCCCGCGCGTCGGCGCATCCGTCACGGTGATCACCGCCGAGGACATCGCCAGTCAGGGCGCCGCCTCGGTGCCGGACGTGCTGCGCCTCGTCCCCGGTGTCGCCGTCAACCAGTCCGGCGGGCGCGGCGGGCTCACGCAGACCCGCGTGCGCGGCGCCGAATCCAACCAGGTTCTGGTCGTCGTCGACGGCATTCCCATCAACGACGTCAATTCCGGCGACGCCGACCTCGCCAACGTGCCGGTCGACAACATCGCCCGGATCGAGGTGATCCGTGGCCCGCAGTCCGGCATCTGGGGGCCGAACGCCCAAGCCGGCGTCATTTCCATCACCACCAAGTCGGGCCGTGGCCTCGCCAAGCCCGAGGTCTCGGCGCGGATCGAGGGCGGCTCCTTCGGCACGGTGCAGGGCTCTGCGCTGGTGCGCGGCGCGCAGGGGCCGTTCTACGGTTCGCTGTCGGTCTCGGGCCTGAGGTCCGGCGGTTTCGTCGTGGCGCCGGGCACCACCCGGCCCAACGGCTCGGACATGGGCGCCTTCACCGCCAAGATCGGCGCCGACCTGACCGACTGGTTCAACGTCGAGGGTGTCGTCCGCATGGTCAGCCGCGGCGGGTTCTACAATCCGGGGAACACCGCCTATGGACCCGGATTCGTGACCGATCCGGCCTACGGCTTCCTCTCGGACGGTAGCGGCCGCAACACCGCCAACGACCTGCAGGGCCGCTTCGTCGCCAACCTGAAGCTGCTCGACGGCGCCTGGACGCACCGTTTCTCGGCGGACGCCTCGCAGCAGTCCACCAATGCCCGCGACAGCTATGTCTCGGCCTTCGGCTTCCTCGAGTCGCAGGGCTTCTGGTCGCGCACCCAGCGCACCCGCGCCGACTACCGCACCGCCTATACGTTCGAGACCCCCGGCCTCCTCGGCGCGCGCCACACGATCGTCGGCGGCGCCGACGCGAGCCGCGAGCATTTCCGCTACTATTACGAGAGCGACGGCTTCTTCGGCCCCTATGTCAACGACAGCTACGCCACCGCCGGCCGCTCCCGTGAGCGGAAGGGCCTCTACGGCGAATATCTCGTCGCCCTGCCGACCGGCCTCTCCCTGTCGGCGGCGCTGCGGCAGGACTGGAACTCGACCTTCCGCAATGCCCTGACCTGGCGGGCGACCGCCGCGCAGACCTTGTCGACCGGCACGCGGCTGCACGCCTCGGTCGGCAAGGGCGTCACCAATCCGACCTTCTTCGAGCTCTTCGGATTCCTCGCCAACTTCACCGGCAACCCGACGCTCCGGCCCGAACATTCCATCGGCTGGGACGCCGGCATCGAGCAGCGCTGGCTCGGCGGCAGGCTCGTCACCGACGTGACCTATTTCCGCGCCAGCGTGCGGGACGCCATCGTCCAGTCGAACGGCACTGCGATCAACCTGCCCTTCGAGACCACCCGCCAGGGCGTCGAGGTGTCGGTGACGGCACGGCCGACGGACTGGCTCGCCATCACCGGCTCCTACACCTACACGGACAGCCGCTCGGCGGAACTCGTCGGCCTCACCTATGTCGCCAAGGAGGCGCTGCGCCGGCCGCGCCACGCGGCGAGCCTCTCGGCGGTGGCAACCCTGCCGGACGACAAGACGAAGATCACGCTGACCCTCGCCCACAACGGCAATATGCGCGATTCCTTCTTCGGGCCGTTCGGCACGACCGATGTCCGCCTCGGCGCCTATACGCTGGTGGGCGCGCAGATCTCCCACGACCTGACGAAGGCCGCGACCGTCTATGTGCGCGGCGAGAACGTCTTCGGCCAGCGTTACCAGGAGGTCTACGGCTACCAGGGGCCGGGTGCCGCTGTTTACGCGGGCATGCGGGTAAAGCTCGGCGGCGAATAGGGCTTTTCAACCGTTTCGCATCGCAGCCTTGCCGCGCCCCCGTCGACAGGGGCGCGGCTTTCGGCCAGTCTCCGGGCCTCAAGAGCGGGCCGCAGCGCCCGCCGGACCGGGAGGAAGACATGTCGCAGCGGATCGCAATCGTCACGGGCGCGGGATCGGGCATCGGCCGGGCCTCGGCCCTCGGCCTCGCCAAGGCGGGCTATGCGGTGGCGGTCGCCGGACGGCGCAAGGACGAGCTGGAGAAGACGGTGGCCATGGCCGCAGGCGCCACGGTCATCGCCGTGCCGACCGACGTGTCGGACGAGAACTCCGTCGCCGCCCTGTTCCAGACGGTGAAGGAGCGCTTCGGCCGCCTCGACGTGCTGTTCAACAATGCCGGCATGGGCGCGCCCGCCATTCCGATGGACCAGCTCTCCGTCGCCCAGTGGAAGCAGGTGGTGGACGTCAACCTGACGGGCTCCTTCCTCTGCGCCCGCGCCGCTATGGCGATGATG
Source organism: Phreatobacter cathodiphilus (assembly GCF_003008515.1). Taxonomy (NCBI): domain Bacteria; kingdom Pseudomonadati; phylum Pseudomonadota; class Alphaproteobacteria; order Hyphomicrobiales; family Phreatobacteraceae; genus Phreatobacter; species Phreatobacter cathodiphilus. The sequence goes on along the minus strand of NZ_CP027668.1, from coordinate 1,174,900 downwards.
CGCGCCCAGGACCCCAAGGGCGGTCGCATCATCAACAACGGCTCCATCTCCGCCTATGCGCCGCGGCCCTATTCGGCCCCTTACACCGCCACCAAGCACGCGGTGCTCGGCCTCACCAAGGCGATCTCGCTGGACGGGCGCGCCGACCGCATCTCCTGCTCGCAGATCGACGTCGGCAATGCCGCGACCGAAATGACCGAGCGCATGACCAACGGCGTGCTGCAGGCGGATTTCTCGGTGAAGGTCGAGCCGCGCATGGACGTGCGCCATGTGGCCGAGGCCGTCGTCCACATCGCCAACCTGCCCCTGGACGTGAACATCCTCACCATGACGGTGATGGCCAACGACATGCCCTTCGTTGGCCGCGGCTGAGGCTTCAGGCCGTCTCCGCCCTCAGCCAGGCGATGTAATCGGGGTCGCCGCCGGGCGCCTCGATCACCAGTAAGGCCGGGGTGTCGTAGGAATGGGCCTCGCGAAAGCGCTGGCGCGCCGGTTCGACCAGCCGGCGCACCGTCTTGACGATCATCACCACCTCGTCGGCGCGCTCCACCACGCCATTCCAGCGGTAGAGCGAGCGCATGTGGGGCAGGATGTTGACGCAGGCCGCCAGCCGCCGCTCGACCAGATCGGCGCCGATGGTCTCCGCCTCGACAAGGCTCGCCGCCGTCGTATAGACCAGAACCACGTCGTCCGGCGCTTCGGTCCGCGTCATCATTTGTCCCTGTTCCGATCGGTCGCCCGCCATGCCGGATCATCGACCCGACCCGAAGAAGATCGCCTTCGTCGCCTCGCCGGCGCCGGAGGCACAGGAGGCCTGGAAGCGCCTCACCGCCCGCTACGGCCAGGTGCCGGGCGACGAGGCGGAGGTGGTCGTGGCTCTCGGCGGCGACGGCCTGATGCTGCAGACGCTGCACAAGTACATCTCCAGCGGCAAGCCGATCTATGGAATGAACCGCGGCTCCGTCGGGTTCCTGATGAACGAATATGCCGAGGAGGCCCTCGTCGAACGCATCTGGAACTCCGAGCGCTCGGTCATCCATCCGCTGCTGATGACGACGGTGGACATCCACGGCGAGCGGCAGGATGCCCTCGCCATCAACGAGGTGTCGCTGCTGCGCCAGACCTCGCAGGTGGCGAAGCTGCGGATCAGCGTCGACGGGCACCCGCGCATGGACGAGCTCATCGCCGACGGCGTGCTGATCGCCACCCCTGCCGGCTCGACCGCCTACAACCTTTCGGCCAACGGGCCGATCCTGCCGCTCAACGCGACCCTCCTCGCCCTCACCCCCATCTCGCCCTTCCGGCCGCGGCGCTGGCGCGGGGCGCTGCTGCCCGACCGGGTGGCGATGACGATCGAGGTGCTGGAATCGGCCAAGCGCCCGGTCAGCGCCACCGCCGACCACCACGAGGTGCGCGACGTCGCCACCGTCTCGGTCGCCATGGACCACACCCGCTCGATGATCCTCATGCACGATCCCGGCCATTCGCTGGACGAGCGCATCCTGCGCGAGCAATTCGGCGCCTGAACCTGAAGGGTCATCAGCCTTAACGGAGCGCTAACGCCCGTCCGCTAATGTTGCGGGCGATGATCCGCATCGACTTCAACCGGCTGCGATTCCTGGTGATCGACGACAACGCGCACATGCGCCGGATCGTCCGGACCCTGCTGCACGGCTTCGGCGCCCGCGAGGTCTACGAGGCGGAGGACGGGGCGGCCGGCCTCGAGGCCTTCACCCACTACATGCCCGACATCGTCATCACCGACTGGTCCATGCCCATCTTCGACGGGCTGGAGCTCACCAGCATGATCCGCCAGCCCGGGGCCAATGCGAACCCCTATGTGGCGATCATCATGCTGACCGGCCATTCGGAGAAGAAGCGCGTGCTGGAATCCCGCGACGCCGGGGTCACCGAGTTCCTCGCCAAGCCGATCTCGGCCAAGGCGCTCTACCAGCGCATCCTCAACGTGGTGGTCAATCCGAGACCGTTCATCAAGACCAAAACTTTTTTCGGCCCGGACCGCCGCCGCAACCACGGTTCGAGCTATGTGGGTCCCGAGCGCCGCAAGGGCGAGAAGGCCGAGATGATCAAGGTCCAGCCGCTGCTGGACAAGACCAAGAGCACGATGTGAGGGGAGCGGCATGACGAAGACACCTGTGAAGAGCCCCTCGCGCATCGGCTCCAAGGGCGGCCTGGACGAAGCCTCCGTCTCCGCCTTCGCCGACCACGAGGTCGTCACCCCGAAGCGCAACCTGAAGGGCTACGGCAAGAAGGCCAAGATCAAGGTCGACGAGTTCGGCTTCGACATGGAGGCGATCGAGCGCGCGGAAGCCGCGCTGGCCGACCTCTCCTCCGAGTTCGACGACTGGATGGCGAAGGAGGTCGAGCGCCTCACCCGCGCCCGCGACGCGGTGGCCGCCGAGGGCATCACCGCGGGCACGCGCGCCAACATCTACATCGCCTCCCACGACATCAAGGGCGAGGCGGCGACCTTCGGCTATCCGCTGGCCGCCCGCGTGGCGGAGAGCCTCTGCCACCTGCTCGACGGCATCGCCGACGACGACAAGGTTCCGGCCGACCTCGTGATCCAGCACGCGGACGCCATCCGCGCCATCGTGCGCGAGAGCGCCAAGGGCACGGACCATCCGCTGGCTCTCACCCTGTCGGACCGGCTGGGCGAGGCGACGACGCAGATGCTCGTCACCATCAACGGCGCGCCGTCGATCGCGCCCTGAGGCCTTTCAGGACCGGACCTGCATCCGGGCTCAGGCCGCGGCCACCATGGGGAAATCCACCTGCTCGTCGTCCAGCGCCTCGTTGCCGGCGATGAGGTCGCGGGTGAAGGCGCGGGCCTCGTCGCGGGCCGCCTCGGCGGCGAAGCGGCGGAGCTGGGCGAGGAGCTGGTCGAGCTCGCCATCGGCGAGAGGCGCATAGGCGGTGAGAACACGCTCGACCATGCGGCGGCGCAACTGGGCATGGCCGCCACGCTGGCTGCCGCCACCGTCTTCGTGCCACGCGTCGAGGGCGGCGCGGAAGGCCTGCCAGGTGGAGGCGGGCAGGCCCGCCCGGTCGTAGAGGGCGCGGAAGCCGGCACCGCGGCGGTCGTGAACGAGGCCGGAGGCCTGGCGCAGGGTCAGACCGGCGAGTTCGGCGAGCGCCTCCTCGAACAGGCGGACGTTGCCGGACAGCAGGGCCCGGAGGACCAGGCCGGTGGAGAGCTGGCCGGACTGGCGCAGGTGGCGCACCAGCGGGCTCAGCCCCTCGCCGCGGCAGGCGGCGGCGATGGCGACGGTGGCCTTGTCGGAGGCCTCGCGGGCGACGCGCTTCGCACGGTCCTCCGGCAGCCAGGCACGGCCGGCGACGAAGGCCGAGAGCGCCGAGGACAGCTTGACCACCAAGGCCTGACGGGCGCCGGGCGACAGGTCGTCGCGGGCGAAGAGCGCCTCGCGGATGTCCGGATCCTCGCCGAAGCGCTCGATGATGCGGTCGATCGAGAAGGCGGGCACGTCGGCCGTGTCGAGGGAGACGACGGCGAGGCAGGCCTCGAGGCAGCCGACCTCGGCGATGGCGGCTGCCACCGGCGCGGGCACGTGGTCGCGGCGGGAGACGGCATATTGCACCTGCGGATCGCCGCCGCCGACGAGGTCGACCAGTTCAGCGTCGAACAGCAGCGGCGAATGGCGGGCGATGATGGCGGCGATCTCTGGCTGGTCCTGCAGCAGGCCGACGACGACCGTGTGCGGCGCCTCCTCGGAGGTGGCGAGGGCATCGGCGAGAGCCCGCCGCACCAGCGGCGAGGGATCGTCCATCAGCGTGATCATCGCCGCCTCGGCAGCGGCCCGATCCTCACCCGCGAGATCGGAATGGAGATAGGCGCGGGCGAGGGCCGAGGTGGCATCCGCCCGGTCGCCGGCAGCGGCCGTCTGGATCCAACGCAGGAAGTGACGAACGATCATCGGATGCGCCTGAACCGAGGCAAAGGACTGGAACGACGAGAGCTTTCGCTCACGGAGACCAGCTTACCGGCGGCGCGCTTAACAAAGCGTTCACCATGGACGTTAAGCGTTTTTTATTGCGGCCCCCGCCTCAGCGGCGCGTGTCCGGACGCAGGAAGCTCGACAGGTCGAGCGGCTGGCCGCGGCGCGCCTGCTGGACCTGGACCGGAATGAAGGGCCCGCCGACGGCGGAACCGGTTGCGGTGCCGATCTGGCCGCCGGCGCTGCCGCCCGATGCGGCCGGGGTCATGACGGCGGCCATGTTGACGGGGCGCGAGGCGGTCGCCACATCGCGACCGAGCGAGGTCCAGGTGGCGGCCACGAAGGCATTGATCGGCCCGCCGCCATTGCCGGAGAACAGCGAGTGGAAGGGCCGGCCGGGGTCGGCGTTGATGCGCGGCACGGCAGACCACGAACTCGCCTGCTCCTGGGCGCTGGTGGCGGCGGCGAGCGTCGTCTGCCCGGCGGAGGTCGCGGCCGGCGCGCCGGCGACGGTGGAGGACTGGCCCGAGGCGAGGACCTGATAGACCTCGGCGACGGTGCGCGGCCGGCCCTGGTCGAAGAAGATTCGACGGTTGGCGCCGGCGGCGTCGGGGAAGAGCAGCGCGGCGCTGGCCTGCGGATTGGTCTGGTTGGAGTTGATGAGCCGCGCCGCCCCGCCGGAGCCGAGGAAATGGGCCATGTAGAGCTCGCCCTCGGTCGGGTCGCGGCCGGTGGCGGCGCGCAGATCGGCGGCGTTGCGGTTGGTGAAGGCCCCCGCCATCAGCGCGGCGACGGAAGGGTCGTCGCGCAGAGCGAGGATTTCCTGGCGCGTCGCGGGATCGGCCACCGTCGGCCGGCCGCTGGCGTCGCGGCCGATCTTCTCGGCATAGCTGCCGAGGCCGAGGTTGCGCCCCTCGTCGCGCACCATGGTCAGCCAGGTCGAATCGATGAACTGGTAGAGGCCGCGGGCGCTGGAGGTGGAGGCCTGGGCGGTGGGCTGGAGGCTCGATTCGCGCCGGGCGGTGCGCAGCAGGTAGTCGAAGCCGGCGCCTGTCTTCTGCGCCGCCGCCTGGATGGCGGAAACGACGCGGCTCACGCCGGCCTCGGCCGCCGTGGTCGGGCGGCTCTGCGGTTCGGCGGATGAGCGGAACAGAAACATCTCGGCTATGTCCCCGGAGAGGAGGCGTCGCCGGGAAGCCTCCTTCATTATGGTAAACGAAGTCGTAACGACCTGACCCAAGGGGACGCCCCATGACCGCCACGACCCTCATCACGGACGACAGGCGCCATCCGCGCGGCGGCATCTATTTCGACGATTTCGCCGTCGGGCAGCTCATCCGCCACCGCATCACCCGCTCGGTCACGCAGATGGACAACGTCCTGTTCTCCACCCTGACCATGAACCCGCAGCCCCTCCACATCGACCGGCAGTTCTCGGAAGCCTCCGAATGGGGCCAGCCGCTGATGAACTCGCTGTTCACCCTGGGCCTGCTCATCGGCATCTCGGTGCCCGACACCACCAACGGCACGCTCTTCGCAAATCTCGGCATGACCGACGTGAAGTTCCCTCACCCGCTGTTCGAGAACGACACCATCCACTGCGAGAGCACGGTGACGGCGACGCGCGAATCGAAATCGCGCCCGTCCATGGGCGTCGTCGAGTTCCATCACCGCGCCTATAATCAGAACGACAAGCTGGTGGCGGAATGCACCCGCCAGTCGCTCGTCCTGAAGCGCGGGGCCTGACGCCGATGCGCTCGCTGCTGTTCGTCCCCGCCGATTCGGAGAAGAAGCTCGCCAAGGGGCTGGAGAGCGGCGCCGACGCGCTGATCCTCGACCTCGAGGATTCGGTCTCGGCGGCGAACAAGCCCCTCGCCCGCGAAACCGCGCGCGCCTTTCTCGCGGCGCATGCCGCGGCGACGAACCGGCCGCTGCTGATGGTGCGGGTCAACGCACTCGACACCGGCCTGACCGACGACGACCTCGCCGCCATCGTCGGTGCGCGGCCCGACGCGATCATGCTGCCGAAGAGCGAGTCCGGTCGCGACGTCGCCCATCTCGACGCCAAGCTGACGGTGCAGGAGGCGCTCGCCGGCCTGCCCGACGGGCGGATCACCATCACGGTGGTGGCGACCGAGACGGCGAAGGCGATCTTCACCCTCGGCACCTACCAGGGTGCGAGCCCCCGCCTCGTCGGCCTCACCTGGGGCGCGGAAGACCTGTCGGCGGATATCGGCGCGGAAACCAATCGCGGCGAGGACGGCCGCCACACCGAGCCGTTCCGCCTCGCCCGGGCGCTCTGCCTGATGGGCGCGGTGGCAGCGGGGGCACAGCCCATCGACACGGTCTTTCCCGCCTTTCGCGACCTCGACGGCCTCAGGCGCGAATGCGAGGAGGCGCGGCGCGACGGCTTTACCGCGAAGATGGCGATCCATCCGGCACAGGTGCCGGTGATCAACCAGGTGTTCACGCCGACGCCGGAGGCCATCGCGGCGGCGCAGGCCGTGGTGGCGGCGTTCGCGGCCGAGCCTGCGGCCGGCGTCGTCAACATCGGCGGCGAGATGTTCGACCGCCCGCACCTGACGCGGGCGGAACGGCTCTTGAAGCGCGCGGGGCAGTAAGCGCAGCTTCTGTCGCGACACTCGCGGGAATGCCCCACCCTTACGAACCCAGGCAGACGCGCGGCACGGCCAAAGCCCTACTCCGCCGCGAGCACGAGGTCGTCGCGGTGGATCATCTCGCTGCGGCCCTTGTAGCCGAGCACGGCCTCGATGGCGCCGGAGCTCTTGCCCATGATCTGCACCGCCGCCACCGCGTCATAGGCGACGAGGCCGCGGCCGATCTCGGCACCGTCGGGACCGCGCACGACGACGCAGTCGCCGCGCTCGAATGAGCCGTCCACCTTGGCGACGCCGGCGGGCAGCAGGCTGCGCCCGAGCCGCAGCGCACCCACGGCGCCCGCATCCAGCCAGAGCACGCCGCGCGGCTCCAGCGAGCCGGCGATCCACTTCTTGCGGCTGGTAACGGGATGGGTGGGCGTCAGGAACCAGGTGCAGGGTCCGCCGGCCTCGATGCGCGCCAGCGGCGCGTCGTGCTTGCCGGAGGCGATGACCATGGTGGTGCCGGCCGTGGTGGCGATCTTGCCCGCCTCGACCTTGGTGGTCATGCCGCCGCGCGAGAGTTCGGAAGCCGCGCCGCCGGCCATGGCCTCGATCTCCGGCGTGATGCGCGGCACCACCGGGATCAGCGCCGCAGACGGGTCCTTCTGCGGCGGGGCCGTGTAGAGCCCGTCGATGTCGGAGAGGAGGACGAGGCAGTCGGCGCCGACCATGGTGGCGACGCGGGCCGCGAGCCGGTCGTTGTCACCGTAGCGGATCTCGTCGGTCGCCACCGTGTCGTTCTCGTTCACGACGGGGACGGCACGCACGGCGAAGAGCGTCTCCATCGTGTTGCGGGCGTTGAGGTAGCGGCGCCGCTCCTCGGTGTCGTGCAGCGTCACGAGGATCTGGCCGGCGACGATGCCGTGGCGGCCGAGCACCTCCGACCAGGCACGTGCGAGCGCGATCTGGCCGACGGAGGCCGCCGCCTGGCTCTGTTCGAGCTCCAGCGGTCCCTTGGGCAGCTTGAGGATGGTGCGGCCCAGCGCGATGGCGCCGGAGGAGACGACGAGGATGTCGGCGCCGCGGGCGGCGTGGCGCGCGAGGTCGGCGCCGAGCGTCTCCAGCCAGGCCTGCCGGAGCGCGCCCCTGTCGCCGTCGACGAGCAGCGAGGAGCCGACCTTCACGACGATGCGGCGGAAGGCGTCGAGCGCGGGCGTTGCGGCGGGAGCGGACATGGGACGGGCGGCCTGTCCCGCCGCGGGGTGCGGCGGGTGCCGGTTCTTAGACGAGGAGGACGGCGCGAGGCAATGAGCGGAGGCGCCGTTTCCCGCCCCTCAGTTCGCGCTGGGCACCCGCTCCTCGATGCCACGGATGTAGAAGTTCATGCCGAGGATCTGCTCGTCGGCCAGCACCCCGTTGCCCTTGCACTCCACCGTCTGGCCGTCCTGGCGGACGATGGGGCAGCGGAACGGGTGCAGCGTGCCGGCCTTGATGGCGGCCTCGGTCGCCTCCGCCATGGCCTTCACCTCCGCCGGCATGTTGGTGTAGGGCGCCATGTGGACGAGGCCGGTGTTGAGCCCGCCCCAGGTGTCGCCGGAGGTCCACTTGCCGTCGAGCATGGCCTGGACACGCTGGATGTAATAGGGCGTCCAGTCGTTGACGATGGAGGTGAGCTGCGCCTTCGGCCCGAAGCGGATCATGTCCGAGTCCTGCCCGAAGGCGAGGATGCCGCGCTGCTCGGCGATCTGCATGGCCGCCGGCGAGTCGGTGTGCTGGGCGAGGATGTCGGCGCCCTGGTCGGCGAGCGCCTTGGCGGCGTCCGCCTCCTTGCCCGGATCGTACCAGGAATTGACCCAGACGATGCGGATCTTCAGGTCGGGCCGGATCGACTGGGCACCGAGCATGAAGGCGTTGATGCCGGAGACGACCTCGGGGATGGCGAAGGAGCCGATATAGCCCACCGTCCCGGTCTTCGACATGCGGGCGGCGATCTGGCCGAGGATGTAGCGGCCCTCGTAGAAGCGGCCGGCATAGGTGGCGAGGTTCGGGGCCCGCTTGTAGCCGGTGGCGTGCTCGAAGCGGACGTTCGGATGGCGGCGGGCGACGCGCTCGGTCGGGTCCATGAAGCCGAAGGACGTGGTGAAGATCAGCCGGTGGCCGGTGCGGGCGAGCTGTTCGATGACGCGCTCGGCGTCCGGACCCTCGGCCACCTTTTCCACGAAGGTCGTCTCGACCCGATTGCCGAACTGGCGCTCCACCGCCTGGCGGGCGACGTCGTGCTGGTAGGTCCAGCCGTGGTCGCCGACCGGGCCGACATAGACGAAGCCGATCTTCAGCTTCTCCTGGGCCCAGGCACCGGCGGTGACGGCGAGGCCCCCGGCGGCGGCGAGCGCGGCGGCGGCGAGGGTCCTGCGATTGAACCAGACTGTCATGGTGACGCCCCTTGCGAATGGCCGGACCGGCCGTGAAGGCGAATGGTGGCGCGGCGGCTTGCGGCGATCAAGTGTTTCGGGCGAGATGGTCCGATACGTGCCGCCGGACCCCATGACCTCATCAGCAAGCCCCGCCGAAGGCCCCCTGCCCCGCCCCTGGAAGGAGCGGGTGCGGGCACTCTACGAGGACGACAACGAGGCGGGCGAGCGCTTCCGCTACGCCCTGCTCGCCTTCGACGTCACCACCATCGCCTTCGTCGTGGCGACCAGCTTCATGCCGCGTCACATCACCGTCGAGGTGGTGGATTTCATCGTCGGACTGGGGCTGCTCGCCGATTTCAGCGCGCGGCTGTGGATCGCCCGCCGCCCCTGGCGCGAATTGTCGCACCCGCTGACCTGGGCCGACCTCGTCGCCATCGTCTCCTTCCTCGCTCCCATCGTCGGTGAGGGCGGCGGCTTCCTGAGGGTGCTGCGCACGCTGCGCCTGATGCGCACCTACCAGCTCGTCAAGCAGCTGCGCGGCGACAGCGCCTTCTTCCGGCGCAACCAGGAGGTCATCTTCGCGGCGACCAATCTCTGCGTCTTCATCTTCGTCATGACCGGTCTCGTCTACGAGACGCAGCACCGCACCAATGCCGGCATCGCCAACTATGTCGACGCGCTCTATTTCACCGTCACCTCGCTGACGACCACGGGCTACGGCGACATCACCCTGCACGGCACGGGCGGGCGGCTCATCTCCGTGCTGATCATGATCTTCGGGGTGACGCTGTTCCTGCGCCTGGCGCAGGTCCTGTTCCGCCCGGTGAAGGTCCGCTTCGCCTGCCCGACCTGCGGCCTGCAGCGCCACGAGCCCGATGCCGTGTGCTGCAAGGCCTGCGGCACCGTGCTGAACATCCCCGACGAGGGCAGTTGAGGGCGCGGGAGCGCCCTCCCCGGCTCAGCGCCGCTCGTTGAAATTGCCGCCGCCGGGCGGGCGGGTCATCTTGAACATCTGCTCGGAGCCGACCTGGAAATACTGGTCGTAGCCGCCGCGCATGACGGGGTGCATGCGGCCGGTGTCGACGATGCCGTCCTTGATGAAGTCGTCATTGATGTAGATGCCGACCACCTGGCCGATGACGAGGTGATAGCTCGTCACGCCCTCGAGCGAGGTCAGCGGCACGGTCTGCAGCCACTTGCACTCGAGCGCGGCCGGCGAGGCCTTGACCCGCGGCGGCTTGACGAAGACCGAGGGCGCCGCCTCGATCCCGGCGAACTCCATCTCGTTCTCGCCGCGCGGCAGCGGCGCGGAGGTGGCGTTCATCGCGTCGCGGAGATCCCAGGAGACGAAAGAGCAGGTGAACTCGCCCGTCTCCTCGGCGAAGGCGAGCGCGTCCTTGCGGCCGCCGGAGCCGAAACAGACCATGTGCGGCTTGTCGGAGATGGCGTTGAAGAAGGAATAGGGCGAGCAGTTCACGCGCCCGTCCTTGTCGATGGAGGTGATCCAGCCGATCGGCCGCGGCGAGACGATCGCCTTGAAGGGGTCGAAGGGAAGACCGTGGTCGGCCGCGGTGACGTTGTAATGCATGGATCAGCCCTCAGAGACGTGTGACGATGGCGGCCATGTCCGGGCGCTGGCGGTCTTCCGCCTTCGCCTCGGGGGTGCCGATATGGACGAAGCCGGCGATCGTTTCGCCGGCCGCGAGGCCGAGACGGTCGAGGACGCGGCGGTCGTAGGCGGGCCATTCGGTGACCCAGTTGCCGCCGAAGCCGTAGGCGCTCGCGGCGTGGAGGAGGTTGAGGCAGACGGCGCCGGCGGAGAGCACCTGCTCCCATTCGGGGATCTTCGGGTGAGGCGCGGCGCGCGAGACGACGGCGACGCAGACGGGCGCGCGGGTGAAACGGCCGCGGTCGATCTCCACCCTCTTCGGGTCGGCGGCCGGATCGTCGGCGAGAACGAGACGCTCGATCTCGGCGCCGAGCGTCGCGCCGGCCGCCGCGTCGATGACGATGAAGCGCCAGGGCGCGAGCTTGCCGTGGTCGGGCACGCGGGCGGCGACGGTCAGCATGGCCTCGAGCGTCGCCGCGTCCGGGCCCGGCGCCTTCATGAGGGCGAAGGGCGTGGAACGGCGGGTCGTGAGGTGGTCGACGAGAGCGGATTGGACGGGCATGCTGATCCTCGGGGCGGGCCGCGTTCCCAACTAGGCAAGTTCCCCGCCTTCGCCAAGGGGACAAAGCGCAGGACTTGCCGGCAGGCCGCTTGCACCCGGCGGACGGGCGCACCAAAAAGAGCCATAATCGGACGCGAGATGATCGACGCATGAGCTGGATCGACGCATGACCCGGGCCCGGAGACCGCTCGTCGCCGCGGCCGTCGTCGCCGCGGTATTGGGCCTCGCCGCGGGCGAGGCGGCGGCGCAGGGATTCGAGCGCCCGCCGCTGCCGCGCATCACTCCCACGCCCCATTCCGACCTGCCGCCGATCGCCACCGAACCGCAGCAGCGCCGCCGCCGGCACATGCCGGGGGGCGCCGCCACCCCGTTCTTCACCCTGCCGGACGGCGCGACGCCCTTCACCCCGCAGATGGGCGGGCCGCCGGCGCTGATGCCGACCATGCCGGGCCTTCCCGGCAGCCCCGGCCTGCCGCCGCAATTCGCCGACCGCACGGCGGTGGCGCTCGACGCGCGCTACCGCCAGGGCGGGCAATATGTGCGGGACGGGCTGCACTGGCGCATCTTCTCCGACACGCCCGAGGCCAGCGGTGCCTTCGCGCTGGTGGCGGAATCCCGCGACGCCGCGCCGGTCTTCGCGCTCAGGCCGGGCAATTACATCATGCACGTCGCCTTCGGCACCTTCGCCCAGACGAAGCGCCTGCGGATCGGCACCGAGCCCTATCGCGAGAGCATCGTCATGAACGCCGGGGCGGTGCGCCTCGTCGGTAAGGTCGGCGAGAGCCAGATCCGCAACGCCCGGCTTTCCTTCGACATCTTCGCCGGCGGCCTGTTCGACGGCGGCGAGCCGAGGCTGGTGCTGCGCCAGGCGCCGGCGGGCGACCTGATCGCCCTGCCGGAGGGCACCTACCACGTCGTCTCCATCTACGGCGACGCCAACGCGACGATCCGCGCCGACCTGCGCATCCGCGCCGGGCAGGTGACGGACGCGACGATCCAGCACCGGGCCGCCAATGTCAGCCTCAAGCTGGTGCAGCAGCGCGAGGGGGGCGAAGCCATCGGCAACGCCGCCTGGACCGTGCTGACGCCGGGCGGCGACGTGATCAAGGAATCGATCGGCGCCTTCCCCTCCATGGTGCTCCAGGAGGGCGAGTACCTCGCCATCGCCCGCCACGAGGGCCGGGTGTTCAACAAGCGCTTCACGGTGGAAGCGGGCAAGGACCAGAACATCGAGGTCGTGGCGCGGTAGGCGCAGGCCAAAGCACTGCCCCACTTATCTCATGCCCGGGACAAGGCCGGGCATGACGACCAGGTCGGGCCTGGCGGCTGAATGCCCGCCCTACTCCGCCGCCTGGGCGCGCCGCACGTCCGGCGGGGTGGCCTCGTCCTTCAGTTGCGCCACCAGCACGTCGAGCGACAGCGTCTCCTGCGCCTGGCTGCCGAAGCGGCGGACGGAGACGGTGCGCTCGGCCGCCTCCTTCTTGCCGACGGCGAGGATGACCGGGATCTTCTGCAGCGAGTGCTCGCGCACCTTGTAGGAGATCTTTTCGTTGCGCAGGTCGGCATCGGCCCGGAGCCCCGCCTTGCGGCAGGCGGCGAGCACCTCCAGCGCGTAGTCGTCGGCCTCGGAGGTGATCGGGGCGATCACCACCTGCTTGGGCGCGAACCAGAAGGGGAAGGCCCCCGCATAGTTCTCGATGAGGATGCCGATGAAGCGCTCCATCGAGCCGCAGATGGCGCGGTGGACCATAACCGGCGGGGTCTTCTCGCCGTCGGCACCGATGTAGAAGGCGCCGAAGCGCTCGGGGAGGTTGAAGTCGACCTGGGTGGTGCCGCACTGCCAGTCGCGGCCGATGGCGTCGCGCAGCACATATTCGAACTTCGGCCCGTAGAAGGCACCCTCGCCCGGATTGATGGCGGTCTTGATGCGCCCGCCGGACTGGCTGGCGATTTTCTCCAGCACCTTGCCCATGACGCTCTCCGCGCGATCCCACAAGGCATCGGCGCCGACGCGCTTCTCCGGGCGGGTCGAGAGCTTCACGACGATCTCGTCGAAGCCGAAATCGGCATAGGTGGTCAGGATCAGGTCGTTGATCCGGATGCACTCGGCCTCGAGCTGCTCGTCGGTGCAGAAGACGTGGGCATCGTCCTGCGTGAAGCCGCGCACGCGCATCAGGCCGTGCAGCGCGCCGGAGGGCTCGTAGCGATGGACGACGCCGAATTCCGCAAGTTTCATCGGTAGATCACGGTAGGACTTCAAGCCATGCTTGAAGATCTGCACATGGCCCGGGCAGTTCATCGGCTTGATGGCGAACCAGCGCTTGTCCTCGGCCTCGTCGCCAGCGGACTGGGCCGCGAACATGTTCTCGCGGTACCAGCCCCAGTGTCCCGAGGTCTCCCACAGCGACTTGTCGAGGAGCTGCGGCGCGTTGACCTCGTCATAGCCGTGCTCGGCGAGGCGGCGGCGCATATAGGCCACCAGGGTCTGGAACATCGACCAGCCCTTGGGGTGCCAGAAGACGACGCCCGGCCCCTCCTCCTGGAAGTGGAAGAGGTCCATCTCGCGGCCGAGCCGGCGATGGTCGCGCTTCTCCGCCTCCTCGAGCATGGTGAGATAGGCCTTGAGCTCCTCGTCGGTGCGGAAGGCGGTGGCATAGATGCGGGTCAGCATCGGCTTGGTGGAATCGCCGCGCCAGTAGGCGCCGGCCACCTTCATCAGCTTGAAGGAATTGCCGATCTGGCCGGTGGAGGCCATGTGCGGGCCGCGGCAGAGGTCGAACCAGCCGCCCTGGTCGTAGAGCTTGATCTCCTGGCCGGCGGGGATCGCCTCGACCAGCTCGACCTTGAAGGCCTCGCCCTTGTCGCGGAAGATCTGCATCGCCTCCTCGCGCGACACAACGCGCTTGGTGAAGGGCTTGTTGGCGGCGATGATCTTGCGCATCTCCGCTTCGATGGCGGCGAAGTCCTCCGGGGTGAAGGGCTCGTTGCGGAAGAAGTCGTAATAGAAGCCGTTCTCGATGACCGGGCCGATGGTCACCTGGGTGCCCGGCCAGAGCTTCTGCACCGCCTCCGCCATCACGTGGGCGGCGTCGTGGCGGATGAGCTCCAGCGCCTCGGGGCTGTCGCGGGTGACGAATTCGATCTTGGCATCGCCGGGAATGGGGTCGGCGAGGTCGACGACGACGCCGTCGAGCTTGGCGGCGATGGAGCGCTTGGCGAGGGATGGCGCGATGGCCTTGGCGACGTCGAGGCTGGAGACGCCGGCGTCATAGGAACGCTGGGCGCCATCGGGGAAGGTCAGGACAGGCATGGATCTCTCCGCTCACTCCTGCCGACGGAGCAGGTAAGGGGCTGATGGTCGGGACGAAGACGCCGGCAGATTTGCCGTCACAGGGCGGCATCAGCCGGGCGCGTCACGGAGATAACCGAGCCGCGGGCCGATTGCAAAACCTCATCGGCGGGCCGGCGACGGGACCGGCTTACCGGGGGAGCGGGAACAAGCGGGCCAAATGGTGGGTTGATGCCGGCAACACGGAGGCACCACTCATGTCACTCGGCACCATCCTTCTCATCCTTCTCGTCCTCGCCCTGCTGGGCGGCTTCAGCGGCATCGGCGGCGGGCCCTTCTACGGCACCGGCTACTACGGCGGCGGCGGTCTCGGCCTGGTTCTGGTGATCGTGCTGATCCTGGTGCTGATGGGACGCCTGTAGGCCCGCAGGGCCGGAGCCGCCCCTCGGCGGATCCGGCCCTCACCGCGTCTTCGGCATGACGGCTTCGCAGATCGGGCCGCCGCGCCGCCAGCGCCACCGGCCGTAGCGCCAGGGCAGATACCAACGCACACCCTCAGGCTTCTCCGCCGGCGGATTGTCGATGCCGGACGTGCCGTAGGGATGGCAGCGGCAGAGCCGCGCGAGGCCCATCCAGCCCCCCGCCCACAGGCCGTGGCGCAGCACCGCCTCGTCCATATAGGCCGAACAGGTGGGCAGGTGGCGGCACCAGCGGCCGACCAGCATGGAAATCGTGAGCTGATAGGTGCGGATCAGACCGTGACCGGCGAGACGCGGCCATCGCTGCGGCCTGAGATCGCCGAACAGGCGATCGAGCTCACCGCCCGAATTCACTGTGCGGCGGCCGGAAGACGGGCCGCCTCGGCGCGGGCGATGGCGTCGACCACCGCATCGAAGGTGAGGAGCGTCGAGGCGTGGCGCGCCTTGAAGTCGCGCACCGGCTCGAGCACCGCGAGGTCGGCCCATTTGCCGGCGGGAGCCGGGCCGTTCTCCTTCAGCATGCGGCGGACGTCCTCGCGCAGCGCCCGCAACTCCCCGACCGTCGAACCCACCACGTGCCGCGCCATCAGCGAGGAGGAGGCCTGGCCGAGCGCGCAGGCCTTCACGTCGTGGGCGAAGTCGGTGACCACGTCGCCGTCGAGGGCGAGATCCACAGTCACCGTCGAGCCGCAGAGCCTGGAATGGGCGGTGGCCGACCCGTCCGGCGCGGCCAGCCGACCCAGCCGCGGAATGGTCGCGGCGAGTTCGAGAATGCGCTTGTTGTAGACGTCGTCCAGCACGGCGGGCGCTCCAGGGGCCAAGATGAACGGCTGTTCATGGCGCGTTCAGGCCTCCTCATCATATATGCGTCGCATCGAGGCATTAAAGCCCGGCACCAGACCGGGTTATCGATGGGCAGCGTCAAGATCGCGACACTCTGTCGCACCGTGTCCACGGGCTCGGAAGCCGGTCTGAAACGTTGTCACGAGGCGTAGCTGGGAAACGTTCCAAGACCGGAGTTTTAGTCTGATGGATGCCGTCGTCACGTCCCTTCCCCTCCAGAAGGGATCGGAGGCTCCGCGCCGCCGCCGTCCCACCCGCGAAGAGGCCGAAGCCGCCGTTCGCACCCTGATCGAATGGGTGGGTGACGATCCCGACAGGGAGGGACTGGTCGCGACGCCGCGGCGCATGGTCAAGGCCTGGGAGGATCTGTTCCGCGGCTATGGCCAGTCGGCCGCCAAGGAGCTCGGCACCGTCTTCGAGGAGGTCGGCGGCTACGGCGACGTCGTCCTCGTTCGCGACATTCCCTTCTTCTCCCATTGCGAGCACCACATCGTGCCGATCAGTGGCCGGGCGCACATCGCCTATTACCCGCGCGAGGGTGTGGTGGGCCTCTCCAAGCTCGCCAAGGTGGTCGACATCTATGCCCGCCGCCTGCAGACGCAGGAGAACATGACGGCGGAGATCGTCGGCGCCATCGAGGAGAGCCTCAAGCCCCGCGGCCTCGCCGTCCTCGTGGAAGCCGAGCACATGTGCATGTCGATGCGCGGCGTGCAGAAGCAGGGCGTCTCGACCATCACCACCGGCTTTACCGGCCTGTTCAAGGACGATGCGTCCGAGCAGGCGCGGTTCATGCAGATGATCCGCGGCTTCCGCTGAGGGGTGGTTTGCGGGTCGCCCCACGGCCCTCACCGCGAACGGGCGCCTCACCCTCCCCTCTCCCCGCCAGCGGGGAAAGGGTAAGGGTGAGGGGCACCCTGCCCCGATCCCTCAGAACATCACGCTCCCGCCCGACTTCGGCACCGCCACCTTGGTCTTCGAGCCCGCCATGCCCGCGACGAACTTGTCGGCCGTCTGGTCGAGCAGGCCGAAAGTCGCGTAGTGGCAGGGCACCACCGTGTCGAACCGGAAGAACTTCTTGCAGGCGAAGGCGGCGGCGTCGCCGCCCATGGTGAAGCGGTCGCCGATCGGCACCAGGGCGTGGGTCGGCTTGTGGTACTCGGCGATGAGGCCCATGTCCGGCATCATGTCGGTGTCGCCCATGGCGTAGAGCACCACCCCGCCCTTCTGCTTGACGATCAGCCCGTTGGGATTGCCGAGCGCATGGCTCACCCCGTCGTGGAAGTCGCAGGAGGAGTGCAGCGCATTGGTCAGGGTTACCGTGAAGTCGCCCTGGTCGGTGGTCCCGCCGCAGTTCATCGGGTCGAAGGCCTTGAGGCCCTTGTTCGCCAGATACATGCAGAGGTCGTAGTTGGTGACCACCTTGGCGCCGGTCTCCTGGGCAATGGCGAGGGTGTCGCCGACATGGTCGGCATGGCCGTGGGTGAGGAGGATGTGGGTCGCCCCGGCAACGGCCTCGGCCCGATCGCCGGTGAAGGACGGATTGCCGGTGAGGAACGGGTCGATCAGCACCACGGAGGAGCCGAAATCGAGACGAAAGGCCGAGTGGCCGAGCCAGGTGAGCTTCATGGTCGTTCCTTTCGAAAAAGCGCTGAGAAGTGCCGTCGGGCCCGTTGTAGAGTGAAGGCTTTCACAGGCAAAGCCGGAGAACGACCATGACCGCCTGGCCTTTCGCGCAGCTTGTCCCCAGCACCCTGAGCCAAAGCATCCTGCCGGGCTGGGGTGCATCGAACGTGACGATCAACTACCAGGGCTCGCCCGACATCGAGACCGAGGTGATCCGCGACGTCGCGAGCTTCGGGCGGCAGATCGGCTGGCTGACCGAGATGCTGCTCGCCCAGCGCGACGGCGATCCCGCGAAGGCGGCCGGCGCCGAGGCGAAGCTGCGGGAGGCCGCCGCCAAGATCGAGGCCGTCAAGGAGCGGCGCGCCGCGAGCGCCCGCACCGCCGCCGCCGAGGCGCTGGAGCGATTCCGCAGCGAGCATCCCGACCGCTACGCCCGTTTCGTCCTCGACCGCGCCGCCGAGGTGAAGGCCAGTACCGGGGAGGCGGCGTCTTGATCGCCGACATCGCCGACATCCGCGGCCTGGTCGGCACCGGGCGGCGCCTCATCGGCATCGACCTCGGCACCAAGACCATCGGCCTCGCGCTCTCCGACGTGATGTGGACCATCGCGACGCCGCTGGAGACCATCAGGCGGGTGAAGTTCACGCCCGACGTCGCGGCGCTCCTCGCCCTCGCCGAGACGCACGACGCCGGGGCACTGGTGATCGGCCTGCCGAAGAACATGGACGGCACGGAGGGGCCGCGCGCCCAGTCGACCCGCGCCTTCGTGCGCAACCTCGTGCCGAAGACCGCGCTGCCCATCGTCTTCTGGGACGAGCGCATGTCGACGGCGGCGGTGACGCGCACGCTGCTGGAGGCCGACGCCTCGCGGGCCCGGCGGGCCGAGCTCGTCGACAAGATGGCCGCCGCCTACATCCTCCAGGGCTTTCTCGACCGGCTGGGATACGGGGATTTCGAGGGGCGGTGAGGTGCGGCGTTTTGCCCGGGCGCTCGGGATAAAGGCTTTTCCGCTAATCCCTGCCGAAATCCAGCGTCCAGTTCTGCCCGACCAGGTCGACGCCGAAGGAATGGTGACGCTCCTCCGCCTGCAGCACGAAGCCCTCGTCCACATAGATGCGGCGGGCGGCGGCGAGGATGTCGTTGGTCCAGAGGGTCATGCCGCGATAGCCCGCTCCCTTCGCGAAGGCGATGCAGTCGCGCACCAGCCGACGGCCGAGGCCGGTGCCGCGCTGGGAGGCATCGACATAGAGCATTCTGAGCTTGGCGATCCCTTCCCCGCCGTCGACACAGAAGACCGAGCCGACCACCTCGCCGGCCCTCTCGGCGATGAAGGCGCGTTCTCGGGCCGGGTCGTTCGCCTTTAGGAAGGCCGCGGCGATCTCGGCTGCCAGCGCCTCGAACTCGTCGTTCCAGCCGTATTCCCGGGTGTAGATGCGCGCCTGCCCGGAAATGATGGCGCCCATGTCGCCGGGACGGTGGCGACGGACGACGAGGGGGGCGCCCTCCCCGGCGACGAGCCCCCGCACCGCCTCCATGCAGGCGACGAGGCGGTCGCGCTCGCCCGGAGCCAGCCGCTCCAGCATGGCGGCGACCTCGGCGCGCGAGGCGCGGTCATAGGGGGAGAAAGCCTCCCGGCCGGCGGCGGTGAGGCTGATGAGGCTGCGGCGGGCGTCCTCCGGCGCCGGCTGGCGGGAGACGAGGCCGTCGGCCTCGAAGCGGCGGAGCATGCGGGAGAGATAGCCGGCGTCGAGGCCCAGTTCGGCGCAGAGGTCGCTCGCCGTGAGGCCCTCGCGGGTGAAGAGCTCGTAGAGAACGCGGGCCTCGGTCAACGACCAGGAGGAGCCGAGATAGCGGCCGAGCAGGCCGATGGCGCGGGTGTAGAAGCGGTTGAAGCCGCGCACGGCGGCGATCTGGGCGTCGAGTTCGGTCGTCATCGGCAAGCCTCCCGACGGGAACGCTCGCCGATTTAGTTGACTGAGTCAACTATTCAGCGCAACTCGATCGGCCGCGGCAGCATCTCCGTGATCTGAACGCCGATGCGGTTGCCGTTGATGACCACCTGCCCCCGCGCGATGGGCATGTCGTTGGCGAGGATTTGCACCTCGTCGTCCTCCGTGGCATCGAGTTCGATGATGGCGCCGCGGGCCATGCGCAGCATCTGGTGGATCGGCATGACGGTCGTGCCGAGGACCACGGAGATGTCGAGGGATACTGTTTCGAGCTGGGCCATGTCGCCTTTTGCCAAATGCACGTCGCGGGTTCCCGAGCACCCTGACCAAACATGGTGAACGAGTGGTAAACGATCGTTCCAATCTGGTGCTGGGCCTCGCCGCGCCGGCCGACGCGCCGCCGGTCGAATGGGTGATCAGCGAGGGCCTCGTGCCCTATCCCGAGGCGCTGGCGGCCATGGAGGGCCATGTCGCGGCGATTTCGGCAGGAACCGCGCGGGAACGCGTCTGGCTGCTCGAACACCCCCCTCTCTACACCTCCGGCACCTCCGCGACCGCCGAGGGTGTGGTCGACGCGCGATTCCCCGTCTTCGAGGCCGGCCGCGGCGGGCAGATGACCTATCACGGGCCGGGCCAGCGGGTGGCCTATGTGATGCTCGACCTCAACCGCCGCAAGCGCGACCTCCGCGTCTTCGTGGCGGGGCTGGAGGACTGGATCATCGGCACGCTGGACGCCTTCAACATCCGCGGCGAGCGGCGCGAGGACCGCGTCGGCGTCTGGGTGAAACGGCCGGACAAGGGCGAGGGCTTCGAGGACAAGATCGCGGCCATCGGCATCCGCGTGAAGCGCTGGGTGACGCTGCACGGTATTTCGCTGAACGTCGAGCCGGACCTCTCCCATTTCGGCGGCATCGTGCCCTGCGGCATCGCCGACCCGCGCTACGGGGTCACGAGCCTGGTCGATCTCGGCCTGCCGGTGACCATGGCCGAGGTTGATGCCATCCTGCGGTCGACGTTCGAGCAACGTTTCGGCCCGACGGCGGCGATGGGGGCCGCCTGACCCAGGAGACGCCTGCCATGCCCGCCTCGAACGTCCAGACCTTCCGCGCCTTCGCCTACAACAACGCCTGGGCAAACCATCGCCTGCTGACGGCCTGCGCGGCGCTGACGCCGGAGGCGTTCGCCGCGGCCCGGACGGGCTTCTTCCCCAGCCTCCAGGCGACGCTGAACCACATCCTCGTCATCGACTGGTTCTACGCCGATGCGCTGGAGGGCGGCGACCTCGGGCCGAAGGCCTGGGAGAACGAGATCCCCTGCCCCGCCCTCGCGGACCTGAAGCGCGAACAGGCGGCGGTGGACCGCCGTCTCATCGCCATGTGCGACGCCCTGACCGACACGGCGCTCGACGGCGAAGTCAGGGTGAACCGGATCACCCGAGTCCAGGTGGAGCGGCGCGACCGGCTCCTGATGCACCTCTTCCAGCACCAGATCCACCATCGCGGCCAGGCCCACGCCATGCTGGCGGGAACGGCGGTGAAGCCGCCGCAGCTCGACGAGTTCTTCTCCATCGGCGAGGCGCCGCTGAGGGCCGCAGAGTTCGCGGAACTCGGCTGGACCGAGGAGATGGTGTGGGGGATGGACGGGGGTTGAGGCCGCGGGACGCCCGGCGGCCGCCCCCTCACTTCTCCAGGAAGTCGAAGTCGCAGCCCTTGTCGGCCTGGGTCACGTGGTCGAGGTAGAGCTTGCGGTAGCCGCGCTGGCGCTGGCGCATGTGCTTCGGCTTCTTCCATCCCTTGCGGCGCTCCGCGAGCTCGGCCTCGTCGACCAACAGGTCCACCCGCCGGTTCGGCACGTCGAGGCTGATGCGGTCGCCGGAGCGAACCAGGGCCAGCGGCGAACCCTCCGCCGCCTCGGGCGTCACGTGCAGCACGATGGTGCCGTAGGCGGTGCCGGACATGCGCGCGTCGGAGATGCGGATCATGTCGGTGACGCCCTGCTGCGCCAGCTTCTTGGGGATCGGCAGCAGGCCCGCCTCCGGCATGCCCGGATGGCCCTTCGGCCCGGCATTGCGCATGACGAGGATGTCGTCGGCGGTGACGTCGAGATCGGGGTCGTCGATGCGGTTGGTCATGTCCTCGACATCCTCGAAGACCACGGCCCGGCCGGTATGGACCATCAGCTTCGGGGTCGCCGCCGCGGCCTTGATCACCGCGCCGCCCGGCGCCAGCGAGCCGCGCAGCACCGCATGGGCGCCGGTCTTCTTCAGCGGCTGGCCGAGCGAGCGGATGATGGTCTGGCCCGGCACCTGCTCGGCCCGGTCCACCCAGTCGCCGAGCCGCTCTCCGGTGACGGTCGGGGCGTCGAGGTCGAGATGGTCTCTCAGCTCCTGGAGGAGGCGCGGCACGCCGCCCGACCAGTGGAAATGCTCCATGTAGTTGGAGCCGGCGGGCTTGAGGTCGAGGAGGACGGGCACCTCGCGGCCGAGCCTGTCGAGCTCTTCGAGGTCCCACGTCAGGCCGAGCCGTCCGGCGAGCGCCGCCAGATGGACGACCGCGTTGGTGGAGCCGCCGATGGCCTGCAGCACCACCATGGCGTTCCTGAGCGAGGCCTGGGTGATGACGTCCTTCGGCTTGCGGCCGGCCGCCGCCATCTTCACCGCCTCGCGCCCCGAGGCTTCCGCCGCGCGGATGCGGTCGGCATGGGTCGCGGGGATGGTGCCGGTATGGGGCAGGGCCATGCCCAGCGCCTCGGTGAGGCAGCCCATGGTCGAGGCCGTGCCCATGACCATGCAGGTGCCGACGGTGGGCGCGAGGCGCCCCGAGACGGCCTCGATCTCCTCTTCGTCGATCTTGCCGGCGCGGTGCATGGCCCAGAGCCGGCGGCAATCGGTGCAGGCGCCCAGCACCTCGCCCTTGTAATGGCCCACCAGCATGGGGCCGGTGATGAGCTGAATGGCCGGCACGTCGGCCGAGGCCGCGCCCATCAGCTGGGCCGGCACGGTCTTGTCGCAGCCGCCGATCAGAACCACCGCGTCCATCGGCTGGGCGCGGATCATCTCCTCCGTGTCGATGGCCATGAGGTTCCGGAGGAACATGGAGGTCGGGTTGGAGAAGCTCTCGTGGATCGACACGGTGGGGAAGGCGAAGGGCAGTCCGCCCGACAGCATGACGCCGCGCTTCACCGCCTCGACGAGCTGGCGGACATTGCCGTGGCAGGGATTGTAGTCTGAGAAGGTGTCGGTGATGCCGATGATCGGCCGGTCGAGGGCGTCGTCCGAATAGCCCGCCGCCTTGATGAAGGCCTTGCGCAGGAACAGGGAGAAACCGGGATCGCCATAGGCGGTGAGCCCCTTGCGCATGCCGCGCGGGGCCTTGCTGGTGGTGCCGGTGGGGCGTTTCGCCATGGTTGTTGTCCTCCCTTTGGAATCGCACCAAAGCACGGCGGCGTGATTTCCGGGAGGCACCGGCGCGAACGTCAGGGCCGCGCCGGACGCTCGTCCGCGCGCCTCGCGCAGCGACGTCGATGGCGCCAGGACCCTGCCCTGCGCCACCCCCTCATGCGCCCCGCGGCTTGCGCGCCGGCCCGCCACGTGATCGAAGACCCCTCCCCGCCTCTCGCGACCCGTCCCATGTTCCCCATCATCGCCAGCCTGACGCCAGTCTTCCTCATCATCGTGCTCGGCGCCTGGCTGAGAGCGCTGCCGCTGATCGACGAGGCGGGCTGGCGGGGGCTCGAGCGCGCCACCTACTACGTCTTCTTCCCGGCCATGATCATCATGACCATGGCCAAGGCGGACCTGCGCTCGGTGCCGGTTCTGGCCATGGGCCTGTCGCTGATCGCCGGCATCCTCGCCATGGCGGCGATCCTGCTGGCGCTGCGGCCGCTTCTCGCCCGCACGCTCGGCACCGACGGGCCGGCCTTCACCTCGGTCTTCCAGGGCGCGACGCGGTGGAACTCCTTCGTCGCCATCGCCACCGCCGGCGCGCTCTACGGCCAGATCGGCCTGACGCTGACCGCCATCTCGGTGGCGGCGATGATCCCGCTGCTCAACGTGCTCGCCGTGGTGGTCCTCCAGCGCTACGCCCAGGACAAGCCGGTGGTGATCGGCCCGACCGTCAAGGCGCTGGCCGCCAATCCCTTCATCTGGTCCTCGGTGCTCGGCATCGTCATCAACGTCGTCGGCATTCCGCTGCCGGTCATCGCGATGCGCTTCGGCGACATCCTCGGGGCCGCCGCGCTCGGCACCGGGCTCCTGCTGGTGGGCGCCGGGCTCGACGTCGGTGCGGCCCTGAAGCCGCGCGCCATCACCTGGGTCACGACGGCGCTGAAGCTGCTGCTCATGCCGGCCATGGCGGGCGGCATCGCCATGGCGCTGGGCGTCGACGGCGTGGCGCTGAAGGTCGCCATCCTCTCGGCCGCCATGCCGAGCGCGTCCGGCGCCTACATCCTGGCGCGACAGATGGGCGGCGACGCCCCGCTCATGGCGGAAATCCTCACCGTGCAGACGCTGATGGCCGTCCTCACCATCCCGCTGGTGCTCTCCCTCGTCGGCTGAAACGCAAACGGCCCCCGCGAGGGGGCCGCTGCATGAGACCGGCGCTCCGCTCAGTCGTAGTAGCGGAACGTGTGGGGGTAGCGGTCGTCCACCGCCGGGCCGCGGCGGTAGCGGACCCGCGGCGCCTCGTAATAATAGGCCGGCTCGTCGTAGTAGCGGTGGCGCGGGCCGTAATAGTCGTCATAGGCCTGGCGGCGCTGGTCGGCGGCGATGGCCGCGGCGCCGAGACCGATGATGCCGAGCGCGATGCCGGCGCCGATGGCGGCGCCACGGTCACCGCGGTAGTGGCGGCGATACTGGGCCTCGGCGGGAGCCGCGAGGGTGGCGACACCGGCGGCGACGACAACGGCGGCGACGGTGGCCTTGAAGGAACGGGAAAGCATGAGAATGCCCCTTTCTGTCCGTCCGGGATCTCGTGGCGCGACGCGCCTCGCTGCGGACCCCTTAAGAACGTGGGAGCTGTGTAGCGGTTCCCCGTTGAACCGGTTCTGAACGCAAAATGGCGGCATCGTGGCACCGCCGTGAACGGGCGTTCATCCCGCCGCGGCGGGCGTCTCCGCCAAGGCCTCGAGGATGACGAAAGCCTGCGCCATCGGGAAATCGTCGGTGATGGTCAGGTGGATGACGAGGCGATGGCCGGCGGGGGTGAGCGCCTTCGCCCGCTCAAGCGCGCCGCCGGTGAGGATCATGGTGGGCGCGCCGGAGGGCATGTTGGCGACGCCCATGTCCTTCCAGAAGACCCCGCGGCGGATGCCGGTGCCGAGCGCCTTGGCGCAGGCCTCCTTCGCCGCGAAGCGCTTGGCATAGGTGGCGGCGCGGTGCGCCCTCCCCTCCGCCCGCGCCCGCTCCACATCGGTGAAGAGGCGGTGGGTGAAGCGCTCGCCGTGGCGCTCCAGCGACTTCTCGATGCGGCGGATGTCGCAGAGGTCGGAGCCGATGCCGATGATCACGCCGGCCGCCTCCGCGCCAGGAGGGTCAGCCACAGCCCGCCGCCGAGCACGGCGAGGCCGAGGAGGATGAGCGGCAGGCGCTCGCGCGGCGGATCGTTGAGCACGACCAGGTCCTCGCAGCGGGTGCCCGGCACCACCTGCAGCGTCTCGTGCAGGGGCTTGCCGCCCGGCGCGTGGCGATACTGCACCAGCGGCACGCGGCATTCCTGCGGCATGGGGCCGATGCGCCGCTCGAAGACGAAGGTCGGCACGCCCACCGTGTCGCGGCTGGACGTGGCGGTTTCCGAGCCGACCCAGCGGGCGGTGACCGCCTCGCCGCGGCTCGCCTGCCACCAGGTGAGGACCGGCAGGGCGTTGGGCACGAGGATGACGAGCCCGGTCAGCACCACGAAGAGGCCGACCAGCAGGCGCGAGCGCCCCGGCGAGAGCTCGTCCGACGGCCCCGGCACGCTCAAGGCTTGGCTCCCTGGATGCCGCGCGAGCCGGGCTTCACCGCCGGCAGGGCCTCGAGCTCCGGCGGCAGGGCGTCGGCGGCATAGTCGGGCACGTACCAGGAGAGGAGCGAGACCAGCGGCACGCCGACATCGACCTTGCCCCCCGAGCGGTCCACCAGCACCGCCGCGCCCACCGTCTCGCCGGGATGGCCGGCAATCGCCGCGAGGCATTCGCGGGTGGAGAGGCCCGTGGTGACGATGTCCTCGACCACCAGCACGCGGGCTCCTGAAGGGATCTCGAAGCCGCGGCGGAGCGTGAACTCGCCGTTCTCGCGCTCGACGAAGATGGCCTTGGCGCCGAGCTGGCGGGCCGTCTCGTAGCCCGGCACGATGCCGCCGACGGCCGGCGAGACGACATAGTCGATGCGGCCGAACTGCGCGCGCACCTTCTCGGCGAGGGCCGCGCAGAGCCGCGCCGTTCGCTCCGGGTCCATGAACACGAACATCTTCTGCAGGAAAACCGGGGACCGACGGCCCGAGGACAGGATGAAATGGCCTTCGAGCAGGGCGCCCGCGGCGCGGAATTCGGCGAGCACGTCGTCAGGGGTCATGGGTGGTGCATCCGTCTGGGGTCGACGGGAGAGACGACGAATGGGGTGGGTGAGTCAATGCGGGGGGTGGCAGACACCACCTCGCCCCAGCAATCGGAACATTTTTCTTCCGCGCGCAGCTAATCAGGAACGACTAAAGGGCTCTCCTAGCTTCATTCATAGTCTGGCTCTTCAAACTCAAAAATGTCCACCTCTCCTAGACTAACGCTAATCCGATCCAAATCATATTCAATAGATTCGATCTCGAATTCGTATTTATTTTCCGCTACGCTCCTTGCCTTAATGACGATCGTAGCAAGAATGTCTTTACTTTTCTCTAACTCCACTGATCGACCCGCCAGCGGCACAGACTCACGATCTACCGAATCCCAAATCGAAAAAGCCAAATCTAATGTCGTCTTAATTTTCGCCGTCAGCGGCACCGTTACAGTTAAAACTGTACCGACATCCCCCTTTCCGATCTCGATAATATCAATATCAACTTCAGAAGGCCAGACCAGATCCACCAATTCAGGAGACCACGCTTCGATATCCACTTCCCCAGAACTTGGGAAGGCGTATGCATCCACATCGCGTGTTTCTACATATTCTGTCAGTTCAGCACGCAGAACATCTCTTCCCTCTCCAGTTCTGCCCAGCCAATCAAGCACTGACCTACGCAGAGCAATTGGGGCGCTTTGAATGATTGCGAGCGCTTTCTCCAATCTGTCGACTATATACAAATGCTTGGACTCTTCACAGAAATCACGCCAATCTCTGTCTTCGGAAACGATCAGATACCGAGTGTCTAGCTTTACCGCAGCCTGCTCCAGTCCAAATAGCGCTAGAGCATCTGGAAACTCGGTCTTCTTACCGCGCTTAAAGGGGGGCTTGCCATCAAAATAGGCTGAAAAAATCGCGGACGTCGCCACGATTCTAGTATCGTCAATCAAATACGCATTTGTGTTCTTTATGAAATCCCGAAGCCGCTTATCTGCGATATCTGCAGGATTCCTTCCTCCAGTGACCTGAGACAGCATTTCATCTCGACTAGGAGACATTGTACCAAACACAAATATAGCATGGCCCAACGCTTCTTTCACATTCCGCAGCGCCTCACTAGCCGCTTTCTCGATATGCCGCTGCACTTCGTTTTTTACAGTACTCGAGATGACAACAGAGAACGGTATTGATGGTAGCCGCTCAAGAGCACGAAAACTTGGACTACTAAAATTTAGCTTATGGCTGTCAAATACATTTGTATCCAGTGATACAGCTGATATTTTCCCCTGCGACACAAGCTGTTTGATTTTTTCCTCGTCCTCCACAGGCACAGCAATCCCTGCTCCCTGATACACGCTCAACGCGATACAATGATCATTTAGTCAACAGCGAAGCGAAGCGGATGGCAAGGTAGCGGCACGGAAAAATCCCCCGCTTGCACTCGTCTGTGCGCTTTAGCCGTGTTCTGCGGGGTCTGAGCCCGGTTATGATGACGTTCAGGCAGGAGGTGTCATACCTTGAGACCAATAACGACATCCCTGTCATACGCCGCGAAGCGCAGCAGGCGCAGGTGATTGGCTTCATCCATTTACGGCACTGCCGCGAACGGGCCCGGCGCGTTTCATGACTTCACCGCGATACGGGCGGGGTAGCGGGCGCGCCGCGCCTCTTGAACGTCCCAGCGCCCGTCCCCACGTATCCCCCCTCCCGCCGCTAAAACCATAGGCTCTCCCCACCCCCACAACCCGTCAGGCGTCGTTTTGTCCTTCAGCCACTGGACGCCCGACAGCCTGCGCCGCGCCATCCACGCTGCCGGCGTCGCCCTGTGGTCGTGGAACGTGGCAGAGGACGGCTTGGCCATGGACGAGCAGGGCTTCGCCCTATGGGCGGTGGAGGCGACCGGCGCGCTGACGTTCGAGGACCTGTCGGCGCGCATCCATCCGGCCGACCGCGACGGGGTCCGCGCCGCCTTCGCGGCGACGCGCGGCGTCGAGGGCGACTGCGAGACCGATTTCCGCATCATGGTCTTGAAGGGGCCCCGCCGCCGCGGCGGGGCCCCTCCCCGTCACATCTGCACGTCGAAGCGCTGGTTGGCGACGTTGGGCCGGCAGGGCGTGCCGACGATCTTGGTGCCGGGCCGGGCCGGGCCGGCCAGGGACCAGCAGTAATTGTCGCCGTTGCGGATCTGGCCGGTGCCCTCGTTGAAGCGCCAGCGGTCCTGCGTGTCGCGGCACGGGATCATCATGACCTCCTCCGGCGGCTCCGGCATGCGGTTGACGCTGGCGCAGGTGCCGTGGCGCTCCGACAGGCGGATCGCGTCGCCGGTGGTGACGAAGTTGAACATGGTGGCGGCGTCGCAGCGGGCCAGCACGAGATCGGCGGACCCGGGGCCGTTGCCGCCGACATGGCGCACGCAGAGCCCGGTATTGGAGCGCAGGGCGAAGATGGTCGGCGCATTGACCACCGCCGGCTGGCGCGGCGGCTGGGCCTGGGTCTGGCGCGGCGCCGGCGCATCGAACTGCGGCCGCGAGGGGGCCTGCCCCCCGGCCGAGGCGGGCGTCGCGCGGCCGAGGCGCTGGCGGCACTCCTCCACCTTGGTAATGGCGGCGGCGATGCCCGCGAGGCTGAAGTCGTAATCGGCGCGGCCGACCCCCATGACGGCCTGCTGGCCGTTCCGCAGCGCGTCCACCTGGCCCATGTTCAGCCAGGCGATGGTCCAGTCGAAGACGGCCGTGCCGCTGACGTCGGCGCCGGCGCGGCCGGCGGGCTCACTGCCGTCTATCTCCAGGCGCCCCTGCCAGTCCGGGTTCGACTTGACCGGCACGGCCAGCTGCCACTGCATGCCGTCGCCGGGCATGGCGCGGTCGACGCCGATGCGCACGGTGCTGTCGCCGATCCGGGTCTCGGCCACGCAGTACATGAACAGGCGGCCGCTGAAGGCGGCGTTCACCTGCCACTGGCGGGCGCGGCCGTAGGGCTGTTCCATCTGGCCGTCGCCGACGATGGCATAGCCGCCGTAGTCCTGCGGCGCCACGAGCAGGGCGCCGCAGCGGGCCGCGAGCCGGCGGACGTGCACAGACGCGCTCTCCACGCGATCCTGCGGGGTGCGGGCGCACCACTGGCGGTGCATGTCGCGGTCGCCGTGAACGCCGCGGCCGGGGTCGAGACAGGCGGGATTGGAGCGGATCGCATCCTCGGCGGCGGTGGCGACCGTGTCGGCATATTGCCGGCAAAACGTGGCGTCGCCGGGCGCGCCCTGGGCGAAGGCGGCACCGGAGACCAGGAGGGCTGCGAGGGTCAGGAGGGGCGTTCTTGCCATGGCGGGGGTTCCGGAATGTCGGGCCGGCGCGCCGGCGGAGGGTGGAAGAGGGCGGAGCGGCCTCACGGCCGCGCCAGGGGCGCCGCGATCGGCGCGTTGAGAACCCAGCGCTGGCCTGGCGCGCTGGCCGAACAGGGCTGCATCTTGAGCTTTGCGAAGTCCCTCAGGCCCCCCTCTGCGCCGACGCAGACATTGCCCTGCGGGCTGCGGATCTGCATCGAGGCGCGGTCGTAGACGAGGTCGACCGTGATGCGGTCGCAGGGGGCGACCATCAGGTCGTTGATCTGGGCGAAGGTGCCCACCGCGAAGCTGAGGCAGAGGTTCGGCTGGTCGCCCAGCCGGATGCGCCGGGCGGCGGCATCGATCCTGAGCCGGGCGGGCGGCTTCCGGCATTCGGTGACGAGGCCGATGTTCAGCATGCCCGCGGCGGCGCCGAGACACAGGCCGCCTTCAGACTGCGAGAAGAGCGACACGACGCCGCCGCTCTGTCCCTGGGGCTGGACCGGACGCGGCGGTTGCGGCGAGGGCGCCGCCGCGGAACGGTTGGCGGCGAGGCAACGGCCGAGTTCCGCGATGGCCTGGCCGACGTCACCCGACAGCCCCACCGATCCGGAGACGATGCCGCCTCCGGGCCCCGAGACGCGCCACTGGAACCCCCTCGCCCGCGTCAGCGCGGGATAGAGGCCGGCATCGATGAAGAAGAGAAGGCGTCCGCCGCTCTGGCGGTCGGCATCCACCGGCTCCGCCTGGCCGCCGACGACAACCGACGCTCGCCCTTCGGTGTAGCGCCCCACCGGCAGATTGGCCGGTGCCGGCACCGACAGATAGGTGCGGCCCGTGCTCACCCGCGAGATGACCGTCGAGCCCTGGACGGCGCGGCAATTGACGGCATTGCGCGCCTCGGCGCCTTGCGAGAACGTCCAGCCGGGGACATTGCCACCCCAAGGCTCCACCTGGGCGCGCGCAGGAGAACTGGCGGCGAGCCCCGCCAGCACGACGACGAGATGACCGTAACGCATCGAAAGTCCCCCTGGGTGATGTTTCACCCGACTGCCCCGCCGTCGAGGCTACCGCAGATCAGAAGACCGGACTAGCGTCATCCCGCAACGGAATGACGACACCGGAGTCTCGACCCGACGCGAACGTCCAACAACATTGCCGCGGACCGTTGTCTTGCCGCAGGTCCGACAGGATCAATGCGCACGCCATCCAACGCCGATGCTTCGGCGCCACGCCATTCTACAGATGACATCTATAACACTTCGGAGTGGCGACTGTGTTCGTCGTAACCGCCTTGCGGCAGGTCGTGTGTCGACTGTCGACGTTCCCGCCTGAATGGCAGGTGAATACCTCTGCTGCCGCAGCCATCTCTTGGGGAACAGCCGGTCGCCGGCCGCAGCGTGACCGGCAACCAGCCGGGTCCGCCCGCCCCTTCCCCGCGGAGGCACATCGGATGCAGCACGATCCCCCGCGACGTAGGCTCGAAGCCGCCGGTCATGGCGCGGCGCATGGCAGTTCGCGGAAGGCGGGTGGCGCCGTGACGGGCCGAGCCCTACTCGAACACCCGCTGCGCCTCGGCCGTCATGGGCAGGGTCCGGATCCCCGCGATGATGGCGTTCAGGTGCTTGAGGTCCCAGACCTCGAGGTCGATGGCGACGTTGGTGTAGTCCGCCGTGGTGCGCTGCATCCTGAGGTTGTCGATGTTGCCGTCATTGTCGGCGATCACCTGCGTCACCGCGGCCAGCGAGCCCGGTGCGTTGCGCGACTTCACGGCGATGCGGGCGGGGTAGCGGGCGCGGCGGGCCTCGTCCACGTCCCAGCGCACGTCGAGCCAGCGCTCCGGCTCGTTGTCGTAGGCCGCGAGGGCCGGCGACTGGATGGGGAAGATGGTGATCCCCTCGCCGGGCGTCATGATGCC
Organism: Phreatobacter cathodiphilus; assembly: GCF_003008515.1. Classification (NCBI taxonomy): domain Bacteria; kingdom Pseudomonadati; phylum Pseudomonadota; class Alphaproteobacteria; order Hyphomicrobiales; family Phreatobacteraceae; genus Phreatobacter; species Phreatobacter cathodiphilus. Next base: position 1,143,786 of record NZ_CP027668.1, on the reverse strand, counting down.
GACGATGCGGTCGCCCGGCACGGCACCGCCCTCCTTGGAGAAGCGCACGGGCAGGTCGAGATTGATGCCGCGGATGGGGATGGCCCCCTCCGATTCCGGCACCTGGAATTTCAGCGAGGTCTCGCCGGTGACGCCGAACCAGCCCTCGCCGGGCTTGGGGCCGAGGGGCATCTCGCCCTTGAAGTCCGGATGGACGGCCTTCAGCACGTCGTCCGCGGGGATCTCGTTGCGGCCCACCGCCCAGAACACGTCCTCGACACCGGCGCGGGCGAGGCGCTTCAGGCCGGCGCGGATGATGTCGTCGGAAAAAGGCTTGCCGGCGCGGGTGAAGAGGGTCTGGACGATGCGGCGGCCGAGTTCGAGATATTGCGCGCGGGTCGCCATGCGGGTGGCGCGGCGGATGGCGGAGCGGGCGCGGCCGGTGACGACGATGCTCTCCCAGGCGGGGGACGGCGTCGCCTTGGGATCGGTGATGATCTCCACCTCGTCGCCGTTCTGCAGCTCGGTGACGAGCGGCCGCTCGACGCCGTTGATGCGGGCTCTGGCGCAGTGGTTGCCGATGTCGGTGTGCACCGCATAGGCGAAGTCGATGCAGTTGGCCTTGCGCGGCAGGGCGATGAGCCGGCCCTTCGGCGTGAAGCAATAGACCTGGTCGGAGAAGAGCTCGAGCTTGGTGTGTTCGAGGAATTCCTCGGGGTTGTCGCCGTGGGCGAGCATCTCCACCGTGCGGCGCAGCCAGGCATAGGCGCTGCTCTCGGTATGCTCGGCGCCGTCCTTGTAAAGGGCGTGGGCGGCGATGCCGTATTCGGCGATCTCGTGCATCTGGCGGGTGCGGATCTGCATCTCGACGCGCTGGCTCTGCGGGCCGATGACGGTGGTGTGGATGGAGCGGTAGTCGTTGCCCTTCGGCGTGGAGATATAGTCCTTGAAGCGCAGCGGCACGGCCGGCCAGGTGGTGTGGATGATGCCGACGGCGGCGTAGCAGTCGGCGATGTCGTCGACGAGGATGCGGAAGGCGACGATGTCGGAGAGCTGCTCGAAGGAGACCGACTTGCGCTCCATCTTGCGGTAGATCGAATAAGGCTTCTTCAGCCGTCCGGTGACCTCGGCGCTGATGCCCTCCCCCGCCAGCTTGCGGGCGAGCTGGGTCTCGATCTCCTCGATGACGGCGGCGGCGGCCTCGCGCTGGCGGCCGAGGCGCTGCTCGAGGGCCTCGTAGGCCTCGGCATTGATCTGGCGGAAGGCCAGGTCCTCCAGCTCCTCGCGCATGTCGTGCATGCCCATGCGGCCGGCGAGCGGGGCGTAGATGTCCAGCGTCTCCTGGGCGACGCGGTCGCGCTTGGCCTGGGGCACGTAGTGGAGCGTGCGCATGTTGTGCAGGCGGTCGGCGAGCTTCACCAGCAGCACGCGCACGTCGGAGGTGATGGCGAGGAGGAGCTTCCTCAAATTCTCCGCCTGCACGGCCTGTTTGGAGACGAGGTCGAGCTTCTTCAGCTTGGTCAGGCCGTCGACGAGCTCGGCGATGGCGGCGCCGAACTTCTCGCGGATGTCGTCCTTGGTGGCGGCGGTGTCCTCGATCGTGTCGTGCAGCAGGGCCGAGACGATGGTGGCGTCGTCCACCTTGAGGTCGGTGAGGATGGCCGCCACTTCCAGCGGATGGGAGAAATAGGGGTCGCCGGAGGCGCGCTTCTGCGTGCCGTGGGCGAGCATGGCATAGACATAGGCGCGGTCGAGCAGGGCCTCGTCGGCCCTGGGGTTGTAGCGCTTGACGCGCTCCACCAGCTCGTACTGACGCATCATGGGAAAAGGATCACCGGCGCGAATTCGTTCGAGAGCCCATCAGGATAGCATCGCGGCGGGGCGATGCGGCAAGGGCCGAGGCGGTCTAGGCCTGGTCGAGGCCGCCATGCAAAAGGGCGGCCCGCCGGGGCCGCCCTCGTGAGGCAGACGACTCGGGACGGCTCAGAGGCCGTCGTCGTCGTCGGTGTCCTCCGGCGGCTTCAGGCCTTCCAGGCCGCGCAGCAGGTCTTCCTCGCTCATGCGGTCCATGGCGACGTCGGCGTCGTCGGCGGTGGCGCCGGGGGCGGCGATCATCGGCACCATGTCCGGCTCGGGCTCGTCCACCTCGACATACTTCTGCAGCGAGTGGATCAGGTCCTCGCGCAGGTCGTCGGGCGAGACGGTAGCGTCGGCGATCTCGCGCAGGGCGACGACGGGGTTCTTGTCGCGGTCGCGGTCGATGGTGATCGGCGAGCCGGCGGCGAGCATGCGCGCGCGGTGGCTGGCGACGAGCACGAGCTCGAAGCGGTTATCGACCTTGTCGATGCAATCCTCGACGGTGACGCGGGCCATCGCTTGTCCTCGGAAAAAAACGGGATGGGGCCATGGGGACAGGCATCTGTCCGGCAAGCTGGCGTGTATAGCCATTGCCGCGCCGCGATACAAGGCGTCGCGGCCGATTTGGCCGGAACGCCGGAGACGCGGCACGGAACCTGCGCAACCCTGGGGAACGATACCAATTATCAGATTGTTTCGGCAGAATGAGCTTGCTATAGAACAGCCTGTATAGGTTAGGAACGTTCTAAGCTGGCCTCTGGCCCAGCGTTTTGAAAGACCCGCCTTGTCACGCTTCGACCCATTCCCGCCCAAGTCAGCCTTTTCTTCACTGGATTGACCCCCGAGGACGTTACGTCATGTCGACTGGAAACGAACGCATTGCCCTCTTCATCGACGGGGCTAACCTTTACGCCACTGCAAAAACACTTGGGTTCGATATCGACTACAAGCGGCTGCTCGGCGAGTTCCGGAGCCGCGGCTACCTGTTGCGGGCGTACTATTACACCGCTCTGGTGGAGGACCAGGAATATTCCTCCATCCGCCCGCTGATCGACTGGCTCGACTACAACGGCTTCACCGTGGTCACCAAGGCCGCCAAGGAGTTCACCGATTCCATGGGCCGCCGGAAGGTGAAGGGCAATATGGACATCGAGCTGGCGGTGGACGCCATGGAGCTCGCGCCGCGCGTCGACCACATCGTGCTGTTCTCCGGCGACGGCGACTTCCGCTCGCTGGTGGAGGCGCTGCAGCGCCGCGGCGTCAAGGTCTCGGTGGTCTCCACCGTCTCGGTCCAGCCGGCGATGATCGCCGACGAGTTGCGCCGGCAGGCCGACGAGTTCATCGACCTCGCCCATCTCGCCCAGCGCGTCGGACGCGACCCCTCCGAGCGGCCGCTCCGGGCGCCGGGCGCCGACGTGCCGGGTTTCGTGCGTGACCGCCCGCGGCCGCCGCGGCCCATCGCCCCCACCTCCCCGGTCGCCGGCGACGATTTCGCCGACCGCTGACCTTCCATGGCCTGTCCGGACCAGCCGGGGCGCGACTGCCCCCTCTGCCCGCGCCTCGTCGCCTTCCGCGAGCGGCAGCGGGCGGCCCATGCCGACTGGCACAATGCGCCGGTGCCCTCCTTCGGCGGCGCCGATGCGCGCCTGCTCATCGTCGGCCTGGCGCCCGGCCTGCAGGGCGCCAACCGCACGGGGCGGCCCTTCACCGGCGACTGGGCCGGCGACCTCCTCTACGAGACGCTGATCGGCTTCGGCTTCGCCGCCGGCACCTATGACGAGCGGCCCGACGACGGGCTCGTTCTCCTCGACACCCGCATCACCAATGCGGTGCGTTGCGTGCCGCCCGAGAACAAGCCGACGACGGAGGAGATCGCCACCTGCCGCGGCTTCCTGGCCGCCACCATCGCCGCCATGCCGAAGCTCCGGGCGGTGGTGACGCTCGGCAAGATCGGCCACGACAGCGCCGTCCGGGCCCTCGGGCTCAAGCCCTCGCGGGTGCCGTTCAGCCACGGCGGCGTCCATGCGCTCGGCGCCGTCACGCTGTTCTCCAGCTATCACTGCTCGCGCTACAACACGAATACCGGCGTACTCACGCCGCAGATGTTCCGCGCCGTCTTCGCCGCCGTCCGCCGCCACCTCGACGGGGCGTGAACCCGGGGCGGGCCGGCTGCGACACAGGAGCGCGGTGATCGCCGCGCTCCCGCCCACCCGGAGACCCCGCCCATGTCGCCTTCCCTGCGCCGCATCCTCCGCATGGCGAGCCTCGCGGCCGGCGGCCTCGGCACGCTGTTCTGGCTCGGCGGCCTCGTCGCGGCCTTCGCCGTTCCGGCGGCACGCGCCGACGGATTCCACATGCTGGGGGCCATTCTCGTGACCCTCTACTGGGTGATTCTGGTGCTGCCCGCGCTCGTCCTCGCTCTCCTCGACCGCTGGCCGATCGTCTCCGCCCTGTTCGGCGCGATCGCCATGGCGGTGGCGACCGACGTCGTCGTGCCCTGGCTACCCTGGAGCCTGCTCTCCTGACGCCGTTCACGGCTTCGTGATCCCTCCTCCGCGTCCGGGCTGCTCTTCTCCGGTGTTGCCTCAAAGACCGCCCCTCGAAGCGGGTCTGAGACACGGGAGACGAAACCGATGAACCGACGCCACGCCCTCAAGCTGTTCGGCACCGCCGCCGCCATCGGCGCCACGATGTCCATCCCGGCGAGCCACAGGGTCTTCGCCCAGGCCGCCAGCGGGCCCTTCACCCTGCCCCCGATCGGCTATGCCTACGACGCGCTGGAGCCGCACATCGACAAGATGACGATGGAGATCCACCACACGCGTCACCACGCGGCCTTCCTCGCCACCATCAACAATGCCGCCAAGACCTATGACGAGCTGAAGCCCGCCAATACCGAGAAGGTCCTGCGCAACCTCTCCGCCGTGCCGGAAAACCTGCGCCCCGGCGTCCGCAATACGCTCGGAGGCTACTGGAACCACGTGCACTTCTGGGACATCATGACCCCCGGCGGCGCCAAGCAGCCCTCCGGGCCGCTGCTCCAGGCGATCAACGCGACCTTCGGCGACGTCGACAAGATGCGCCAGCAGTTCAACCAGGCCTCCGTCGGCCGCTTCGGCTCGGGCTGGGGCTGGCTGGTGGTCGGCCGCGACGGCAAGCTCGCCGTCGTCTCCACGCCCAACCAGGACAATCCGCTGATGGACGGCGTCAAGGGCGTGGTCATGGGCATCGACGTGTGGGAGCACGCCTATTACCTCAAGTACCAGAACCGCCGCCCCGACTACGTGACCACCTGGTGGAACGTGGTGAACTGGGACAAGGCCGCCGCCAACTTCCAGAAGGCGATGGGCTGACGGCCGGCGCCGGAGCGAGCCGGCGGGTCAGCCCCCGGCCGCCGCCTCGCTCCCTCCCGCCGCTGCAGCGGAACCCCGGTCGCGTCCCGCGGCCGGGGTTCCGTCATTCCGGACCGGGATCAGGCCGAGACCTGGCCGTGATAGCTCAGGAATTCCAGCAGCGAGCCGTCGGGGTCGCGGAAATAGACCGAGGTCGCTGGCCCGCCGACCCCATTGGTCGCCACCGGCCCGAGCTCGACCGGCACGCCGAGCCGCGTCAGGTGCTCGGCCGCCCCGCTGATCGGCCCGTCCCAGACGAAGCAGATGTCGGAATTGCCGGGCATGACCGGAACCCGCGCCACGGCGTTCACGGTGACGCCGGGGCCGTGGCAGTTCAGGCGGATGTCGCCGATCCTGTAGGCGAAGCCGGCGCCGCGCGGCACCACCTCCGCCCCCAGAACGTCGCGGTAGAAGGCGTTGGAGCGCTCCCAGTCGCTGACGTGGATGACCACGTGGTCGAGCTTGTAGGTCATGATTTCAACTTTTCCTTGCGACGACGGGCGTCATATTCTTTAAATAGTGCACCTTACCTTACGGTTCACGAATTTAAGAGGACATCTTGTCATCCGAAACCCCTCCAGTCGGCCCGCTAGTAGCTGCTTCAGATCTCCAGCAACGACTGACCGACACAGCAGAGCGCTATTGCCGATATGGCCGCATGACGGCAGGCGCTCAATTTGAGGCGGGCCGCAGGCACAAGAGTGCCTCTCGTACCTCAAATCTCTCGATTGTCATTCTATCAACTTGGGTCTTCTCGGCATCTGTCGTACTGCTAGTGTTTGATGCCACTCTCAATCCAACAGCAAAATCGGCTCTTGTGTCGATGAGCATGATATTTTCGTTCTTCGTAGTGGCATTCAGCCTACTCGAAGCAAGCAAACGACATGAAGTTCGGAGCGAATTGTTTCTTCAGTCCGCACGCGCAATTGGCGAAATATGCAAATCACTTGAAATCAATATCTTACTTAACAAAGTCACCGCGGAAAATATCGACAAATTTAATGTAGACTATCATCGCGCCCTCACCCGAATCCATGACAATCACGCGGAAATGGACTTCCAAATCCATCGAATGCGGACATCAAAGTCAACAGTGGACACAACGACATGGCGAGGATATTTTACATATTTACGCCGCTTTTATTGGAGATTGATATTCCAGCTATACATTTGGCAAACTGTCTTGATGGCATTCATAGCACCGGTAGCGGCCTTCTGCGTTCTGTACGTTCTGTATACATCGCAGTACCTCACAAAGTAGCTACCCCCGGTCCCGCATGATCCGTGCCTGGTCGCGCTGCCAGTCGCGCTTCTTCTCGGTCTCGCGCTTGTCGTGCAGCTTCTTGCCGCGGGCGAGCGCGAGCTGGAGCTTCGCCCGGCCCTGCTCGTTGAAATAGAGCTTGAGCGGCACGACGGTGAGGCCGTCGCGCTGCACCGCCCCGGTCAGCTTGGCGATCTCGCGCTTGTGCAGGAGCAGGCGGCGCGGCCGCTTCGGCTCGTGGTTGAAGCGGTTGGCCTGCAGATATTCGGGAATGTTGCAGTTGAAGAGGAAGAACTCCTCGCCCGAAGGCCCGGCATAGCTCTCGCCGATGGTCGCCTTGGCGGCGCGCAGCGACTTCACCTCGGTGCCGGTCAGCTGGAGCCCGGCCTCGAAGGTGTCGAGGATCTCATAGTCGAAGCGCCCGCGCCGGTTCTCGGCGATGACCTTGATCTTGGGGTCCGGCTTGGCCGCCATGGCGCGTGCTCTCTCAGCCCCCGTCAGTTCATCAGGCCGGCATGGACGAGCGCCTTCTTCAGCGTCTCGCGGGTCGCCTCGGAGGCCGCCACCATGGGCAGGCGCACCTCGTCCGCCATGCGGCCGAGCATCGCCAGCGCCGCCTTGGACGGGGCCGGGTTCGGCTCGACGAAGAGCGCCTGGTGCAGCGGGAACAGCTTGTCCTGGATCTCCAGTGCCTTGGCGTAGTCGCCGGCGAGGCAGGCGTTCTGGAACTCGGCGCAGAGCCGCGGCGCCACGTTCGCCGTCACCGAGATGCAGCCGTGGCCGCCATGGGCCATGTGGGCGAGCGCCGTGCCGTCCTCGCCGGAGAGCTGGATGAAGTCCTTGCCGCAGGCCTGGCGCTGGGCCGAGACGCGGTCGAGCTTCATCGTGGCATCCTTGACGCCGACGATGTTCGGGATCTCGGCGAGGCGCGCCATGGTCTCGACGCTCATCTCCACCACCGAGCGCGGCGGGATGTTGTAGATGAAGATCGGCAGAGACGTGGCTTCCGCAATCGCCTTGAAGTGCCGGTAGAGCCCCTCCTGGCTCGGCTTGTTGTAATAGGGCGTGACGTGCAGCAAGCCCTGCGCGCCCGCCTTCTCGGCGTGGCGCGAGAAGTCGATGGCCTCCGCGGTGTTGTTGGAGCCGGCGCCCGCCATGACCGGCACGCGGCCGCGGGCCTCCTCGATCGCCCATTCCACCACGCGCTTGTGCTCGTCGTGGGTCAGCGTCGGGCTCTCGCCGGTGGTGCCCACCGGCACGATGCCGTGGGAGCCCTCGGTGATGACCCAGTCGACATGGGCGCGGAACGCCTTCTCGTCCACCTTGCCGTCCTTGAACGGGGTGACGAGGGCAGGCAGCGATCCCTTGAACAGGCTGGACATGGAACGGTCTCCGGAAGCGGGAGATGGGTGGCGGCGATCCGCCGCGAAAGGCCGGCCACAAAGCCTTGAGACGGCGGCAACGTCAAGGGCGGAGGGCGAATGCCAGTGGCGGCCGGCCCACCCTTGGTGCTACCCGGGGGGCGACGAGGACGGGTGACCATGACCATTTCGAGCGAAACCGAGCTTGCCGCGCTGAAGGAGATCGGCCGCATCGTGGCCGAGACCCTGGCCGCCATGGGCAAGGCGCTGGAGCCCGGCATGACCACGGCCGAACTGGACGGGATCGGCCGCGCGGCTCTCGAGGCGGCGGGCGCCCGCCCCGCGCCCGAAATGCTCTACGACTTCCCCGGCGCCACCTGCATCAGCGTCAACGAGGAGATCGCCCACGGCATTCCCGGCGACCGCGCCATCCGGGCGGGCGACCTCGTCAACATCGACGTTTCCGCCGAGAAGAACGGCTATTTCTCCGACACCGGCGCCTCCTTCGCCGTGCCGCCGGTGACGCGGCAGGTCGAGCGCCTATGCCGGGACGGCCGCAAGGCGCTGTGGGCCGGGCTCGGGGCGGTGGGGGCCGGAAAACCCTTCGCCGGGATCGGCCAGGCCGTCGGCGATTTCGCCCGGCGGCGCGGCTACACGCTGGTGCGCAATCTCGCCAGCCACGGCGTCGGCGCCTCGCTGCACGAGGAGCCGACCGAACTCGCCACCTGGCCGGACGCCTCGGAGCGCCGCGTCATGGGCAACGGCATGGTCTTCACCGTGGAACCCTTCCTCTCCTTCGGCGCCGAAATGGCCGAGGACGGCGACGATCCCTGGACGCTCTACGCCCTGCCCCGCGCCCTCACCGTGCAATACGAGCACACGGTGGTCGCCACCCCGAGCGGGCCGATGGTGCTGACGCTGGCGGGGCGGTAGGGGGCGGGAACACGGCGCGGCAGACGCATTTCTGGGAATATCATCCTAGATACCACACAGCGTTACGCTGCCGCAAGCCCCGCCGCTGGCTGCGGCGCGGCGCCGCATTCTTAACGGCTGCTTTACCACGCCGGGCGGTTCACCCCCTCCCCGGAAAGGAAGCGTCAAGGAAAACGGCCTGATAACCACCTCTTCGAGGCCACATTCCCGTTCGAATGAGGCCGTTCCGCGTTGCGTATCAGGACGGACCCTCGCCCATGCCCGTTTGCCTGGCCCCGACCGCCCCCCGCATCCGTCTGTCCCTCTGGGCCGGCGTCGCCCTGACCACCCTGATCCTCGCCGGCTGCGCCCGCGGCGAGGTGTCGGGCGGCGATGGGGCCGGCCAGGCCGCGGGCGGCGAGATGATGACGGCCCAGCTCACGAGCTATGCGGCGGCCGATCCCGAGACCACGGCATCGATCTCGCGGGAGCAGCAGGTCTGGCGCCCCGCCGGGGGAGCGGCGAGCGAGGCGGACGTCGCGGCCCTCGGCCGGGTGGCGGCCGCGGCGCGGCGCGGCTCTGCCGAGCAGGCGACCGCCGCCCGCGACCAGATCCGCGACCCCGTCGCCAAGGTGCTGGCGGAATGGATGATCCTGCGCGCCATCGACACCGTCGGCTTCGAGCGGCAGGCGGCCTTCCTGCGCGCCAATCCGGCCTTTCCGGCGAGCCAGCGCATCCGGCTCCGAGCGGAGGGCTCGCTTCTCGACAACAATGCCGGCCCGGACGCGGTGCGCGCCTTCTTCCAGGGCAATCCGCCGCGCTCGGCCAAGGGGCGCATCGCCTATGCCATCGCGCTGAAGCGCGCAGGCGACGGCGCCCGCGCCCTCAGGCTCGCGAAGGAGGTCTGGCACGAATCGGATCTCTCCTCGGACTCCGAGGAGCGGCTGCTCGCCGTCTTCGGCTCCTCGCTGACCGCGGCCGACCACAAGATGCGGCTCGACCGCATGCTGCACGAGAACGAGCCGGCGACGGCACTGCGGGCGGCGCAGCGGCTCGGCGGCGGCCAGACGGCGCTGGCGCGAGCCTTCCTCGCGGTCGGCGGCCAGAAGCCGAACGGCGGCGCCCTGCTCGCCCAGGTGCCGGCCTCGCTGCACCGCGACCCCGCCTATCTCTTCGCGCGGGCCCAGTGGCTGCGGCGCGAGGACCGGGCGGCGGAGGCGGCGGCGATCCTCGTCTCGGCGCCGCGCGATCCGGCCGTGCTCGGCAAGGCGGAGGACTGGTGGGTCGAGCGCCGCGCCATGGTGCGCAAGCTGCTCGATGCGGGACAGGCGCGCACCGCCTATCAGGTGGCCGCCACCCATGCGGTGCGTTCGGGAGGCCACCGGGTCGACGCCGAGGCCCACGCCGGCTGGCTGGCGCTGCGCCATCTCAACGACCCCGCCACCGCCATCCGCCATTTCGAGGCGGCGCGGCAGGCGGCGACGACGCCGATGTCGCAGTCGCGGGCGTCCTACTGGCTCGGCCGGGCCCACGAGGCGGCGGGGCACCAGGGCCCCGCGCGCGCGCATTACGAGGCCGCCGCACGTCATGCGACGCATTACTACGGGCAGCTCGCGCGCGCGAAGCTCGGCCTCGCCGACCTGCCGATCCGCCGGCCGCAGAGCACCACGCCCGCGAGCGCCGCCTACGCGCACGCGCTGAGCCTGCTCTACCGCCTCGACGAACGCGACATGGCGCGCGCGATCCTCGCGGACCTCGGCATGCGCGCGAGCGATCACGGCACGCTCAACGCGGCCGCGGAGGTGGCGGCGCGCGCGCGTGACGCGCGCGGGGTCGTCACCCTCGGAAAACTCGCCAACAACCGCGGCCTGCCCTTCGACCTGCACGCCTTCCCGACCCACGGCATCCCGAACTATGCCCATGTCGGGCCGGAGGTCGACCGCGCGGTGGTCTATGCCATCGCCCGGCAGGAATCGACCTTCGACCACCGGGCGGTCAGCCACGCGGGCGCGCGCGGGCTCCTGCAGCTCATGCCCGCCACCGCGCGCGCGACCGCGCGCAGCCACGGCCTGCCCTTCGACCAGGGCCGGCTGACCAGCGACCCCGCCTACAATGCGCGCCTCGGCGCGGCGCATCTCGGCGAGCTGGTGGCCGAATTCAACGGCAGCTACATCCTCACCTTCGTCGCGTACAATGCCGGGCGATCGCGCGCCCGCGAGTGGATCCAGAAATACGGCGACCCGCGCGATCCCCGTGTCGATCCTGTGGATTGGGTCGAACGCATCCCCTTCACCGAGACCCGCAACTACGTGCAGCGCGTCATGGAGAACGTGCAGGTCTACCGCGCCCGCCTCGGCGGCGGCTCGGCCCTGCGCATCGAGGCGGACCTGAGGCGCGGCCGCCCGAACTGAGGGCTGAAGCTCCGATTCCGATTCAGGGGCTTTTGCGGAGTCCCGCCAAGGGCTTGCGGCAGGCTGTGGAAGCTCTGATTCCGATTCAGCGGGCGCGACCTGTCGCAGGCTGCCGCGAAGTCCATCGAGACGGGGTCTCCCGCCGCGGCATGGCGGACGCTTCCCCCAGCCACGGACGAGCGTCGAACAGGGTCTGAAGTCGATGCCGTCGAGATCGCTCCCTTCGGCCTACGGCTCGCGGCCGTCCTGATCCGCCCGCGGCCTCGGCACCGTCCCCATCGACCGGGCGTTCGCGGCATCGCCCTCGCCCGCTGAGGTTCGGAGACGGCGTTCGGGCGCCGCCGGTCTGGTGCCGGTCAGGCCCCGGGGTGCGTCAGCCGCGCAGGGACTTGCGCAAGGGCTCGCGCTGCACGGTCGCCGGCTCCATGGCCTGGACGAGCTGGCAATAGGAGGAACCCGGCAGCGGCGGGGCAAAGACATAGCCCTGGGCCGAACGGACGCCGCGTCGGCGCAGAGCCTCCACCTGTTCGAAGGTTTCGACGCCCTCGGCGATCACCTCCATGTTGAGGTGAGCGGCGAGGTCGATGAGGCTGTCGACGATGGCGGTGGACTGGCGCTCCGCCCCCAGCGCGTCGATGAAGAGCTTGTCGATCTTCATCACGTCGACCCTGAGCTTCAGCAGATAGCTCATGCCGCCGTGGCCGGTGCCGACATCGTCGAGGGCCACCCTGACGCCCATCTCCTGGAACCGGGCGATGATGGCCCGGGCAGCGTCCATGTCGGGCAAGGGATCGCGCTCGGTCACCTCGAGCAGAACCTGCGAGAGCTTGACGTCGGAATGGGAGAAGATGGAGACCACATCACCGACGATCCGTTCGTCGCGAAAATGGGCTGCACAGAGGTTGAACCCGCATTTGAGGTCGGGACGACCGGCATAGGTCGGCCCCAGTTCCTCGGCGGCCTGGCGCATCAAGGCGAGGGTGAGCGGGAAGATGAAGCCGGAGCGCTCCGCTTCGCCGATGAAGGCACCGGGTGGGATCAGCCTGCCATCGGGCTTCCGCCAGCGGACGAGAACCTCGCAGCCGAGGATTCTGCCGGTGTCGAGATCGATGAGGGGCTGGTAGTGGGGAATGAACTCCCCGTTGCGCAGGGCCCGGTACATGTCGGCCACCGGACCGCGCTCGCGCCAGCCGAACAGGACGAGACCGGCGAGGCCGATGCCGAAGCCGAGCCCGCCGCCCACCGCCGCCCCCACGACCCAGCCCTTCTGCTGGCGCCAGGATCCGGAGGACGCCGCGACCTCGACCCGGACGGGATAGACACTCGACTGCACCGTGGCTTTCACGTCTGGCGTCCCGGCCACGCCACCGGGCCCGTGCACCGACACGAGCCGGCCTCCCGGGACCAGTTCGATGTCGACGCCGAGGCCGAGGTCAGAGGTCTGGACCTCGGTATAGGGCACGAACAGACCGACGGCGATGATGCCTCCCGTCATGACACCGGAGGGCGATGCGAGAGTCAGGCGCAAGGCGCGGCCGTGAGGGCCGCGGGTCAGCGCGATGGCCAGCGACAGGTTGGGATCACGGGTGGCGAAGGGCGTGGAGGCTGCCGTGATCTGCACCAGGCTGCCGATATTGTTGCAGCGGATGCGGCCGTCGGGACCGATGACCGCGATCTCCTTGAGGACGGGCGATTCGAAGACCAGCACCCGCAGCGTTTCACGCTCTCCCGCGTCGCAGTTCTCGATGCGAAGGCCCTGCGCCTCCTTGAGCGACAGGGTCGCCCGGTCCACGGCGTTGTCCATCCGGCCGAGGATCATCTCCGCGGTGGTGGTCACAAGGGTTTTCAGGCTGCGGTAGAGCCAGGCCTCGGCCAGGAAATAGCCGGCCAGAGGCAGGCCGGCGACCAGAAGCGCAGACACCAACCAGACCAGGCCTCTGTGCCTCGAGACCGTATTCACGGCCACCCCTTCGCCTGCCACGCAATCGGCGATCAACAGCCGGGATCACGTAAAATTTTCAGCAGTTTAGGGGCTGTCGCTTAATGGTATCTTTCTTGACCCAACGTTACAGGTTTCTTTCCTCGTCCTGCTCCTGCGCCTCCACCACGGCGAGCGCCGTCATGTTGACGACGCCGCGCGCCGTGACCGACGCTGTGAGGATGTGGGCAGGCCGCGCCTGACCGACGAGTATGGGCCCGACCGGCAGGGCGTCAGCCAGGACCTTGATCACCTGGAAGGCGATGTTGGCCGCCGACATGTTGGGCATGATGAGGACATTGGCCACCCCCTGGAGGCGCGATTGCGGGAAGACCCGCTCGCGGAGCTCGGGAAGCAGCGCCGAATCGGCGTGCATCTCGCCCTCCACCTCGAGGCCGGGCGCGCGCTCCCGGATGATCTTCAGCGCCTTCTGCATCTTCACGACCTGATCGTCGTCGTGGCTGCCGAAATCGGAATGGGAGACGAGGGCGATCTTCGGCTCGAGCCCGAAGCGGCGCACGTGCTCGGCTGCGGTGCAGACCATGTCGGCGAGTTCGTCCGGGCTCGGATCGGCGGTGACATGGGTGTCGGCGAGGAAGAGCGGACCCTTGGAGGTGATGAGCAGCGACAGGGCGGCGAGCCCGTTGGCGCCCTCCTTCAGACCGATGACCTGACGGATGTGGCGCAAATGGGTGGTGAAGCGCCCCTCGACCCCGCAGATCATGGCGTCGGCATCGCCACGCTCCAGCGCCACCGCGGCAATGGCCGAGTTGGACGTGCGGATGATCGTGCGGGCCGCATCCGGGGTCACGCCCTTGCGTCCCGTGCGGTCGTGATAGGTCGCGACATAATCGCGGTAGCGCGGGTCGGACTGGGGATCGATCAGCTCAAAATCCTTGCCCGGCTTCAGCGACAGGCCGAAGCGCTCGAGCCGCTGTTCCACCACGGCGGGCCGGCCGATCAGCACGGGGAAGGCCAGCCCCTCCTCCACGACGACCTGAGCGGCGCGCAGGATGCGCTCGTCCTCACCTTCGGCATAAATGACGCGCTTGGGGTTCTGCCGCGCCTTGTCGAAGACCGGCTTCATCAGGAGGCCTGAGCGGAAGACGAAGCGCGACAGCTCGGCCTCATAGGCCTTGAAGTCGGCGATCGGCCGGGTGGCGACGCCGGTCTCCATCGCCGCCTTCGCGACCGCCGGCGCGATGCGCAGGATGAGGCGCGGATCGAAGGGCGAGGGAATGAGATTGCCGGCGCCGAAGGTGCCGACCTCGCCGCCATAGGCGCGGGCGACCACGTCCGACGGCGCCTCGCGGGCCAGGCCCGCAATGGCGCGGACGGCGGCGAGCTTCATCGGCTCATTGATGGCGGTGGCGCCGCAATCGAGCGCGCCGCGGAAGATGTAGGGAAAGCAGAGGACGTTGTTGACCTGGTTCGGATAATCCGACCGCCCGGTACAGATCATGGCGTCGGGCTTCGCTGCGCGGGCCTCCTCCGGCATGATCTCCGGGTTGGGATTGGCCAGCGCCATGATGAGAGGCCCGGCCGCCATGCGCTGGACCATCTCCGGCTTCAGGACGCCGGCCGCCGACAGGCCGAGGAAGATGTCGGCATCGCCGATGATGTCGCCGAGGGTGCGGGCGTTGGTGTCCTTGGCATAGACCGCCTTGTAGGGGTCCATGAGCTTCTCGCGGCCCTTGTAGACGACGCCCTCGATGTCCGAGACCCAGATGTTCTCGACCCGCGCCCCGAGTTCGCGCAGCAGGTTCAGGCAGGCGATGGCGGCGGCACCCGCGCCGGAGGCGACGATCTTGACGTCTTCGATGGACTTGCCCATCAGCGCGAGCGCATTGGTGACGGCGGCGGCGACGATGATGGCGGTGCCGTGCTGGTCGTCGTGGAAGACCGGAATTCCCATCCGCTCACGCAGGCGCCGCTCCACCTCGAAACATTCCGGGGCCTTGATGTCCTCAAGGTTGATGCCGCCGAAAGTCGGCTCGAGCGCCGCCACCACGTCGACGATGCGGTCGACCTCGCGGGCGTCGATCTCGATGTCGAAGACGTCGATGCCGGCAAATTTCTTGAACAGGACCGCCTTGCCCTCCATGACCGGCTTGCCGGCGAGGGGCCCGATGTCGCCGAGGCCGAGCACCGCGGTGCCGTTGGAGACGACGGCGACGAGATTGGCGCGGATCGTGAGCTCCGCCGCCTGGGCGGGGTCTGCGACGATGGCCTCGCAGGCCGCGGCGACGCCCGGGGAATAGGCGAGCGCGAGGTCGCGCTGGTTGCCGAGCGGCTTGGTCGCCTGGATCTCGAGCTTTCCCGGCCGCGGCAGCCGATGATAGACGAGGGCGCCGGATTTGAGATCGTCCGTGATCGACTTTGTCATGCCAAGGGTCTCCTCGGCCGGTCATGCGCCGGCCGACCCGCCACCGTCAATGTCCGGTATAGTCGCAAGACGACAAGAGCGCCCGCCGCGGCAGCACTCGTGCCGGCGCAGAAAAGATGGCGCGGGGCGGCTTGGCCGTTGCGAGGCGGCGGCGCACGGGCTAATCGGGCCTCTTGCAGCGAGACGAGCGCCGTGACCGACACTCCCTACCCGAAGAACGGACTGACCTATGCCGAGGCCGGCGTCGACATCGACGCGGGCAATCGCATGGTCGACATGATCAAGCCGCTGGTGCGGGCGACCGCGCGCCCCGGCGCCGATGCCGAGATCGGCGGCTTCGGCGGCCTGTTCGACCTGAAGGCGGCCGGGTTCACCGATCCGGTTCTGGTGGCGGCCAACGACGGCGTCGGCACCAAGATCAAGATCGCCATCGAGACCGGGCGGCACGACACGATCGGCATCGACCTCGTCGCCATGTGCGTCAACGACCTGGTGGTGCAGGGCGCCGAGCCGCTGTTCTTCCTCGATTACTTCGCCACCGGCAAATTGTCGCCGGAGGCCGCCGCCCAGGTGGTCAAGGGAATTGCGCTGGGCTGCCGGCAGGCGGGCTGCGCCCTGATCGGCGGCGAGACGGCGGAGATGCCCGGGCTCTATGCCGACGGCGACTACGACCTCGCCGGCTTCTCGGTCGGCGCGGCCGAGCGCGGCACGTTGCTGCCGCGCCGCGACGTGGCCCCCGGGGACGTGGTGCTGGGCCTGCCCTCCTCCGGCGTCCATTCCAACGGCTATTCGCTGGTGCGCAAGATCGCGGCGGTGTCGGGCCTCGGATGGGACGCCCCCGCCCCCTTCGAGCCCTCGCGCAGCCTCGGCGAGGCGCTGCTGGAGCCGACCCGCATCTATGTGAAGAGCATCATGGCGGTTCATCGCGGCACCGGGGCGCTCAAGGCGCTCGCCCACATCACCGGCGGCGGCTTCGTCGACAACATTCCGCGGGTGCTGCCGGAGGGGACCGGGGCCGAAATCGACCTCTCCGCCATCGCGGTGCCGAAGGTGTTCGGCTGGCTGGCCGGTGTCGGCGGCCTCGCCCAGGCGGAGATGGTGCGGACCTTCAACTGCGGCATCGGCATGGTGATCGTCGTGGCGGAGGCCGAGGCGGCGAAGGTCACGGAGGCGTTCAGCCTCACCGGGGAGACGGTGGTCAGGCTCGGCCGGATCACCGAGGCGGCGGCCGAGCCGCGCGTCACCTTCACCGGGGCGCTGGCGCTGTGAGCAGGGCGGGAGCGCGCAAGCGCGTTGCGGTCCTGATCTCGGGGCGCGGATCGAACATGGCGGCGCTGATCGAGGCGGCGCGGGAACCGGACTATCCGGCAGAGATCGCGCTCGTCGTCTCCAACGTGCCGGGCGCGGGCGGCCTCGCCCGGGCCGAGGCGGAGGGCATCGCCACCGCCACCGTCGACCACCGCGCCTTCGGCCGCGACCGCGAGGCCTTCGAGCGCGCCGTGCAGGCGGTGCTGGACGCGCATGCGATCGACATCGTCTGCCTCGCCGGCTTCATGCGCATCCTGACGCCCTGGTTCGTGGCGCAGTGGGAGGGCCGGATGATCAACATCCACCCTGCCCTGCTGCCCGCCTACAAGGGGCTCGACACCCATGCGCGGGCTCTCGCCGACGGCGCGACCGAGCACGGCGCGACGGTGCATTTCGTCACGCCGGGCATGGACGAGGGCGAGACCATCCTGCAAGAGGCGGTGCCGGTGCTGCCGGGCGACACGGCGGAGAGCCTCGCCCGCCGCGTGCTGGAGGTGGAGCACCGCATCTATCCGCAGGCGCTGCGGATGATCGCGACGGACTATACCCTTCTCTGAGTTCACGCGCCGAGCAGAAGCTGTTCCAGGCTGCCGGCGGGGAGTTCCTCGAGATGGGCGACGGCGAAGCCCTCGGGAAAATGGCGGCAGACCCGCGCCGGCACGCGGCCGACGGTGACCAGCGCGCCGATCTCCGGCACCCGGTCGGCGGAGATCGCGGCGCCGGTCACCGACATGTCGAGGACGAGGCAGGAGAGGCACGTGCCGTCGGCATAGGTGATCTGGCCGAAGGGCTCCCGCGCACGATGCGGGCGTGTCGCCTGAGGTCGCGGGTGTCGTGGGCCTGGTGCTCCTGCAGCCAGGCGAGGCGGATGGCGATGCGCCGGCGCTGGGGGGCTGGCAGCATCAGATTCATCACGAAGCCGCCGGCCATGACCCGGCTGACGCGGCCGAAGAGCTTGCCGAAGCTGGGGATATAGGCGGTGACGCCGTCGCCCATGGTGGCGCGGGCGGGCGTCGCGAGCATCAGCGCCCGGCTCGACATGTTGATGGCGCGGCAGGGAAACTCGCGGCGGCGGCCGGCTTCGTCACGCAGGGCCGAGAGCTGGCACGTGCCGGCGAGGCTCATGATGACGAGGGTTTCGGCGCCGCCCGGCAAGACGGGCACGGCCGTAATATCGCGGGACGACGTCATCGCAGCAATTCAACGAGTCTTTTGAGTGCAATGACATCATTTTATACGATTCGTCCCAAATCGATACACACAAATCATCGTATCCGCGGCGGCGCGGCGCGATCTATATTTATACTTCCGACGTATTCGACCGGCGGTTTCTGTCATTTCCGGCCGACGCTGCGGCAGGAGGCGGCGCCAGCGCGATCAGGTGCCGAGGAGAAGCTGTTCGAGGCTGCCGGGCGGCAGCTCCTCGAGGAAGGCGACGGCGAAGCCCTCGGGGAAGTGCCGGCAGACGCGGGCCGGGACCCGCCCGACCACAAGCAGCGTGTGGAGATCCGGCACGATGTCGGCCGAGAGCGCGGCACCGGTCACCGACATGTCCATGACGAGGCAGGACAGGCAGCTGCCGTCGGCGAACGTAATCTGGCCGAAGGGCTCGCGCGGCACGATGCGCGCGTGCTGGCGGAGGTCGCGGGTGTCGTGCGCCTGGTGCTCCTGCAGCCAGGCGAGGCGCTTGGCGATCCTCTGCCGCTGCGTCTCGTTCACCATCAGGCTCATGACGAAGCCGCCGTCGAGGACGCGGATGACGCGGCCGGAGAGCTTGCCGAAGCTCGGGATATAGGCGGTGGCGCCGTCGCCCATGGTGGCGCGGGCCGGCGTCGCCAGCATCAGCGCCTGGCTGGACATGTTGATGGCGCGGCAGGCGAATTCGCGACGCTTGCCGGTCTCGTCGCGCAAGGCGGCGAGCTGGCAGGTGCCGGCGAGGCTCATGATGACGCGTGGCTCGGCGCGGCGCTCCACGCGGATGTCGTCGGCGAAGACGGTCTGCATTTTCATGGGCGCATACCCAATCGGACGGGGGTTCATCGCCCCATCTGTGCCAGTCCCGGGAGAATATGCCTTTAAGACGTTACGAAAACTTGAGTCTATTCGACGGTATAATCGACAGATTCCGTTGTCGCAGCGTCAATACCGCGAAAGTACTTTCCGCTGCGTCAGGCTCACGCCGGCCTGATCCAGACTTTGTTGTCGTGGAAGGCGGCCCCCCCGAAGGGCGCGACCGCATCGGCGCCGGTCAGCATGTTGATGCCGCGGCCGCCCTCGTGGTCGGCATTGGCCCAGAGCCCCTCGGCGATGAGCGTGCCGGGGCGGGTCTGGTCGGTCACCTTGGCATGGAGGATCACGGTGCCGCGCGGCGAGCCGAGTTCGACCCGCGCACCGGCGCCGATGCCGAGCCGCTCCGCATCGGCCGGGTTGATCATCACCTCCGGCCGCCCCTCGCGCTTGCGGGAGGACGGGGTCTCCGCGAACGTCGAGTTGAGGTAGCTGCGCGAGGGCGAGGTCGCGAGCTTGAACGGATAGGTGGCGTCCGGCTCCTCGGTCACCGCCCAGTGGTCGGGCAGCGAGGGCATTGACTCGATCGGGCCCATCGTGCCGATGCTGGCATAGGGCACGTTCGGCCAGTCCGGCTTGAAGCGGAACCTCTTGTCGCCATAGGCGAAGCCCCCGAGATAGTGCGCCTCCTCGAACTTCGGCTGGACGTCGCGGAAATTGGTGGCCTCGAGCTCGGCGAAGGTGCCCCAGCCGGACTTCTGCAGCGTCCAGTCGATGATCTCGCGCGGCGTCATCGCGAAGCCCGGATGCTCGGCGCCGAGCCGTCCCGCGAGATCGGTGATGAGATCATGGTTGGAGCGGCACTCGCCGGGCGGCTCCACGAGCTTCAGGCCCAGCATGATGTGCTGGTGGCCGCCGCCCTGATACATGTCGTCGTGCTCCATGAACTGGGTCGCGGGCAGCACGAGGTCGGCCATCTTCGCCGTGTCGGTCATGAACTGCTCGTGGACGACGGTGAAGAGATCCTCGCGGGCGAAGCCGGCGACGACCTTCGACTGGTCCGGGGCGACGTTGACCGGATTGGTGTTCTGGATGAGGAGCGCGGTCACCGGCGGCCCTTCCGACCCGTCGGGCCGGCGCAGGGCCGCGGCCTCGCCGGTCAGGATCGCACCGATGCGCGACTGGTCGAGGGTGCGCACCGCCGCGTCCTTCACGTCCAGCCCCTCGATCAGCGACTTGCGCCAGTGATAGATGGCGCCGTTGTTGTGGAAGGCCCCGCCCCCCTCGTATTTCCAGGCGCCGGTGATGGCGGGAATGCAGGAGGCGGCGTGCATGTTCACCGCGCCGTTGCGCTGGCGGCCGAAGCCGTAGCCGAGGCGGAAGAAGGTTTTTCTGTTCTCGCCGACCAGCTTCGCGAAAGCCTCGATCTCCTCCACCGTCAAGCCGGTGATGGCCGCCGCCCATTCCGGCGTGCGGCTCTGCAAATGTGATTCAAGCTCGGCCGGTACGTCGGTGAAATCCCTGAGATAGTCCCTGTCCGCGAAGCCGTCGCGGAAGAGCACGTGCATGACGGCGCAGGCGAGCGCCGCGTCGGTTCCCGGCTTCAGCACGAGGCCGAGATCGGCCTGTTTCACGGTGTCGGTGCGGTAGATGTCGACGACGACGATCTTCGCGCCGCGCTCCTTCCGCGCCTTCATGGCGTGGGTCATGACGTTGACCTGGGTGGAGACCGGGTTGGTGCCCCAGATCACCACCACGTCGGCCTTGGCCATCTCGCGCGGATCGACGCCGGCGAGGCGTCCGGTGCCGGCGATGAAGCCGGACCAGGCCATGTTGGTGCAGATGGTGGAATAGAAGCCGGAATATTTCTTCACGTGGCGCAGGCGATTGATGCCGTCGCGCTGCACGAAGCCCATGGTCCCCGCATAGTAATAGGGCCAGACCGTCTCGGCGCCGTAGCGGCGCTCCGCCTCCAGGAAGCGCTCGGCGGTCATCGCCAGTGCCTCGTCCCAGGAGATGCGCTGGAACTCTCCGGAGCCCTTCGGCCCCTTGCGGATCAGCGGATGGAGGAGCCTGTCCGGATGGTGGATGCGCTCGGCATAGCGGGCCACCTTGGCGCAGACGACGCCGGCCGTGTAGCTCTGGGCGGGATCGCCGTGCACACGGCCGATCGTCCTGCCGTCGATGACCTCCACCTCCAGCGAGCAGGCGGAGGGGCAGTCATGGGGACAGGTCGACTTCAGGCGCTGGACGCTGACGGGGGCGTTCATGAGCGTCGCACTCCTCATTTAATCCACTCAAACACAAAGGAAGCCGCCAAATTAAGCGCAATTGCAAGCATGCAGCCAAACCCAAATCTCAAAGCTCTGAAACGCCGTCTGTCCATTCTCTGACGCTCAAGCTCCAGCTGCCTTTCATCTCTTCTATTCAGGGCCAACAACGCGCCTTTGCGCTCCGAGAAAATATCTGACGCCATCATTCCGATGACGCCCCACACAATAGACACCGCAATCACTATAACTATATATATGAAACTTCCTATGCCTATGTTCGCCACCGATAGGCTTGGCCTCCATACTTTTTCGATTATCAGCCACGTAAAAACGCCAGCGCCAAATAGAAATGTAAGATAATAGAATATAATTGAGTATGTATGCACTATCGCTTTGGCGAATTTATCATCTTTTGGCTTCAATTCTTCAAGCGATTCCACCCAATGATCGACCGATGTCGACAGGTTCCGTGCTATAAGATAATCGACATACTCAATGCTAACATGCAGACTCGCAACTCTTCTCTTTTTTTCTTTAGATCCTAAATCAAAATCGGCCGCAGTCAACGGACGCGACACTGCAACGACATTGATTTTGTATTCCTGAAACGCACCAGTAGCGGGCTGCTGAATAAGAACTCCGCATTCGATAGACACATCGCTAGTTTCCGCCAATACATCTAAATCTGCCATCCTGAACAAATTAACATTGGCAAAATCAACAATCTTTCCTTTTTCATCAGTTATCACAATACGGTCTGATCGACCTTTTATGTTATACTGCGACAAAATCTGATCAAATATTTCAAAAAGCCCAACAATACTATCTCGATCTACTATCAATCGCTTTGAATGAGGTGTCGCGATCTCCTGTGTCCTACCGGTCAGATGGTAGTACACGGCCTGCATTACAGAAGGAGGCAGTGAGTTCAGTTCGGCAGTGTCTCCAGACGCACTAGACAGAATCAAGCTTGTGTTCAGGTTTTTTTCATCCGCCATCACTGACATCCCCCGCCTAAGCTGGAACACGTAAGGACTAACAATAAAGACCCATGAAACCTTCTTACGGTGATCGCAATACCACATACAAACGAAAAAGGCGGGCCGGAGCCCGCCTTCAACATTTGTCCGCCGCCAGTGCGGCGCCGAGAAGAGGATCAGGCCGGCAGGATCTCGTTCTCGGAAAAGAACTGGGCGATCTCGATCTTGGCGTTCTCGACCGAGTCCGAGCCATGCACGGAGTTCTCGCCGACGGAGACGGCGTAGAGCTTGCGGATGGTGCCCTCGGCGGCCTGGGCCGGGTTGGTGGCGCCCATGATCTCGCGGTACTTGGCGACGGCGTTTTCGCCCTCGAGCACCTGCACGACGACCGGGGCGGAGACCATGAAGTCGACGAGCTCGCCGAAGAAGGGACGCTCCTTGTGGACCGCATAGAACTTGCGGGCCTCGGGCAGCGACATGCGGATGCGCTTCTGGGCGACGATCTGCAGGCCGGCGGCCTCGATCACCGCGTTCACGGCACCGGTGAGGTTCCGCTTGGTGGCGTCCGGCTTGATGATGGAGAAGGTGCGCTCGATGGCCATGGATCGTTCCTTGAGGGACTGGTGGGATCAGGTGGCGCGCTTCTAGCAGCGGCCCGGTGCGCCCGCAACGCCCCCGCGCCCGCCGCCCCGCCGCGGGGCTGAACGGCAGGTGAAGAAGGGCCTCAGAACGCGTTCAGTGCGCCCGCCGCACCATCCTCCCATGATCGCCAACGGAGCGATCCAGCGACTGGAGATGGTCACGATGCGCAGCCTGGTTCTGTCAACCCTCGCAGGCCTCGCCGCCCTGGCGGCCGTGGCCGCCGCGCCGGGCGATGCCCGGGCGCAGGTCGGAGTCGGCGTCGAGGCCGGCATCGTGCCGGTCCAGTGGGGTCCGCATCCCGGCTGGGACGGCCCCCCGCGTCCCCACCGCCCGCCGCATGGCGGCTATCACAGCCCCCCGCCGCCGCACTGGGGCCACCGCCCGCCGCCGCCCCCGCCGCCGCACTGGGGCGGCTACCGTCCCCATCGCCCGGCCTATGTCGAGCCGACCTGCTGGCGCGAGCGCCGCTGGGTGGAGACGCCCTGGGGCCGCGAGGTCCGCCACGTGAGAATCTGCCGCTGACGCCCTGAGGCGCGACAGGCCGACCGCTTCACGCGCGGGTCCTCATCGCCCCACCCGAGCCGACCCGCGCGGGTTCGGGCCCGCCTCCGGAGACGATCCGGTGGCGGGCTTGCGGCGTTGCGCGCGTTCAGGCCTCCAGGATCTTCGCCTTGAACAGGGCGCCCGCGGCGAAGGCCGCGACCGTCGGCACCACCAGGAAGAGCCAGAGCTGCGACAGGGCGTTGCCGCCGACGAAGAGCGCCGGTCCGAAGGAGCGCGCCGGGTTGACCGAGGTGCCGGTGACCGGGATCAGCAGCAGGTGGATGGCGGTGAGGGTCAGGCCGATGGCGAGGCCCGCCACGGCGGGCGTGCCGGCCTTGGAGGTGACGCCGAGGATGGCGACGAGGAAGAGGAATGTGCCGACGAACTCGCCGATGACGGCGGAGGTGACCCCGTAGCCCTTGGCGGCGTCCCAGCCGTTCTGGCCGAGACCGGCGGCCGAGACGTCCCAACCACCCGCCTTGCCGGCGAGCGCCACATAGAGGATGGCGGCGCCGACGACGGCCCCCGCGACCTGAGCGACGACATAACCGACGAGTTCGTCTGTGGGCATGCGGCCGGCGGCCCAGACGCCGACGGAGACGGCCGGGTTGACGTGGCAGCCCGAGACCGGGCCGATGCCGTAGGCCATCGCGACGATGGCGAGGCCGAAGGCGAGCGCGATCGGAAGGGTGGCGAGGGCCGAATAGGGCTGGCCGGCGCCGAAGACGGCGCCCTGCCCTCCGAGCGTGACGACGCCGCAGCCGATGATCACCAGCGCGGCCGTGCCGATGAACTCGGCGACATACTTCTTCATGGACGCGTTCATGCGCCTGTCCTCCCCGTCGATCACCCCTGTCTTCGCTGCGGGGGATCCGCGGCATCATAGCACCGCGCGGCGTCCGGGCATGCGCAGTCTCACGGAGCTTGACGGTGCTGCGCAGCCCCGCGCCCTTGCATTGCCCGCGCGGCTCCGCCAAAAGCCGGCCATGCTGCAGATCAACGACCTGACGGTGCGGGTGGCCGGCCGCGTGCTCATCGACAATGCGTCGGTGACGCTGCCGCCGAACGCGCGCGTGGGCTTCCTCGGCCGCAACGGCACGGGCAAATCGACCCTGTTCAAGGTCATCCAGGGCGAGATGGCCGCCGACGGCGGCTCCTTCAAGCTGCCGGCGCGGGCTCGTCTCGGCGGCGTGGCGCAGGAAGCGCCCGGCGGCCCGCAGTCCCTGCTCGATTTCGTGCTGGACGCCGACAAGGAGCGGGCGCGCCTCCTCGCCGAGGCGGAGACGGCGAGCGACCCGCACCGGATCGCCGAGATCCAGACGCGGCTCGTCGACATCGACGCCCATTCGGCCCCGGCCCGCGCGGCGGCGATCCTCGCCGGCCTCGGTTTCGACACGGCGGCGCAGGCCCGGCCCTGCTCGGATTTTTCAGGCGGCTGGCGCATGCGCGTGGCGCTCGCCGCGGTGCTGTTCACCGCCCCCGACCTGCTGCTGCTCGACGAGCCGACCAACTATCTCGACCTCGAGGGCACGCTCTGGCTGCAGGACTATCTCGCCGGCTATCCGCACAGCGTGCTGCTGATCAGCCACGACCGCGACCTGCTCGACGCCTCGGTGGAGCACATCCTGCACCTCGACCAGGGCAAGCTGACGCTGTGGAAGGGCTCCTACACGACCTTCGCGAAGTCGCGCGCCATCGAGATGGCGGTGCGCGAGAAGGCAGCCAAGAAGCAGGAGGAGAAACGGGCCCACCTGCAGAGCTTCGTCGACCGTTTCCGCGCCAAGGCGACCAAGGCCCGGCAGGCGCAGTCGCGGCTGAAGATGCTGGAGAAGATGGAGACGGTGACGACCATCGTCGACACCGACGTGCCCCCCTTCGTCATCCCGGAACCGGCGCGCAAGGCCTCGCCGCCGATCATCACCATGGAGGGCGCCTCCGTCGGCTATGCCGAGGGGCAGCCGATCCTGCGGCGGCTGGACCTCAGGATCGACGACGACGACCGCATCGGGCTCCTGGGCGCCAACGGCAACGGCAAGTCGACCTTCCTGAAGCTGATCTCCGACCGGCTGAGGGCCATGTCGGGCCGGATGGTGCGCGCCGACAAGCTGAAGATCGCGTATTTCGCCCAGCACCAGCTCGACGAGCTCCGGCCGGCGGAGAGCGTCTACCAGCATCTGAGGCGGCTGATGCCGGACGACCCCGAGGCCAAGGTGCGGGCCGCCTGCGCCCGCTCGGGCTTTTCCGGCGAGCGCTCGGACACGAAGGTCTCCTCTCTCTCGGGCGGCGAGAAGGCGCGTCTCCTCTTCGCCCTGGCGGTCTTCGAGGGCCCGCACCTCCTGATCCTCGACGAGCCGACCAACCACCTCGACATCGACAGCCGTGCCGCCCTGGTGGAGGCGCTGAACGGCTATTCGGGCGCGGTGCTGATCGTCTCGCACGACCGGCACCTGCTGGAATCGACGGTGGACCGGCTCTGGCTGGTGCGCGAGGGGACGGTGAAGCCCTTCGACGGCGATCTCGACGACTACCGCAAGATCGTGCTGTCGGGCGCGGCGCCGGAGAAGGCCGTAAAGCCGGAGCGGACCGCGGAGGCAAAGCCCGCCTCGCCCCCGCGCGGCGAGAGCAAGGCGCTGGCGAAGCGGGTCGCCGAGATCGAGGCGGCGATGGAGAAGCTGCGCGCGGACATCGACAAGATCGACCGCATCCTCGCCCAGCCCGGCTATTTCGAGGCCCACCCCGACAGCGCGGCCCAGGCGGCGAAGACGCGGGGCCTTCGGGAAAGGCAGCTCGCCGAGGCCGAGGAGGCCTGGCTCGCGGCGAGCGCCGAGCTCGAGGCGGCCGGCTGAGCCGGCCTCAGGTGGTGACCTCGACGAGGTTGCCGAACATCTGCGCCGGAGGCAGCGTAAATCCCGCCTTGACCGGAGAAGGGGTCATTCCGGCCCGGCTCGCGAAACCGGCCACAACAGCGGGATCGCGGGCACGCAGGCGGTAGCCGACATAGGCGGGGAGCTCGGCCGGCGCCGCGGCGTCCAGGCCATAGCGCGCCGCCAGGGCCTCGGGCCCGTAGATGTCGAGCGCGACGCCCCCCGCCTCGACGACCAGACAGCCGTCCTGCTGCCGCACCGGACATTGGAGGATACCGGCAAACCGCGCCGCCAGGGCGCCGGGATCCGGTGCGACGGCGAGGACCGCATCCAGCCCGGTCACCGTGTTGGGATGGGCGGTCCAGTCCGGCCGCCGGTAATGCTCGACGTTGTAGTAGCGGCAGGCGTTGAAGGTCAGACCGGCCGTCGCGGGCAGGATGACGTCGAATTCCGGGTGAACCGACGTGCCGTCGTCCAGTTTCCATTCGCGCCGCACGTGGACCGGAGCGGCAAACGGCAGCTGCTGCGCAGCCAGATGGGTGTGGCAGCCGAAGGCATCGGCGGTCGACAGCACCATGGACTTGGCGCGCTCCTCGCCGCCGAGCAGGGCGACCATGGGCGGCGGCAGCCGGTCGGGATCGCTGACCGACATCAGCTCGATGAAATTCGCCGCTCCCGGCACGGCATCCTGAAACAGCACCATCTGGTTGGTGATGCCCATGCTCTCGATCCGGCTGACCGGCGAGAGCGTGAAACCGAGCCGGCGGAAGGTGTCGGCCGCCGCCGCACCGTCCGCGACATAGGTCAGCAGATGGTCGATCGCCGTGATCACCGGTACAGCAGACTGCGTAGTCATAGGTCCATCCTCACTACCGCGGCATCCGCGTGGGACGTGACCGCGTCAACGACCGGCGCCCGGTCATACCGGCGCCAGGCCAACAGCGGCAGCTCGGTGCAGGCGAGAAGGACAGCCTCGGCCCCAGCCGCCATGAGATCATCCGCGAGTTCCATCGCCCGCCGCTCGGCGCGGGCCGTGACGACGCCCTGGGTCAGTTCGTCCTGGATCATGGCGTCGAGATCGCGGCGTCCCGGCTCGTCCGGAATGCGCCATGCGAGGCCGGCGGCATCGATCCGGTCGAGAAACGGGGCGGCCGTCAGCGTGTAGGACGTCCCGAGCACGCCGACGCAGCCGATGCCCTGCTCGTCGAGCATCGCGAGTGCGGGATCGAGCACGTGGAGCAGGGGAATCGGAGAGGCGGCGGTGATACGGTCGAACATGCGGTGCGGCGTGACGGCGGTCAGCAAGCCGAGCGTGGCGCCTGCCGCCGAGGCACGCGCGAGCGCGGCCACGATGGCGTCGGCGACGCCATCCCAGTTCCCCGCCCGACCCTGCTCCAGCAGGGTTTCGTAACGCAGGGAGACGATGACGCTTTCGGCATTGGCGTTTCGGCCACCGCGTCGCTCGGCGGCCTCGTTGATCCGCTGGTGATACAGCGCCGTCGAGCGCCAGCTTATCCCGCCGATGAGGCCGATCATTGCTTCTCGATCGCCAGATCGGCGTAGACTTTCCCGACGATCTCCAGCTCGGCCTCGATCCTCCGGCGAAATTCGGCGGGGGGGAGCGCGTCGGATGTATAGGCGAGCGACTGCATGCGCGAGGCGACGGCCGGCTCGGTGATGACGGCCCGTGTTTCCTCCGCGAGGCGCTCCACGATCGCCGGCGGTGTGCGGCCTGGCGCCAGGAGACCCAGCCAGATGCCCATGCCGAAGATCGGATCCGTCAGACCGATCTCCGCAAATGTCGGGACGTTCGGCAGCAGCGCCGTGCGGGCATTGCCCGACACCGCGACCGCCTTCAACGCGCCGCCCTTGATGTGCTGCTGCGTGTTGGCCACGGAGGCGGTCGCCAGGCTGATGTGTCTGGCCACGAGGTCCGTCACGGCCGGGTTTTCCCCCCTGTAGGGAACGGCGTTCAGACCGAGGCCGAGCTTCCGGTTGAACGTCTCGCCCAGCAGGTGCCCGAGACCGCCGAGACCCCAGTGCCCGTAGCTGGCCTTCGCCGGATTGGCTTTGAAGTGGGTCACGAGGTCGGCGGGGGCCGTGGATGTCAGCTCCGCACTGGCGGCCAGAATGATCGGCGCGCGGAACGCCATGGTGACGGGGGTGAAGTCCTTGAGCGAGTCGTAGAGAGGCCTCTTGAACAGCAGCATGGCGTTCACCTGGGTGTCCGTCACGGTGAACAGAAGCGTGTGTCCGTCAGGGTCGGCCTTCGCCACCTCCGCCGCGCCGAGCATGCCGCTCGCCCCGGTCTTGTTCTCCACCACGATCGATTGGCCGAGGCGCCGGCCGAGGCCCTCCGCGACGACGCGGGCGGCCGAGTCCAGGGGCCCACCGGCGGTATAGGGCACGACCAGCCGGATGACGCGGGCCGGATAGCCGGTCTGTGCCCTGACGAGCGGGGCCGCCACGGTGGAAGCCGCCAGCCCGGCGGCAAGGGATCGGCGCGTGATGACCATCATGTCCCCCTCTTCGGATGGACAGAGCCAAACATGGCCGCCGGTAATCGTCAACATAGTTGACGATATGGAGCTGCCTCAATTATCGCCGGCGCCGCCGCGCCGTCTCGACTTCCCGCTGAATTGTTGTGCTTTTGTCCCGAACGAGCCGCAGAATGCGCCGCAGACCCTCGAGCTCGGTTCGGCCGATCCGGGCGGCCAGATCGTCCTCGGCCTGGCGCAAAGCCTCGACCCCGTGGACCAACAGGTCACAGCCGGCGTCCGTGACGACCGCGATCCTGTTGCGCCCGTCGCCGGGATCGTCCTCGACGCGCAACAGTCCCTTCGCGCGGAACTGCATGACCAGCTTGCTCATGGCTTGTTTGGAGATTCTGGCCTGCGCCGCCATGGCGCTGATGCTGGCGCCTTCGAGCTGCATGGTCCGCATCACATGGCTGTGCGCGGGATTGAGCCACGGATAGCCGCGCGCCCGCAGGTAGGCCAGCGCCGCGTGGTCGAAACCCAGATGCACCTCGTCGAGCAGCCGCCCGAGATTGGTGAAGCGCAACTGTTCCAGGGCCTGATGGGTCAAGGTCATGGTGCGGACTATGCCTGAACCCGGATGATTCATCACCCGGCACGAGGGATGGAGCAGGCCGACCGGCCCCTCGCGCCACGGCCGAGGTCTGGGCGGTCGCGACCGGCGCCTAATTCTCCTTGATCGTCTTGCGCCACCTGGCCCTGAGCACGCTCGGGCGCTCGGGGTAGCGCTCCTCCAGGAATTCGGCGGAGGCGATGCGGTCGGTGCGGAAGGAGCGGAAGTCGCGGCGCAGCTCGCACCACGCGATGAGGTGGCGGACGCTGTCGAAATAGCCCACCGCCACCGGCCAGAGGATACGCTGGGTCGCCCTGCCCTGCTCGTCGCTGTAGCCGAGGGAGATCTTCTTGCCCTCGTGGATCCAGCCGCGGACGCGGGCGAGGTCGATGCGGTCCTCGGTCGGCTCCCAGGCGGGGCCGGTGCGCGAGACGGGGTCGAGGGCGACGTCGCGCAGCTTCTCCGGCACGATGGCGGCGAGCTTGGCAATGAGGTCGGCGGCGGCGCGCGACAGAGCGGGGTCGCCGCGCGACTGCACCCAGCGGGCGCCGAGGGCGGCCGCCTCGATCTCGTCCGACGTCAGCATGAGCGGCGGCAGGTCGAATCCACCCTCCAGCACGTAGCCGAGCCCCGCCTCCCCGCGGATCGGCACGCGCTGGCCGATGAGCGTGGATATGTCGCGATAGATCGTGCGCTTGGACGTCTCGAGCTCCGAGGCGATGGCCTCGGCGGTGAGCGGCCGGCGCGAGCGGCGCAGGATCTGGATGATCTGGAAGAGTCGGTCGGAAGGTCTCATGGCGACATCCTGCCGCGGGGCTGCTGACATCGTTATGACAGCAGCCTGGCAACAGAGCCAGCCTCAGCGCCGGAAACGCCTCGACCAGGCGGCGACGAGCACCGCGGCGAGGCCGAGGGCGGAGACCGACAGGCTCACCATGACCCACACATAGCCGAAGGCGCCGATGGCGAGGCTCGCCGGCAGGGCGATCACCGTCATGGCGGCGAAGAAGGTGGCGTTGAACACGGCCATCGGCGTTGCCCGCTGCTCGGGCGGGGTGCCGTCGCAGATCCACGCCGAGAGCACGGGAAAACCGATGGAATGGCCGAGGCCGAAGACGAAGCCGGCCGCAACCACCTCGGTCATGGAACCGGCGAAGGCGACGAGGACGAGGCCGGCGGCGAGCAGCATGGCGCCGCCGGCGACAACGACGCGGCGGTCGACGTTCTCGATCAGCGCCAGGCCGCCGAAGCGCACGGCGAAGATGGAGATGGTGAAGGCGGTGAAGAAGGCGCCGACGACGATGCCGCGCTCGACCAGAATCGGCGCCGCATAGGCACTGATGAAGCCGAACATGTAGCCGTAGACGATGGCGGAGAGCAGAGGCAGCCAGATGCGGGGGTTCCGGAGGAGGCCCGCAATGCCGCCGACAGGCCCCTCGGTGCGGTCGACCGGCCGGATGGTCCAGAGCAGCGGCAGGCCGAGCACGGCGGGAACGGCGCCGGCGACGAAATAACCGTGCGCGCCGAAGGCGTGGTAGAGAAATTCGGCGAGGATGGGACCGAAGGCATAGGGCAAGGGCGCCATGGCCGAGAGCAGGCCGAAGAGGCGCACGAAGCGCTCGCGGGTGAGCCGGGTCGAGCCATAGGTCATGACCGGCGCGTGGAACAGCGCGAATCCGGTGCCCTGGATGAGGCGCGAGGCGAGCGAGCCGAGAAAGGTCTCGTGGGTGAAATAGAGGCTGATGAAGCCGAGCGTGGTCAGCACCGCGCCGATGCGCACCGTCTGGAGGATGCCGATCCGGTTGGCGAGCGGCCCGGAGAACAGGCTCATCAGCACCAGCGGGACGCCATAGACGGCGATGAGCAGGCCGATGTCGCGGTGCGGGAATCCCGCCTCCTCCCAAACCACCGCCAGCAGCACCGATTGCTGGTTGGTCATGGCGGTCAGGAAGATGATCGCGGCGAGACGCCAGAACTCTGACCTGGCGGCGAGATCGATGAAACCGCGGGGAGGCTCGGCCGACGGCAGGGCGTTCACGCCCTCTTCCCCCAGCGGCCGTTCTCGTCCTGCTGCCAGTAGGTGCAGGCATGGCCGGCGGCCTTGGCCGCCTTCCAGCTCGAGCGGGCCTGGTCGAGGGCGTCGGGGTCGTTGCCGTCGAACATCAGCACGATGCGCTCATAGGCCTCCATGTCGGCGGGCAGCGCCGCACCGTCCACCAGGAAACGCACGCTGGCGCCGTTGGCGCGGTCCGGCCCGGCCGTCAGCAGCACGGGCTGCAGGGCGGCGTCCGCCTCGCGGTCGGTGCCGTGGGGCAGGAAGCTCTCGTCGGAATAGGTCCAGAGCAGGGCGTCGAGCGCCTCGACCCTTTCGGGCGAGGCGGCCTCGACGGCGACCTTCCAGCCGCGTTCCACCGATTTTTCGAGCAGCACCGGCAAGACCCTTTCGAGCGGCTGGTTCTGCAGATGGTAGAACAGGATGTCGGTCACGAGTTCCGTCGTTTTTGCATAGCTCCGGGCGATCAGCGCTCGTAGCCGTCCGCCACGAACCTGTCGAGCAGCCTGACGCCCCAGCCGGCGCCCCAGCTCCGGTTGATGTCGCCCTTGCTGGAGTTCATTGCCGTGCCGGCGACGTCGAGATGGGCCCAGGGCACGTCGCCGACGAAGCGCTGGAGGAACTGGGCGGCGGTGATGGCGCCGCCATAGCGGCCGCCGGTGTTCTTCATGTCGGCGAACTGGCTGTCGATCAGCTTGTCGTATTCGGCCGAGAGCGGCATGCGCCAGACCTTCTCGCCGGTGGTGAGGCCGGCCTCCGTCAGCGCCTTGGCCACGTCGTCGTTGTTCGAGAACAGGCCGGCATTCTCCTGGCCGAGGGCGACCATGATGGCGCCGGTCAGCGTGGCGAGATTGACCATGGCCTTCGGCTTGAACCGGTCCTTGGCGTACCAGAGCACGTCGGCGAGGACGAGGCGGCCCTCGGCGTCGGTGTTGATCATCTCGATGGTCTGGCCGGACATGGAGGTGAGGATGTCGCCGGGCCGGTAGGCGTTGCCGTCCGGCATGTTCTCGACGAGGCCGATGAGACCGACGACGTTGGCGCGCGCCTTGCGGGCGGCGAGCGCATGCATGGCGCCGACCACGGCGGCAGCGCCGCCCATGTCGCCCTTCATGTCCTGCATCCCCTCGCCGGGCTTGAGCGAGATGCCGCCGGAATCGAAGCAGACGCCCTTGCCGACGAGACAGACCGGCGCCTCGCCGTCCTTGCCGCCGTCCCAGCGCATCACCACCACGTGGCTGTCGCGGGCCGAGCCCTGGCCGACGGCGAGGAGCGCGCCCATGCCGAGCTTCTTCAGGTCCTTCTCGTTGAGCACCTCGACGTCGACGCCGAGGCGGGCGAGATCGCCGGCGCGCTTGGCGAATTCGGTGGGGAAGAGGACGTTCGGCGGCTCGTTGACGAGGTCACGGGCGACGTCGACGCCGTCGGCGACGGCCTCGCGCGCCTTGAAGGCCTTGCGGGCGGCCTTCTCGTCGGCGACCAGCAGGGTGACGGAGCGCTTGCGGCTGCCGGCCTCGCCCTCCTTCTTCTTCGTCTTGTAGCGGTCGAAGCTGTAGAAGCGCAGGCGCAGGCCGAGGGCAAGGTCGGCCGCCTGATCGGCGCTCAGCGCACCGGAGGCGGTGGCGACGACGACGCTCGCCTCGGTCGCCGCGTCCGGCAGGCGGGCGCAGATCGCGCCGCCCAGCTTGATCACGTCGAGCTCCTTCCAGTCGGCGGCCTTGCCGATGCCGGCGGCGATCAGCCGCGAGGCGGCGAGCTTCTCGGGCGCGATGATGTCGAGGAAGCCGCCGGCCTTGCCCTTGAAGCCGTCCTGCGCCGCGGCGCGTTCGAACAGGGCGCCGGCCGTGGCCGGGAGCGAGGCCGCCTCAGGCAGGGCCATGTCCTCGCCGACGAGGCAGACCAAAAGCCCCGTGACGGGGGCGGACAGCG
Source organism: Phreatobacter cathodiphilus (assembly GCF_003008515.1). Lineage (NCBI taxonomy): Bacteria > Pseudomonadati > Pseudomonadota > Alphaproteobacteria > Hyphomicrobiales > Phreatobacteraceae > Phreatobacter > Phreatobacter cathodiphilus. Next base: position 1,110,560 of record NZ_CP027668.1, on the reverse strand, counting down.
GCGCGAAGCTGATCTTCAGGGTATCGGGCATGGGGCCAACTTGCTGTGGATGAGAATCGGGCGCAATGCCCTGATGCATCACACTAACGCGACGTTGTGGCCGGTGGGAGACGCCCGGCCGGGAATCGGCAATGCCGGACCGCGCCACCTTGCCGTCGCCATGATCGGCTTCTAACCGTTGGCCGTGAACCAAGCGCGGGTTGGCGGACCCTGCACCAGCATGAGCCGGGAATGGGATCCCTCGAACGCTACATCTTCCGGCAGGCTGCCCTCGCCTTCGTGGCCGGGCTGTTCATCCTGACCCTGGTCGTCTGGATCACCCAGGTCCTGCGACAGCTCGACCTCGTGACCAACAGCGGCCAGACCATCGCCCTGTTCTTCATGATGACGAGCCTCGGCATCCCGGTGCTGCTCGCCCTCATCGCGCCCATCGCGCTGTTCATCGCCGTGGTGCAGACGCTGAACAAGCTGAACAGCGATTCCGAGCTGATCGTCATGTCGGCCGCCGGCGTGTCGCCGGCGCGAGTCGCCCGTCCGCTCTTCGTGCTGACGATGCTGGTCATGGTCTTCGTCGGCGCGCTGTCGCTGTGGCTGACGCCCTCCTCCATCCGGCACTTCCGCCTGCTGCTGACGCAGGTCCAGGCGAACCTGCTCACCGCCATCGTGCGGCCGGGCCAGTTCACCCAGGCGGATCGCGGCCTCACCTTCCACATCCGCGACCGCGCCCCGGGCGGCGTGCTCCTCGGCATCGTGGTGGCCGACACCCGCGATCCGCAGGTACACATGATCTACGTGGCCGAGCGCGGCGTGATCAGCGAACAGCCGCAGGGCACGTTCTTCGTGCTGGAGAACGGCAACCTGCAGCGGCGCGAGACGAAGGACGGGGCCACGTCGATCGTCGTCTTCGACCGCTACGCCTTCGACCTGTCGCAGCTCACGCAGGCGGCCGAAACGATTTATAGACCATCCGAGCGCTATACGTCCGAACTCATGAGCCCCGACCCCGCCGATCCCATGCTGGAGCGGTGGCGTGGGAGGTTCCGTCAGGAGCTGCACGACAGGTTCGCCGCGCCGCTCTACCCACTGGCCATGTTGTGTATTGCGTTCGCCATGCTGGGACAGGCCCGTACGACGCGGCAGAGCCGCGGAGCCGCGATCGCCGGTGCGATCATCATCATGGCCGCCTTCCGCGGCGGCGGCTTTGCCGTGTCCGGAATCGTGGCGGCGCGGCCGGCGGCGGTGCCCCTCGTCTATCTCCTCCCCGTCGTCACCATCGTGTTCTTCGGCGCCATGTCGCTCGGGTTGATCAAGGTCCGCCCGCCCGAGGTGCTCACGCGCCTGTCGAACGAGATCACCGACCGCGTCACGCGGATGATCGCGGCACGCACGGCGCAGGGAGGCAGCGCCTGATGGTGTCGACCTTCTCCCGCTATATGACGCGCAAGTTCCTGGCGGCGGTGGGCGGCACCTTCCTCGGCACGTTCGGCCTGGTGCTCATCGTCGACTTCGTGGAGCAGCTCCGCCGCGTGGAGGATGCCAGTCGCGCGCCGACCCATCTGGTGGCGCTGCTGACCGTCTACCGCGTTCCCGCCTTCATCGAGATCGTGCTGCCCTTCGCGGTGCTCGTCGGCGCCATGCTGTGCTTCCTCGGGCTGTCGCGGAAACTGGAGCTTGTGGTGGCGCGGGCGGCGGGCCTGTCGGCCTGGCAGTTCCTGACGCCCCCCGTGGTGGTGGCGGTGCTCCTCGGGGTCTTCGCCGCCACCGTTTACAATCCGGTGGCCTCCGATTTCCGCGAGCGCAGCTTCAAGCTGGAGTCCGATCTGTTCGGCCGGGCCCTTCAGGGCGATCAGCGCACCAATTTCTGGCTGCGCCAGGCGACACCCGACGGTCAGGCCGTGATCAACGCCGCCTCCGCAACCGAGCGCGGCCAGCGCCTGAGCGGCGTCAGCGTGCTGGTCTATGGCGCCGACGGTGCCTTCAAGGAGCGGATCGACGCGGAAAGCGCCGAGCTGGACGAGGGATTCTGGCTGCTGCGCAAGGCGGTCGTCACCCCCGTCGGGGCAGAGCCGGTGAAGCGCGAGACCCACCGGGTCGCCACCCAGCTCACCGCCGACCAGGTCCGACAAAGCTTCGTGATGCCCGAGCAGGTGTCGTTCTGGGAACTGCCGCAATTCATCGAGCTCGCGCGCCGTTCGGGCCTGCCGGCGGCCCGTTTCGAGCTGCAGTACCAGCTTCTGCTCGCCAGACCGCTGCTTCTGGTGGCGATGGTGCTGGTGGCCGCCGCCGCCAGCCTGCGCTTCGCCCGGCTCGGCGGATTGGGCAAGACGATTCTGGGTGGCGTGGTCGCCGGATTTTTGCTTTACGTGGGTTCGGAACTGGCCGGCAATCTGGGGCGCTCGAATCTCGTGCCCCCGGTTCTCGCCGCCTGGTCGCCTGCATTTATCGGTGCGTTGATGGGTTTCATGGTTCTACTGAAGCTGGAGGACGGCTGATGCTTCGCGCAGCACGCCGCCCGGCGGCTTCCACGACCCGAATCGCCCGCTCTGCCCTGACCGCGACCGCCAGCCTCTTGGCGCTGGTCGTCGCGTCGGGTGGACTTGCACCCCTGCGCGCCCAGACGGCCGATGCGCCGGTGGAGGGGCGGTCCTACATTCTCGACCCGACGCAGGTGCAAAATCAGCCGGCGCCGCCCTCGCCCGTGCGGTCCGCCGGTCCCCCCACCGCCGTCGCGGGGCCGACCTTCTCCTCCACGCCCCCGGGCACGCCGATGCAGGTCAATGCCGGCCAGCTCGTCTATGATGAGCGGACGAGCCGGGTGTCGGCGCGCGGCAACGTCCAGATCTATTACGACGGCCGCACGATCGAGGCCGACGTCGTCACCTACGACCAGCGCTCGGGCCGCGTTCGGGCCACCGGCAACGTCCGCATCACCGAACCGTCGGGCAACATCGCCCACGGCCAGGACATGGAGTTCGACCAGCAGTTCACCAACGGCTTCATCCGTTCGCTGAACCTGGAGACGCCGGACCGCCGGTTCATCGGCGCCACCGACGTGACGCGCGAGGGCGGCGACACGACGACCTTCGAACGTGCCGCCTATACGGCCTGCGCCTCCTGCCGCGCCGACCTGTCGAAGCCGCCGACCTGGGTGATCAAGGCCAAGCGCATCATCCACCGGGAATCCGAGCGGACGATCTATTTCGAGGACGCGCGCTTCGAGATGTTCGGCGTGCCGATCGCCTATATGCCGCGCTTCTGGTCGCCCGACCCGACCGTGCGCAAGGCGTCCGGCATCCTCGTGCCCGGCATCGCCGGCTCCAACCGCACGGGCATCGGCGTCGAGGTGCCCTATTTCTGGAACATCCAGCCGAACTACGACCTCCTGATCGCGCCGCGCTACTATTCGCGCCAGGGCTTCATGCCCATCGCCGAGTGGCGGCACGGCTTCGAGAGCGGCTATTATTCGATCCGGGCCGCCGGCATCCGGCAGAACGACCCCGGCGTGTTCATGTACAACGACGGCGTGACACGGGAGGTGGGCAACCGCGAGTTCCGCGGCATCCTGCACACGACCGGCATCTTCCGCGTCACCGAGCGGTGGTCCGTGGGTTGGGACCTCAACCTCATGTCGGACACGGCCTTCCTCAGGGACTATTCCCTGTCGCTGCCGGGTCAGACCGAGGCCAATTCCCGCGTCTTCCTGCGGGGACAGGGATCGCGCAGCTGGTTCGACCTGTCCGCGACCCGCTATGTCGGCATCACCGCGACCGACACCGACAACAAGATCCTGCCCACCACCCACCCGGTGCTCGATTATTTCCGGGTTCTCGACCAGTCGGTCATGGGGGGTGAGTTCTCCTGGCGGACGAGCGTCGTCAGCCTGTCGCGCGAGGCGGCGGACGTGTCGCGCCGGAACCCGTTCGCGGTGGACACGACCAACCCGCAGAACCCGCTGGCGCCGATGATCTGCAATCGCAGCCTCCCCAGGGGTCAGACGGCTCTCTACACCAATCTCGACCCGCGCAACTGCCTCGTGAACGGCATCGACGGCAACTACTCGCGCGTTTCCGCCGAGGCGGCCTGGCGCCGCCGCGTCATCGACGCCATGGGCCAGGTCTGGGAGCCCTTCGTCTCGGTGCGCGGCGACGTGACCTATCACCATCTCAAGGACGAGAGTGCCGTGCTCGGCTCCTTCTCGCGCCTGGCGCAGGACGACAGAATCTACACGCGGTTCATGCCGGCCGTCGGCATGACCTACCGCTATCCCTGGATCGCCGGGAACGCCTACGGCACGACGACGGTCGAGCCGATCCTCCAGATCATCGCGCGGCCGAGCGAGCAGAACATCGGCTACATCCCGAACGAGGACGCGCAGAGCCTCGTCTTCGACGACACCAACCTGTTCCAGGTCAACAAGTTCTCGGGCTGGGACCGGGTCGAGGGCGGCGGGCGGCTGAACTACGGCCTCAACGTCACCCACCGTTTCACCAACGGCTCGTCGATGAACGTGATGTTCGGCCAGTCGCTCCACCTGTTCGGAATCAACTCGTTCTCGGCCGGCGCGCTCTACGACATGGCGGCGACCGGGGCCAATTCCGGTCTTGACAAGCAGCGCTCCGACTATGTGGCGCGGTTCCAGTACCAGCTCGATCGGAACTTCCGCTTCTCGGCCCGCGGCCGCTTCGACGAGCGGACCTTCGCGGTCCAGCGCGGCGAGATCGACGCCACCGGGCGCTTCGGCAATTTCGCCCTGACCGGCACCTACGGCTTCCTCGCGCCGCAGCCCGACCTCGGCTATCTCGTGTCGCGCAGCGCCGTCGGCGCGGCCCTCTCCTACACGGTCGCCACCAACTGGACGCTCTACGGCGCGGCGCGCTTCGCCTTCCAGCGGCAGAACCTGGCTGCGACGGTGGCGTCGGACCTCACCGAGCGCAACAAGATCGAGGGCCTGACCGTTGGCGTGAACTATCTCGACGACGCGATGCAGCTCGGCTTCTACTATTCCCGCGACTTCGCCGCCGAGGTGGTGACGCTGAACAACGTCGCGACGACGCGCGACGTCCACCGCTTCATGTTCCGGTTCAACCTGCGCACGATCGGCGAGCTGACCCTGTCCCAGAACGTCTCGAACTGGTTCAATCCGCCCTCGCAATGACCCCCCTGCCCTGATTGCGCCACCCTCTTGGGCGAGGGAGCAGGCTCGGCATTTTCGTTCCCTGTCCAAGGAGGCGCCCTCATGGTTCCCGTGCGACCCTTGCTCGCCGCTGCTCTCGCCGTCGCCCTGTCCGCCGGGGTCGTCGCCGGCTCCGCCTCCGCCCAGGAAGGCCGGGTCATCGCCACCGTCGGCGGCGTCCCGATCACCAGCTTCGACATCCCCCAGCGCCAGCGCCTGCTGCAAATCCGCGAGGGCCGGCCGCATTCGGCGGAGCAGGCGCTCCAGGACCTGATCAACGACCGCATCAAGTTCGCCGAGGCCCGGCGCTACCGCGTCGAGGCCAACGAGCAGCAGGTGGCGGCTGCCTATGCCCAGGTCGCCCAGCGCTCCGGCTTCGACCCTCGCGGTTTCGACCAGGTGCTGCGCTCCCAGGGCATCGAACCCAGAGTCTACAAGGGCAAGCTGCGCGCCGACCTGTCCTGGTCCAACCTGATCGGTGCCCGCTACGGCCGCACGATCTTCATCACCGATACCCAGCTCGTCGACGCCCTGTCGCGCCGGCAGGGCGCGACGCGCCCGGTCAACTACGTGCTCCGGCCGGTCGTGCTTCTGGTGGCGGCGAACGCGCCGCCGGCCCAGGTGCAGCGCCGGATGGCCGAGGCCAACGCCCTGCGCGGCCGGTTCTCCAGTTGCGCCACCGATATGGAGAAGGTCGCGGCCATTCCCGACGCCGCCGTGCGCGAGCAGTTCCGCCGCCTCAATACCGACCTTAGCCCCGCCTTCCGCCAGGTGCTGGACCAGACTGCAGTGGGCAAGCTGACGCCGCCGAGCCGCACCCAGCAGGGCATCGAGATGATCGCCGTCTGCTCCAAGGAAGAGGCGAGCACCAGCGATACCGCCGCCCGCAACCAGGTGCGCGAAGAAATGACCACGGCCGAGATGAAGCGCATCTCCGAGACCTACCTCGCCCGGCTGCGGCAGACCTCCGTGATCAATTATCGCGACGGCCGCGGCGAGCGGCGCTGAGCGGCGCCGTGCTCCTGCCCCTCGCCATCTCCATGGGCGAACCGGCCGGCATCGGTCCGGATGTCGCCCTCATGGCCTGGCGGGACCGGGCGGCACACCGCCTCCCCCCCTTTTACGTGATCGGCGACGCGGGCCTGATGGAGGCTCGAGCCGTACGGCTCGGGATCGGCGTGCCTGTCGTCCCCTGCCTGCCGGAAGAGGCGGTGGAGACCTTTCCCTACGGCCTGCCGGTGCTCGATATCGGCGAGGGCATGGACGACCGGCCGGGCCAACCGACCTCGGAGACGGGCATTTTGGTCATCGAGGCGATCCGGACGGGCGTCGACCACATCCGCTCGGGCAGGGCGGGGGCGATCGTCACGGCACCGATCTCCAAGTCGGTGCTGGCAGAGGCGGGTTTCGCCCATCCGGGCCATACCGAATTCCTCGGCGAACTGGCGCGGGCTTTCCGCGTCGGGCCGGTGCGACCGGTGATGATGATCTGGAGCGAGACGCTGGCCGTCGTTCCCGTCACCATCCACATCCCCGTCGCCGCGGTGCCCGTGCGCCTGACGACGAACCTGATCGTCGAGACCGGCGCCATCGTCGCCCACGACCTCGCGACCAAGTTCGGCATCGCCCGCCCGCGGCTCGCGGTCTGCGGGCTCAACCCGCACGCGGGCGAGGACGGGCTGATCGGCCGCGAGGACATCGAGGTGGTGGCTCCCGCCGTGGCGGAACTCCAGCGCCTCGGCATCGCCGCCACCGGCCCCCATCCCGCCGACACGCTGTTCCACCCGGCAGCGCGCGAGACCTATGACGCGGTGCTCGGCATGTATCACGACCAGGTGCTGGCGCCGGTGAAGACCATCGCCTTCGACGAGGGCGTCAACGTCACGCTCGGCCTCCCCTTCATCCGCACCTCGCCCGACCATGGCACGGCCTATTCCCTCGCCGGCACCGGCACGGCCCGCCCGACCAGCATGATCCAGGCGATCGCGCTCGCCGGCCGGCTCGCCCAGAAGAAGCCCGCCGCTTGAGCGCGATCGACCCTCTGCCGCCGCTGCGCGAGGTCATCGCCCGCCACGGGCTGATGGCGAAGAAGGCGCTCGGCCAGAACTTCCTGCTCGACCTCAACCTGACGAGCCGCATCGCCCGCGCCTCCGGGCCGCTGGAGGGCGCGACGGTGGTGGAGGTGGGTCCGGGGCCCGGCGGCCTCACCCGGGCGCTGCTCGCCGGCGGGGCGGGCCGGGTCATCGCCATTGAGCGCGACGCGCGCTGCCTGCCGGCCCTCGCGGAGATCGCCGCGGCCTATCCCGGCCGGCTTGAGGTGATCGAGGGCGATGCCTTGAGGGTCGACTTCGCCGCGCTCACCGGCGGCGCGCCGGCCCGCATCGTTGCCAATCTGCCCTACAATGTCGGGACGAACCTCCTCACCGGCTGGCTCACGGGAGAGGCCTGGCCGCCCTGGTACCAGTCGCTGACGCTGATGTTCCAGAAGGAGGTGGCGCAGCGCATCGTCGCGGCGCCGGGCTCGGACGCTTACGGCCGCCTCGGGGTGCTCGCCGGCTGGCGCACGAGCGCGAAGATGGTGTTCGACGTGGCGCCTTCGGCCTTCGTGCCGCCGCCGAAGATCACCTCGACGGTGGTCCATCTCGTGCCGCGGGCTGAACCCCTGCCCTGTTCGGTGAAGATGCTGGAGCGGGTGACGCTCGCCGCCTTCGGCCAGCGCCGCAAGATGATCCGCCAGAGCCTCAAGGGCCTCGGCCGCGATCCCATGCCGCTGATCGAGGCGGCGGGGCTCGACCCGACCGAGCGGGCGGAGAACCTGACGATCGAGGACTTCTGCCGGTTGGCGCGGCTGGCCGAAGGCGGAGAGGCCTAGGCGAGCCTGCCGGCGGATGAAGAGCAGGCATGCAGGCTGACGGCTTCTTTGTCACCCGCCGGTCACCTTCCCTCGCCGCCTCCGCCATATCATTCGGCCATGCAGTACCAAGGCACCCCTCTGGCGATGACGCTCACCGTCCTGGCGGTTACCCAGACCCTGGGATGGGGCGTGCTCAGCCTGCTCCCGGTGGTCGGCCCTGTCGTCGCCACCGACCTCGGCATGTCCTTGCCGTCGGTATTCCTCGGAACATCGACCATGTATGTCGTCACCGCGCTCGCGGCACCGATGCTGGGACGCTGGCTGGTTCGGTTGGGGGCGCGCACGCTCATGCTGGCTGGCTTCGCAACCGGCGCCGGCGGCCTGCTTCTTCTCGCCGCCGCGTCCGGACCTGCAGGTTATTTCGCCGGTTGGACGCTTCTCGGGCTTTTCAGCGCATCGTCCCTGACCACTTCCGCCTATGTCCATCTCAACGCCGTCGGCGGGCAGCGCGCCAGGACAGCGATCGGATCGCTCATGCTGGTCACAGGCCTCGCATCGAGCATCTTCTGGCCGCTGACGGCCTCGCTCTCCTCCCAAATGGGCTGGCGGGCGACGGTGGTCGTCTATGCCGTCGCGCTGATCGTCGTTGCTCTGCCTCTGATCCGGTTCGGCCTGCGCGACAGCGGCGGGTCAGCGGAGCCCGCTTCGCCAAGGGAGACCGGCGGAGGCGCGGGGCCGCCCCGCGGGACATTCGGCCTGATCGTCGGGGCCATCGTCTGCAACGGCTTCGTCACCGTCGGCTTCGAGGCCGTCATCATCGAAACCGCCAAGGCACTGGGGGTCGGAGCGGCCGAGGCGATCGCGATGGGATCGCTGGTCGGTCTGCTGAAGGTGGGCGGACGGTTGCTCGATATTGCCGGCGGCGGGCGCTGGGACGGGCTGGCGACGGGCCTGATCGCCGCCATGGTCATGCCGCTGGGGATCGGCGCGCTGCTCGTCGGCGGAGATGCGCTTTGGGCCCTGGGCCTCTTCGCCCTGCTCTTCGGCCTGGCCGGAGGCGCCTTCGCCGTGGCCCGGGCTACCATGCCGCTCGTCTTCTACGACAAGGCCACCTATGCCCTGGCCATGGCGCGCATCGGGCTGCCGCTCAATCTCATCTACGCGGCGGCCCCGCCACTGCTCTCGGCCTTGCTGGTCCATGTCGGGGCACAGGCGGTGCTCGGATGCGCCCTCGGCTTCAGCCTCGTCGCTCTGGGCTTCCTCGCAGTGCTCCAAACGCGGCGGCGCTGAGCCGACGCGGCCGGACATGTCGGCCAGCCGACCTCAACGAGCCTCCGGCAGCCCCGACACACCGTTCGCGATCACCGCATCCAGGTCCCGGCCGAGCTCGGCGATCAGCGCCTCCAGCTTCGGGCGGCGGCGCTGCTTCAGCCGCTCGGCGTGGAGGATGGCCTTCAGCTCGGCGAAGGCGCGGCCGAGGTCGTCGTTGACGAGGATGTAGTCGAAATCCGCCCAGTGGCCGATCTCGTCGCGCGCCGTGCGCAGGCGCTTCAGGATGGCCGCCTCATCGTCGCTGGCGCGGCGCTTCAGCCGGGCGATCTGCTCGGCGACGGAGGGCGGCAGCAGGAAGACGGTCGCCATGTCCTCGCGCACCATGGCGGCAAGCTGGCGCACGCCGGCGACGTCGATGTCGAACAGCACGTCCTTGCCGGCGGACAGGGCCTCCTCCACCGCCCGGCGCGGCGTGCCGTAGCAATTGCCGTGGACCTCGGCCCATTCGAGCAGGTCGTTCGCCTCGCGCATGCGCTCGAAGGTGGGGCGATCGATGAAGTGGTAGTGGACGCCGTCAATCTCGTCCTTGCGGCGGGCGCGGGTCGTCACCGAGACGGAGAGCGCGATATCGGTCTCCTCGGCGAGGAGCTGGCGGGTGAGCGTCGATTTCCCCGCGCCCGAGGGCGAGGTGAGGATGAGCATGAGGCCGCGGCGGGCCGTAACGGGGTCGGCCATGGCTACTCCAGGTTCTGGACCTGCTCGCGGAACTGCTCGACCACCGCCTTGAGGGCGAGGCCGGTCGCCGTGAGCGTCACGTCGTTGGCCTTGGAACAGAGCGTGTTGGTCTCGCGGTTGAACTCCTGGGCGAGGAAGTCGAGCTTGCGGCCGACGGCGCCACCCTCTCCCATCAGCTTGCGGGCGGCGGCGACATGGGCGTCGAGCCGGTCCAGCTCTTCCCGGATGTCGGCCTTGGAGGCGACCATCAGGGCTTCCTGGTGCAGCCTGTCCGGATCGAAGTTGCGGCCGGGTTCGAGCAGCGCCGCGATCTGGTCGGCGATCCTGGCGCGGATCGCCTCGGGGCGGCGGCAGGGATTGTCCTCGGCCTCGCGCTTCAGGGCGGCGATCTCGTCGAGACGCTCGGTGAGCACGGTGCCGAGAGCGGCGCCTTCGCTGCGGCGCATGTCGAGGAGGCGGGCGAGCGCCACGTCGAGGCCGGCGAGAATGTCGGCGACGAGCCGGGCCTTCTCCTCCTCGCTCTCCTCGGCCTCCACCACGTCGATGACGCCCTTGATGGCGAGGAGGCCGTCGATCGCGGGGGCACGGGCGTCGATCCGCTCGGCGACGAGGCGCGCCGCCTCGGCGACCTGCGCCAGGACCGCCTCGTTGATGCGAACCTCGGTGGTGGCGGTCTCGCGCTTCACCGAGAGGGAAGCGAAGACCGACCCGCGGGCGACCGCGGCGGAGATCTTCTGGCGGACAGCCGGCTCGGCCGCATCGAGGCCGGGGGGCAGCTTGAGCTTGACGTCGAGACCCTTGGAATTGACGGACTTGATCTCCCAGGCCCAGAGGGCTGCGCCCGTCGCGCCTTCGGCACGGGAAAATCCCGTCATGCTGGACAGGGCCATGGATTCCTCTGAGGCGGAGTGACCCTGAGGGCGTTAAGTCGCCGCCGCGGCGAGGTCAAGCACCGCCGTGGCGGGCACCCGTCAACGGGTGGTGGCGCGGGGCGGCGTGCCGGCGGGAGCTGCCGGCGTATCGGCGGTGGCCGCGGGGGTGCCCGCCGCCTCGGCGCGCTCGCGCTCGATGCGCCGCCAGTTGGCGACGTTGCGGTTGTGCTGCTCCAGCGTCTCGGCGAAGACGTGGCCGCCGGTGCCGTCGGCGACGAAGAAGAGATCGCGATGGCGAACCGGGTTGGCGACGGCCTCCATGGCGGCGCGGCCAGGATTGGCGATCGGCGTCGGCGGCAGGCCGTCGATCTGGTAGGTGTTGTAGGGCGTCAGACGCTGGATTTCCGACTGCAGGATCGGCCGGCCCAGAGCACCGCGGCCGCCGACGATGCCGTAGATGATGGTCGGGTCGGACTGCAGGCGCATGCGGCGGTTCAGGCGGTTGACGAAGACGCCGGCGACGCGCGGCCGCTCCTCGGCCTTGCCGGTCTCCTTCTCGACGATGGAGGCGAGGATGACGAGCTCTTCCGGCGTGCGCAGCGGCAGGTCCTGGCTGCGGCGCGCCCATATCTGCTGCAGCAGCCGGGTCTGGAACTGCGTCATCTGGTCGATCATCTGCTGGCGGGTGGTGCCGCGGGTGAAGCGGTAGGTGTCCGGCAGCAGCGAGCCTTCGCGCGGGATGCGGGCGATGTCGCCGGTGAGCACGTCGTTGTCGCGCAGGCGCCCGACGATCTGCTCCGAGGTCAGGCCTTCCGGGATCGTGACGCGGTATTCGATGGGCTTGCCGTCGAGCACGATGGCGAGGGCCTCGGCGGTCGAGGCGCCGCGGGGGAAGAGATACTCGCCCCATTTCAGGTCGCCGCGTACGCCGTAGAGCTGGACGGCGGCCGAAAAGAGCAGCGCGCTGTTGATGACGCCGTTGCGCTCCAGGGTCTGGGCGATCGCCTCGGCGGTCGAGCCGCGCTCGATGAAGACGGCGCGATCCTGCTGCAGCGGACCCTGGGCGACGAAGGCCTGGCGGGCATAGAGGAACGCCGCCATGCCGCCGACGAGGCCGACCAGCAGGATGGTGATGATCAGGTTGCCGATGACGACCCACTGGTTGCGGGCATGGCGCGAGGCCGGCGGCGGCGGCGGCGCCGATTCGGGCTCGAGGGCCGCTCGGGGCGACTTGATGGCCGGGCGGGACCCGTTCTGCGGGTTGGGTCCGGGACGATCGATCATGGGGCCGCGCTCTGATCAGGTGCTCGCATCACGGTGGGGAGTGATGCGCAGGGAATGTGGCGAAAGGCGGGTCCCCGCCTCAAGCCGCAGCGCGGAAGATGACCGATGCGTTGGTTCCACCGAAGCCGAAGGAATTGGACAGGACCGTCTCGATGGGGCGCTTGCGGGCCACGTGCGGCACGAGGTCGATGGCCGTTTCCACCGAGGGATTGTCGAGGTTGAGGGTGGGCGGCGCCACCTGGTCGCGGATCGCCAGGATGGAGAAGATCGCCTCGACCGCGCCGGCCGCACCGAGGAGGTGGCCGATGGAGGACTTGGTCGAGGACATGGAGATCTTCGAGGCGGCATTGCCGACGAGGCGCTCGACCGCCCCGAGTTCGATGCCGTCGGCCATGGTCGAGGTGCCGTGGGCGTTGATGTAGTCGACGTCGGAGGCGCTGATGCCGGCGCGCTTCAGCGCCGCCTGCATGCAGCGGAAGGCACCGTCGCCGTCTTCGGCGGGCGCCGTGATGTGATGGGCGTCGCCGGAGAGGCCATAGCCGATGACCTCGGCATAGATCTTCGCGCCGCGGGCTTTGGCGTGCTCGTATTCCTCCAGCACGACCATGCCGGCGCCCTCGCCCATCACGAATCCGTCACGGTCGCGATCGTAGGGGCGCGAGGCGCGGGTCGGCTCGTCGTTGAAGGTGGTGCAGAGCGCTCGGCAGGCGGCGAAGCCGGCGAGCGACAGGCGGCTGATGGGCGATTCGGTGCCGCCGGCCACCATCACGTCGGCATCACCGAAGGCGACGAGGCGGGCGGCGTCGCCGATGGCGTGGGCGCCCGTCGAGCAGGCGGTGACCACCGCGTGGTTCGGGCCCTTGAGGCCGTGGGCGATGGAGACGTAGCCGCCGGCGAGATTGATCAGGCGGCCCGGAATGAAGAAGGGCGAGATGCGGCGCGGGCCCTTGTCGCGGAGGATCATCGCCGCCTCGGCGATGCCGTCGATGCCGCCGATGCCCGAGCCGATGAGGACGCCGGTGGTGTTCTGGTCGTCGGGAGTCCTGGGATGCCAGCCGGCGTCGTCGAGAGCCTGCTTGGCGGCGCACATGGCGAAGACGATGAACTCGTCGACCTTGCGCTGCTCCTTCGGCTCCATCCAGTCGTCTGGATTGAAGGCGCCGGCGCCTTCGCGCGGGATCTGGCAAGCGATCTTGGCGGCGATGTCGGAGACGTCGAAGCGCTCGACCTTGGAGGCCCCGCTCTCGCCCTTGATGAGACGCGACCAGGTTTCCTCCACGCCGCAGCCGAGCGGCGTGAGAAGGCCCATTCCCGTCACAACTACGCGGCGCATCATCGTCTCACCCATGTCCCGCCCGGTGAACGAAAAGCCGGAGACGCTGCGCGCTCCCCGGCTCTTTGGACGTCAAAGTCGAATTTGACGGTGCTGAAATCAGGCGCTGGCGGCCTTGTCGAGGAACTTCACGGCGTCGCCGACCGTCAGGATCGTCTCGGCCGCGTCATCCGGGATTTCCACGCCGAACTCTTCTTCGAACGCCATCACGAGTTCGACGGTGTCGAGGCTGTCGGCCCCGAGGTCGTCGATGAAGCTCGCGGTCGGAACGACCTTCTCGGCATCGACGCCGAGCTGTTCCACGACGATCTTCTTCACGCGTTCAGCGGTATCGCTCATTAGATTATCCTCGTTCCATCCGACGATGAGGCACCGCTCTCGAACGGATGCGGTGTGCGGCTTAGTAGTCTTGCAGGCGGCGCGCCGCGTCGCCGTGAATTCCGGATCGTTTGGGAAGCCCCTTGCCCGAACCTGAAGGCTCTCTATCACAGGCCTTCCGGTTTTGCCAGCTTGCCTCCCAAAGAGTGAATTAGCCAACTAGATCATGGCCATACCACCGTTCACGTGGAGTGTCTGCCCGGTGACGTAGGCCGCTTCCTCCGACGCAAGATAGACGACAGCGGCGGCGATTTCATCCGCCCGGCCAAGCCGGCCGGCCGGAACGCGCGTCAGGATCGTTTCCTTCTGCTTGTCGTTCAGGACGTCGGTCATGGCGGTTTCGATGAAGCCGGGCGCGAGGCAGTTGACCGTGACGTTGCGGCTGGCGATCTCGGCCGCGAGCGACTTCGACATGCCGATGAGGCCGGCCTTGGCGGCCGCGTAATTGCCCTGGCCGGGATTGCCGGTGACGCCGACCACGGAGGTGATCTGCACGATCCGGCCCCAGCGCTTGCGCATCATCAGCTTGGCGGCGGCGCGGCTCAGGCGGAAGTTGGCGGTGAGGTTCACCTGGATCACCTGGTCCCACTCCTCGTCCTTCATACGAATGAAGAGGTTGTCGCGGGTGATGCCGGCATTGTTGACGAGGATGTCGAGCCCGCCCATGGCCGCTTCCGCGGCCGGCACCAGCGCGTCGACCTCGTCGAGGGCGGAGAGGTTGGCGGGAAGGACATGGGCGCGGCTGCCGAGGGCGGCGGCGAGCTCGTCGAGCTTCTCGCGCCGCGTGCCCGAAAGGGCGACGGTGGCGCCGCGGCCGTGCAGCGCGCGGGCGATGGCGCTGCCGATGCCGCCGGTCGCGCCGGTGACGAGGGCGGTCTTGCCGGTCAAGTCGAACATGGTCGATCTCCCTGTCAGCCGCGCGCGGCTTTGAACGCCGCGACGTCGTCGGGCGTTCCTATGGCGGTTCCGGTGGCGCCGTCGGCGATGCGCTTGACGAGGCCGGTCAGCACCTTGCCGGAGCCGATCTCGTAGAAGGTGGTGACCCCCGCCCCGGCCATGGCGGCGACGCATTCGCGCCAACGCACCGTGCCGGTCACCTGCTCGACGAGGCGGCGGACGATCTCGGCGGGGTCGCTAACGGGCGCGGCGACGACATTGGCGACGACGGGCACGACCGGTGCCTTCACCGTCACCTTCGCAAGGGCCTCGGCCATGGCGTCGGCCGCCGGCTGCATCAAAGCGCAGTGGAAGGGGGCGGAGACGGGCAAGGGTATCGCGCGCTTGGCGCCCTTGGCCTTGGCGAGTTCGCAGGCCCGGTCGACGGCGGCCTTGTGGCCGGAGATGACGACCTGGCCGCCGCCGTTGTCGTTGGCGGCCTGACAGACCTCGCCCTCCGCCGCCTCGGCGGCCACCGCCACGACAGCCTCGAAATCGAGACCGAGAATGGCGGCCATGGCGCCGGTGCCGACCGGCGTCGCCGCCTGCATGGCATTGCCGCGGATGCGCAGGAGGCGCGCGGCATCGGCGATGGAGAAGGTGCCGGCGGCGGCGAGCGCCGAATACTCGCCGAGCGAATGGCCGGCGACGAAGGCGGCGTCGCGGGCGAGGTCGAGGCCGGCCTCGGCCTCGAGCACGCGGATGGTGGCGAGGGACACCGCCATCAGCGCCGGCTGGGCGTTCTCGGTCAGCGTCAGGGTCTCGATCGGCCCGTCCCACATGACGGCCGAGAGCTTCTGGCCGAGCGCCGCATCGACCTCGTCGAAGACCGCGCGGGCGACGGGAAAGGCATCGGCCAGCGCCTTGCCCATGCCGACGCTCTGGCTGCCCTGACCGGGAAAGGTGAATGCGGCTGTCATGGACCGGACCTCGCGACGCCCCTGGAGAAGGTGCGCGGGACTGGCATCGGGCTGGCGCGGAGTCAAGCGCGAGCGACCCTTATCGACAGTCTGGAGCGGTACCAGCCGCCTCTTGCCAGACGCCCCGTCATCCACGATATGTTACATTATAACCTATGAGGATCCCATGGCCCGCGACCAGCGCCTGCCCGTCACCGTCCTTTCCGGCTTCCTCGGCGCCGGCAAGACGACCCTGCTCAACCACATCCTCAACAATCGCGAGGGACGGCGGGTGGCGGTCATCGTCAACGACATGTCGGAGGTGAACATCGACGCCGACCTGGTCCGCGAGGGCGGCGCCGACCTGTCGCGGACGGACGAGAAGCTGGTCGAGATGACGAATGGCTGCATCTGCTGCACCCTGCGCGATGATCTGCTGACGGAGGTGCGCCGCCTCGCGGAGGCCGGGCGCTACGACTACCTCTTGATCGAGGGCACCGGCATCGCCGAGCCGCTGCCGATCGCCGCGACCTTCTCCTTCCGTGACGAGAAGGACCGGGCGCTGGAGGACGTGGCGCGGCTCGACACGATGGTGACGGTGGTCGATGCCATCAACCTGCTGACCGATTTCGGCAGCCGGGATTTCCTGAGAGACCGCGGCGAGACCGCCGGCGGCGAGGACGAGCGCACCCTCGCCGATCTCCTCACCGACCAGATCGAGTTCGCCGACGTGGTCATCGTCAACAAGATCTCCGACGTCGACGCCGAGCGGCGCGACCTCGTGCTGAAGGTGGTGCGCGGGCTGAACCCCGATGCCCATGTCATCACCACCGACTTTGCGTCCGTCGACCTCGCCGAGGTGCTGGACACCGGCCGCTTCGATGCCGAGAAGGCCGAGATGCACCCGCTCTGGGCCAAGGAACTCTACGGCTTCAAGGACCATGTGCCGGAGACGGAGGAATACGGCATCTCCTCCTTCGTCTATCGCGCCTCCCGCCCCTTCGACCCCGGGGCCTTCGACGCCGTCCTGAAGACGACGTGGCCGGGCCTGATCCGCGCGAAAGGTCATTTCTGGCTGGCGACGCGGCCGGACTGGTGCGGGGAACTGTCGATCGCCGGCGCGGTGTGCCGGACCTCCGCCATGGGCTTCTGGTGGACCGCGGTGCCGAAGGCGCGCTGGCCGCAATCGGAGGAGTGGCGCCAGATGCTCAAGCGCCACTGGCATCCGGTCTATGGCGACAGGCGGCAGGAACTGGTCTTCATCGGCACGGGCATGGACGAGGCGGCGATGCGCGCGGCGCTCGACGGATGCCTCGTCGGCCGCGCTTCGGCGACGCGCTTCGATCCCGCGGCGTTTGAGGGGTTGCCGGACCCCTTCCCCGCCTGGCGGCGGGAGGCGGACGCGGCCTGACCGGCTTCAGTGTCCAACGCGGTCGGTGATGGCGACGACGAGTTCCTCGCCCTCGAAATAAAGCGTCTCGGTGCCGGTGGGAACCGCGTCGTCGGCAATAGCGAGTTCGACCTCGCCGCGGGCGACGGCCTCGACCAGGGCCCGGCCGAGTGAACGGCGGGCCGACTCGTCCTCGGCGAAGACGCCGAGTTCCTCGCAGGTCCGGTCGAACTTGCGCTTGATGAGGGTGAGGTCGCGCGCCGTCAGGACGCAGCCGCGACTTTGCATGTGATGGACATCGGCCATGGATTCGCTCCCGGAAAGGTCCGCCTCGCGAACTATTTCTTCTTGTTTCATCGCATCACGGCAGGATCATGGCGTCAGTCGGCGAGGCTGTAACGCTTCTTCTTCTTCGGCGGCGCGCCGCGGATGACGTCCTCCGGCCCGGCCTGGCGGTCGGCGAAGGTGCCCTCGCCGACCTCGTCGCCACCGACCCGGTCCTCGCCACGATTGCCGGGGCTCGTCCGCCCGTCGGGATGGGCGGTTCCGCGCCCGGTTTCCGGTCGAGGTGTTCCCGCCTTGGGCGTGGTGGCCATGGTCGTCTCCCCATTCATCCGCGTCTCACAACCCGGTGCCGGGCCCCGTGGTTCCCGTCGCGGCGACGAAAACCGCAGCGCTCCTGCGGAAACGGCCTTGAATCCGTGCGGCGATCGCGTATAAGGCCGCCTTCGCTTCGGACGGCCGGTGGCTGAACGGACGGCAGGCTCGCCTGCAGGATGGTGTTTTCCATCCGTCGTCCGGTGTCTCCGCCTTCGAGAAAACTGTCGGGCCTGTCCAGGGCTCGGGGGGCTTCGCGCCGGACAAAGCGTCACTCGAACCGGAGACAGGCCGAATGCCTCTCTATGAACATGTGTTCCTGGCGCGCCAGGACGTGACCTCTCAGCAGGCGGAAGCGCTTGCCGAGCAGTACAAGGGCGTCATCGAGGCCCATGGCGGCTCGGTGCCCAAGGTCGAGCCCTGGGGCCTGAAGTCGATCGCCTTCCGCGTCCGCAAGAACCGCAAGGCCCACTACACGCTGATGAACATCGATGCTCCGCCGGCGGCGATCTCCGAGATGGAGCGCCAGATGGCGATCAACGAGGACATCCTGCGCTTCATGACCGTGAAGGTCGAGGAGCTCGAGGAAGGCCCGTCGGCCATGCTGCAGAAGCGCGACCGCGACGATCGCGGCGAGCGCGGCTTCGGCGGCGACCGCGGCTTCGGCGGCGGTGGCGGTCGTGACCGCGGCTTCGGCGGCGGTGGTGGCGGTGGCGGCGGCGCGCGCCGTTTCCGCGATCGTGATGGCGGGGATGTCGAAGCCTCCGCCGATGTCGAACAGACGGAGGAGTGACCATGTCTGCCGCAGCCGGTGGCGCCCGTCGCCCCTTCTTCCGCCGTCGCAAGACCTGCCCCTTCTCCGGCCCGAACGCGCCGAAGATCGACTACAAGGACGTGCGTCTCCTGCAGCGCTACATTTCCGAGCGCGGCAAGATCGTCCCGTCCCGCATCACGGCGGTTTCCGCCAAGAAGCAGCGCGAGCTCGCCCAGGCGATCAAGCGCGCCCGCTTCCTCGGCCTGCTGCCCTACGTGATCAAGTGATTTCCTGCGGCGGGACGCGCCAGCGCCCCGCCGCAACCGCCTGACGTAATCGTCGGCCGTGCCGGTCAGAACCGCCGCGGCTGAAGCTGGGGATCCTCCCCTAACCCTCTGCCATGAGCGGGACAGCTGACGATGGGACCGACCCTGGCCATCGCCTTCGGGGCAGGACTTGCCTCCGCACTGCTCTTCGCGACGCTCGCGTCGGGGAGCCCGATGGCGCTCATCCTGTTCTATTTCGCCGCGCTGCCCGTGCTCATCGCCGGGCTCGGCTGGGGCCACTATGCCGGTGCCTTCGCCGGAACCATCGGCGCGCTCGCCCTGTCGGTGGCGCTGCGCTCGCAGTTCGGCCTGTTCTTCTTCTTCTCGATCGGCCTGCCCGCCTGGGTGCTCACCTATGCGGCGCTGTCGCTGCGGCCGGCGCCGCGGGAGGACGATCCGCAGGCGGTCGAATGGATGCCGGCCGGCATGATCCTCACGCTCGTCGGCGCCTGCGCGGTGCTGCTGACGCTCTTCGCCATCGTCGCCCTCTACGGCCTCGACTACACCGCGTTCCAGGCCTCCATCCGCCAGGCCGTGGGCCGCACGCTCGACCAGATGCGCGCCGGCAATACCGATCGGGAGGCGCTGGTGGCGCTGATGGCGGCGGCCGTGCCGGTGGCGGCGGCGGTGGTCTGGACCTTCGTCACCACCATCAACCTCTATTTCGCCGGCCGCATCGTCCGCGCCTCGGGCCGGCTGATCCGGCCCTGGCCCGACCTGCCGTCGCTGAAGCTTCCCAAATGGACCTCGCTCGTCCTCCTCGCCGGCTCCATCGGATCCTTCGCCTCCGGCTTTCCGGGCCAGCTCGCCGCCATCATGCTGGCGGTCGGGCTCGCCATCTACGCGCTGCAGGGCTTCGCGCTGGCGCACGACATCACCCGCGGCTGGGGCATGCGCGGCTTCGCGCTGGGCCTGCTCTATGCCCTCACCTTCGTCATCGGCTGGCCGATGATCTTCGTGGCGCTCGCCGGCCTCGCCGACGTGCTCTTCGACATCCGGGCGCGGCGCAAGCCGCCCGCGCCTCCCTTCAACACCTGACACCGACCGACTGAACAAGGAGCATCATCATGCAGGTCATTCTTCTCGAGCGCGTCGCCAAGCTCGGCTACATGGGCGAAGTGGTGGACGTGAAGCCGGGCTACGCCCGCAACTTCCTCCTCACCACCGGCAAGGCGCTGCGCGCCACCGAGGCCAACCGCAAGAAGTTCGAGACGATGAAGGCCCAGCTCGAGGCCCGCAACCTCGAGATGAAGAAGGAAGCCGAGGCCGTCGCCGCCGAGCTCGACGGCACCTCCTACGTGCTGATCCGCCAGGCTGGCGAGACCGGCCAGCTCTACGGCTCGGTCTCGGCCCGCGACCTGTCGGACGCCATCACCGCCGCCGGCATCACCGTGTCGCGCGCCATGATCCAGCTCGACACGCCGATCAAGACGATCGGCCTCCACAAGGTCACCGTGTCGCTGCACCCGGAGGTCGAGGCCACCGTCACCGTCAACGTCGCGCGCTCCGAGGGCGAGGCCGACCGGCAGACCGAGGGCGAGGATCTCACCCAGCGCGCCGACGAGCCGACCTTCGAGACCTTCAACCCGGAAGAGTTCGGCGACTCCGAGGGCTGAGCCCGGCGCCGCCTCCGGGCGGCACCATCGATCCCATCAAAAAAACGCCCGGTCTCGCGACCGGGCGTTTTGCATCGGAGGGGGACCGGCGGGCCTGCGCGGCCCGCCCTCCCCGATCAGTAGCGGGCGATGATCGGGGCCGCCGGCAGGGCCGGTGCACCGAAGAGGTAGCTGACGCCCACGCGCACGGCATGGGTGTCGACGCGGTTGCGGACGTCGGAAGCGTTGGCGTTGATCGCGCAGGGATCGGTGGCAAGGCAGGTGCGCGAGCCGTAGCTGGTGTAGCGATACTCGGCGCGGATGGACCAGTTGTGGGTCAGCCTGTGCTCCATGCCGGCGCCGATCACCCAGCCCCAGCGCGTCGCGGAATACTTCACCACGTGGCCGACGGGGTTGTTGCAGTCGTCGAGCACGGTGCAGGCGGTCATGCTCGCCGCCGCGAAGCCGCCGAGCACATAGTAGAGCGACTTGTGGTGCACGAAGCCGGCGCGGGCCACCAGCGAAGCCTGCCAGTTGATGCCGATGCGCTGCTGGTACTGGTTGCCGCCGTTGGGCGGGACGGTGAAGGCGACGTGGCCGTTGTACCAGGGCGAGTTGGCCTTGCCGCTGGGACCGTCGAGGCTGAACTCGGCGCCGAGCAGGAAGGCGCCGAACAGGCGCTGGATGCCGAGGTGGACGCCGTAGTTGAACTGCGCCTTCATGTAGTCGTACTCGAAGTTCCAGACCTGGCGGCCGGTACCATCGTCGATCGTCGTGCCGGTGGCATCGCTGTGGAAGCCGCGGTTGTGGACGAACTGGGTGCCGACATGGCCGCCCAGATAGACGCCGCTCCAGTGGTCACTGTACTCGTAGGACGGCGCGACGACCTCGGAGCCGCGCAGGACCGGCCCGCCGAGATCGGCAGCGCCGGCGACGCTGGATGTCATGAGAACCGCAGCGGCGGCCATGGGTATTGCGACACGCTTGAACATGGGAGCGCCCCTTGGAAATGAACGATTCACCGCGATTGCGGCTCGCATGAGGGATCGCACGTTAATCTTAACGTTAGGTTTCCAAACGTGGCGCAAGTAACCCGCAGGTTGTATTCTTGGCTCGACGTCGGATTGCTTGCGCAGCGGCGTGGCGCCGGGGCCACAGGGCGCCGTTCCGATCAGGCGGCGCGAGTCAAGCGTCCACCTGCGATGCGCGCCCTTCCCGGATGGGCCTGTGAGAATCGGGGAGAGCGGGCGATGATGGCCGCTGCTGCCAAAGGATTGGCCCCGGCACTGCTCCGCTCTGCTAGACAGGCCTGCCCCAGCACAGACTCAGAAGCCCCATGTCCGCACTGCCCGCCCTGAAATCCGTCGGCCCGTCCGACCTGCCGTTTCGCCAGGCGCCGCACAACATCGAGGCGGAGCAGGCGCTGCTGGGCGCGATCCTCGTCAACAACGAGGCCTTCTACCGTGTCTCCGACTTCCTGGAGCCGAAGCACTTCTTCGACCCGCTGCACCAGAAGATCCACGAGATCGCCTCGCAGCTCATCCGCGCCGGCAAGATCGCGACGCCGGTGACGCTCAAGACCTTCATGAACGACGCGGCCATCGAGGTCGGCGGCATGACCGTGGCGCAATATCTCGGGCGCCTCGCGGCGGAAGCCACGACGATCATCAACGCCGAGGATTACGGCCGGGCGATCTACGACCTCGCCATCCGCCGCAACCTGATCCTCATCGGCGAGGGCATGGTCAACGTCGCCTACGACGCGCCGGTGGACATGCCGCCGCGCCAGCAGATCGAGGACGCCGAGAAGAGCCTGTTCGAGCTCGCCGAGACCGGCCGCTACGACGGCGGCTTCCGCCGCTTCACCGACGCCATGGCGCGCGCCATCGACATGGCGGCGGCGGCCTATCAGCGCGACGGCAAGCTGTCGGGCATCTCGACCGGACTGAACGATCTCGACCAGCGCCTCGGCGGCCTGCAGCATTCCGACCTCGTCATCCTCGCGGGACGCCCGGGCATGGGCAAGACGGCGCTCGCCACCAACATCGCCTTCAACATCGCCAAGGCCTACAAGTTCGAGGTCGAGCCCGACGGCACCCACAAGACCACCAACGGCGGCATCGTCGGCTTCTTCTCGCTGGAAATGAGCGCCGACCAGCTCGCCACCCGTATCGTCGCCGAGCAGGCGGCCATCCCTTCCTACAAGATCCGTCGCGGCGACATGCGCGAGGACGAGTTCTACAAGCTCACCCAGGCGGCGCAGGAGATCCAGTCGCTGCCGCTCTACATCGACGACACGGGCGGCCTGTCCATCGTCCAGCTCGCGGCGCGCGCCCGGCGCCTGAAGCGCCAGCGCGGCCTCGACTTCATGGTGGTGGACTATCTCCAGCTCCTCTCCGGCTCGTCGAAGAAGGGCGACAACCGCGTGCAGGAGCTGACCGAGATCACGACCGGCCTCAAGGCGCTGGCCAAGGAGCTGCACGTGCCGATCATGGCGCTGTCGCAGCTCTCGCGTCAGGTCGAGAACCGCGACGACAAGCGTCCCCAGCTCTCGGACCTGCGCGAATCCGGCTCCATCGAGCAGGACGCCGACGCCGTGATGTTCGTGTTCCGCGAGGAATACTATCTGAAGAACAAGGAGCCGAAGCCCGGCACCGAGGAACACCTGAAGTGGCAGACCGACATGGCGCAGGTCCACGGCCGCGCCGAGGTGATCATCGGCAAGCAGCGCCACGGCCCCACCGGCACGGTCATGCTGCAGTTCGAGGATTCGGTGACGCGCTTCTCCGATCTCGCCGATGCCGACCGGCTGCCCGAACGCTTCGAGTAGGCCCATGACCATTCCGCAGAGCGAGGCCGGCGCGGTCCTGACCATCGACCTCGCGGCCCTGGCCGCCAATTACCGGGCGATCGTCGGCATGGGCGGCGGCGTCGCCACGGCGGCGGTGGTGAAGGCCGACGCCTACGGGCTCGGCATCGAGCGGGCCGGCCCGGCGCTCGCCGGCGCGGGCTGCACGACCTTCTTCGTCGCGCATCTGTCGGAGGCGAAGCGGCTGCGCGCCGCGCTTCCCGCCGCGACCGTCTACGTGCTCAACGGTCTTTTCGGCGCGGCCCTGGACACCTATACGGCCCACGACATCCGCCCGGTACTCGGCAGCCGCGAGGACGTGGAGATCTTCGCCGCCCATTGCGAGACGGTCGGCCGCCGCCTTCCCGCCGCCATCCATGTCGACACCGGCATGAACCGGCTGGGGCTCGACCTCGCCGAGGCCGCCCTGCTCGCCGAACCCGGTGCCAACGCCCTCGCCTTCGAGCCGGCCCTGTTGATGAGCCACTTCGCCTGCGCCGACGAGCCGGGCCATCCGCTCACCGCCCGGCAGATCGACCGGTTCCAGCAGATCCGCGGCCTGTTTCCGGGCATTCCCGGCTCGCTCGCCAATTCCGCCGGTTGCACCCTGCCCGCGGCCCGCCACGACCTGATGCGGCCGGGCGTCGCGCTCTACGGCGCCCGCTACGTCGCCGGCCGCGACCCGCTCGCGCCGGTCGTGACGCTGGAAGCGCCCATCGTGCAGGTGCGCAGCGTGCGGGTGGGCGACACCGTCGGCTACGGCGCCGCGTGGACGGCCGGGCGCAACAGCCGCATCGCCGTGGTCTCGGTCGGCTATGCCGACGGCTACCTGCGCCAGGCGGGCTCGACCGACCGGAAGACCGGCGCGCCGATGCGGGTCAACGGCGTCCTCTGCCAGCCCGCCGGCCGCGTCTCCATGGACCTCATCGCCATCGACGTGACGGATGCGGGTGCGGTCGCAGCCGGCGACACCGCGACCCTCATCGGCGACGGAATCGGCGTCGACGACGTGGCGGAAGCGGCCGGCACCATCGGCTATGAGATCCTGACGAGCCTCGGCAGGCGCTACCACAGGCGCTATACCGGCTGACATGGCCCGCTCCACCACCACCTATGTCTGCCAGTCCTGCGGCGCGACCTACGGCCGCTGGCAGGGCAAGTGCGAGAGCTGCGGGGCCTGGAACACCATCGCCGAGGAGAGCGTGGCAGCCACCGGCGTCGGCGGCGCACCGGCCAAGGCCGGCAAGACACGCGGGCGGGCTTTCGCCCTCGCCGGCCTCGACGGCGTCAACGACCAGGCGCCCCGGACGGAGACGCAGGTCGGCGAGCTCGACCGGGTCTTCGGCGGCGGACTCGTCAAGGGCTCGGTGATCCTGATCGGCGGCGATCCCGGCATCGGCAAGTCGACACTGCTGATCCAGGCCTCGGCCCGGCTCGCCCGCATGGGCCACCGGGTCGTCTACATCTCGGGCGAGGAGGCCGTCGGCCAGGTGCGGCTGAGGGCGGAGCGGCTCGGACTCACCGCCTCCCCCGTGGAGCTCGCGGCGGAGACCAATGTCGAGGACATCGTCGCCACCCTGTCGGAAGGCGTGACGCCGCGGCTGGTGGTGATCGATTCGATCCAGACCATGTGGACGGATTCGGTGGAGAGCGCGCCGGGAACGGTGAGCCAGGTGCGCTCGGCCGCCCAGGTGCTGATCCGCTTCGCGAAGAAGTCCGGGGCCGCGGTGATCCTCGTCGGTCACGTCACCAAGGACGGCCAGATCGCCGGCCCGCGGGTGGTCGAGCACATGGTCGACGCGGTCATGAGCTTCGAGGGCGAAGGCGGCCACCATTTCCGCATCCTGCGGGCGGTGAAGAACCGCTTCGGCCCGACCGACGAGATCGGCGTCTTCGAGATGACCGGCAAGGGTCTGCGCGAGGTGCCGAACCCCTCCGAACTGTTCCTCGCGGGGCGCGACCTCGGCGCACCGGGCACCGCCGTCTTCGCCGGCATGGAGGGCACGCGGCCGGTTCTCGTGGAGATCCAGGCCCTCGTCGCCCCCTCCACCCTCGGCACGCCGCGGCGGGCGGTGGTGGGCTGGGACCCGGCGCGGCTCTCCATGGTGCTCGCCGTGCTCGACGCCCATTGCGGCGTGCGGCTCGGCGGCCACGACGTCTATCTCAACGTCGCGGGGGGCCTGAGGATCGCCGAGCCGGCGGCGGACCTGGCGGTGGCGGCGGCCCTCGTCTCCTCGCTCTCCGGCGCCGTGCTGCCGGCGGATGCGGTCTATTTCGGCGAGGTGAGCCTCTCCGGGGCGGTCCGGCCCGTGGCCCAGGCGGCGGCCCGCCTCAAGGAAGCCAAGAAGCTCGGCTTCACCAGGGCCGTGGTGCCGGAGATCGCACGCGGCGAGACCGGCGAGACCGGGCTTGCGGTGCAGGCCGTCACCGGCCTGTCGACCCTGGTCGCGGATATCGCGGCCTCGGGCGTGGCGCGGGAGCGGCCGAAGGCGGCAGCGGGGGAGTGATCCCCGTGCGGGGGCAGCCGGGGCGCAAGCCCCGTGAGGGGGAGCAAGGATGGGCAATCTGAGGCGCGTCTTCCTGGCGGGCGTCCTGCTGCTGCTGCCGCTGGCGGTCACCGCCTTCGTCGTCGGCTGGTCGGTGAGCTTCATCTACGGCTTCGTCGGCCCCGGCACGGTGGTGGGGCGGTTCCTGACGTCCCTCGGCCTCGGCTTCTCGTCGTCGTCGCTCGCCGCCTATCTCATCGGCATCCTGATCGTCGTCGGCGTCATCTACCTCCTCGGCCTCGTCGCCATCGTGCTGCAGGAGCGTCTGCAGGATGCGCTCGACCGCATCATGCGGCGCATTCCGCTGATCGGAACGGTCTACGACCTGTCGCGGCGCTTCGTCTCCATGGTGGACCGCAAGGACGCCGACGGGCTGAAGAGCATGAGCCCGGTCTGGTGTTTCTTCGGCGGCGAGCCGGGCGGCGCGGCGGTGCTCGCCCTGCTGCCGTCGCACGAGGCGGTGATGGTTGGAGAGCAGCGCTATCTCGGCATTCTCGTGCCCACCGCGCCGGTGCCCATCGGCGGCGGCCTGATCTACGTGCCGGAGACCTGGGTGAGCCCGGCCGACATCGGCATCGACCAGTTGATGAGCATCTATGTCTCCATGGGCGTGACGCCGCCGAAGGCGGTCTCCGCCCTCCCCGCGACGCCCCAGCCGTGAGCGGCCGAGCGCGTCCCGCCGCCACAATTCGGACCGGTCCGCGTGGTGAGGATCGCTCGCGCCCGTGACGGGGTGACGCGGGCCACCCGCCTCGCTATAAGCGCGGGGTCGCGCGCGGGTTTTCCGACTCGCAGCGCCCGAACCTCGCATTCCGGAGCCGAAATCGATGCCGGTGACCTATCTCGATATCGGCCTCGCCGCGATCATGCTGATCTCCGCGCTGCTGGCGATGGTTCGCGGCTTCGTCCGCGAGGTCCTGTCCATCGCATCCTGGGCGCTGGCGGCGATCGCGACGTGGTACGCCTATCCGCGGCTGCTGCCGATCGCGCAGACGCAGATCACCAACGAGCTCCTCGCCAAGGCGATCGTCATCGCCGGCGTCTTCCTGACAGTGCTCGTCATCGTCTCGCTCATCACCATCAAGATTTCCGACGCCATCCTCGATTCCAAGATCGGCGTGCTCGACCGCACCCTCGGCTTCGTCTTCGGCCTCGGCCGCGGCCTCGTCATCGTGGTCGTCGCCTTCGCCTTCTTCACCTGGCTCGTCCCCGGCCCGAACCGCCCCGACTGGGTGACGCGGGCCAAGTCCTACGCCCTGCTCGAGCAGACCAAGGACTGGCTGATCGCGCAGTTGCCGCAGGACATCGAAGGGTCCGACATCCTGCGCCGCCTGAACCGGTCGACCCCGGGCGGGACGCCGCCCGCGACGACGCCTCCGGCGACCACGGCCCCCGCCGCTCCCGGCACGCCGCCGGCGACGCCGGCGCCGGGCGCGACGCCGCCGCGCCAGCCCTGATCTGGCGCCCGCTGTTCTTCCGGCGCATGGTCGCCGTGCATGGGGTGGACCTATCGTTCCGGCGCATCAGCCCGCATATGACGCGACGGGCCGACGACCGATGTCATTCAACGACGAGGATGCGATGACGCAATCCCTTGAAGTCCGCCATCACGAGGCTGACGCGCCGTGCCGTGACGACCTCGTCCTCGACGTCGACTCCGACCGGCTGCACGAGGAGTGCGGCGTCTTCGGCGTCTACGACCATCCGGACGCCGCGGCGCTCACCGCGCTCGGACTGCACGCGCTCCAGCACCGCGGCCAGGAAGCGGCCGGCATCGTCTCCTTCGACGGCGCGCGCTTCCATTCCGAGCGGCGCATGGGCCTCGTCGGCGACAATTTTTCCCGCCTCGACGTGATCGAGCGGCTGCCCGGCCCCTCCGCCATCGGCCACACGCGCTATTCCACCACCGGCGGCAACATCCTGCGCAACGTCCAGCCGCTCTTCGCCGAGCTGGAGACCGGCGGCTTCGCCGCCTGCCACAACGGCAACCTCACCAACGGCCTGACGCTTCGCCGCCGCCTGATCGCCGACGGCGCCATCTACCAGGCGACCTCGGACACCGAGGTGATCCTGCACCTCGTGGCGCGCTCGCGCCGCAACCGCTTCGTCGACCGCTTCATCGACGCGCTCGGCCAGATCGAAGGCGGCTATGCCTTCGTCGGCATGACCAACAAGAAACTGATCGGCGCGCGCGATCCCCTCGGCATTCGGCCGCTGGTGATCGGCGAACTCGACGGCAAGTTCATCCTGACCTCCGAGACGGTGGCGCTCGACATCATCGGCGCGCGCTTCGTGCGCGAGGTGGAGAACGGCGAGGTGGTGGTGATCGACGAGCGCGGCCTCGAGTCGATCAAGCCCTTCCCGGCGCGCCGCAAGCGCCCCTGCATCTTCGAATACGTCTACTTCGCCCGGCCGGATTCCATCGTCGACGGCAAGAACGTATACGGCATGCGCAAGCGAATCGGCGCGATCCTCGCCGAGGAGTCGAACGTGCCGGCGGACGTCATCGTCCCCGTGCCGGATTCGGGCGTGCCGGCGGCCATCGGCTACGCCCAGGCCTCGGGCCTTCCCTACGAACTCGGCATCATCCGCAACCACTATGTCGGCCGCACCTTCATCCAGCCGACCCAGTCGGTGCGCGACCAGGGCGTCAGGATGAAGCATTCGGCCAATCGCGCGGTGATCGAGGGCCAGCGGCTGGTGCTCGTCGACGATTCCATCGTGCGCGGCACCACCTCGCGCAAGATCGTGCGGATGATGCGCGACGCCGGCGCGAAGGAGGTGCATTTCCGCATTGCCTCGCCGCCGATCAAGTACCCGGACTATTACGGCATCGACATGCCGGACCAGGAGAAGCTGCTGGCCGCCCACATGTCGATCGACGAGATGCGCGACTATCTCGGCGTCGATTCCCTCGCCTTCATCTCCATCGACGGGCTCTACCGGGCGCTCGGCGAGCCGTCGCGCAACGCGGCGCAGCCGCAGTTCACCGACCATTACTTCACCGGCGACTATCCCACGACCATCACCGACCTCGTCGGCGAGGGCGCCAAGCAGCTCTCGCTGCTGGCCGAGGCGAGCTGAGGACGGCTACGACAATCCCATGACCGACAAGCCCTTTTCCGGACGCATCGCCTGCGTCACCGGCGCCTCGCGCGGCATCGGCCGCGCCACCGCCCTGGCGCTGGCCGCCGGCGGCGCGCAGGTGGTCGCCGTGGCCCGCACGCAGGGGGGCCTGGAATCCCTCGACGACGCCATCCGCCAGGCGGGCGGCCTCGCGCCCACCCTGGTGCCGCTCGACATCCGCGACGGCGACGGTCTCGACAGGCTCGGCCTCGCCATCCACGAGCGTTGGGGAAAGCTCGATGTGCTCGTCGCCAACGGCGCCATCCTCGGCCCGATCTCGCCGCTCGGCCATGTGGTGCCGAAGGACTGGGACCAGATCGTCGCGGTGAACCTGACGGCGCAGTGGCGGCTGATCCGCTCCTTCGACCCGCTGCTGCAGGCATCCGTTGCGGGCCGCGCCGTCTTCGTGACCTCCGGCGCCGCCACCAAGTGCCGGCCTTTCTGGGGTCCCTATTCCTCGACCAAGGCCGCCGTCGACGCCCTCGCCCGCACCTATGCGGCCGAGACCGAGAGGACGGCGATCCGGGTGAACCTGTTCAATCCCGGGCCGATCCGCACCACCATGCGGGCGCAGGCCATGCCGGGTGAGGATCCGCAGACGCTGGAGCCGCCCGAGGCCGCCGCCGAGGCCATCGTCGCCATGTGCCTCACCTCGGTGACCGAGAGCGGTCGCCTCTACGACTACCCCACCCGGAGCTGGAAGAGCTTCCGCGACCCGGCCTGAGGCGGCTCCGGACGTCTCACGAGAGTGCCGTCGCTCAGGCGCTGGCCTGCCCGCCCCCGTCGTAGCGCTTCTGCGCCGCCTCCACGGCGGCGATATGGGTCTCGGCCCAGATGCGCAGCGGATCGACCGCATCGTGCAGCGTCCGCCCCAGCGGCGTGATCGCATATTCCACCGCCACCGGCACGGTGGGGATGACGCGGCGGGAGACGAGGCCGTCGCGCTCCAGGCTCTTCAGAGTCTGCGACAGCATCTTCTGCGAGATGCCGTCGATGAGACGCCGCAGCTCGTTGAAGCGCGTGGTGCCGCGGGCCAGCAGGATCAGGATCAGCACCGCCCATTTGTCGCCGATCCGGTCGAGGACGCGGCGGGTGGGGCAATCGGCCGCGAAGACGTCGGGCGAAAGATGGGCGCTCGCGCCCATCGCCTTTGCGGGTTCCTCGATCCTGATCGTCGCGGCCATGGCGGTTCCTTCCCGGTGACCTCGTGAGCGGAAAGTGCCTTCTTACGCAGGCGCTCTCCAGCAGCTATCTGGTCTCCATTGGTAACTACCATAGGGACATCCTCGATGAAAGTCGCTCTCCTCGGCGCCTCCGGCATGGTCGGATCGCGCATCCTCGCCGAACTCTCGGCCCGCGGCCACCAGGTGACGGCGCTTGCCCGCGACACCGCGAAGATCGCCGCCCTGCCCGGCGTAACCGCCAGGGCCGTAGACGCCTTCGACGGAAAGGCGCTCGCCGCCGCCTATGCCGGCCACGACGCGGTCATCTCGTCGGTGCATTATCTCGCCTCCGACGCCGACACGTTGATCGGTGCCGCCAAGGCTTCGGGCGTGGCGCGCTATCTGGTCGTGGGCGGCGCCGGCAGCCTCGAGGTCGCTCCCGGCGTGAAGCTCTTCGACACGCCGCAGTTCCCGGCGCTCTACCTCGGCGAGGCCAAGGCCGGCGGCGCCTTCCTGGACAAGCTGAAGGCCGAGCCGGCGCTCAACTGGACCTTCCTCTCGCCCGCCGCGGTGATCCAGCCGGGCGAGCGCACCGGGCGCTTCCGGCTCGGGACCGACCAGTTGATCGTGGACGCCGCCGGCAACAGCGCCATCTCGGCCGAGGACTTCGCGGTGGCGATGGTGGACGAACTGGAGACGGGCAAGCACGCGCGCATGCGGTTCACCCTGGGGTATTGAAATCGGACGGCAGCGCGCCGGCGACGCCCTCTACCGGATCTTCCGGCCCTTTTCCTCGTAGGGATTGTCCGTCTTCTTCAGGTGGAAGCGGATCGGGGTGCCCTGGAGGTCGAAGCTCTCCCGCAGGCCGTTGACCAGATAGCGCAGATAGCTCTCGGGCAGCGCCTCGGGGCGCGAGCAGAAGGCGACGAAGGTCGGCGGCCGCGTCTTGGCCTGCGTCATGTAGCGCAGCTTGATGCGGCGGCCGGTGACCGCCGGCGGCGGATGGTGGTCGATAGTCTCCTGCAGCCAGCGCACCAGCGTGCTGGTGGAGATGCGCTTCTGCCACGGCACCCGGGCATCGAGGATCGCCTGCATCAGCCGGTCGAGGCCCTGTCCGGTCTCGGCCGAGTTGGCGACGACGGGGCAGCCCTTGATCTGCGGCAGCCAGTGATCGGTCTCCTCGCGCAGCTTCGCCGCCTTGCCGCCCTTGTGCGGCACAAGGTCCCATTTGGTGAAGGCGAGGACCACCGCCCTGCCCTCCTTGGAGGCGAGGTCGGCGATCCTGAGGTCCTGGTCCTCGAAGGGCTTGGTGGCGTCCATGCAGACGACCACCACTTCGGCGAAGCGGATGGAGCGCAGCGCGTCGGCGACGGAGAGCTTCTCCAGCTTGTCCTCGATGCGCGCCCGCTTCCTCAGGCCCGCCGTGTCGACGAGGCGGAACTTGCGGCCGCCCCACTCCCAGTCGACGGAGATGGAATCGCGGGTGATGCCGGCCTCCGGGCCGGTGAGCAGGCGGTCCTCGCCGATGAGGGCGTTGACGAGGGTGGACTTGCCGGCATTCGGTCGGCCGACGATGGCCACCGGAATCGGCTTCGACAGGTCCTCGGGCGGCGCCTCCTGGTCGCCGGCGGGCAGGTCGTCCTCCGCCTGCTCGTCCTCGTCCTCGTCGGCGAAGACCGGCGGCGGCATGAGGGCGGCGAGGGCCTCGTAGAGCTCGTTGATGCCTTCGCCGTGCTCGGCCGAAAGCGGCACGGGATCGCCGAGGCCGAGGCCGAAGGCCTCGTAGGCGCCGGCCATGCCGACCTTCCCCTCGCTCTTGTTGGCGGCGAGGATCACCGGCTTGCCCGACTTGCGCACGAGCTCGGCGAAGGAGCGGTCGTCGGGGGTGAGGCCGATGCGGGCGTCGATCATGAAGAGCACGGCGTCGGCGAGGCGGATGGCTTCCTCGGTCTGCGCCCGCATGCGGCTCTCGAGGCTGCCCTCGCGGGTGTCCTCGAGGCCGGCCGTGTCGATGATGGTGAACTCGAGGTCGCCCAGGCTCGCCTCGCCCTCGCGGCGGTCGCGGGTCACGCCCGGCCGGTCGTCGACCAGCGCGATGCGCTTGCCGACGAGACGGTTGAACAGCGTCGACTTGCCGACATTGGGCCGGCCGACGATGGCGAGCGTGAAGGTCATGAGGGGTGCGATGCGGGTCAGCGGCCGCGCGCCGGCGCCGACGGCGCAGGCTCGGGCGGCGGTGCGGCGCCGACGGGCGAGTTGGCGGGCTGCTGGATCGACCGATCGATGCCGGGGACGCCTTCGGGGAAGACGGCGCGGCGGTCGCCGGCGAGCGGCGGCTGGCGGCGCTCGAACATGGAGGGAAGGTCCTGCAGCGTCTCGCACCCGGCGAGGCCGAGGCCGAGGGCGGCGAGCATGCCGGTGCGCAGGATCAGTCGGCGGTCGGGTCGATCGATGGTCATAGCGTTGTTCCCGAAAGCGCTCAGCTGCCGCTGGCGGAGAAGACGGTGGACATGAGGTCGGCGCGGCCGCGCACCCCCTGGGGCGTCTCGCGGTCGTCCTGGATGGCCTTGATCCAGCGCTCGGCCGCCGGGCGATCACCCGCCTTGAGCGCGGCGAGGGCGAGAATCTCCCGCGCCGAGTGGCGGAAGGGGCCGTCGGCGGAGGCGAGCGGCTCGGCGCGGCGGACGAGTTCGGCCGGCGGCGCACTGTCGACCAGGGCATAGGCGGCGCGCAGGCGGGCGAGGTCCTGCAGAACAGGGCCGATGCCGCCGTCGGCGGCGAGGGCGTCGAAGGCGGCGGCCCCGGCCGCCTTGTCGCGCGCGGCGAGCTCGGTCGCCTGACGGAAGCGGGCGAGGATCCGGTAACCCGACGGCGCGTCGGAGGCGAGGGCGGCGAACTGCTGCTCCGCCTCGCTGCCGCTGGTGCGGGACAGGCGCAGCGCCGCCTCGAACTTCGCGCCGGCGGCGGCGGATCGCTGAGCCTGGAGATAGTCGTAGAAGCGCCAGCCGCCGACGACCACCACGACCACCACGGCGAAGCCGAGCATGACGGGCCAGTATTTCGACCACAGCCTTTCGAACCGCGCCCGGCGCAGGTCTTCTTCTACTTCGTCGAAAATATCGGCCATGGTCTCATCCAGCTGCGGTGCCCCGATGCGGGTCGCGCAAGCCCCTGTCGGAAGCGGCGGAACCTATCAACTCCCCCTGTCCGACGCAAACGCGGCACGAGCGCGGCGGCGGGAGGCGCGAGGCCTGCTGATCGGGGGCTCCGGCGGCGGATTCGTGGCGGCCGCCGACAAATTCCGCCGGCTCCCCATCCCCGCCACATTTGGAGATCATTCAGGGGGAGCTTTCATCGCCATCGTCCTGAAGCTTTCTCGCCGCGGCGGGACGTGGTAGCGGTCCATTGCATCACCTGCCCTTGGTCGAATGAAACACGTTCCAGTGACATTGCCCGACGCAGCGCAGACCCTCCCGAACGACGCGGATGATTTCGCGACGGCCTATGACCCGGCGCGCGAACGCGCGATGGCCCGCCGCCTGCGCGGTGCGCGCTGGCGACGTCTCGCCTTCACGGTCTTCGCCATCGCCCTCGCCGGCGGATCGGCCGCGGTGTTCACCCTCGCCAACCGCGAGATGATCCAGGCCGAACTCGCGCCGGTCCTGCTTCCGGCTGCACCGCCGCCGGCGCCCGAGGCTCCGGCGCTCGCCTCCAGCCAGTCGAGGCCGGTCACGCTGCCGGGCACGGAGGCCGACCCGAACAAGGTCCAGGCGCGGGTCATCGTGCCGGCCGATCCGGCCCCGCCGCCGGTCGCCGCTGCCCCGGCGGGCCCGCCGCCGATCCAGATGCAGGCGCCTCCCGCCACCGCGCCGCGCACGATCTCGCTGTCGGCGGCGCCCCCGGCCACAGTTCCGGCGGCGACCGAGGAGGCCCCCCTGCCCTCTGCCGCCATCGGCTTTGCGCCGCTGCCGGCACCGCGGCCCGCCCGCGCGCCCTGAGCGCCCGCCCTTTCCTTCCATTCCGAAACACGGGGCCGGGCGCGAGCCACGGCCCGGCAACGCACGCGTCCTAATCAGGCCTGCGCCGGAGACGACGGCGGAGGACTGTCGATGCGCATATTCGGTTGGGCCCTGCTCTGGGCGGTGATCGGCCTCGTCGGCGGATTCCTCGCGGCGGTGGCGATCGGGCTCGTCCTGTTCGAGGTCTTCGATGTGTCGCAGCGCGAGGGCGCCGCGGCCATGGGGCTGGTCTTCGTCATCGGCCCCTTCGTCGCCTGCCTCACCGCGCTCGCCACCGGCGCGACGGCGGCCGTGGTGACGCGGCGGCGGGAACTCCGCCGCGAGGGCGGCGACGTCGCGCCGCGCCAACCTGCCCCGCGGGGCGTCCGCGCGGCCATCGGCGGCGGGCTCGGCCTCGTCGGCGGCTATGGAGCGGCGGTGCTCGGGCTCTTCGCCTTCTACCAGCTCAGAGGCACGCCGTACTTTACAAGCTATGGATGGGCGCTCGCAGCGTCCTGGGCGCCCTTTGTCACGGCTGCGGCCGGCTGCGGGCTCGGCCTGTGGGTGGCGCTGCGGGACCGGGGGCCAGCGGCCGGCGTCAGCGGCTGAAGAGAGCCGCGTAGGTGTCCGGCTTGAAGCCGACGGTGACCCTGCCGTCCGCATCCAGAACCGGGCGCTTCACCAGCGTGGGGTTGGCGAGGATCAGCGCCGCCGCCTTGTCGCGGTCGAGGCCCGTGCGCTCCGCCTCGGGAAGCGCGCGGAAGGAGGTGCCGGCGCGGTTCAGCACCGTCTCCCAGCCGAGCCCGTCGAGCCAGCCGCCCAGACGTGCGGCATCCAGCCCGTCCTTGCGGAAGTCGTGGAAGTGGTAGGTGATGCCCTTCTGGTCGAGCCAGGTCCTCGCCTTGCGGACGGTGTCGCAGGTGGTGATCCCGTAGATCGTCACAGTCATCGGGCTCGCCTCATTCCAGGGCGTCGAGATAGGCCTCGACGTCGTCGAGGTCGGCGGAGAAGAGATAGCCCTTGTCGCCCAGCACGATGGCCATGGTCTCGGCATCGCGCAGCATATAGCCGCCATGGGCCAGGACCTGCTTGTCGGGCTTCTGCGCCGTCATCAGATGCAGGCCCTGGCGCACGCAGATGCGCTTGATGCGGCGCTCGCGGGACGGGGTCGACGACTTCTGGCTCATCGCAGCGCGGGCGCCTTCAGGATGGACCGCCTCACTCCCACTCGATGGTCCCCGGCGGCTTCGAGGTCACGTCATAGACGACCCGGTTGATGCCGCGCACCTCGTTGATGATGCGGGTGGCGGCGCGGCCGAGGAAGTTCATGTCGAAGGGGTAGAAGTCGGCGGTCATGCCGTCGACGGAGGTCACGGCGCGAAGCGCACAGACGTGGTCGTAGGTGCGTCCGTCGCCCATGACGCCGACGGTGCGCACGGGGAGCAGCACGGCGAAGGCCTGCCAGATGATGTCGTAGAGGCCGGCCTTGCGGATCTCGTCGAGATAGATGGCGTCCGCCTGGCGCAGGATGTCGAGCTTCTCGCGCGTGATGTCGCCGGGGATGCGGATGGCGAGGCCCGGTCCCGGGAAGGGATGACGGCCGACGAAGCTGTCGGGAAGGCCGAGCTCGCGGCCGAGCGCCCGCACTTCGTCCTTGAAGAGCTCGCGCAGCGGCTCCACGAGCTTCATGTTCATGCGCTCGGGCAGGCCGCCGACATTGTGGTGGCTCTTGATGGTGACCGAGGGGCCGCCGGTGAAGGAGACGCTCTCGATCACGTCGGGATAGAGCGTGCCCTGGGCGAGGAACTCCGCGCCGCCGATGGCCTTGGCCTCCTTCTCGAAGACCTCGATGAAGAGGCGGCCGATGGTTTTGCGCTTGGTCTCCGGATCGGTGACCCCGGCGAGTTCGCCGAGGAAGAGGTCGGCCGCGTCCACGTGGACTAGCGGGATATTGTAGTGGCCGCGGAAGAGGTCGACGACCTCCCTTGCCTCGTTCTGGCGCATCAGGCCGTGGTCGACGAAGACGCAGGTGAGCTGGTCGCCGATGGCCTCGTGGATGAGCACGGCCGCGACGGAGGAATCGACGCCGCCGGACAGGCCGCAGATCACCTTGCCCTTGCCGACCTGGGCGCGGATCTTGGCGATCATCTCCTGACGATAGGCCGACATGGTCCAGTCGGATTTCGCGCCGGCAATGTTGTGGACGAAATTGCCGATGAGCTTGGCGCCGTCCGGCGTGTGGACGACCTCCGGGTGGAACTGGACGGCGTAGTAGTTGCGCTTCTCGTCGGCGATGGCGGCATAGGGGGCGTTGTCGGAGGTCGCCACCACCTCAAAGCCCTCGGGCAGGCGGGTCACGCGGTCGCCGTGGCTCATCCATACCTGGTGACGGCTGCCCGGCTCCCAGACGCCCTCGAACAGCTTGCTCGGCTTCTGCACCTCGAGGAAGGCGCGGCCGAACTCCCGGTGATGGCCGGCCTCGACCTTGCCGCCGAGCTGCTCGGCCATGGTCTGCTCGCCGTAGCAGATGCCGAAGACGGGGAGCTTCTCGTCGAAGATCAACTGCGGGGCGCGGGGCGAGAAGTCCTCCGTGACCGAGGCGGGGCCACCGGACAGGATGACCCCCTTCGGCTTCAGCCTGCGATAGGCGGCTTCCGCCGACTGGAAGGGATGGATCTCGCAATAGACGCCCGCCTCGCGGACGCGCCGTGCGATGAGCTGGGTCACCTGCGAGCCGAAGTCGATGATGAGAATGGAGTCGTGCTGGGTCATGGCCCTGCGTTACGACCATGCCGGGAATGGCGCAAGTCCGGGCTTCGCGCCGTCAACACGGGAATGGCAGCAGGACGTCAGGGGGCGAGGACCAGCACCCAGTAGGGGCGCATGCCCGGCGCCACGGCGCGGGCGAGACCCATGCGGACGTGCGCCTTCACCAGGTTGGCGTGGTGCGGCGGCGAGGCGCGCCAGGCAGTGACCGCCTCGGCGACCGTCTCGTAGCCCCAGCCGAGATTTTCCGAAGCCGTGGGAAGTCCGTGCCGGCGCATCCGGACCGCATAGGCCTCGCCGATGTCGTGGGACAGGAGATCGACCCCCGCCATGGCGCGGGCATGTTCGGCGGCGACCGCGTTGAGGCGGGCATCGACCCGCAACGCGCCGAGCCGCCGGCTGGCCCGATAGGCATTGATGAGGCGGGCCGCCGCCGCGGCCTCGCGCGTGGAGACGCGGGCGACCGGCTGGGCCTGCGCGACGACCGGCGCGACGCCGAGCGCAGCAGCCAGGACGAGGCGGCGGGAGAGATGTCGGCCGCTCATCGGGATCGTTCCAGGACCGCGCAATAGAAGCCGTCCGTCCTCGTCCTGAGCGGCGACAGCTGCAGGCCGAGGCCGGCGGGCGTGACGAGGTCGTCGCGCTCGGAGAGCGTGTCGGGTGCAAGCGCCAGAACCTCGCGGGGGTCGACGGCCGTGAAGTCGCGATTCCCCTTCAGGAAGGCGGCAACGCGCTGGTCGTTCTCGCGCGGGATGACCGAGCAGGTGATGTAGGCGATGCGGCCGCCCTTCTTCACCAGCTTCGCCGCGCGGTCGAGGACGAGGTCCTGGTCCTTCATCCGTTCGTCGAGGGCGCCGGGGCGCACCCGCCACTTGGTGTCGGGGTTGCGCCGCCAGGTGCCGATGCCGGTGCAGGGGGCATCCACCACAACGAGATCGATCTTGCCGGCGAGGTCGGCCAGCGGCTCGTCTCCCCTGCCCTTGGGGGTGCGTACCTGCACGTTGCGGACGCCGGCGCGGGCGAGACGATCGTGGATGGGAGCGAGGCGGCGCGCATCGGCGTCGGTCGCGTAGATCTGGCCGGAATTGTCCATGAGCGCCGCCAGCTCCAGCGTCTTGCCGCCGCCACCGGCGCAGAGGTCGACGACCTGCATGTCGGGGCCGGCGCCGGTCAGGGCGGCGACGAGCTGCGAGCCCTCGTCCTGGATCTCGAACAGGCCCTTGAGGAATTCCGGCGTCACCTGAAGAGTCGGGCCGCGGCCGTCCTCGCCATGGCCGAAGCGCAGGCCGGTGGGCGCATGGGGCGTCAGTTCGGGGCCGAGATGGGCGAGCTCCGGCAGGAGCCGCATGCGCTCGGTCTTCAGCGTGTTGACACGGATGTCGATGGGGGCGCGCTCCGCCAGGGCGGCCATCTCCGGCACGAGCCGGTCGCCGAAGGCGGCAGCGAGGTCATCCGCCAGCCAGTCCGGGAAGTCGCCCGCCACGGCCGGCGGGGCGCCGGAGAGGTCGAGGGCGGCGAGGCGCCGCCGCTCCTCCGCCGTCAGCGGCTCCGGCGCGAAGCGCTCGCCCGTGCACAGGCCTGCGATGGCCTCGACGTCCATGCCGCGGCCGAGGGCGAGGGCGCCGAGAAGCACCGCCCGCGGGCCCGCCTCCCCCATGACGTGCGCCGCCGAGGCGCGGCGGCGCAGCGCGTCATAGACCAGACTGGCGATGGCGGCGCGGTCCTTCGACCCGGCGAAACGGTGGGCGAGGCCCCAGTCCTTCAGGGCGTCCGGGGCGGGACGCCGGCGCGCCTCGATATCGGCGAGGACCTCGATGGCAGCGGACAGGCGGGCTGAAGGGGTCACGGCGGCTCCGGGGCGGTCTCGGCCGCCAGAGACGGGGTGTTAGCCGCTGACGGGCACCGCCGGCAAGGACCCTTCGGGGTTCAGGCGGCGTCCGGCACGATGCCGCCGGGCGGCCGGCGCCGGGACACGGCGCCGGGAATCCAGGCGCGGACCCGGTTGCGGCCGGCCTGTTTGGCCTCGTAGAGGGCCGCATCCGCCTCGCCGACGGTCGGGCAGAGGTCTCCAGCGCCGGGCTCGGCCATGGCGAGGCCGACGCTGACCGTCACCCGCCCCGCCTCCGAGGCCTCGTGTGGAATGGCGAGTGACTCCACGGTCGAGCGGATCCGCTCGGCGGTTCGCAGGGCCTCTTCCAGGCCGGCGGCGTGCAGCAGGACCAGGAACTCCTCGCCGCCGTAGCGGCCGGCGATGTCCAATCCGCCCCGCACCGACTCGCGGATGGCGCCCGCCACCGCCACGAGGCAGCGGTCACCCGCGGGGTGGCCGTAGCGGTCGTTGAAGGGTTTGAACCGATCGACGTCGATCATCAACACGGCACAACCCGCATCGGGACTCGCGGCAAGACCGGCCGAGCGGACATCGATGCCCCGGCGGTTGGCGAGGCCCGTGAGCGGATCGACCAACGACATGCGGTGCAGGTCGGCGGCCGTGCGGCCAAGATCGCTGGCGACGAGGCTCTCCGACAGGCTCATGAGATAGAGCCGGCGCAGGTCGCGCTCCATGGCGGCATTGGTCGAGAGCGACACATAGGCCGCCACGACCAGACAGGAGACCGCGGAGAGAGCGACGACGGGCTCCATGCCCGGGTGGGTGGCCAGCGCCAGCGCATGGGCGGCGACGGTGACGGCCGAAATGGCGAGGGTCAGGGTCAGGCGCGGCCTCAGCACGGCATTGCCGTAGAGCAGCGCGATGACGACGAAATACTGGTAGTGGGCCGCGAGCGGCGAGCGGGAGACGGAATAGACCGCGAGAATGCCGGCGATGATCGACAGCGGCAGGCTCGCCACCAGGAGATCGCGACAGGGCCGCGACCGGATTTTCGGCATCAGGACGATGGCGACGATGATCCAGGGGGTCACCAAGGCCACATGGACGATCCAGGACAGCCAGACGGCATCCGGTGTCAGCAGGTGATCGCCGAGCAGGAAGGCGTTGTAGATGACGAGGGTGCGCGGCAGCACGCGCCGGATGGCCTGGCCGCGCCGGAGGTCCATCTCGGCGGCGAATCGCCGTTCGATCGGTTCGGGAAACGTCAGGTCCCAACGCCGTGCAGCCTTCGCCTCGGCAATGTCCTGCGCCGTGATGCCGGTGACCTCGGTCATGTCCTCTGCCAGACGGGAGACGACTGGAGCATGCGCCCGCGACGCTGAACACCGGCTTAATTTCACCGGGACGGATTGCGTAAAATATGCCGTGCCCTCGCCGGCATTTTTCGGGTGAACCTTTTCCGGCCCCGCGAGCACTCAAGGAGGAAGGGTGGCTTCCTCCCTCGAACCCAAGCTCAAGGAACGACGACCATGTTCAATCTCAAGACGATGGCCCTCGCGGGCGCCGCCGTTGCCGGCCTCAGCCTCTACGCCACGACCGACGCCGAGGCGCGCGGCTTCCGTGGCGGTGGTGGCGGCGGCTTCCACCGCGGCGGCGGCATGCATTTCGGCGGCGGTCGCCACTTCGGCGGGCGTCACCTCGGCTTCCACCGCCACGGCCACGGCCACCGGCACCGCGTCTGGCGCCACGGCGTCTGGGTGGGCGGGCTCGGCGTCGCCACCGTCGGGGCGAGCTGCTACCGCTACCGCCTGGTGGACACCCCCTACGGGCTGCAGCGCCGCCTCGTGAACGTCTGCGCCTGGTGAGCCGAGCCCGACCCGGCTTCCCTGCCCGACTTCGACCCCGGTCGCGAGACCGGGGTCCTTGTCGTCAAAGCGCGGCGATGAGGACGCCGACGAGCATGGCGACCAGCGCGAGGCAGCCGATCAGGAAGACGAGCGGGCGCAGGCGCAGGTCGTTCGAGCCGATATGGACATAGGCGTGCACGATGCGGGTCGCGACGAAGAGCCAGGCGAAGGTGGCCATGACCCAGCCCGTGGCGCCGACATGGATCGCCATGATGGCCAGCACGTAGAAGAGCACCGGCGTCTCGAACTGGTTGGAGAAGTTGTTGGCCGCCTGCCGGGCCTTCGGCGGCCAGGTTTCCGACGACAGGGCGATGTCCTTCAGGCGCACCTCTCGGGCATAGAGGGCCTGGCGCCGGTAGAAGCCCATGATGAAGAGGACCACGAAGGTCAGGGCCACCTGGGCGAGCACGGGCCAGACGAGCGAAGCGCCGCCGGGATTCATCAAACCCATCGAATTTTCTCCATCACGACCCCGCAAAAGCGGGAGCCGATCTTGTCAACGCGGCGGAACCGAGCATGCTGCCGGCGGGTTGGTCAAGGAAATACCGGAATTGGCCGGTCCTATGGCCGAGACGGCGCGCCCACTGCGTCGCGGCCCGGCGGGCAGGACGCCCGTCGTGTACTCGGGGAGACTTCGTCATGCGTCAGAATTCCTTCAGGAGCCTCGCGCTCTCCGCCGCCTTCGGTGCGCTCGCCCTCGGCGGTGCCACCCTCGCGCCGTCGTCCGCCCTCGCCGCGGAGCGTGCGGCGACCGGCGCCGCCGTCGACCACAGCCAGCCGGTCGAGATGCAGCGCCGCGGCGGCGGCTTCCGTGGCGGACCCGGCTTCGGCGGCCGTTCGGGCTTCCGTCCGGGTCCCGGTTTTGCCGGCCGTCCCGGCTTCCGCCCCGGTCCCGGCTACTATCGTGGTCGCGGCTGGCGCGGTCCCGGCCCGTGGGTCGGCGCCGGTGCCGCGGCCCTGATCATCGGCGGCGCGGCCGCCGCGGCCGCCTCGCCCTACCGCGAGTGCTGGATCGAGCGCCGCTGGGTCGACACCCCCTGGGGCCCGGAAGTGCGGCGCGTGCGCGTCTGCGACTGATCCTCCTCTCCACGACGACGAAAGGCGGCCCGCGGGCCGCCTTTTTTATGGGAGAACGGCTGAGGGCCGGCTCAGACCCGGCCGCCGTTCGGATAGTTCGGGCTCTCGCGCGTGATCGTCACGTCGTGCACGTGGCTCTCACGCAGACCGGCGCCGGAGATGCGTACGAACTCGGTCTTGGTGCGGAAATCCGCGAGATCGCGGGCGCCGGTATAGCCCATGGCCGCCCGCAGGCCGCCGACGAGCTGGTGGACGACGGTGGAGACCGGCCCCTTGTAGGCGACCTGCCCCTCGATGCCCTCGGGAACGAGCTTCAGCGTATCCTTCACCTCGGCCTGGAAGTAGCGATCGGCGGAACCGCGGGCCATGGCGCCCACCGAGCCCATGCCCCGGTAGCTCTTGTAGGAGCGTCCCTGCCACAGATAGACCTCGCCGGGCGCCTCGTCGGTGCCCGCCAGCAGGCCGCCGATCATGGCGACCTCGGCGCCGGCCGCCAGCGCCTTGGCGAGATCGCCGGAGAACTTGATGCCGCCGTCGGCGATGACCGGCGTGCCGCTCGCCTGCGCCGCCTCGACGCTCTCCATGATGGCGGTGAGCTGCGGTACCCCGACGCCGGCGACGATGCGGGTGGTGCAGATGGAGCCCGGGCCGATGCCGACCTTGATGGCGTCGGCGCCGGCGTCGATGAGGGCGCGCGTCGCCGCGCCGGTGGCGACGTTGCCGGCGACGACCTGGACCTTGTTGGACAGGCGCTTGATGCGCGTCACCTGGTCCAGCACCTTCTGGGAATGGCCGTGGGCGGTGTCGACGACGACGAGGTCGACGCCCGCGTCGATCAGCATCTCCGTGCGCTCATAGCCCTGCTCGCCCACCGTGGTGGCCGCGGCGACCCTGAGGCGCCCCTGCTCGTCCTTGCAGGCGTTGGGGTTGGCGACCTGCTTCTCGATGTCCTTGACCGTGACGAGGCCGGTGCAGCGGTAGTGCTCGTCGACCACCAGCAGCTTCTCGATGCGGAACTGATGCAGGAGGCGCTTGGCCTCCTCCTGAGTCACGCCCTCACCCACGGTGATGAGCCGGTCCTTGGTCATCAGTTCGGAAACCGGCTGGCCGGGATGGGTGGCGAAGCGCACGTCGCGGTTCGTGAGAATGCCGACGAGCTTCCCGCCCTTGCCGTTCGGGCCGCGCTCGACCACGGGAAAGCCCGAGAAGCCGTGCTTCTTCATCAGCGCGAGAGCGTCGGCCAGGGTTTCGTCGGGGTGGATGGTGATGGGGTTGAGGACCATGCCGCTCTCGAAGCGCTTCACCTGGCGGACGTGGTCGGCCTGCACCTCCGGTTCGAGGTTGCGGTGGATGACGCCGATGCCGCCGGCCTGGGCCATGGCGATGGCCATGCGATATTCCGTGACCGTGTCCATGGCGGAGGACATGAGCGGAATGTTG
The DNA here is from genome assembly GCF_003008515.1 of Phreatobacter cathodiphilus. Classification (NCBI taxonomy): domain Bacteria; kingdom Pseudomonadati; phylum Pseudomonadota; class Alphaproteobacteria; order Hyphomicrobiales; family Phreatobacteraceae; genus Phreatobacter; species Phreatobacter cathodiphilus. The sequence continues at coordinate 1,067,460 of NZ_CP027668.1, read as the reverse complement.
AGAGAGATGGTGCGGGTGATGCGCGACCTGACGTCGACGTCGCCCGGCATGACGTCCGACAGCCCCGGCCGCAGCAGGACGTCGTCGAAGGTGAGGGCTTCCTCGATGGACTTGATGACGGCCATGGCCAACTCCGCTGCGGGTAAAGCCCTGTCCGCCCTCTCGACTCGGCGGGAGGAGGGATGTCGGCTCGGTTATGGGTTGGCGCAGCCTGCTACCACGACTCGATGACAGGTCCAACATGGATTTGCAGGTCGGCGCTCCTATTGCCGCCGGACCTGCCATGCCCGTGGCGCGGCTCGCGGAGTCGTGACCGCCGAACGACGTGGCGGCTCGGCAACCGCCTCGCCACATGGGCATTGAACCATTCACGGCGTCATCGCGACACACGGGTGCAATATCCGGAGCCGCATATGACGCTGAACAGCCCGACGATCGCGAACGTGACCATGATCGCTGCCCCCACGCTGATGTTCCTCGCCGCCAGCACCGTGCTCCTGCTCGTCACCGGGCCGAGCAAGGCCCAGGCGCCGCAGCCGCAGCGCGTGGAAATCCGCGGCGGCGAAACCGTCGAGGTCACGGGGCCGAACGGCCGCGCCATGAAGCTGCGGTTCAGCAAGGTGGTCGCCGACGGACAGTGCGCCTCGCCCCGCGGTTGCACCCGCACCGGCGCGCCGGTCGTCGAGATCGAGGCCGTCGGGTCCCAGGCGCCGACCTTCCGGCTCTCGCCGGCCGCCCATCTCGGCGCGCCCTTCGTGCCGGTACAGGGCCGCTTCGTCGCCTTCGGCGAGCTCGTCTCGCCGCCGCGCGAGCTGACGACCGCGAACCGGGCCATGCCGCTCGATTCCTACGTGCTGCGCCTCACCGTCACGCCCTGACGGCCCCCGCCCTTCCGCAACCCGTGTCGATGCCCTATGTGACCCCTCGTCTCACGGGGTCATCATGGTCACACGCGAAGAAGTTGCGCGGGCGCTCGAACAGGTGAAGCTGCCGGCCAGCGGCCAGTCGCTGACGGCCTCCGGTCGGCTCTCGGACATTCTCGTCAGCGGCGACAAGGTCATGGTCGCCATCGCCATCGACCCGACGGAGGCCGCCGCCATGGAGCCGGTGCGGGCCGCCGCCCAGTCGGCCATCGGCGGCGTGCCGGGGGTCGGACAGGCCCTCGTGTCGCTGACGGCCGACCGGCCCGCCGGCCCCGTTGCGGGGGCGACGCGCCCCCCGCCCTCCACCCAGCCGCATGTGGCGCCGGGTCGCCCCTCCCAGCCGCCGTCCCCGAAGGCGGCGACCATTCCCGGCGTCCGGCACGTCATTGCCGTCGCCTCCGGCAAGGGCGGCGTCGGAAAGTCGACCACGGCCTGCAACCTCGCCCTGGCGCTGGCGGCGAACGGCCAGCGCGTCGGCATCCTCGACGCCGACATCTACGGCCCCTCGCTCCCCAAGCTCTTCGGCCTGCACGGCAAGCCCCGCGTCGTGAGCGGGCGCACCCTCGCCCCGCTGGAGGGCTTCGGCGTCAAGGTCATGTCCATCGGCTTCCTGGTCGAGGAAGAGACGCCGATGATCTGGCGCGGCCCCATGGTGATGAGCGCCATCACCCAGATGCTGCGCGAGGTCGCCTGGGGCGAGCTCGACGTGCTCGTGGTCGACATGCCGCCCGGCACCGGCGATGCACAGCTCACCATGGCGCAGGCGACGCCGCTGGCGGGCGCCGTCATCGTCTCGACGCCGCAGGACCTCGCCCTGATCGACGCCCGGCGCGGCGTCGCCATGTTCCGCAAGACCGAGGTGCCGATCCTCGGGATCGTCGAGAACATGAGCTATTTCATCGCCCCCGACACCGGCAACCGCTACGACATCTTCGGCCATGGCGGCGCCCGCAAGGAGGCCGCGCGGCTGGGCGTGCCGTTCCTCGGCGAGGTGCCGCTCGACATGGCGCTGCGCGAGCGGTCCGATACCGGCCGGCCGATCGTCGCCACGGACCCGTCGAGCCCGCATTCCCTGGTCTATCGCGACGTGGCGCGGCAGGTCTGGGCGAGCCTGTCGGGCACCGGCGACGTGACGATCAAGCCGCCGCCGGCGATCGTCATCGAATAGGCGGGGCTGCGACGCCGCGGCCCTTGAACGGTTCCAGACGCATGATAAATTGCGCGCGGAAACAAGAACTTCCGAGAGGGGACCACCATGAAGGCCATCGTGCTCGCATTCGCTGCCGCCATCGTCATCGCGGTGGGCGCCGGCTACCTTCTCAACACGACCTACCAGACGACGGCAGACGCGCGCTTCAGCACGACCGGCGCGCAGCTGCGCGGCTCCGAGGCCGGCTACAACCTCGTCGGCAAGTCCTGGGACGGCATGAACGCCCCGACGGCGACGCGCTGAACCTGATGACCACGACCTCGCCCGGCGCGGGCGCGCCCCCGCCGGCGGATGTCGCTATCCTCGACCTCAAGGGGCTGAAATGCCCCCTGCCCGCCCTCAAGACCCGCAAGGCGCTGAGCCGGATGGCTGCGGGACAGCGGGTCTCCGTGGTCTGCACAGACCCCATGGCCGGCATCGACATCCCCCACCTCCTCAGGGAGACGGGGGACGTGCTGGAGGATCAGCAGAAGGGCGAGGGAACCCTGACCTTCCTGGTCCGCAAAGCGTGAACGGTTCAGACGGCGCCCTGCAGGACGCCGTGGGCGTTGAACTGGCAGGTGAAGGCGCGGGAGCCGTAGCGGCCGTGGGAGGCGAGGCCGCGGATTTCGTAGCGGCCGCCGCCGGTGCGCACGACGTGACGGTCGAGCAGGACGGCGCGGCGGCTGACGCCCATCATCCGGGCCGCATCCGCCCTGCACCAGCCGTGCATCCCGAGTCGCCGGTGGCTCGCCTCGGCGCTGCCGGGAGCGGCCGCGGCGAAACCCGCCGCAACCACCAGGGTGACCATCGAAAGCTTGAGCATGTCCATTCATCCCTGCCGTGGCGGCCGACCTGCGGGCTCGCCGTGATCGGCGGCATCAAACCATGAGTCCCGCCTTCTGCCGAGCCCCACGGCAGCCGAGGCGCTTTACGCGGGAGCGATCCCGACCCATCCTATCGCCCAAAACGGGATCGCCCGCATGAGCCTGATTGCCGCCGTCACCTACGGCCCCGACGACGACTGCGACGCCCTGCTCGCAGCTTTCGCCCACGACCTGCTGGGCGCGGGCGTCGCGGTGGCCGGGCTCATCCAGATCAATGCCGGCGCGGGCTGCGCCGAGCTCGACATGGAGCTGGAAGCCCTCGGCTCCGGCCGGCGGATCAACATCTGCCAGGACCTCGGACCCGGCAGCGCCAATGCCTGCCGGCTCGACCCGGCCGGGCTGGCGGAGGCCGCCGCTGCGCTCAGGCAGGCCCTGGACCAGCCTGCCGAGCTCGTCGTCATCAACAAGTTCGGGCGGATGGAGGCGGAGGGCGGCGGGCTCGTGAGCGAGATCGGGGCCGCGGTGGCGGCGGACATGCCGCTGCTGATCGGGGTGCCGCAGCGCTTCGCCGCCGCCTGGGACGCCTTTGCCGGCGGCATGGACGTGAAGCTCGCCTGCACGCGCTCCGCACTCGAGGACTGGTGGAGCCGCCGGGCCCTGTCCGAAGCGGCGGAATAGGCCGCGCCGCAGCCCTTCAGCCGGCGACGACCCCCGGGGTCAGGGTCTCGAACAGGCGCACGTAGAGCCTGGTGCGGGGAACGAGGCACGAGATCAGCAGGTGCTCGTGGTGGGTGTGGGGGCCGTCGCCGATCACCCCCAGTCCGTCGAGCGTCGGGATGCCGAGTGCGCCGGTGAAATTGCCGTCCGAACCGCCGCCCGCGACGCGCTCGCCGGCCACCTCGAAGCCGAGTTCGCGCGCGAGCCCCGCGGCGTGGTCGTAGAGCGCCTGGATGGCCGGCGTCTTCCCGTAGGACGGCCGGTAGAGGCCGAGCGTCACCTCCAGCTCGACGTCGGGATCGTGCGGCGTCAGCGCGAGGAGCTTCGCCCGCACCTCGGCCTCCGCCTCGGCCGAGGGCACCAGCACGTAGACGCAGGCCTCGGCGTGGATCGGCACCATGTTCTCGTGGGTGCCGCCGGACATGGTTCCGACGTTCAGGGTGATGGTGCGATCGTAGTCGGTCATCGCCTCGACGGCGAGAATCTGGCGGGCCATCTCGCGGATCGCGCTGCGGCCCTTGGCGTGATAGGCGCCGGCATGGGCCGGGATGCCCGTGGTCTTCAGGTAATAGCGGGCGATGCCGTGGCGGGCGACGGTGAGCCTGCCGCCATCCCCCGAGGGCTCGGCCACCAGCACGATGGTGTGGCGGCGGGCTTCCGCCTCGATGCGCGCGCGCGAGGACGGACTGCCGGCCTCCTCGTCGGGAATGAACATCACGGTGACGGGCATGTGCGGGCGCCGGCCGGTGGCACGGAGATGGGCGAGTGCCGCCACGGCGATGGCGTTGCCGCCCTTCATGTCGTAGATGCCGGGGCCGTAGGCGCGATCGCCCTCGATCCGCCAGGGCAGGGCCGATGTCAGCGTACCGACGGGATGGACCGTGTCGATATGGCCCAGCAGCAGGATGCCTGGGCCCTCGGTCTCACCGGGGATGCGGCCGATCAGGATGTCGCCGTAGCCCATCGTGCCGGGGATGCGCTCGATGCCGGCGCCGGCGCCGCGCAGCAGCGCCTCCGCATGGTCCGCCATGCGGTTGACCGCCGCGACGTCCTGGGTCGGGCTCTCGATGGCGACCCAGCGGCGGACGGCATCGAGAAGTCCTTCGGATGTCAGGGTCTGCATGGCCGGCTCGTTCGCTCACGTGACGTCAAGGGGGCGACAGTGAGCGGCGGAAGGGGCGGGCCGGCAAGGCCGGCGCGCCATGGGAGCCATGCAGCGGCCGATCAGGCCGCCTTGATCTCGTATTCGCGCACCGCGCGCTCGTAGGATTCCGAGCGGCTCTTGATGCGGTAGGCGGGATCGGCGGAATCCGACGGCAGAAGACGGATCACCTCGAAGGGGCCTTCCGGCATCTTGAGGAAGGAGCGGCCGAGGGTGACGACGTCGCCGACCTTGAACCTGTGCTGAGCCATGATGTCACCTGTCGTTTCGATGGATGCGCCGACCCCGCGGGCGGCGCCGGGAGAGGCCGGACGGAGCGGTCAGCGGTCGCGATCGGCGGCGGCGATGCGCTCGGCGATGACCTTCGTCGTCTCGGAGGAATGGACGGTCGTGCCCCCCTCCATGACGATCAGGGACGTGCCGGTGGGCGACGTCTGGATGGCGATGACCCGGTCGGGGCGGACGAAATTGACGCCGCCCAGACTGCGCACCTCGACGAGAGCCGCGACGCCCGTGGGGGCGGCGGCGATGAGGGGATGGGTCATGATGCCTGCCGAAGCGCCTTTCGCTCGAGGGGGTAATCGGCGTCGTCGTAGAGCGTGCGGATGGCCGCTCCGGAGACGTCGTCGTTCTCGGTGCGGATGTTGATGCCGTTGAGGTCGTCGCCGAGTTCCTCGACGGCGAAGCGAACGGCCTCGGCCAGGCTGTCGAAGCGCTTGTACTTGAGGGGCACGCGGGAGCGGAACGACTTTCGCTTGTTGGCGAAGAGCTCCGCTGCGGCGGTGAAATCCGTCTGAGACATGCGCCATGGTAGCACTTTGCCACGGCGGAGTCCGATTTATTCCGGCCTGCTCCCGATGATCAGGCCGGCAGCACCTTGCCGGGATTGAAGATGCCCTTGGGATCGAGGGCATTCTTGATCAGATGCATCACGTCGAGCGCCTCGCCGTGCTCCTCGCGCATGAACTTCATCTTGCCGATGCCGACGCCGTGCTCGCCGGTGCAGGTGCCGCCGAGGCGGATGGCGTGTTTGACCATGCGGTCGTTGATTTCGTTGGCCTTGGCCCATTCGGCCGGATCGTCCGGGTCGATCTGCATGCCAAGGTGGAAATTGCCGTCGCCGACATGGCCGACGAGGGTGGTGCCGAAGCTCTGCTGCGAGGTTTCCTTGCGCACCTCGCGGATGACCTCGGCCAGCGCCGAGATCGGCACACAGACGTCGGTGCCCCAGCCCTTGGCGCCGGGACGCAGGGCGCGGATGGCCCAGTGGATGTCGTGGCGGGCCTGCCAGAGCTTCGAGCGCTCGTCGGCATCGGTGGACCAGCGCCAGTTGCTGGCGCCCTCCCCCTTGGCGAGTTCCTCGACGATGGCGGCCTGTTCCTCGACGCCGGACTGGCTGCCGGCGAATTCGAAGAAGAGGGTCGGCGTCACCGGCAGGGTAAGCTTGGAATAGGCGTTGACCGCCTCAATGGCGCGGTCGTCGAGGAGTTCGACGCGCGAGATGGGAATGCCCATCTGGATCGTCTGGATGACGGTGTCGACCGCCGCCTCCACCGTGGGGAAGGAGCAGGTCGCCGCGGCCATGACCTCGGGAATGCCGTAGAGCCTGACCGTCACCTCGGTGATGATGCCGAGGGTGCCCTCCTGGCCGACGAAGAGGCCGGTGAGGTCGTAGCCGGCGGAGGACTTCTTGGCGCGCGAGCGGGTGCGGATGACGCGGCCGTCGGAGAGCACGACGGTGAGGTTGACGACGTTCTCCCGCATGGTGCCGTAGCGCACCGCGTTGGTGCCGGAGGCGCGGGTCGCGGCCATGCCGCCGATGGTGGCGTCGGCACCGGGATCGACGGGGAAGAACAGGCCGGTGTCGCGCAGATGGGCGTTGAGCTGCTTGCGCGTCACGCCGGCTTGCACCGTCGCATCAAGGTCTTCGGCCCGGACGCTGAGGATCTGATTCATGCTGGTGAGGTCGAGGGAGACGCCGCCCTTCAACGGGATCAGGGCCCCCTCCAGCGACGACCCCGCGCCATAGGCGACGATGGGCGTGTCGTGGGCGGCGCAGAGCTTGACGATGGCCGCGACCTCTTCGGTCGACATGGCGCGGCAGACCGCATCCGGCAGGCGGGCGGCGTGGCGCGACTCGTCGCGGCCGTGCTGGGCGCGATCCGATTCGGAGGTCGAGACGCGGGCGCCGAGGAGGGCGCGCAGGCCCTCCAGCAGGGCGGGATCGATCTGCGAGGCCGCGAGGGGAGCGTTCATGGGTCTCAACCGTGTTGGGCGGGCGGCGGGGGGCCGACATCAAGAGCACCAAGCGGGGCGGATTCCAACCGGCTTGTTGCAGGGGGCCGTTGCGAAATCAGGGGAGTGTCCGGCGCTCCAGCCGGAAGCCGAGATCGGCGTCGACATGGACGAGGGTGAAGCCGGCGGGGTCGTCGCCGTGACGTCCGGCCGCGGAGGCGGAGGGCGCGCCAGCGAGGCTGATGGTCCGGGCGCCGCCCGTCCAGACGGTGTCGCAGGCGCGATGAAGGTGACCATGGAGGACGAGCGGGCAGCCGTGGCGGGCGAGAAGCGCCATCAGCGCCTCGCCGTCGCGCAGCCGCTTCAGCCGCGACAGTCCCGGCGCGTGGGGCGGGTGGTGGACGGCGATGACGGGAAGATGGGCGGTGCGGTCGAGGCCGTCGAGCAGCGCGTCGAGGCGGGCGAGCTGGTCGCGCCCGAGTTCGCCTTCCGCCGAGAAGAGCCAGGTCGGGGTGCCCGAGCAGAGGGTGACGACGGCAGCCCGGCCGGCGAGGGCGACACTGGGAAAACGGGCACGCAGGTCCCCTGCCCCGACGGGTAGCGACAGCCAGTCCCCGAGGACCGCCTGCAGCCGCTGTTCCGCCCGCCGGGTATAGACGTCGTGGTTGCCGGGGGCCCAGGAGACCCGGTCGGGATCCCCGAGCTCCGCGAGGGCGGCACCGGCGGCGGCATATTCCGAGGCCAGGCCGAGCTCGATCAGGTCGCCGGTCAGGGCGACGTGATCGGGCCGCGCGGCGGCGATTGCCGCCAGCGTTCGTTCGCCGATGGCATTGTCATGGGCACCGGGCTTGCGCGCCCAGTTGATCCAGCCGAGCGCCGGCTTCAGCCCCTCGCCGATGGGAAAGGGCACGGGCGTCAGGTGCAGGTCGGAGACATGGGCGATGACGGTCACGCCCGCTGGCCTCGCATGGATAGGCCGCGATTCCAAGGGCGGGAGGTGGCGGTCGGTTGCTGCGCCGCCCCTTACGTCAGCATCTGCATGTCGCCGCAGATGGACAGCGCCTGCCCGGAGATGGTCTGGCCCTTCGGCGAGGCGAGGAACAGCATCTGGTCGGCGAGCTGGCGTGCGGTGACGAAGGTCTTCAGCGAGGTATAGGCGACGGCCTGCTCCTCCATCTCGCGGAACGAGACGCCGCGCGACTGCGCCTTGGCCTCCAGCACGCGGCGGATTCGGTCTCCCTCGACCAGACCGGGCAGGATGGCGTTGACGCGGATGCCGAACTCGCCGAGCTCGATGGCGAGCGATTTGGTGAAGCCGACGACGCCCCACTTGGCCGCCGCATAGGGCGTGCGCAGGGCAAAGCCGAAGCGCCCGGCGACGGAGGCGAGGTTGATGATCGAGGCGTTGGTGCTCGCCTTCAGATGCGGCACGGCGAGGCGGGCACAGTTGAACTGGCTGGTGAGGCAAACCTCGATGCAACGGTCCCAGTCCTCCGGATTGATCTCCTCGACGCGTCCCGTGGGGCCGGCGATTCCGGCATTGTTGACGAGGACGTCGAGGCCGCCGAGACGGTCGATGGTGGTGGCGAAGAGGTCGGCCACCTGCTTGCGGTCGGCGACGTCGCAGAATGACGAGGTGATGGCGGGGTCGGTGCGGGCGAGGTCGGCGATGGCCTCGCGGTCGACGTCGCAGATATGGACGCGGGCGCCCTCCTCCACGAAGGCGCGCGCCACCTCGCGGCCGATGCCGTTCGCCCCCGCCGTGACGAGGACGCGCAGGCCCTTGATGCCGAGATCCATGGTTCGCTCTCCCTGCTGCTGTGGCTCTAGGCTGCGGCGAGACCGCCCCGAGCGATGATGAAGTCGGCGGCGCTGCGGATGTCGGCGGCGATGGCGGCGCGGGCCCCCTGCCCGTCCCCGGCGCGGATGGCGGCGAGCGCATCGGCATGGAAGCGGACGGCCCCGCCGGTGGCGAGGCGGTCGGGATTGGCGCCGAGGTCGAGGTTGAGCACCGGACCCGCCTTCAGCCAGAGGGCGCCGATGATTTCGGCGAGGGTCGGCAGGCCGGTCGCCTCGTAGATGGAGAAATGCAGGTCCTTGTTCAGCCTGACGGCCTCGGCGAGATCGGGCCGGGCGAGGAGGCTGAGGGCGCGGAAGGCCGCTTCCAGCGACGCGATACGGGCGATGTCCTCCGGGCCGGCCGCCGAGGCGGCGCGCTCTGCCGCGAAGCCCTCGATCTCGATCCGCACCGTGGTGAGTTCGCGGAACTGCTCCACCGTCATGATCGGCACCCGCACCGCCCGGTTCGGGGCGACCTCGAGCGCGCGGTCGGCGACGAGCCGGCTCACGGCCTCGCGCACCGGCATCATGCTGACACCCATGGCCTCCGCCGTGCCGCGCAGCGACAGCTTGTCGCCGGGCGCCAGGCGGCCGGACATCAGGAGCTCGCGCAGGTGACCATAGACACGGTCGCCGAGCGTCTCGCGCTCCAGCGGACCGATGGTGGTCAGGGCCTCTGCGACGGTCATGCGGCGTCACTCATCCCGGTGATCCATGGGGCGCGGCCCGCAGCCTGACAAGAGGGCTGGACAAACTCCGCCGTTTGAGAAACCATAACTGTGATCACAGATCACGGCAAGCCACCGCCTGCCGTCCGCGAGGGGCGATCAACGCCTCCGCTGGGGTGATTTGGGCCTGGAAACACTGCCAAGGAGACGTCCGATGCCGCTCGACACGAGCCTGTCACGCCGCACCCTCATCAAGGCCACGGCCGGCGCCACGGCGCTGGGCACGCTGGGCGCACCCGCCATCAGCTACGCCCAGGCGGAAGCCATCAAGATCGGCCACATCACGCCGCGCACCGGCTTTCTCGGCCCCTTGGGCGAATATGCCGCCCAGGCCGCCCAGCTCGCTGCTGAGGAGATCAATGCGAGCGGCGGCATCATGGGTCGCAAGCTCGAACTCATCCTCGACGACAGCCCCAACCCGCAGCAGGCCTCGGCCAAGGCGGAGCGCCTCGTCCAGCGCGACAAGATCGTCGCGCTGCTGGGCGAGATCTCCTCGGCCTCGGCGCTGGCCATCGCCCAGGTCGTGCAGCGCGAGAAGGTGCTGTTCATCAACACCGGCGCCAATTCGGACGCGCTGCGCGGCTCGGACTGCCAGAAGTTCATGTTCCACATCGAGGCGCAGAACTCGATGTACGTGAAGGCGGTGGGCCGCTCGCTGATCCGCGACGGCCTGGTCACCGGCAAGAAATGGTACTCGCTGACGGCGGACTATGCCTTCGGCCACGACCTCCTCAACGTCGCCAAGCGCTACATGGCAGCGAACGGCGGCAATCATGCCGGCGACGACCTGATCCCGACCGATCTCGCCGACTTCTCGCCCTTCCTCCTGAAGATCCGGCAGGCGCGGCCGGACGTGGTCTGCCTCAACCTGGCGGGTACGCAGATCACCAACTTCCTCAAGCAGTATGTCGAGTTCGGCCTGACCTTCCCGGTCGCCGGCTTCGGCTTCGACACGGCGCTCGCCTGGGGCGCCGGCAAGGGCAATTTCGGCGGCACCTGGCCTGTCGTCTGGCATCACCTCATCGACACTCCCGGTTCCAAGGCTTTCGTCACCGGCTTCCAGAAGAAGTGGAACCGCATGCCGGAGAACCAGGCCTGGGGCGACTATTGCTCGATGAAGGTCGTGGCGCAGGCGATCACCGAAACGAAGTCGACCGATCCGATGAAGATCGTCGAGCATTTCGAGAAGGGCGCCAAGTTCGACCTCCTGAAGACCCGCGAGGGCTATTTCCGCGCCAAGGACCATCAGATGATGATGGAGATGTACGCGATCACCGCGCTGCCGGCGGCGCAGATCAAGAACCAGTACGACATCTTCTCGTCCTCGCCGCCCGTTCCGGCCGCCAACGAGAGCCTCGAGGTGATCGCGGCGACCGACGACGAGAACAAGTGCACGTTCCGCTCGGCCTGAGCCGAGCCGGGTACCGGGGCGCCGCGGCGCCCCGGTCGCCCTCCATGGCTGCAGTGCGTCCTTTCAGGCCCGCCATGCCGATCGCCGATGCCATCCCGCAATCTGGACGGATTCCGTGCCTGACCTGATCCCGCTCCTGTCGCAGATCCTCAACGGCCTGCTCGCCGGGTCCTACTACCTGATGATCGCCCTCGGGCTGTCGATGATCTTCTCGCTCGGCGGCATCGTGAACCTCGCCCATGGCGCCTTCTATGCCATCGGCGCCTATCTCGCGGTGACGCTCGCCGACCGCATCGGCTTCGGCGGGGCCCTCGTCGTCTCGCCGCTGATCGTGGCGGTGATCGGCATGATCGTGGAGCGGTTCCTGCTCCGGCGCTTCTACACCGCCGATCCGATCCTCGGGCTGCTGCTCACCTTCGGCCTCGCCATGGTGGCGGAGCAGACCCTTCGCATCCTCTACGGGGCGGCGCCGATCCCCTTTTCCATCCCGCAGGCGCTGCGCGGCCAGGTCTTCCTCGGCGACTTCGTCTATTCGCGCTACCGGCTGGTCACCCTCGGCATCACGGCGCTGGCCGTGCTCGGCCTGTGGATCCTCCTGACGAAAACGGCCTTCGGCAAGGTGGTGCGGGCCGGCGTGCAGAACCCGGACATGGTCGGCGCGCTCGGCATCTCGCTGAAGCCCTACATGACCGCGGTGGTGATGATCGGCGTCGGCCTCGCGGCGCTCGCCGGCGTGCTCATCGCCCCCATCGCCGGCGTGCATCCGGCCATGGGCCAGGAGATCATCACCTTCGCCTTCGTCGTGGTGGTGATCGGCGGCCTCGGCTCCTTCTGGGGCGTCGTGGCGGCCGCCGCCATCGTCGGCATGACCCGCGGCGTCGCCGCCCATTTCTACCCCGCGGCGACGGAAGCCTCGGTCTACCTGCTGATGGTGCTGGTGCTGCTGACGCGGCCGCGCGGCCTCTTCGGCGAGCGCATCCAGAAGTTCGAGTGAGGCGATGACCCCGACCCTCCGCAACCTCCTCGCGGCCATCGCGGCGCTCGTCGTCCTGCCGGTCTTCATGCTGTCGATCGGCCTGACGCTGACCTCGGCCACCGACGTCGTGATCTTCGCCATCGCCGCCATGGCGCTGAACATCCTGGTCGGCCATACCGGCCTCGTCTCCTTCGGCCACGGCGCCTTCTTCGGCATCGGCGCCTATGCGGCGGTGCTGGCGCAACGCCATTTCTTCCCCGGCCAGATGCTGCTGCCGGCGGGGTTCTCGATCCTCTTCGTCGGTGTGGTCTCCACCCTGCTCGGCCTGCTGATCCTCAGGCGGCGCGGCGTCTATTTCTCGCTCCTCACCCTCGCCATGACGGCCGTCGCCTACACGGTTTCCTTCCGCTGGACCGAGCTCACCGGCGGTGAGAACGGTCTCGGCGGCGTCGTCAGGCCGCACTGGGGCATCGCCGATCTCAACAACCCCTGGGCCTTCTACGTCCTCGTCGCCGCCATCGGCTTCGCCGTGGTCTTCCTCCTCCAGCGCTTCCACCGTTCACCCGTCGGCAGCGTGCTGGTGGCGGTGCGCGAGAACGAGGTGCGTGCCCGCTTCGTCGGCTACGACACCGACCGCTACAAGCTGATCGCCTTCACCATCTCGGCCACCCTGACGGGCTTTGCCGGCGTGCTCTCCGCCTTCCACCACCGCTTCACCTCGGCCGACCCGATCGCCATCCAGTTCTCCGGCGAGCTCCTTGCCATGGTGGTGATCGGCGGCATGCGCTCCTTCATGGGCCCGGCGCTCGGCGCGCTGTTCTTCATGCTGTTCCGCGAGTACCTCTCGCTCTTCACCTCGAGCTGGCTGCTGGTCTTCGGCCTGCTCTTCGTCGGCTTCATCGTCTTTTCGCCCACCGGCCTCATCGGCGTCGCCGAGCGCGTCCTCGCGCCCTTCCGCAAGCGCATCGAGACCGATGCCGCCATGGCGGCGCGACGCGTCGAGGCGGTGGGTCCCGTGCCGCCGCAGTTCGTCCGCGAGACGCGGACGCCGACCGAGACCGGCAACGACGCGGTCCTGGTGGTCGACGACATCGCCAAGAGCTTCGGCGGCATCAGAGCGGTGCGCGGCATCGGCTTCACCGTCCGGGACCGCACCCTGCATGCCCTGATCGGCCCCAACGGCGCCGGCAAGACCACGGCCTTCAACCTCCTGTCCGGCATGTTCCCGCCCGACCGCGGCACGGTAACGCTCGACGGCGGCGAGGTCGGCGGCCTCAGCCCCCAGGCGATCACGCAGGCCGGCGTCGGCCGCTCCTTCCAGATCACCAATCTCTTCCCCGGCCTCACCATCGAGGAGAACGTGCGTCTCGCCGTGCAGGCGCGCCATCCCGGCCGGTTCGGGGTCTGGGCCGAGGCGAGCACCCTGCCCAGCATCGGCGAGGATACCGCCACGCTCATCCGCTATCTCGGCCTCGGTGGCATCGAGCAGGCGGAGGCGGGATCGCTCTCCTATGGCGGCCAGCGCCTCGTCGACATGGCGCTGGCGCTGGCGACACGGCCGCGCATCCTGCTCCTCGACGAGCCGCTGGCGGGTCTCGCGGCGGCCGAGAGGAAGCGCGTCGGCGACATCGTCAAGACGATCTCCGGCGACATCCCCGTGCTGCTGGTCGAGCACGACATCGACCGGGTGTTCCAGCTCGCCGACCACGTCACCGTCATGAACGACGGCGAGGTTCTGGTGGACGGCACGGTCGAGGAGGCCCGGTCCTCGGAGCGGGTCCAGGCCGTCTATCTCGGCTCGGGCGCTCATGCTGTGGCGGCGAAGGAGCGGGCCTCGGCGGCGACGGCCGAGACGCTGCTGACCCTCGACGGGGTCAACACCTTCTACGGCAAGAGCCACATCCTCAACGACGTGACCTTCGACGTGAAGGGCGGCGAGATCGTCGCCCTGCTTGGCCGGAACGGCGCGGGCAAGTCGACGGTTCTGAAGACCATCACGGGCATCGCACCGCCCGCCTCGGGCACGGTGACGCTGGCCGGCGACCGGCTCTCGGGCCTGCCTGCCGACCAGGTGGCGCGGCGTGGCGTCGGCTACGTACCGCAGGGCCGCGGTCTCTTCGCCGGGCTCTCCGTCAAGGACAACCTGATGCTCGGCCGCCTGAAGCGCCTGACCGGCGCCGGCCGCCACTGGGACGAGGACCGGGTGCTGGCGTTCTTCCCGCGGCTGAAGGAGCGCTGGACGACGTCCGCCGACTTCCTGTCGGGCGGCGAGCAGCAGATGGTGGCGGTGGCCCGCGCCCTCGTCGGCGACACCCGCCTGCTGCTGCTGGACGAGCCCTTCGAGGGCCTGTCGCCGGCCATCACCGAGGAGCTCTTCGAGGCCTTCGACAAGCTGCGCCACGAGGTGTCGATCATCATCGTCGACCACCATCTCGACCTCGCCCTGGCGCTGTCGGACCGCACCGTGGCGCTGGAGCGCGGCGCGGTGACCTGGCACGGCGCGTCGAAGGACCTGCGCGAGGACCAGGAGCTGCGGCGCAAGGTGTTGTGGCTGTGAGGGGGCGCATAAATCGGTCGGGGACAGTAGAACATCTTCCCCCCACCCCTGCCCCCTCCCCGCTCGCCAAGCGGGCGGGAGGGGAAAAGCGCTCGAACGTCTCGGTCGCCGCGACCTTGCGCTCGCGCTCCGGGAATGGCTCCATTCCCCTCCCCCCGCTTGCGGCGGGGAGGGGTCAGGGGTGGGGGCCCGCGATGGACAGACGCCGCGATCGCCGGATCCCCCTCGCCCGCCGGCTGAGGCGGGAAGCGACCTTTCAAGAGCGGCTGATCTGGAACGCCATCCGGCAGTTCGACATTGCCGGCTTCCATCCGCGGCGGCAGGCGCCGGTCGGGCCGTACATCGTCGATTTCACCTGCCACGGACTGAAGTTGGTCATCGAGATCGACGGTGATCACCATGGATACGGCGCGCAGGCGCGGAATGATCAGAGGCGTGACGCCGACTTGAGATCGCGCGGTTACGAAATCGTCCGGTTGAGCAACCAGCACATTGCCGAAAGCATCGACGGCGCGGTCGAGACGATCCTTGCGGCATGCCACACACGGGCTGGCGCAATCATGCCCCCCACCCCTGACCCCTCCCCGCCGCAAGCGGGGGGAGGGGAAAGCGCCACATCCGCCGACGCTCACGCGAATCCACGCGCGAAGCACAAGACGACCCATACGACACGAGGTTCCTGACATGCCCACCATCGCCATCGTCGGATCGGGCCTGATCGGCCGGGCCTGGGCCACGGTCTTCTGCAGCCACGGCTGGAGAACCGCCCTCTACGACCCGGTCCCCGGCGTCGCCGAGGCGGCGAAAGCCCATATCGCGAAGAACCTGAAGGAACTCGCCGACCTCGATCTCGTGAAGGACGCGAAGGGATCGGCGAAAAACCTCGTCGCCTGCACCACCCTCGCCGAAGCCCTCAAGGGCTGCGCCTTCGTGCAGGAGAACGGGCCGGAGACGGTGGAGGCGAAGATCGCCATCCACGGCGAGATCGACGCCCTCGCCCCGCCCTCGGCCATCGTCGTCTCCTCCACCTCGTTCCTGTTCTCCTCGCTCTGGGCGAAGGACCTCAAGCACCGCTCGCGCGTGCTCGTCGCCCATCCGGTGAACCCCCCTCACCTCGTGCCCATCGTCGAGCTCTGCCCGGCGCCCTGGACCGACCCCAAGCTCGTGGAGAAGGCCCGCGCCATCTACGAGAAGGTCGGCCAGGTGGCGGTGACCGTGAAGAAGGAGATCGACGGCTTCGTGCTCAACCGCCTGCAGGCAGTGCTGATGGCGGAGGCCTTCGACCTCGTGGGCTCGGGCGTCGTCTCGCCGGAGGACCTCGACAAGACCATCCGCGACGGGCTCGGTCTGCGCTGGTCCTTCATGGGCCCCTTCGAAACCATCGAGCTCAACGCCCCCGGCGGCATCCCCGACTACAACCGGCGCTACGGCCCGAGCCTGACGCGCCTGACCGGCCGCAAGGTCTTCACACCCCAGAACGAGGCGGCGATCATGGCGGAGTGGCCGGGCGAGCAGTCCCCCGAACGCATAGCGCGCCTGTCGAAATGGCGCGACGGCCGATTGGCGGCCTTGAAGGCGCACAAGCGCGGCGCGAAGAAGAAGCCGGCCTGATCCTCATCCCATCCGCAGTCCGACGAAGGAGCCTCTCATGGCGAAGTCGAAGAAAGTCATCATCACCTGCGCCATCACCGGCTCCATCCATACGCCGACCATGTCGGAGCACCTGCCGATCACGGCGCAGGAGATCGCCGACAACGCCATCGCGGCGGCGGAAGCGGGGGCGGCCATCGTCCACCTGCACGCGCGCGACCCCAAGGACGGTCGCCCCGACCAGTCGATCGAGGCCTATGCGCCCTTCCTGAAGGTGATCAAGCAGCGCTCGAACGTCGCCATCAACATCACCACCGGCGGGTCGCAGACGATGACGGTGGACGAGCGGGTCAAGCCCGCCGCGCATTACGCGCCGGAGGTGGCGAGCCTCAACATGGGCACGATGAACTTTGGCCTCTATCCGATGCTCGACCGCTACAAGGAGTTCAAATACGACTGGGAGAAGCCCTATCTGGAGGGCTCGCGCGCCGGCATGTTCAAGAACACGCTGGCCGACATCGAATACATCCTCACCACCTGCGCCAACAACGGCACCCGCTTCGAGGTGGAGTGCTACGACATCGGCCACCTCTACACGCTGCGCCACTTCGCCGACCGCGGCATCATCAAGCCGCCCTTCTTCATCCAGTCGGTGTTCGGCATCCTCGGCGGCATCGGCGGCCATTACGAGGACGTGGTGATGATGAAGCGCACCGCCGACCGGCTGTTCGGCGACCAGTATCAGTGGTCCGTGCTCGGTGCCGGGCGCAACCAGATGCCGATCGCCGCGATGTCGCTGGCCATGGGCGGCAACGTGCGCGTCGGCCTCGAGGATTCGCTGTGGATCGGCCCGGGCAAGCTCGCGAAGAACAACGCCGAGCAGGTCACCAAGGTGCGCCAGATCATCGAGGGCATGGGCCTGGAGATCGCGACGCCCGACGACGCCCGCGAGATCCTCGGCCTGAAGGGCGGCGACAAGGTCAATTTCTGACGGGGCGCCGTTGCAGGGCGCCTTGGGTGGGGATCGATCCTTTTGGTCACCCCACCCCGTCGCCCTTCGGGCGCCGACCCTCCCCCTCCAGGGGAGGGTGAAGGAGCGCCACCCGACGCGCCTGTGTCAATGACGGCTGCCCCATCGGCGGCATTCACCCTCCCCTGGAGGGGGAGGGTCGATCGAGCATCAGCGAGATCGGGGTGGGGTGACCGTTTCGTAGCCACTCCGCAAAACAACAAAGGGCGCAGCCGAGGCCGCGCCCTTCTTCTCTTCGAGGCCGCGCGTCGCTCAGGCGTATTTCGCCCTCAGCGCCTCGAACTTCACGATCTGGTCGGGCAGCAGCGCCCGCTCCTTGTCGCGGCGGACGAAGATCTTGAACATGGCCTCGCCGGCCGCGTTGTAGAACTGGATCGACAGCGAGCGGCGGCCGTGGAACACGCGGTCAACGAAGCAGATCTCGCTGCAGTTCGACGCCTTGATGTGACCGCCGATGGGGCTGTCGCCGTGGACGTTGAACCAGCCGTGGCCGGCGGTGCCGGGGACGAGCCTGCCGTGGCATTCGAGCACGATGTCCGGCGTGTTGACGATGAAGAGGATTTCCCCCCACTCCGTCACGTCGGTCCAGATCGCCTCGAAGGCCTCGGCGGGGGCGCCGACGCTCTCGCCCGGCGGCAGCATGGCCAGCACGTCGCGGGGCGGCACGCCGTGCTCGCGCGCGACGGCCTCGATCACCCCGTCCGGCTTGGCGGCGAGGGCGGCGCGG
Source organism: Phreatobacter cathodiphilus (assembly GCF_003008515.1). NCBI lineage: Bacteria > Pseudomonadati > Pseudomonadota > Alphaproteobacteria > Hyphomicrobiales > Phreatobacteraceae > Phreatobacter > Phreatobacter cathodiphilus. The sequence goes on along the minus strand of NZ_CP027668.1, from coordinate 1,049,549 downwards.
GCCGCCGCCAGCCGGTCGGCCGCGGCGGGGAGTTCCGCAGACATCTGAGCCGTCATGGCGCTCACTCGGCCGCCAGAGACGGCTTACCGCGGTTGTCGTCGACGAGCACCGCCTCGAAGCCCTCGAACTCGGGGTGGCCCATGGAGGTCGGCTTCGCATCGGCCATGCCGGCGCGGGCATGCGACTTGCGGAACTGCTCGGACTGGGTCCAGGCTGTGAAGTCCTCCTTGGTCTCCCACACGGTGTGCGAGGCGTAGAGGGTGTGGTCCTCACGCTCCGGACCCTTGAGCAGGGCGAACTCGACGAAGCCCTTGAGTTCGTTGAGGTAGGACTGGCGGGTGCGCCAGATCGTCTCGAAATCGGCCTCGGCGCCCTTGATGACCTTGAAACGGTTCATGGCGATATACATGGCAAGTCTTCCTCCTGGCTCGTCCTGCGGACTGGCTGGCATCAATAGAGACTGTAGTTAATTCCCGCCGTGAAACTGGCGGAACCTCCGGCCGGATTCGGCGGGAAGGGCTGGGCGCGACGCACCATGGCGAGCGTCGCCTGATCGAGAATGGCCGCCCCCGAGGACGAGGCGATGGAGACCGAGGCCACGGACCCGTTGGCGGTCAGGGTGAAGGCGATGCCGGTGCGCCCGCGGATGCCGCGTTCGCGCGCCTGCTCCGGATAGACCTTGTGACGGGCCAGATGGGCGAGGACGCGCTGGCGCCACGCCGCCACTGCGGCGACCGTGCTGGCGCCCGACGCGCCGGTGGCGTCGGACTGCTGGCGGTTGCGCTGGCCGGCCCCCTCGCCGCGCTCGGCGACGCTGGCGCGCGCCTCGGCCTGGCGGGCTGCCCGGGACGGGCGTTCGCGCTGCGGCGTCGCCGCCACCTGCCGCGTCGGGCGACGGGACTCGCGGGTGGTGGGGGCCTCGCGGCGGGTCGGCGGCGGACGCGTCGCCTCGCGGCGGACGGGCGGGGGCGGCTGCTGGACCCTCGGCACCGGCGGAGGCGTCACCTGGGGCGGCGGCTCGACGACCGGAGCGGGCGGCGGCTCGACCGGCGGAGCGAGGGCTGCCTGGACCTCGGCGGGCTCGAGGGTCTCGACCTTGGCGGCTGTCTCGGCCGGCGGGGGCGGCGGCGGCGCCGCCACCACGACCGGCTCGGCCGGCTTGTCGAGGATCGGCAGCGTGTCCGGCATGGGCGGCGGCGGCAACTGATCCAGAATGCGCTCGGCCGTGGTCACGGGATCGGGCTGGGCGACGGGCGGCTCCTCGGACGCCGTCTCGACCGGCTCGCTGACGGTGGGCTCGGGCGGCGTCTCGGCGGGCGGCGCTTCGACCTTCTGCAAAGCCTGGCTGTCGGCGGAGGGGGTCTGGCTCTCGTGGCGGCCGCTCGCCGCCTCCTGCTGCGAGGCCGAGCCCGTGTCGGCGGCGACGACCAGCTCGACCGGAATGCCCTCCTCGCCGGCGGAGATCGGCGGCGCCGCCGTCCAGCTCAGCCAGACGAAGGCGGCGGCAGCCCCGGCATGAAGCATGAACGAGGCGATCACCGACAGGGAGATGCGGGCCGCGACGGGATGGGGGCATCCCCTCGCCGAAAGGTCGGTCTCGACGACCGGAAGGGGGGCCGCCGCCCCTTCCGGAGCGGGTGCGGGCACGACGACGACGGCGGGGGCCGGGGCCGCGTCCGCAGGTCCCGGCACCACGACGACGGCGGGAGCCGCACTGGAGACGGGCTCCGCGCGCGAGGCGGGAAGCGAGAGGGTCACGATGGCGGTTGGCAGGCCCGCATCGGGCGACCCTGCGCGCAGGCTCGAAAAGACCGGTTCCGACTTTCCGCGACCTGCCGGACGGGCCGGATGGCTCCGGCCCGTTTCCGTCCTGCGCGCTGTCGAGCGGCCTGCCATTCCGCGCCTCAGAACTTCGCCGACAGGCTGGCCGAGACGGAGCGGCCGGGCGCGCGGAACAGTTCGAGATTGGCGTTGTTGGAGGTCAGCCCCGCCACGTCGATGGCGTTGAAGTAGCTCGCGTTGAAGATGTTGAAGATGCCGGCCCTGAGCGTCAGGTTCTTGTTGATCTCGTAGGAGCCGAGGAGGTCGAAGGTGGCGTAGCCGCCCGGCTGGTAGATGTTGGCGGCGCTGACGCGGGTCTTGGCGAGGGCGGCCTTCATGCGGGCCTCGATCTGCCAGTTGTGGGGGCTGGTGTAGCGGACGGAGGCGACGCCGGTGAGCGGATCGACGGAGTCGATCGGCGCGCCGGTGGTCTGGTTGGTGCCGTTGGCATAGGCGAGCGCACCGTGGAACGACCATTCGGGCGTCATGCGATATTCGCCGCGGGCCTCGAAGCCCCAGATCCGGACCGAGGAGACGTTCTGGTACTGGAAGGTGGTCAGCGTGCAAGTCGGCGGCGCGCAGACCGTCACCGTGTCGATGAAGTCCTTGTAGAGATTGTAGAAGCCGGACACCTGGAACGACGAGCCATCGGCGAAGCGGCCGCGCAGGCCGGCCTCGAAGCTGTCCACCGTTTCCGGACGCAGGCCGAAGTTCGGCAGGATCTCGTAGAACTGCGCGGTGTTGCGGTAGGCGAAGTTGGCATTGTCGTAGGGCGGCGCGCGGAAGCCGCGGGCGTACTGGCCGAAGACGCGGAAGTTCTCGGTCAGGTCATAGGTGGCGCCGAGCTTGGGCGAGACGGCGAAGGCCGAGACGTTGCCGATCGCGAAGCCGGGGTTGGAGTTGTAGAAGGCCTGATCGGGCTTCGGCGTCAGGTGGTAGTAGTCGAAGCGCACGGCCGGGATGATGCGCAGGGCGCCCCACTGCATGATGTCCTGGATGTAGAACGCCGCCTGGGTCGTGTGGGTGTCGGGGAAGTTCTTGTTCGGGAAGGTCTCGCCGCCGATCGTCCCCGGAATCGGAAGGCCCGTGGTCAGGTCCGTCTCTGTGCGGTTGCGCGGGCGCGAGGTCATGGTGAAGTCGACGGTGGCGCCGTAGATGAACCGGTGCTCCCAGCCGCCCCACTGGCGCTGGGCCGTGAACTGCGCATTGGCGCCGAAGATCTGCTGGCGGAAGTCGAAATCGGAGGCGCGCAGGCGGTTCGCCGGGGCCGGCGCCACGACGCCGGAGCGGCGGTACTCGTCGAGATGCTCTTGCCGGTCGAAATCGGTGGCATAGGCCGCCAGCTTGATCTCGTCGGCGATGGCCCAGGAGAGCTGCTGCGTCCAGTCGAGGCTGAGCCGGAAGCGCTTGTTGGTGTCGTGGGCGATCTGCTGGGTGATGGTCGAGGTGCGCGCCGAGACGATGTCGGTGGAGTAGCCGCGCCAGGTCGCCTCGCCGGTCAGGCGCCAGCGACCCGAATCCGGGGTCTCGTAGATCAGCTTGGTCAGGATGTTGTTGGACTGGAAGGTCTGCGGATTGGCCCGGCGGGTGTCCGAGTTGATCAGCGTCTCGGTGCCGTCGCGGCGGGTGTACTGCAGAAGGAACTCGAACGGGCCGCGGCGGGCGGCGCCCGTATAGGTGTGGGCGAAGGAGCGGTTGACGCTGTCGAAGGAGAGCTTCGTGCCGGCATACCAGTCGCGGCCGACCTCGCGCAGGTAGTCGCCCGGATCCTTGGTCACGAAGGTGACGACGCCGCCGATCGCGTCCGAGCCGTAGAGGGCGGAGGCGGGGCCACGGATGATCTCGACCGCCTTCAGGCTGTCGTAGTCGATGATGTCGCGGGTGTAGAGGCCGGCGCCGGCATTGGAGCCGGGATAGTCGGGAACGCGCAGGCCGTCGACCTCGAGGCGGACGCGGTTGTCGCCGATGCCGCGGATGAAGAAGGAGCCGGCGCCGACGCGGGTGGGCGTGTTGCTCACCGCCAGGCCGGGCTCGGTGCGGACGACGTCACGCGGGCCCTGGACCATGTTCTGGTCGATCTGCCGCTCGGTGATCACCGTCACGGTGCCGGGCGAATTGTAGACCGTCGACGGCGTGCGCTCGGCCGAGACCGTGATCTCGTCCTGCGCAGACGGCGTGCGGGCGTCGGCCGGACGGCTTTCGCTCTGGGCGAGAACCGGGCCTGTCCCGAGAACCATGATGGATACTGACGCCATGAGCGCCTGACGTGCGTGACGGAGATACATGTTCGAGACCGCGAGCCTGACTGAAGTTTTTTCTGTGGCTGGCTGGCTCGACGCGGCATCGGCGTCCGGCTGGCTGGCATCCGGCCGGCCGGGTTGACCCGGTCTCGGCGCTGTTGACGATGCCTAATTAACCTGACTATCAATGTCAACAATCAGCGACAGAGAAGCAGATTTGAATGTTTCCAGAGAGTTCGGACTGATTGTTCCCATTCTAAACTAGGCCGGTGCCATGATCTCCTCTCCCCCAACCTATCCCTCAGGCGACCGGCCAAACATGGTCGCCGACGGCGCCACCACGGTTCCGGTCGTGGAGGTCGGTTCGATTCTCGGGGCAGGTCGCGAGGCCGTCATCCTCCACAAGGGGGAGCGCTACCGCCTACGCGTCACCGCCAACGACAAGCTGATCCTGACCAAATGATCCGCCCTGCCCTCCTCCCGCAGCCGCGTCCGTCGCGGCGCGCGATCCTCGCTGCGCCGGCGCTCCTGGCGCTGGGCGCCTCGCATGCTGCGGCCGCCGAACGCCGCCTCGTCGCCGCCGGCGGGGTGATCACCGAAATCCTCTACGCGCTCGGACGGCAGGACCTGCTGGTCGGCGTCGATTCGACGAGCCTGCACCCGGCCGAGGCCATGCGGGAGAAGGCCAATGTCGGCTATGTCCGGGCGCTCTCCGCCGAGGGCGTGCTGTCGCTACGCCCGACCGACCTGCTGGCCGTTGAGGGTGCCGGCCCCCCCGACACCGTCAAGCTGATCGCCGAGGCGGGCGTGAAGGTCGTCAGGATCTCCGAGGACACGTCCGAGGCGGGTGTGGCGGCCCGCATCCGCACCATCGGAGCCATCGCCGATGCCGCGGACCGGGCGGAAGCCCTCGCCGCCAAGGTCGAGGCCGGATTTGCGGCGCTGAAACAGCAACGCGACGCGCTAGCCGCCCGCAAGCGCGTGCTCTTCGTGCTGTCGCTGCAGAACGGTCGCGTCATGGTGGGCGGTGCCCGCAGCAGCGCCGACGCCATCATCCGTCTCGCCGGCGCGATCAATGCCGCCGATTCGGTGGAGGGCTTCAAGCCGCTCACCGACGAGGGGCTGATCGCCGCCGCGCCCGACGTGGTGCTGATGATGAAGCACAACGAACACGCCGCCTCCGCCGACCAGGTCTTCAGCCAGCCGGCGCTGTCGGCGACGCCCGCCGCGCGCACGCGCGCGCTCGTGGCCATGGACGGGCTCTACCTCCTCGGCTTCGGACCGCGGACCCCCGATGCGGCGCGCGACCTGATGGCCGCGGTCTATGCGGGTCCCAGGCCGTGACCATCACGGCCGAAGCGCCCTCCATCGCCGGGCTCTTCGCCTCGCGGCGGCGGCGGCTCACCATCGGGGCGGCCCTGCTGGCGGTGGTGCTGGTGCTTCTCGCCGTCGCCTCGCTCGGCAGCGGCGCGGTGAAGATCGCCCCGGCGGACGTGGTGCGCGTGGTGACCGCCTGGGCGACCGGCGACCGCGAGGCGCTGGCCGGCCGCGACGCGCTCATCATCCTGTCGATCCGGGTGCCGCGCCTCCTCCTCGGCTGCCTGATCGGCGCGGCGCTGGCGGTGTCCGGCGCGCTGATGCAGGGGCTCTTCCGCAATCCGCTCGCCGATCCCGGCCTCGTCGGCGTCTCCTCCGGCGCGGCGCTGGCGGCGGGCTTCACCATCGTCCTTGGCGACCGCATCTTCGGCACGGTGGCGGCGCAACTGCCCTTCGTGCTGCTGCCCTTGGGCGCCTTCCTCGGCGGCCTCGCCTCGACCCTCATCCTCTACGCCATCGCCACCCGCCACGGTCGCACCTCGGTCGCCATCATGCTGCTGGCGGGCGTGGCGCTCGGCGCCTTCGCCGGCGCGCTGACGGGCCTGCTCGCCTTCGTCAGCGACGACCGGCAGCTGCGCGACCTCACCTTCTGGTCGCTCGGCTCGCTGTCCGGGGCGAGTTGGACGAAGGTCGCCACCGTCACGCCGCTGATCTTGCCGGTGCTCCTCGCCGTGCCCTTCCTCGCCCGCGGCCTCAACGCCCTGCTGCTCGGCGAGGCCGAGGCCTTCCATCTCGGCATCCCCGTCCAGGCGCTGAAGCGCGCCGCCATCATGATGGTGGCGGTCGCGGTGGGGGCGAGCGTCGCCTCCGCCGGGGTTATCGGCTTCGTCGGCATCGTGGTGCCGCACCTGCTGCGGCTGCTGTTCGGGCCGGATCACCGGGTGCTGCTGCCGCTCGCCGCCCTGCTCGGCGCCATCCTGCTGACCGGCGCCGACCTCCTCGCCCGCACGCTGGTGGCGCCGGCCGAACTGCCCATCGGCATCCTCACCGCCGCCATCGGCGCGCCCTTCTTCCTGTGGCTGCTGCTGCGCCGCGACCGGACCCTCGACGCATGACGATCCTCCTGGAAGCCGACGACGTCGGCGTCGCCTACGGGCGCCACAAGCCGGTGGACGGCGTGTCGCTGGCGCTGGCGCGCGGCGAGCTGATGGTGGTGGTCGGCCCCAACGGCGCCGGCAAGACGACGCTGATGAAGCTGCTGACCGGCGAGGTGGCACCCACCGGCGGCGCGGTGCGGCTCGACGGCGAGGCGCTCGGCGCCATTCCCGCCTGGAGGCTCGCCTCGCAGCGCGCGGTAATGGCGCAGGCGAGCCGCCTCGCCTTCCCCTTCACGGTGGCCGAGGTGGTGCGGATCGGTATCGACAGCGTCGGCCGGGCGCTCACCCGAGGCGCCCGCGAGCGCATCATCGGCGAGGCGCTGGCCGCCGCCGACATCGGCCATCTCGCCGCCCGCTCCTACCAGACCCTGTCGGGCGGCGAGCAGCAGCGCGTGCAGTTCGCCCGCACCTTCGCGCAGCTCAGGGCCGGCCGCACCAGCACCGACCGGCAGGTGCTGTTCCTCGACGAGCCGGTGGCCAATCTCGACCTGTCGCACCAGATCGCGCTGATGGAGAGTGCGGCGCGGCTCGCCCGCGAGGGCGTGGCAGTGATCGCCGTGCTGCACGACCTCAATCTCGCGGCGACCTTCGCCGACCGGATCCTGGTGATGAGCGGCGGGCGTCTGCATGCGCTGGGCGCACCGGCCGAGGTCATTACGCGGGCGCGGGTCAGGGACGTCTTCGGCGTGGATCTGTGCCGGGAAGCCGAGAGCGGCCTGCCGGTCGTCCTGCCGCAGCACTATGCGGGGATGCGGCCGGAGCGTGGCGCCGCCTGATCGCCCTTGCGGGCGATGGCGCGCGGCTCGATGTCGGCGAGGGTCGTCTCCTCCAGCGGCTGGAAGAAGCCGCGGTGGGCGCGGAACATCAGCGTCGACACGGGGTCACGCGACTGGTCGGCGGCGAGGAAGTTCACCGGGCAGTCCGCCGGCTCGAAGGCGCGGACGATCTCGGCCACCTTCATCTCGTCGGCCGCCCGCACCAGCCTCAGCCCGCCATAGCGGCCGCGCTCGGCCTCGAGCAGGCCGGCCCGCGACAGGGCGTGGGCGGTCTTCTGCACGTTGAGAAAGGTGATGCCGGTGATGGCGGCGAGGTCGGCCGCCTTGACAGCCCGCGGCCATCGCGCGGAGAGTTCCGCCATCAGTCGGATCGCATCGACGGTTCGCTGGTTCAGCCACATGCAGCGTGTGTAGCGGAAGATCCCGCGCGATCAAGACCTATCCAGCCTGCACCACCACGGCAGAGCTGCCGCGGCAGGTGAACTTTTCTTGCCCTTCTCGCGACTGACGAAGGAGCGCGCCGACGGCGCCTGCCAGGAGAGCTGCGATGACCCCGAAACCCCGTTTCCGCATTCCATCCCTCGTATCCTCGCTGGCGCTCGTCGTCAGCCTGTCGATCGGCCAGGCGCTCGCAGCCGGGGCCGGCACGCCTCCCCCGCCGCCGCCCGACGAGGCCATGCCCGGCGCCGCGATCCAGCAACAGGCGCCGAGCCCGATGGACGGGTTCCGCGAGACGCTGCAGCAGTTCGGCAGCTTCGAGATCCACCCGCTCTATGGCGAGGTATGGAAGCCGTCTGAGCAGATCGCGGCACCGGGCTGGTCGCCCTATCCGCGTTGTCACTGGCAGTACGACCGCGCGCAGAGCACGTGGGTCTTCGCCGATCCGACCCCCTGGGGCGCCATCGTCCACCGTCACGGCCGCTGGGCCAACGATCCCCAGCACGGCTGGGTCTGGGCGGCGGACACCAATTTCGGCCCGGGCTGGGTCGTCTGGCGCGCCGAGCCGCATCAGGTCAGCTGGGCGCCCATGCTGCCCGAGCAGCACGGCAACCAGCCGCCCCGCGAGGGCTGGCAGACGCAGGACCAGGCCTCGTTCAACAGCGGCTGCCGGCAGGCGGCGCCGCCCCCGCCCGTCGCCAGCCACGCGCCGCCCCCGGCGATGCGCTATGACGGGCCGGCCTACCAGCCCGGCCCGGCCGTTGTCGGCGGCGGTCCCGCCTTCATCCCCGGCGGCGTCGTTGTGATCGACCGGTGCCGTCACCGGCCCTGGGCTCCTGGATGCCGGCCCCGCCATGTCGGCCTGCCGCCCGCCTGCGCAACCGGCATCCGGCCGTCGTGGTGCCGCCCGGTCTGCGCGACGAACCCCTTCGCTCCCGGCTGCCGGCGCCCTGGCCCGGTGGTGGGCGGCGTCAGGCCGCCGCCCGGCGCGACGGGCAACTTCTGCTCCCGCTTCCCGGCGCACCCGCGCTGCCGCCTGGTTCGCCCGATGGGCCCCGGCCCCTTCGTCGGACGCCCGGGTCCGCGTCCCGGCCCGATCGTCGGCCGCCCCGGCCCCCGTCCCGGCCCGATCGTCGGCCGCCCCGGCCCCCGTCCCGGCCCCGTCATGGGCCGGCCCGGCCCCCGGCCCGGCGTTGGGATGGGCGGCCGCGGTCATGGCGGTGGACGTTCCGTGCGCCGCTGACGCACCTCACGCTCCCTGGAAGACCCCGGATCCGTCCGGGGTCTTCGCCTTTCGGGGCGCTCAGTTGGTGAGCCTGAGGCGCGTGAGCTGGCCGCCGATGTCGCTCAGGGTGGTCACGAGCTGGGTCGGATTGGTCATCAGCGTGAACTTGTCGCTGGTGCTGGCGCAGTTCTGCATGACCGAGGAGGTGGCGTCGCCACCGGTGTTCACCTGGATCGTATAGAGCGTGATCCCGGCCGCCTTGATAGCGGTGCAGAGCAGGGTCTGCCGGGAGTCGATCTCACTCTGGCGGTCGGCGTGACGGCTCTCGGTATTGAGGCCGTCGGAGATCAGGATGATGACCTTCTTGTAGGTGTATTTCGGATCCTCGGCCGGCGCGTTCATCGGAAGCCCCTGGGTCAGGGTCTGCCAGGCCCAGGCGAGGCCGATGACCTGGTTGGTGTTCCCCGCCGGGCTCATCTGCGCCACGGTGGAGCGGAGCTGCCCCCAGTTCGAGGTCAGCGGCTGGATGGCGGTGGGAGTGCCGCCGGTGTAGTTCTCGTTCATCGCCGGGAAATAGGTGGAGGACCCGGAGGGAGCGGCGTTCGAGATGTCGTTGTTCTTGTCGCGGTCCTGAATGGCCCCGCTCCAGCTCGAGGAGCAGAAAATCCAGCTGCAGACCGTGGCGTCCGACATGCGGATCCAGCTCGCATTGCGGTAGGTCGTGCCGACATTGACGACCTTGGCGAAGGGGACCAGGGAGACCAGCACGTCGCCGTCGTTCTTGGCGTTGTCTTGCAACTGCGTCAGAAGACTGAGCGTCGCGGTCTTCAAGGCCGACATCTTGCCGGAGCTCGACATCGAGCCGGTATTGTCGAGGGCGAGGGCCACCCTCAGCCGGGTGATGCCCCAGGCGGTCTTCGATGCCGCCGCCACGTCCACGGAATTGATGCCGATGACGGGGAGGAAGTTGGCGGGCAGCGCGAGCGTCGCCTTCAGCTCCAGGGTCGAATCCGTCACGGTAGCGACGATGGTAGGCGTCGGCACACCTGCTTCCTTGAACTGGGCGGCGAAGAAGGTGAGCGCGTCCGACTTGATCTGGTCGCCGGTCTTGCCGGAGGCGCGGGAGGAAGCGGCGACGGCGGCCGCGTCGAGGGCCGACTGGAGCTTGGCCTGGACGCGGGCGCCGCGGGAATAGTCGACCGCGAGGCCGACGAAGCCGAAGATGGCGACGAGGCAGATGGCGAAGGTGATGGCGATGCTGCCCCCCGCGTCGCGGCGCAGCCGGCTCAGCACGTCGGGAATGGGCGGGCGGGCGAGCATCAACAAACCAATGGCAAGAAAATCTGCCGTCACTCTGGCAGGGGCTTCTTGCCGAACCGCTAACGAGCAGTTCCCGAACGGGTTACGATTGTCGCAATCTCCGATTCCGATCCGCTCGCGCGGGGCGCCGCGCCTCCCGCGCCGTTCAGCGCAGGAAGCCGTCGAGGATGTCGTCGAGGCGCTTGGTCGGCGCGCGCTGGCAGTCCGCCGTGACGCGCGACAGGACCTGATCGTAGGTCATGTTGCGCAGGATGTCCTTGTTCTTGTGGAAGGCGGAGGCGGAGAGATAGCCGAGCATCCACTCCCGGTATTCGGCGGCCTGCGGCGTGGTGCGCACCCGCAGCCAGACCGAGCACTGGTCGGTGCCGTGGCCAAGGATGCGGATGGCATGGGCCTCCCCCGCGGCGAGGGCGGTGAGCGCGACGGCGGCGGCGAGGGCGATGCGGCGCATGGACGGATCCTCCGGTGCCCGGGCCGGTCTCGGCCCGGTGCGAGCGGGCGGAGCCTAGCCATGGCCGGAATTTTCGCAAGCGCGATCCCGCAGGGCGTCACCCTGGCGGCGGCGGCGGGCATGCGAACCGATTGAAATTGCCGCATTGCAGCAACGATTTCCGGGGGAATACGGCCAAACCGGAAGGCGAAATCGTCGCTTTCCTCGGTACTTAGTCTTGCCATCCGGCGGCTGGCGGCCTTGGATGGGCGCCCGGCCGCCAAGAGCCGGCCGAAGACGACCGAAACGCCCGATCACGAGATGCCCATGACCCGCCGCAAGACCCCTGCGGACCTGCGCAGTGCCCGCTGGTTCGCCCCCGACGACCTCCGGTCCTTCGGCCACCGCTCGCGCTGGATGCAGATGGGCTACGCCCCGGAGGACTGGGTCGGCAAGCCGATGATCGCCATCCTCAACACCTGGTCGGACGCCCAGCCCTGCCACGCCCATTTCAAGGACCGCGTGGAGGACGTGAAGCGAGGCATCTTTCAGGCCGGCGGCTTCCCCATCGAGCTGCCGGCGCTGTCGCTGTCGGAGAGCAACGTCAAGCCGACCACCATGCTCTACCGCAACCTGCTCGCCATGGAGGCGGAGGAACTGATCCGCTCGCATTCCGTCGACGGCGCCGTGCTGATGGGTGGCTGCGACAAGACGACGCCGGCCCTGCTGATGGGCGCGACCTCGGCCGGGCTGCCGATGATCTACGTGCCGGCGGGGCCGATGCTGCGCGGCAACTGGAAGGGCCACACGCTGGGCTCCGGCTCGGACGCGTGGAAATACTGGGACGAGCGGCGCGCCGGCAACATCTCCGACCGCGACTGGACCGACGTGGAGGGCGGCATCGCCCGCTCCTACGGCGTCTGCATGACCATGGGCACCGCCTCGACCATGACGGCGATCGCCGAGGCCATCGGCATCACCCTGCCCGGCGCCTCGGCCATTCCGGCGCCCGACGCCAACCACAAGCGCATGTGCGCCGCCGCCGGCCGGCGCATCGTCGACATGGTCTGGGAGGACCTGAAGCCGACGGACATTCTCACGCGCGCGGCCTTCGAGAACGGCATCACCGTCGCCATGGCCATGGGCTGCTCGACCAACGCCATCATCCACGTTATCGCCATGGCGCGGCGGGCGGGCGTCGACATCAGCCTCGCCGATTTCGACAAGGCCAGCCGCAAGGTGCCGGTCCTCGCCAATGTCCGCCCTAGCGGCGACACCTATCTGATGGAGGACTTCTACTACGCCGGCGGCCTGCCCGCACTGATGACGCGGCTCACCGACCACCTGCACCTCGGAGCCGTCACCGTGACGGGCAGGCCGCTGGCCGAGAGCCTCGCCGGCGCCGAGGTCCACAACGACGACGTCATCCGCACCGTGGAGAACCCGATCTATGCCGAGGGGGCGCTCGCCGTGCTGAAGGGCAATCTCTCGCCCGACGGCTGCGTCATCAAGCCGAGCGCCTGCGAGCCGCGCTTCCTCAAGCACAGCGGCCCTGCCCTCGTCTTCGACGACTATCCCGCGATGAAGGCGGCGATCGACCGCGACGACCTCGACGTCACCGCCGACACGGTGCTGGTCCTGCGCAATGCCGGGCCGCACGGCGGGCCGGGCATGCCGGAATGGGGCATGCTGCCGATCCCGAAGAAGCTGGTGAAACAGGGCATCCGCGACATGGTGCGGATCTCGGACGCGCGCATGTCCGGCACGAGCTACGGCGCCTGCATCCTGCACGTCTCGCCCGAGGCCCATATCGGCGGGCCGCTGGCGCTGCTGCAGACCGGCGACATCATTGACCTCGACGTCGACGGTCGCACCCTCAACATGCGCGTCAGCGAGGAGGAACTCGCCAGCCGCCGCGCCGCCTGGCAGCCGCCCAAGGCCCATTACGAGCGCGGCTACGGCTGGATCTTCACCAAGCACATCAAACAGGCCCACGAGGGCTGCGATTTCGACTTCCTCGAGGAGAGCTTCGGCGGCCCGGTGGCCGAGCCGGCGATCTTCTGAGCTGCGGAGCCTTTGCATGAGCCTCAAGACCGAGACCCGCGAGAAGCTGAAGGGCGTCTCGACCGCCACCCTGTGCACGGCGCTGTTCAAGCGCGGGCTGCGCAACCAGTTCATCCAGGACGTGAAGCCCCTGAACCCGGCGCTGCCCACCATGGTGGGCGAGGCCTTCACGCTGCGCTACATCCCGGCGCGGGAGGACCTCAACCCGATCACGGTGTTCCAGGATCGCGGTCATCCCCAGCGCAAGGCCGTGGAGGAATGCCCGCCGGGCGCGGTCATGGTGATCGACAGCCGCAAGGACGCGCGGGCGGCCTCGGCCGGCGGCATCCTCGTCTCGCGCCTGATGATGCGCGGGGTGGCGGGCGTCGTCACCGACGGCGGCTTCCGCGACAGCGCGGAGATCGCCGGCCTCGCCATACCCGCCTATCACCACCGCCCCTCGGCGCCGACCAACCTGACCCTGCACCAGGCGCTGGACATCAACGTGCCGATCGGCTGCGGCGACGTGGCCGTCTGGCCCGGCGACGTGGTGGTCGGCGACGGCGACGGCGTGGTGATCATTCCCGCCGCCATCGCCGACGAGATCGCGGCGGAGGCGGTGGAGATGACCGTGTTCGAGGATTTCGTGACGGAGATGGTGCTCGCCGGCCGCTCGATCCTCGGCCTCTATCCGCCGACGGACGACCAGACCAAGGTCGACTTCGCCGCCTGGCGCGGCAAGACGGGGCGCTAGTCGCCCCCTCCCCCGGGCCTACCACCAGGGATCGGGCAGCCAGCCGACGAGATAGAGGCCGGTCAGGATGATCATCAGCAGGACCAGCGAGCCACCGGCGCCGCGGGTGCCGCCGAGATAGCCGCCGAAGACCAGAACCAGGATCAGCAGGACAACCAGAAAACCGGTCCACATGGGCCCCTCCTCATGCGCCGGAGCCACGGGGGCTCCGGCCTTTCCGGGAGGGACAACGCGCGAACCGGTATCGGGTTCAGGCGATCACTGCGGCTCGATGCGGGCCTCGCGCACGATGACGCGATAGCGCTCGCGCTCGGAGCGGGAGAAGGCGGTGAAGGCGTCAGGCGTGTTGGGCGCGGCCACTGCGCCGATCTCCTTGAGCTTCGCCACCACGTCGGGCCGCGAGAAGATCTCCTTCACGTCGGCGGCGACCTGGTCGACAACGGCGCGCGGCGCGCCGGCGGGGGCAAAGAGGCCGTGCCATGTGCCGATGTCGAAGCCGGGGAAGGTCTCGGCGATGGCCGGGATCTCGGGGGCCGTCGGGCTGCGCTCCTTCGAGGTCACCGCGATGGCGCGCACCGTGCCGCCCTGAGACTGCGGCAGCGCGAAGGTGATGTTGTCGAAGGCAAGGTGGATGTGGCCGCCGACCAGCGCATTCATGATCTCGTTGGAGGAGCGGAAGGGGATGTGGGTCATCGGCGTGCCGATAAGGTTGGAGATGATCTCGGCGGGGATGTGGTTGGAGGCGCCGATGCCGGAGGAGCCGTAGTTCAGCTTGCCGGGATTGGCCTTCGCATAGGCGACGAACTCGCTCATCGTCCGCGCCGGGATCTGGTTCGAGACGACCAGCATGTTCGGCAGGGTGGCGAAGAGGCTGACCGGCTGGAAGTCGCGATCGGCGTCGTAGTTCAGCGACTTGTAGACATAGGGCGCGATGGCGTGGGTGCTCGCCGTGCCGACGAACAGCGTGTATCCGTCCTTCGGGGCGCGCGCCGCGGCGGTCGCGCCCACCGTGCCGCCGGCGCCGGCCCGGTTCTCCACCACGAAGGCGGTGCCGTATTTCTGCTGCATCGCCTGGGTGAAGATGCGGGCGAAGAGATCGGTCGTGCCGCCGGCGGTGAAGGGCACGATGACCGTGACCTGGCGCTGCGGCCAGGCGGGGGCGGCGGTCTGGGCTTCGGCCCGGACAGCCGTCAGGGCGAGGGCGCCAAGCAGCGCCAGCATCAGTCTCTTCATCATTTCCTCCCGGCAATGTCATGGGTCCCGCAGGAGCGGGCCTTGCCTTGGCCGCGAGTTTGAACCGTTTGAATCCGATCGTGAAGCGGAAAGTGCGGCATGGCAGCCGGCGGTCGGACGCGGCCCCGGAACGATACGGAGGCCGCGGGGTTGGTTGGACAAGTCACTTCGGAGGCCACCATGATGATGCAGAGCGCGCCGATTCTTCTCGGCACCCCCTATTTCGGCACCCCGCAGCCGCCCGTTCCCGAGCCCTTCCCGCAGCCCGGTCCCGTGCCGATCCCGCCGCAGCCCGACCAGCCGGACCCCATGCCGATCCCGCCGCAGCCGGAAGATCCGATCCAGACTCCCGATACGATGTGATGGACGAAAAAAGGCCCGCCGGAAGCGGCGGGCCTCATCGTTGGACGGCTTACCAGTAGCCGCGGCGCCACATGCGACGGCGCCACATCCGGCGGCGCCAGCGGCGGCGGCGACGCCAGCCCCACCCCCAGCCGCGACGACGCCAGCGCCGGCGGCGCCAGCCCCATTGCATCTCCTGGGGCTCACCGGCGGCACCGGGGGCCACGGAGGGCGCGGCGACACCCGCGGGCTGAGCGGCGGCAGCGGGGCTCACCCCGGCGAGCACCAGGACGGCCGTGCCGCCCGCGAGGGTGGCGAGCAGCGCCCGGCGGTCCGTGATGCGGGACGCGGAAGGCGAATCGGTCATGTGTTTCTCTCCCTGTGTCTGCGATGCCTTCAAGTCTGGTTCGTCCGGCTTGAACCTCGGATGAACCTTCGGGACGGCGGACGTTCAGACGCGCCCCGGCTGCGGCCGGCGCGGTTGCGACTAACGCCGGCTGCGGCCGGCGGGTTTCTTCTCCGAAGCGAGACTCTTGCGCAGGGCGGCGAAGAGATCGACGACGTTGTCGCCGCTCGCGGCCGGCTTGCCCTTGGCGGCCTTCGTGCGGGTCTTCTTCTTCGACTGGATGATGCGGGCGAGCTCGGTCTGCACCGGGTCGGAGGCCATTTTCGGGTTCCACCGCCGGGTGCGCTCCGCGATCAGGTCGCGGGCGAGCTGGGTGGCCTTGGCGGGCGGGTGGGCGTCGGCGGGAACGTCGCCGAAATAGGCGGCCTCGTCGCGCACCTCGTCGCCGTAGCGCAGCGTCCAGACGACGATGCCCTTGTCGCGGGGCTGCAGCATCACGGCGCGCTCGCGGCGATAGAGGACGAGGCGGGCGATCCCCGCCACCTTCGAGGCCTTCATCGCCTCGCGAATGACGGCGAAGGCCTCCTCCCCCACCGCGTCGTTGGGCACGAGATAGTGCGGCTTGTCGAGGTAGAGCCAGGGAATGGAGCCGCGCGGCACGAAGGTGTCGATGTCGATGGTGCGGGTGGTGTCGAGGGCGACGGACTCCAGGTCCTCGTCGTCGAGGATGACGAAATCGTCCTCGCCCTGGGCGTAGCCGCGCGCCTGGTCGTCGTCCGCCACGACCTTGCCCGTCTCCGCGTCGACATAGCGGCTCTCGACGCGGTGTCCGGTCTCGCGGTTGACGGTGTGGAAGCGGAGCTTCTCGGCCTCCGAGGTGGCCGGCATCATCGCCACCGGACAGGTGACGAGTGACAGCTTCAGATAGCCCTTCCAGTAGGTTTGGCCTGCCATGGTGGATCCCCCGGCAGGATCAATGCGCGAGCGGCGCATGCGGTTCCGCGGGGGGAACGAAGCGCCCGACCGGGGCGTTGCACGTGACCCGCGCGCCCGTCGCGCCGCTCACCGGGAATCATCGGCCATGGCCTCACCGCGAGCCAACTGGAAGGGATCGCTCACTATCGCGGACCTCAACTGCCCCGTGGCGCTCTACACCGCCGCCTCGACGGCGGAGCGCATCGCCTTCCATACGATCAACGCCAAGACCGGCAACCGGGTGCGGCGTGAGTTCGTCGATCCCTCGACGGGCAAGCCCGTCGCGCGTGAGCAGCAGATCAAGGGCTATGCCCTCGACGACAGCCACATGGTGCTGCTGGAGCCGGAGGACATCGCCAAGGCGGTGCCGGAGAGCGACAAGCGGCTGACGGTGGAGGCCTTCATCGCCTGCGACGACATCGACACGGTGTTCTTCGACCGCCCCTACTATCTCGCGCCCGCCGGCGAGGTGGCGCGCGAGGCCTTCCTCGTCATCCGCGATGCGATGCGCGAGGAAAAGGTGGCGGCGCTCGCCCGCACCGTGCTGTTCAAACGTGTGCGGACGCTGATGATCCGCGCTCACGGCGAGGGTCTCATCGCCCACACCCTCAACTACGACTACGAGGTGCGGTCGGCGGCCACGGCCTTCGAGGATGTTGCCGACATCAAGATCAAGAAGGACATGCTCGACCTCGCCCGCCACATCGTCGAGACGAAGGCCGGCACCTTCGATCCCGCTGCCTTCGACGATCGCTACGAGGCGGCCGTGGCCGAGATGGTCCGGGCCAAGCTCTCCGGCAAGCCGCTGGCGCGCCGCAAGGACCCGAAACCCGCCAAGGTGGTGGACCTGATGGAGGCGCTGAGGGCGAGCGCCGGCATGAAGACGGACGACCCAGCAGCGCCAAAGAAGGCCGCGGGCTCAGCGGCCAAGAGGCCCCGCAAGGCCGCCGGCGGAAGCTCCCGCAAGGCGCGCGGCAAGAAGGCGGCGTGAGCGGTCGCAGCGCAGCCGGCCCAGGAACCAGTTCCCGGCCGGCACGTTGGCCTTCGCGTCCCGTCGAGCGGCGCGCGTGAGCACATGCCATGGATCTCGTCTTCGCCGACCTCTCCGCCCCGGGCATCACCCGCCATCGGCACGGCAAGGGCTTCTCCTACAGGGACGGAACAGGACGGCGCCTCACCGAGGCCGCAACGCTGCAGCGGGTCAGGGCGTTGGTGATCCCGCCGGCATGGCGGGACGTGTGGATCTGCACCGATCCCGCCGGCCACATCCAGGCGGTCGGCCGCGACGAGAAGGGCCGGCGGCAGTACATCTATCATCCCGGGTTCCGCGCCGAGCGCGAGGCGGAGAAGTTCGAAAAGCTCGTCTCCTTCGCGCAGATCCTGCCGCGGCTGCGCCGGCGGGTGGCGGCCGACATGGCGCTGCCGGGGCTCGAGCGCGACAAGGTGCTTGCGACGGTGGTCTATCTCCTCGACCGCACGCTCATCCGCATCGGCAACGAGACCTATGCCCGCGACAACGGCAGCTTCGGCCTGTCGACGCTGCGCAGTGGCCATGTGGCGGTGGCGGGCTCGACCATCCGCTTCACCTTCAAGGGCAAGAGCGGCAAGGAGTGGCGCCTGGCGATCTTCGACAAGCGGGTGAGCCGGATCGTCCGCACCTGCCAACACCTGCCGGGCCAGCACCTGTTCCAGTATCGCGACAGGGACGGGGATCTGCGGGCCGTCTCCTCCGACGAGGTCAACGACTATCTGCGCCGCGCCGCCGGCGGGCCGGTCAGCGCCAAGGACTTCCGCACCTGGGCGGGCACGGTTCTCTGCGGCCTCGCCCTGTCGCTGGCCCCTCCCCCGCCGAACGAGCGGCAGTTGCGCAAGCAGTTGGCGAGTGCGGTCAGGGCGGTGTCGCAGCGCCTCGGAAACACGCCCGCCGTCTGCCGCTCCTCCTACATCCACCCGAAGATCTTCACCGCCCATACCGAGGGCCTGCTGGCCCGCTATGCCCGCCGCATGTCCCATGCGCTCGCCCCCGAGGGCAAGCTGACGCCAGCGGAGCGGGCGGTCCTGAAGATCCTGACGGGGACGGTCGACCAGAAGCGGGCCGAGGCTTCCGGCGGCGCGCCGAGGCCCGGCAAGGCGGGGGCCGGCGAGGCCCGGCCGCAGGAGCTGACGGCGCAGGCCGCCTGAGCCGGTCCGGCGGAGAGTGACGGAGCGTCCGCCTCGGGTTCCAAGGGCCGACGAGGGAACAGCCGCGGTCGGGTCGACGTTGGACAGGGGCCAAAGGACGAGGTGACGACGATGGACAACCGGGACAGACTGATCCTGGCGCTCGCGGCCCAGCTCCGCGCCGAGCGCCAGACACGGCAGGCCTTCGCGGAGGCGGTGAGGTCGGGGCTCGGACGCGAGGTCATGGTCGCCATGCTGGAAGACCCAGTCCCCGCCATCACCCAGCTCGACCTGCTCGCCGCCGACGCCGTCGCGGCCTCGGCACCGCATTATCCGCGGGCGGCCTGATGGCGAAGGCGCAAGCGGCCGACCGGCTCGGCGCCTATCGCCAGAAGCGCAACTTTGCCAAGACCCGCGAGCCCGATGGGCGCCTTGAGGCCGAAGCCGGCAAGGCGCAGGGCGGCAGTTTCGTCATTCACAAACACGCCGCCCGCAGGCTCCACTACGATCTGCGCCTCGAACATGACGGCGCGCTGTGGAGCTGGGCGGTGACGCGCGGCCCGAGCCTCGACCCCGACGACAAGCGCCTCGCCGTCCATGTCGAGGACCACCCGCTGAGCTACGGCGGCTTCGAGGGCACGATCCCTGCGGGCGAATACGGAGCCGGCTCGGTCATCGTCTGGGATCGCGGCCGCTGGACACCGGAGATCGACCCGGCCAAGGCCATGGCCAAGGGCCACATCGCCTTCACCCTCGACGGCGAGCGGCTGAAGGGCGGCTGGCACCTCGTGCGGCTGAAGCCGCGCAAGGGCGAGAGCCGCGACAACTGGCTGCTGATGAAGTCCAAGGACGAGGCGGCCTCCGACCGCGACATCCTGGCGGAGGAGCCGACATCGCTCGTTTCCGGCCTGACGGTGGAAGAGGTGGCCGAAGGCAAGCCGCCGAAGACGGCGCCTGGGACGAAGATCCCCGCCGGGAAGGCGGGTGCGAAGAAGCCTCCCGGCAAGGCCGCAGCCGGGCCCGCGATGAAGCGGAAGGTCGCGGCGCGCGCGCCCGCCTTCGTGCCCCCCTGCCTCGCCAGCCTCAAGGAGCGGCCGGCAGAGGGCAAGGGCTGGATCCACGAGGTGAAGTTCGACGGCTACCGCGTCCAGGCCGTGGTGGCCGGCGGGGAGGCGCGCCTGCTGACGCGCACCGGCCTCGACTGGACCGAGCGGTTCGGCGGCGACCTCGCCGCATCCTTCGGCGACCTGCCCTGCGAGAGCGCCGTGATCGACGGCGAGGTGGTGGTGCTGAACGATTCCGGCGTCTCGTCCTTCGCCGCCCTGCAGGCGGCGCTGTCGGAGGGGCGGCGGGAGAATATGGTCTACTACGCCTTCGACCTGCTGCACCTGGACGGCGAGGACCTCACCGGCGAGCCCCTGGTGGCCCGCAAGGAGCGGCTGGCGGCGCTGATCGAGGGCGCGGACCCGGCGCGGCTGCGCTACAGCGAGCATTTCGCCGAGCCCGGCGAGATCATGCTCGCCCATGCCTGCCGGATGGGGCTGGAGGGGGTCATCTCGAAGCGGCTCGACGCCCCCTATCACAGCGGCCGGCGCGGCGACTGGATCAAGGCCAAGTGCACCCGCTCGCAGGAATTCGTCATCGCCGGATACGTGCCCTCGAAAGCCCATTCGGGGCGCATCGGCTCGCTGGTGGTGGCCTATCACGAGGACGACGCCCTGAAGCACGCGGGCCGGGTGGGAACCGGCTACACGGGCACGGTGGCGACGGCGCTGAAGCGCCGCCTCGACGGGCTGCGCGCGGAGCGCTCGCCCTTCTCGGGCAAGGAGGGACGCCAGAAGGACGTCGTCTGGGTCGAGCCGACGCTCGCCTGCGAGGTCGAATACCGGACCTGGACGGCCGACGGCCTGTTGCGCCAGGCCGCATTCAAGGGACTGCGCGAGGACAAGCCGGCCGGCGAGATCGTGCGCGAGGACGCGCCCGCCGCCGATCCGGTGCAGGAGGAGAGGCCGAAACGGGCGAAGAAGGCGCGCGCGCCGGCCGCCCCCGCTACGTCGGTGGTGCTGTCGAATGCCGACAAGGTGCTGTGGCCGGACAGGGGCCTGACCAAGGAAGGCCTGCTCGCCCATTACGGCGCCGTCTGGGCGCGCATGGAGCCACTGGTCGTCCGCCGCCCGCTGAGCCTGGTGCGCGCTCCCGACGGCATTTCCCGCCACTCCTTCTTCCAGAAACACGCCTCCCCCGGCATGGGCAAGACCATCCGCACCGTGAAACCGAAGGGCGAGAGCGACGCCCTGCTCTATGTGGAGGATTTCGACGGCATTGCCGCGCTGGTGCAGATGGGGGTTGTGGAGATCCACGTCTGGGGCTCGACGATCGACGATCTGGAGCGGCCCGACCAGGTGATCTTCGACCTCGATCCCGGCGAGGGCGTGAGCATGGATGCGGTGCGCGAGGGCGCACTGGCGGTCCGTGACCGGCTGAAGGGCATCGGGCTCGAGAGCTTCGTCAAGCTGTCGGGCGGCAAGGGATTCCACGTGACGGTTCCGCTGACGCCGGCCGCGGACTGGGCGGCGGTGAAGGGCTTTTCCCACGACTTCGCCCGCGCCATGGCCGCGACCGAGCCGGGGCGCTACACCGCGACCCTCGCCAAGAAGGCGCGGCGCGGCAAGATTTTCATCGACTATTTGCGCAACGGTCGCGGCGCGACGGCGGTGGCGCCCTATTCCACCCGCGCCAGGCCGGATGCTCCGTTCGCCATTCCGGCGATCTGGAAGGACGTGGAGGGCGGCCTGGAGCCAAACGCCTTCAAGGTGGGCGACGCCCTGCCCGCGCGCGACCCCTGGACGGGTTTCAGGGCCGCGGCGCAGCCGCTGGCTGCCATATGAACAGCCAAGCGCAACGGGGATCGCCGTCATGATGTCGCGCTGGCAGTGGGTCCTGACGCTGTTCGCCCGCAAGCTCTGGATCCGCGTCAGCGTGATGGCGCTGATCGGCGTGGCGACCGCCGTGGCCGGTATCGTCTTCGCGCCCTATGTGCCGGACACCTGGACGATCAAGATCGGCGCCCAGGCCATCGACGGCATCCTCAACGTGCTGGCCTCCAGCATGCTGTCGGTGACGGTGTTTTCCATGACCACGATGGTCTCGGCCTATGGCGCGGCGACCAGCAACGTCACCCCGCGGGCGACCCGTCTGCTGATGGAGGACAACACCAGCCAGAACGTGCTCGGGACGTTCATCGGCTCGTTCCTGTTCAGCCTCGTCGGCATCATCGCGCTCAGCACGGGCCTCTATGGCTCCGAGGGGCGCGCCATCCTGCTCGTCGTGACGATCGGGCTGATCGCGCTCATCGCCATCACCATTCTGCGCTGGATCGATTATCTCGCCCGTTTCGGCCGGCTGGGCGAAACCGTCGCGCGTGTCGAGGATGCGACCTGGGACGCGTTGCGGACGCGACGCGAACATCCCCACCTCGGCGGCCGGCCGATGGACGATCCTCCGCCGCCGGAGGCCCGTGCGGTGTTCGGCAATACCATCGGCTACGTCCAGTATATCGACATGGCCGCGCTGCAGGAGCTCGCCGCCGACGGCGGGCTGACCATCTTCGTCACCGCGCCGCCCGGCGTCTTCGCCGATCCGGCACGGCCCGTCGCCAGGGTCGCCGGAGAGATGGACGACAAGGGCGCCCTTGCCGTGGCGCAGGCCTTCACCATCGGCCCGGAACGCACGTTCGACCAGGACCCGCGCTTCGGCCTCTGCGTGCTCTCGGAGATCGCATCGCGGGCGCTGTCTCCCGCGGTGAACGATCCGGGCACCGCCATCGACGTGATCGGGCGGGCGGTACGGCTCCTGGTGCGCTGGAATGGCTGCGACGGCCCCGAGGACGATGCCGACGTCGCCTGCGAGGACGTCCGGGTTCCCGCCATTGCGGTCGACGACATGTTCGACGACGTCTTCGCGCCCATCGCCCGCGACGGCGCCGGCACTCTCGAGGTGCAGTTGCGGCTGCAGAAAGCCCTCGCGAGCCTGGCGGTAGCGGATGCGGAGGTTTTCGGCGCCGCGGCGCGCCGTCATTCGGCCACCGCGCTGCGGCGGGCCGAGGCGGCGCTCACGCTTCCCGAAGAGCGGGATGCCGTCGCCGCCCTCGCCGCGGGGATCGGCGCCGTCAGGACGGCCGGCTGACGCTCGCCAGCCGCTGCAGCGGCTCCAGCAGCGCGTCGTACCGATCGGCGCCGAGATGATCTCGCACCCTGTCGATATGGGCCTGGGCGGCGGCGTGGAGCCGGGCGAGCAGCGCTTCTCCCGCCGCCGTCAGCGACAGGGCCACCGAGCGCCGGTCTGTCGGCGAGGGCGCCCTCAGCACCAGGCCGCGCGCCTCCATCCGGCGGATCAGCGGGACGAAATTGGTCTTCTGGATGCCGAGGGTTTCCGCCACCTGCGACTGGCCCGCACCGGGATTGCGGTCGATGACGGTGAGCACCGCATAGTCGGCCGGCGAGACGTCGTGCTCGGCAAGGCTCGGCAGGATATCGGCAAAGACGGCGAGCTGGGCCCGGCGCAGCAGATAGCCGACATGGCTGTCGAGAGGACCCAGATCCAGCGCCATCACCACCTCGGAAAACTGCGTCACCGTGTGCCGATCGGTAAAGGCCCCGCCCCATTGACACAAGCGCGGCGGCGGAAAATAGTTATCCTCAATAACCAAAAACGATTGCCATGGGAGTGGCGCCCTTGTCTGTCCTGTCCCCCTGTCCCGGCCTGTCGGTTCATGCCGAGGGTGCCGTGGCCGTCATCCGGCTGTCGCGGCCGGCCAAGCGCAACGCGCTCAACGAAACCATGGTGTCCGGCCTGTCCAGGGCCGTCTCTTCCCTGCCGGCCGAGATCCGGGCGGTGGTGATCCACGGCGAGGGTGAGCATTTCTGCGCCGGGCTCGACCTCGGCGAGGTCGACGGCGAGCCGGACCTCGCCGCCGCCATCCAGCATTCCCTCGGCTGGCACCGCGCCTTCCAGGACATCCAGTACGGACGGGTGCCGGTCATCTCGGTGCTGCACGGCGCCGTGGTCGGCGGCGGGTTCGAACTGGCCGCCGCGACCCACATCCGCGTCGCCGAGCGCTCGGCCTTCTTCGCGCTGCCCGAGGGCCAGCGCGGCATCTTCCTCGGCGGCGGCGGATCGGTGCGCATTCCGCGGCTGATCGGCACGCCGCTCGTCCAGGACATGATGCTCACCGGCCGTTCGCTCTCCGCCGAGGAGGCGCGTGCGGCCGGCGCCTGCCAGTATCTGGTGGAGGACGGCGCGGGTCTCGCCTTCGCCATGGACCTCGCGCGCAAGGCGGCGGGCATCGCCGACATGACGCGCTTCGCGGTGATCCATGCCCTGCCCCGCATCGCGGAGGCCGACCCGCATATCGGCTACCTGACCGAGGCGCTGATGGCCTCGACCGCCCAGACCACGCCCGAGGCCAAGGCCCGCGTGCGCGACTTCCTCGCCAAGAAGGCGGCGAAGGTCGCCCGCCCCGGCTGATCGGTCGGGCCGGCCGCCGGCCCGTCCCAGTGCATTCCCTGATACCATCGCCTCGTCCCGCCGCAGTCGGCACCCCCGGAGGCCCCCGATGTCGCGTGTCGCCCCTCGCCCGATGCAGGCCGCCGATGGCGGCTGGCACAGGCTCGGCCGCCTCGATCCCCTGGTGGAGGACCGGGCGGACGGCACGCGGCTCGTCACGGTGCGCCAGCAGCTCGCCCCCTATCCCCGCGCCCTTCCCGACCGCCTCGTCCATTGGGCGGCGGCGGCGCCGGACCGCACCTTCCTTGCCGAGCGCGGACCGGACGGGGCCTGGCGCCGGCTGACCTATGGCGAGGCGCTGGGGCAGGTGCGGAGCCTCGCCGCGGGCCTGCTGCGCCATGATCTCTCCGCCGAGCGTCCCGTCGCCATTCTCTCCGGCAACAGCATCGACCACGCGCTGATGGCCCTCGCGGCGATGATGGTCGGCGTGCCCTATGCGCCGATCTCGCCGCCCTACAGCCTGGTGGCGCGGGATTTCGGCAAGCTCTCCTACTGCCTCGACCTACTGACGCCGGGCCTCGTCTTCGTTGCCGAGGCCGGGCCGTTCCGGGCGGCGCTCGCCGCCGTGGCGAGGCCGGACCGGGTGGTGGTGGCCGCCCGCGGAGCGGAAGCCGCCGGAGCCCTTCCGCTCGCGGAGCTGGCGGGCGATCCGGCGGATCCCGCCGTCGATGCCGCCCATGCCGCGATCGCGCCCGACACCATCGCGAAGTTCCTGCTCACCTCCGGCTCTACCGGCGAGCCGAAGGCCGTCATCAACACCCAGCGCATGCTGATGGCCAACCAGGTCATGCTGGAACAGTGTTTTCCCTTCCTGGCGGAGACGCCGCCGGTCTTCGTCGACTGGTTGCCGTGGAACCACACCTTCGGCTCGAACCACAATTTCGGCATGGTGCTGACCCACGGCGGCACGCTCTTCCTCGACGAGGGCAAGCCGGTGGCGGCGGGCATCCTGCCCACCGTGCGCAATCTCAGGGAAATCGCGCCGACCGCCTATTTCAACGTGCCGAAGGGCTATGAGGCGCTGCTGCCCCACCTCCAGGCGGATATCGCCTTCGCCCGCCAATTCTTCAGCCGGCTGGAAATGCTGTTCTACGCCGGGGCGGGCCTCGCCCAGCCGGTGTGGGACGGGTATGTGGCGCTCGCCCGCGAGGTAGCAGGCCGCGACGTGCCCTTCGTCACCGGGCTCGGCGCCACGGAGACGGCGCCCTCCGCCATCATGAACCTGCGCACCACGGGACAGGCCGGCGCCATCGGCCTGCCCATGGTGGGGGTGACGCTGAAGCTGGTTCCCGCCGGGGCGAAACTCGAAGCACGGGTGAAGGCGGAGACGGTGACGCCGGGCTACTGGCGGCGGCCGGACCTCACCGCCAAGGTCTTCGACGAGGAAGGCTTCTACTGCTTCGGCGATGCGGTGGCCTATGCCGATCCGGCGGACCTGTCGAAGGGCTTCCTGTTCGACGGACGCCTGTCGGAGGACTTCAAGCTCGCCACCGGCACCTGGGTCAGCGTCGGGCCGCTGCGCCACGTCCTGAACTCGGCCCTCGATCCGCTGATCCGCGACACCGTCGTCACCGGCCACGACCGGGACGAGGTCGGCGTGCTGCTGGTGCCGGACCGGGAGGCCTGCGCCTCGTTCACCGGGCTCGCGGCCGGCGACCCGGGCCTGCTGGCTCACGAAGCGCTGAGGGCGGAAGTCACGCGCCGTCTCGCCGGCCTCGCCGCGGCCGCCACCGGCTCGTCCAACCGTGTCGTCAGGGCGATGATCCTCGACGACCCGCCCTCGCTCGAGCACGGCGAGCTCACCGACAAGGGCTCCATCAACCAGCGCGCCGTGCTCGCCCGGCGGCCGGCGCTGGTCGCGAGCCTCCATGCGGCGGCGCCGCCGGCCGGCGTCATCGCCCTCGATATCCGTGCAGGAGAGACCCCATGAAGGTCGACGATCTCGTCGCCATCGACATCCACACCCATGCCGAGGTCTCCTGCCGGCAGGAGCCCGATCCCTACTGGGCGCCCTACGAGGAGGCGGCGGGCAAGTATTTCAAGGTCGGCAAGCGGCCGACCATCGCCGAGACCATCGCCCACTACAGGGCGCAGAAGATCGGCCTCGTGATGTTCACGGTCGACACCGAGACGCAGATCGGCAACCGGCGCATCCCCAACGACGAGATCGCCGACGCGGCGCGCGACAACGCCGACATGATGATCGCCTTCGCCTCCATCGACCCGCACAAGGGGCGGCTCGGCGCGCGGGAGGCCGAGGACCTCATCAAGGGCGGCGTGGTCAAGGGCTTCAAGTTCCACCCGACCTGCCAGGGCTTCTACCCCAACGACCGGATGGCCTATCAGCTCTACGAGGTGATCGCCCATCACAAGATGCCGGCGATCTTCCACACCGGCCATTCCGGCATCGGCACGGGCATGCGCGGCGGCGGCGGCATGCGGCTCAAATATTCCCAGCCGATCCACGTCGACGACGTCGCGGTGGACTTCCCCGACATGACCATCGTGCTCGCCCACCCGTCCTGGCCCTGGACCGACGAGGCCCTGTCCATGGCCCTGCACAAGCCCAACGTCTACATCGACCTGTCCGGCTGGATGCCGAAATACTTCCCGCCGCAGATCGTCCAGTATGCCAATGCGCAGTTGCGCACCAAGATGCTGTTCGGGTCGGATTTTCCGCTGATCGCGCCGGAGCGCTGGCTCGCCCAGTTCGCCGAGGTCGGGTTCAAGCCGGAGGTGCACGACCTGATCCTGAAGAAGAATGCCATGCGGGTGCTCGGTCTCGGCTCGTAGAGCCGGCCCTGCAGGAGGAAACGCCACGTATCGTGCGGTCCGACCGGCCAGGAGAAGCCGGCGCGCCGCCGCCACCAGAGGGAGGAACCCATGACGTCCTTGAATCGCCGCCGCATGCTCGGCCTTACCGCCGCAGCCCTGACCGCTTCCACCCTGCCCGCCCCGGCGCAGCTCGTCCGCGGCAACGGGCGCATCCTCGTCGGCTTCCCCGCGGGCGGGCCGACCGACACGCTGGCGCGCCGTCTGGCGGAGAGCCTGAAGGGCTCGGTTGCCGACAGCTTCGTGGTGGAGAACCGGCCGGGAGCCGCCGCCAAGATCGCCATCCAGGCCATGATCGACTCGCCGCCCGACGGCCGCACCATCCTGGTCAGCCCGGACGCGATGTTCACCATCTATCCGAGCGTCTACAAGAAGCTCACCTACAATGCCGCCACCGACGTGACGCCGGTGACGCCGGCCACCTACGCCGTCTTCGCCCTCGCCGTGGGGCCGATGGTGCCGGCGGAGGTCAAGGACGTGGCGAGCTTCGTCGCCTGGGCCAAGGCCAACCCGACGCGGGCCGCCTTCGGCTCGCCGGCCGCCGGCTCGACCCCGCATTTCCTCGGCGAGCTGCTCATCGCCGCCGCCGGAATCCAGCTCCGCCACGTGCCCTATCGCGGCTCCACCCCCGCGATCCAGGACCTGCTCGGCGGCCATGTCGCCTCGACCATCACCCCCATCGGCGACTATGTGCCGCATGTGGGCTCCGGCGTGCTGCGCGTCATCGGCGTGTCGGACCGTGAGCGTTCGGCCTTCCTGCCGAACGTGCCGACCTTCGCCGAGCAGGGCTTCGCCCAGGTGGTGGGACGCGACACGTTCGGCTGCTTCATGCCGAAGGGCACGGCTCCGGCGCTGGCGGCGCAGATCGCAGCCGCCGTGGCCGAGGCGGTGAAGGTGCCGGCCACCCGCGACACGCTGCGGGCGGTGGGCCAGGAGCCCTTCACCATGTCGCCGCCGGACTATGCGGCCTATCTCGACCAGGCGCGCAAGACCTGGGAGCCGATCGTCAAGGCCTCCGGCTTCTCGCTGGAGGAGTGATCCTCCTTCGCGGCGGGCAGGCCAGCAGTCGCGCCCGCCGCATATCACATACGACGCCCGCGTATTGTCCACGCATGTCCTCCATTCGCTGAGGCCATGCCGGAAGGCGCGGGCCAGGCGCTAGTCTCGCCCGACGGGGACAACCCCGCGATCCGCAGCACAATCACAAACGCGGACGAGATGGAGGAAGACATGAAACGCAGGACATTCATGGCCGGCGGCGCTGCAGGCGTCGCCGGGGCGGCGGTCGCGGCGCCCGCCATCGCCCAGACCATGCCGGAGGTGAGCTGGCGCTGCGCCTCCTCCTTCCCGAAGTCGCTGGACGCCCTCTACGGCCCGCTCGACACGATGACGAAGCAGATCGCCGAGGCGACCGACGGGCGCTTCAAGATCCAGTGCTTCGCGGCGGGCGAGATCGTCGGCGCCTTCCAGACCCTCGACGCGGTCTCCGCCGGCACGATCGAGATGTGCCAGTCGCCTGGCTACTACTTCGTCGGCAAGGATCCGGTGCTGGCGCTGATGGCGGACGTGCCCTTCATCATGAACGTGCGCCAGCGCAACGCCTGGCTCTACCAGGGCGGCGGCCAGCAGCTCGTCAACGACTACGTGAAGAAATACAACGTCCATACGGTTCCGGGCGGCAATACCGGAACGCAGATGGGCGGCTGGTTCCGCAAGGAGGTCCGGACCCTGGAGGACCTCAAGGGCCTCAAGTTCCGCATCGCCGGGCTCGCCGGACAGGTGGTGGCCAAGCTCGGCGTCGTGCCGCAGCAGATCCCCGGCGGCGACACCTATTCCTCGCTTGAGCGCGGTGTGATCGATGCGGCCGAGTGGGTCGGGCCTTACGACGACGAGAAGCTCGCCTTCGTCAGGGTCGCTCCCTACTACTACTATCCCGGCTTCTGGGAGGGCGCGCCGACGGTCCATTACTGGATCGGCACCGAGAAGTGGAACGCCCTGCCGAAGTCCTACCAGCAGATCTTCAACAACGCGGCAGCGGCCAACAATCTGGACATGACGGCGATCTACGACGCCCGCAACCCTGCCGCCCTCCGGCGTCTGGTGGCGGCCGGCGCGCAGCTCCGCGCCTTCAGCCCGGAAATCCTCGACGCGGCCTACAAGGCGGCCAACGAGATCTATGACGACCTGTCGAAGAGCAATGCCGACTTCAAGCGGATCTACGAGCACCTGCGCGCGTTCCGCAACGAGGAATATCTGTGGTGGCAGGTGGCAGAATATTCCTTCGACACCATGATGCTGCGGCTGCGGCAGCGCAGCTGACGCCCTCGGGATGCGCCGCAGGCCGGCGCATCCCCCCTTTCCTGCCTAGTCTTCGCGCGGCGGACGGCGGTTCGCCGGTGTATCCTTGTACTCGTCGACCTGGACGCCCTTGCTGTCGAGGCTCTGGCCCGGCCGCCTCTGGGCCTTGTCACGGTTGCTGAGGATGTCGTCCTTCCGGACCTTCTCGTCCTCGAGCTCGGTCATCGCCCCGGTCCCGCTGCTCTGTCCTCCAGCCATGTGCTGCGTCCTCCCTGGGCGCCGCGGTCATGCGGCGCCTTGCTGAAAGGGAACGTCCGCCGCGCTCCCGGGGTTCCGGTGGCGAGCCGGGCGCCGCAACCGTCCGGGCGACAAGGCGGCGCATGCCGGCCGCGCGGAGGGACTCGATGGATTTCGGCGGCATGATATTCCAGAACTGGTCCGGCATCGTCCGGACGATCATCGTCGGGACACTGGCCTATGCGACCCTCGTCATCTTCCTGCGCATTTCAGGCAAAAGGACCCTCGCCAAGCTCAATGCCTTCGATCTCGTGGTCACCGTCGCCCTGGGCTCGACGCTGTCGGCGATCCTGCTGCAGGAATCGGTGGCGTTGGCCGAGGGGGCAGCAGCCCTCGCCCTGCTCATCCTGCTGCAGTTTCTCGTCACGTTCTCCTCGGTCCGCTCCGATCGGTTCGCCTCTGCCATGCGGTCCGAGCCGGCGCTTCTGGTGCGAGACGGGGAGTTTTGTCCCGGCGCGATGAAGCGCCAGCGGGTCACACAGGACGAGGCGCTGAGCGCGATCCGGGCCGCCGGCGGTCGGGACGTCGAGGAGGCGGAGGCGGTGATCCTCGAGAGTGACGGAACGCTCAGCGTGGTGCTGCGGTCGTAACGCGGCCCGAGCCGGTCGGGCGGTGGCTACAGCTTGGCGAAGAAGCCGTCGGGGTCGGGGGGGCGCAGGGACGGGCCGAGCGCCAGCATGGTGAAGGTCATGCCGGAGGGCGGAAAGACGACGGAGGTGGTGGCGTCGAAATCGGCGGCGAGCACCCGCGAGACGAGGTGCAGGCCGAAGCCGTGGCGCGCTGGCTCCGAACAGGGAGGACCGCCACTCTCCTGCCAGGAGAATTCGAATTTCGGCTCCCCCTCCGGCTCGTGGATCACCCAGCGGATGTCAACACGGCCCCCCGGCTGCGACAGCGCCCCGTAGCGCCGGGCATTGACCGCCAGTTCGTGGACGGCGAGGGAGAGGGACAGGACCTGCCGCGAGCCGAGCGTGACGTCGGGCCCCTCCACAAAGAACCGGCCGCCCTGGGTCTGAAACGGCTGGACGGCGGAGGTGACGGCGCCGCGCACCGTTCCCGTCGCCCAGGTCTGCGGCGCGAGGATGTCGTGGGCGCGCGCATAGGCACTGATGCGGGCGCGCAGCGTCGCCAGCAGCTCGTCGTTGCCGCGGTTGCGCAGCGTCTGGTTGACGATGCCGGTGGTCACCGCGAGCGTGTTCTTCACCCGGTGCTTCAGCTCGTGGTTGATGAGGGTCAGGTTCTTCTCGGCGATGGCATGGGCGGTCACGTCGTGACCCTGGACGAAGATGCCGGAGATCTGGCCGTCGTCCTCGATGATCGGCTGGTAGATGAAGTCGAGGACGAAGTCCTGCCGTGTCCCCTCCCCGTCGACCAGCGTGAGCGGGACGCGACTGCCGACGTGGGGTTCGCCGGTGCGATAGACCTCGTCGAGCCGCTCCAGGAAGCCCTGGGCAGAGGCCTCCGGAAGGGCGTCTGCGACGGTCCGGCCGGTCAGCGGGCGATCCCCGACCAGGGCCCGGTAGGCCGCATTGGCGAACTGCACCACATGCTGCGGGCCGATCAGGATCGCGATGAAGCCGGGCGCTTGCTCGAAGAGCTGTTGCAGGCGCTCCGACTGCTGGCGGATGCGGTTGGTGAGGCGCTGCCGGGCCGTGACCTCCTGGCAGGAGAGGACCACGCCGGCGACGGCCCCGCCCGCGATGACGGGCGAGAAGCCGTAGGTCCACCAGAGGCTGCGCCGCATGCCGTGCCGGGTGATCTGGACGAGCTGTTCCTCGTTCCAGCGCGGCTCCCCTCCCCCGATGACATGGGTCACCTGCGGCTCGAAGGTTTCCCAGATCTCGCCCCAGCTCTCGCGCGCCGCCCCGGCGAAGGCGGCGGGGTGGCGCTCCGGGCCCATGAGGGAGGCGAAGGCGTCGTTGTAGATCTGCAGGAGATCGGTCCCCCACCAGACCATCATGGGCTGCGGGCTCGCCAGGACGAAGGCGGCGATGACCTTCAGCTCGGCCGGCCAGTCCGCGGGCGGGCCGAACGGGGTCGCAGCCCAGTCATGGCTGCGCATCAGCGCGCCCATCTGACCGCCTCCGGCCGGAAAATGGTGATCCTCAGTCATGCGTACCCGGCACCCGATCAGAGATGATCAACGGTTGCAGGGCAGCGAGGTTCCCGCGGAGGCCGGCAGTGCGGCGGGGCGCGCCGCGGCGGGAGGAGCCGGACAATCACGCCTCCTCAGCGCACCTGCCGCAGGGCGCGCTCCAGCGCTTCCACGAGCATGTGATCGTCATAGGGCTTGGGCAACTGGACGAAGCCGTCGCCACCGGCGGCGGCGCTGTCGTCGCCGGAGGCGATGATGACCGCCGTGGCCGGGTAGCTCACCCGCACCTCGGCGGCGAAATCCTTGCCCGAACCGTCGGGCAGGTTGACGTCCGCGATCAGCACGTCGAACCGGGCCGAGGCCATCTTCTGCCGCGCCTCGGCGACCTTACCAGCCTCGGCAGAGCTGTGGCCGAGATCCTCCAGCATGTCGACAAGGGCCATGCGGACGAGGGCCTCGTCCTCGAGCAGGAGCAGGCTGAGCCGCTCGCCCGCGGCGAGTGCGGATGCGGGCTCGTTGCGGGGCGCTTCGGCCGGCCGGTCGCGCCGGCTGCGGGCCAGCACCTGGCGTACCTTCTGGGCGAGTTCCTCGCGCGTGTAGGGCTTGCTGAGGAGTTCCACCCCTTCGTCCAGCCGACCGCCGTGGACGATGGCGTTCTGGGTGTAGCCGGAGGTGAAGAGCACGGCGAGATGGGGCATTCGGATCTGCGCCTTGCGGGCCAGTTCCGGGCTCCTGAGCTTGCCAGGCATTACCACGTCGGTGAACAGGAGGTCGATGGCGAGACCGCTCTCGACGATGGCCCAGGCGGCGTCGGCGTCCTTGGCGGTGAGGACGCGATAGCCCAGCTCGCCGAGCAGCTCGACGGCCGTCGTGCGCACGGCCTCGTCGTCCTCCACCACCAGGATGGTTTCAGAGCCTCCCTCGGCCTTGCCGTCGGTCGCGGGGGCGGCGACGACGTCCTCCTCGCTGACGTCGCGGGGGAAATAGAGGCGAACCGTGGTGCCCTCCCCCGGCTCGCTGTAGATCTGGATGTGGCCGCCGGACTGTTTGACGAGGCCATAGACCATGCTGAGCCCGAGACCCGTGCCCTGCCCCTCCGGCTTGGTGGTGAAGAAGGGCTCGAAGACCTGCCCGATGATCTCCGGCGGAATGCCCGTTCCGGTGTCGGTGACGGCGAGAACGACGTACTGACCGGGCTTCACGTTCTCGAACTGGCGGGCATATTTCTCGTCGAGATAGGCGTTGCCGCTCTCGATGGTCAGCTTGCCCTGGCCGCTCATGGCGTCGCGGGCGTTGATGGCGAGGTTGAGGAGGGCGTTTTCGAGCTGGGCGGGATCGACCAGCGTGTTCCACAGGCCGCCGGAAATCACCGTCTCGATCTCGATGGATTCGCCGAGCGCCCGGCGCAGCAGGTCGTCGAGACCCCGCACCAGGCGGCCGAGATTGACGACCTTGGGGGCCAGCGGCTGGCGCCGGCCGAAGGCGAGGAGCTGGGCGGCGAGCTTGGCACCGCGGTTGACGCCGGTCAGGGCGAGGTCGAGCCGCCGCTCCGCCTTGGCGTTGCCGGCGAGGTCCTTCTGCAGGAGCTGGAGGTTGCCGCCGATGATCTGCAGCAGGTTGTTGAAGTCGTGGGCGATGCCGCCGGTGAGCTTGCCGACCGCCTCCATCTTCTGCGACTGGCGAAGCTCCGCCTCCGCCTTTTCGCGCTGGGCGATCGCCTCGTCCACCTTGGAGTGAAGCAGTTCGTGGAAGGACGCCAGCGCCTCGCGGCTCTTCAGGTCCTCCGCGATGTTGCGCACCTCGATGACGGTGCCGATGGGTGTGCCCGCCTCGTCGCGGATCGGCGAGGCAGTGTAGCCGACCGGATAGAAGTGGCCGTCCTTGTGGATGAAGACGTCCTCTCCCTGGACCCGGCTCCGGTCGGGGAACGCGCGGTCGATGGCACATTCGCAGAGCGGAAAGGGGCGGCCGTCCGGATAGGTGTGGTGGATGACGTCGTGCAGGGGCCGGCCCTGCGTCTCGTGGAAGCGGAAACCGGTGAGCTTTTCGGCCGCCTCGTTCATGAAGGCGCAGTGCTGGCGCTCGTCCATCATGAAGACCGCCATGCTGGTGTTGTTGAGGATGGCGTTGAGGCGGCGCGTCGTCTGCCTCAGGGCCTCCTCGGCGGCCTTCCGGGAGGAGACGTCTTGAATGGCTGCGAAGAAGACTCTTTCGCCGCCGAAGTCGAGAAGCTGAAGCTTCACGTCGACGTCGTAACAGGTGCCGTCCTTGCGGCAATGGACGGTCTCGAAGTCGAGGCGGGGAACCGCGCCGCTGAGGAGCGGGTCCACATAGGCGATGAAGTCCTCGCGGGAGAATTTCGGCTTGAGGTCCCAGGGCGTCTTGAGGCGCAGTTCGTCCAGCGTGTAGCCGAGATTGTCGCGCGCGCCCTTGTTGACGAGGATGAACCGGTAGGTGGCGACGTCGAAGATATAGACCTCGCTGGCCGATTCCTCGACGATCCGTCCCAGCCGCTCGTTGACCGATTGCGAGACGGTCCGCTCGAGATGGGCTCCGATGCGCGTGGCATAGAGCTGAAGGACTTGCCGCAGAACGGGCGTCTCCTCCATCGGCGCGGTGTGGACGAGGGCGACGAGACCGATGGCGTCGCCGCGGGCCGAGCGCAGCGGCGCGCCCCAATAGGCCTCGGCCCGCATGGCAACGAGGAGCTCGTCCTGGGGATACAGCGCGGTGACGCCGCGGGGATGGAAGCAGGCCGCTTCCGCCAGGATGTCGGCGCAAGGCGTGCCGGCGAGGTCATAGGTGAAATTGGGCCGGCGCTCCCCGTCCTGAACGACGGCGACGGTCCGCGCCCGCGCGAGCGACCGCTCGTCCACCACGGAGACCAGGGCGCAACTGACGCCGAGATCGCCGGCCAGGGCCTCGAGGGCGGCATAGAGGTAGTCGTCACCGGTGATATGGGCGATGGACGCGAGCCTCGCTTCGGCCCTCCGGAGGTCAGCCTCACTGTCCGTAATGGGTGGGAGGGGCCTCGCATCCGCGGCTTCGTGATCGCTCATTCTGCCTCACCATGCCTGCTCGCGCGCACCGGCCCCCGGACCGGTCGGTCCCATCTAAAGCCCTTCTTCGGTCAATGCCAACGTCGAGTTGCCGCATCGTGACGCACCAGGGCAGGTCACGGCCCGTCCGGTGTCGCAATAGCGGAGGATGCCACTGTCAGGGCGGACGGCTCGGCGCGTCCGGAGCCCTGCCGTGCGAGGGCAGCGCTGGGGGATGGCCGTGGCCAGCCTCTCGCCGAGGATCTCGAAGGCCGCATCGAGGGCAAAGGAGCGACGACAGCCCATGGGCAGCGCCCATGCGCGGCCGACGCTGGTATTTCGCCACCAGACCGGGACGGAGGTCGATGCGGCTCCACGCGCCCGCGCCCTCAGACCACCGTGCCGTCGGCGGGAACAACCTCGATTGCGACCTTGGTGCCGTCGAAGATGGCGCAGCGGCCAAAACGCGCGAGGTCGGGAGCGGGCTCGTCCAAGGTCCACATCACGGCGTCCTCGGCCCGGCCGGCGGCCGAGACGCGCCAGACTCCCATCCGGCCGCGGGCGGGGTAATCGACCATGGCGTCGGTGCGGGAGAGGTAGTCGAAATAGACGTCGTCGAAGGGGATCAGATAGAGTGGCCCCTTCTCTGCATCCTCCATCACCGCCGCCCCGTTGGTCGAGGCGAGCATCGTGTCGAGGAAGCGGACGTGGACCGAACCGTCGAAGGTCCGAACGCCGCCCTGAATATCCGTCGCTGCCATGTGCCGGCCCTCCTCGGAGAGAAACGCCGCGGCGCGCCCCCCGTTCCCGCAGGGGGCGGCGACAAGACCTCGGATCGGGCCCTGCCCGTGCCGCGCCGGCCTAGACCTCCAGCCACTGCTGGCGCACGACCTCGTTGGCCTTGAGGTCGGCGGGCGTGCCCTCGAAGACGATGCGGCCGTGGCCCATCACATAGACGCGGTGGGAGATGTCGAGGGCGATGGAGAGCTTCTGCTCCACCAGGAGGATGGCGACGCCGCGGCGGGCGATCTCGGAGATGAGTTCGCCGACCTGGCGGACGATGAGCGGGGCGAGGCCCTCGGTCGGCTCGTCGATCATCACCAGGTCCGGGTCGCCCATCATGGTGCGGCACATGGTGAGCATCTGCTTCTCGCCGCCCGACAGGACGCCGGCCGGGGCGTCGGCGCGCGCCGCCAGGTTGGGGAACATGTCGAGCGAACCCTGGATGGTCCAGCGTCCCTCGCGGGCCGCGTCCTTCATGCCGAGCATCAGGTTCTGGCGGACGGTCAGGTCGGGGAAGATGTCGCGGTGCTCCGGCACATAGCCTATGCCGAGACGGGCGATGCGGTGGCTCGGCAGGCCGGCGATGTCCTTCCCCTTGAAGCGGACCGTGCCCTGCGGGCGCACCTCGCCCATGATCGCCTTGACCGTGGTCGAGCGCCCTACGCCGTTGCGGCCGAGCAGGCTGACGACCTCGCCGGCGCCGACCGCGAGGTCGACGCCCTGCAGGATGTGGCTCTTGCCGTAATAGGCGTGGAGATTGGAGACCTCCAGCATCAGGCCGCCTCCTCGCCGAGATAGGCCTCGCGCACCTTTCGGTCGGCCCGGATCTCGGCGGGCGTGCCGGAGGCGATGATCGCCCCGTAGACCAGCACGGAGATGCGGTCGGCGAGACCGAAGACGACGCTCATGTCGTGCTCCACGATGACCAGGGTCCGCCCCTCCGTGACCTTGCGGATGAGCGCCACCGCCCGCTCGGTCTCGTGGTGGCTCATGCCGGCGGTCGGCTCGTCCAGCAGGACGACCTTGGCGTCGCCGGCGATGGTCACGCCGATCTCGAGGGCGCGCTGGTCGGCATAGGAGAGGAGGCCGGCGGGCGTGTCCCGCACCGCCGCGAGCCCGATCAGGTCGAGCACCTCCTCGGTGCGCTGCTCCACGTCCTTCAGGCCGGACATGAAGCGCCAGAAGACGTAGCGGTAGCCGAGGGCCCAGAGTGTCGCGCAGCGGACGTTCTCGTAGACGCTCATGTTGTGGAAGATGTTGGTGACCTGGAAGGAGCGCGACAGGCCGCTGCGGTTGATCTGGAAGGGGCGCGTGCCGTCGGCGCGGATGCCGTTGATGTGGATGCTGCCGGACGAGGGCGGGAAGGCGCCGGAGATCAGGTTGAACAGGGTGGACTTGCCCGCCCCGTTCGGACCGATGATGGCGTGGCGCTCGCCGGCCGGAATGTCCAGAGAGACGTCACGGATGATCTGCGCCGGGCCGAAGTTCTTGTGGACGTTGCGCAGGCTGAGGGCGATGGCAGGCTCGGTCACGGCGTCGCCTCCTTCAGGCTGAGGGCCGCGCTCAGGGTTCCGCGGCGGCGCCAGCGGACGGCCACGACGAGGATGGCGAGCCCGACCGCGACGATGACGAGGGCGGCGATCCAGCTCGATGCGGCCTGATGGTGGAACTCTTGGCCGAAGAGGAGCACGGGATCGCCGTCCTCGCGCACCCGGTAGGCCATTT
This sequence comes from Phreatobacter cathodiphilus, assembly GCF_003008515.1. Classification (NCBI taxonomy): domain Bacteria; kingdom Pseudomonadati; phylum Pseudomonadota; class Alphaproteobacteria; order Hyphomicrobiales; family Phreatobacteraceae; genus Phreatobacter; species Phreatobacter cathodiphilus. Next base: position 1,012,339 of record NZ_CP027668.1, on the reverse strand, counting down.
CGACGAGGAGCACGGTGCCGGTGAAGGCGACCACGGCGCCGGCGAGGCCGAGGAGCCAGCCCGGCGCCTTCTCCGCGAGTTCGCCGCGGCGGACGACCCCGAGGACATGGTGGACGACGCCGCCGATCCCATAGGGCGCGAACATGACGACAACGACGAACATCAGGCCGAGATAGAGCTGCCAGACCTTGGTGAAGTCGGAGAGCATGGACTGCATGATCGAGATCAGCACGGCGCCGATGATGGGGCCGTAGAAGACGCCGATGCCGCCGATATAGGCCATGAGCAGGACCGCACCGGAATTGATGGCGCCGAGCTTCTCCGGCGTGATGATCTCGAAATTGACGGCCGAGAGCGAGCCGGCGAGCCCGGCGAAGCCGCCGGAGATCAGGAAGACCATGTAGCGGACCCGCTGCGGGTCGTAGCCGATGAAGGAGACCCGGTCGGGGTTGTCGCGCACCGCATTGGCGAGACGGCCGAGCGGCGTGCGCGTGAAGGCCCACATGGCGAGGACCGAGACGAACATCCAGAAGGCGATGAAATAGTAGACGTTGAGCTGCGGCCCGAGCGAGAAGCCGAGGATGTCCGGCCCGGCGGCCCGGTCGCCCGAGATGCCTTCCTCGCCGCCGAAGACCGACACGAACATCAGGCCGGAGGCGGCGATGAGCTCGCCGACGCCGAGCGAGATCATGGCGAAGGCCGTGCCGGAGCGCCGGCAGGAGAACCAGCCGATGACGGCGCCCGCCGCCATGCCCGCCATGAAGCCGACCAGCGGCAGCGCGGCGACGGGGATCGGCAGGCCCTGGGACTTGATCGCAGCCATCATGTGGATGGCGGCATAGCCGCCGAGGCCGAAATAGACGGCGTGGCCGAAGGAGAGCATGCCCGCCTGTCCCAGCAGCATGTTGTAGGCGAGTGCGAAGACCACCCAGGAGCCGATCAGGTTCATCAGCGTGATGGAGGGGCGCGAAGAGAAGACCATCGGCAGGATGGCGAGGATCACGGCGAAGCCGATCCAGACCGCAAGGGTCCTGAACGTGGAGGCGGAGGTCATCCTTCGCGTGCTCCCATGAGGCCGCGGGGCCGGAAGATCAGCACCAGCACCAGAATGAGGAAGGGCAGCATCGGCGCGATCTGCGCCAGAGTGATGCGGCCGAGGTCGGAGCGGTTGGAGACGGCGATGCCGATCCGGGCGAGGAAGTCGGAGAGCGAGGCGTCGACGGCCACGGCGAAGGTCTGGATCAGCCCGATCAGCAGCGATGCGACGAAGGCGCCGCCCAGCGAACCCATGCCGCCCACCACCACCACGACGAAGACGATGGGGCCGAGGGTCAACGCCATGGCGGGGTCGGTAACCAGCAGCGCACCGCCCACCACGCCGGCGAGGCCGGCCATGGCGCTGCCGACGGCGAAGACGCCCATGAAGACCAGCGGCACGTTGTGGCCAAGATGGCCGACCATGTGGGGATGGGTCAGGGAGGCCTGGACGATGAGGCCGACGCGGGTGCGCTTCAGGAGCAGCCAGAGCACCACGAACATGCCGACGGCGACCGCCATCATGAAGATGCGCAGCGCGGGGTAATGGGTGTTCCAGAGGGTGAAGAGCGGCTGCTGGAGCACGGCGGGAGGGGTATAGGGCAGCGGGTTCTTGCCCCAGACGAGCTTGACGATCTCTTCGATCAGATAGGCCAGCCCGAAGGTGAAGAGCAGTTCGGCGACATGGCCGTTGCGGTGGACGTGGCGGAGGCCAAAGCGCTCGACCGCCGCGCCGAACAGGCCGACCAGCAGCGGCGCCACGACGATGGCGATCCAGAAGCCGGTGACCGCCCCCACCGTGTAGGCGAGATAGGCGCCGAGCATGTAGAAACTGGCATGGGCGAAATTGAGCACGCCCATCATCGAGAAGATGAGCGTCAGGCCGCTCGCCAGCATGAACAGCAGCAGGCCATACAACAGCCCATTCAGCGTGGAGAAGACGATCGTCTCCATGCGCGGGACCCTCCGGAATGTGCGGAATGGACTGCGGCGGGCCTCGGGGACCCGCCGCAGCGGCTGGGCTCAGCTCGCCGGCCGGCGCATGCGGCAGGTGGTGGGCATGGCGGTCGCCGCGCCTTCGATCTTGATGTCGGTCTTGAAGCCGAGGCCGGTATTGTCGACGTCGAACTTCACGTTCTCCGCCAGCGTGGAGATGTAGAGCGGCTGGATGAGCTGGTGGTTGTCCTTGCGCATCGAGGCCATGCCGGTCTCGATCTTCATCTCCAGCCCCTCGAGGGCCATCGCCACCTCGCGGACGTCCACCGACTTGGTGTCGTTCATGGTCTTGGCCAGCATGTCGAACATCACCTTGACCCGGTAATAGTAGTAGTCGAGGTCGCGGTGCTTGGCCTTGAAGGCGCGAACGGTGTCGTCCATCCCGATGTCCGGGATGTTGGAATGCCACTCGGTCACCTGCCGAACGAGCCCGACAGCCGAGCGGCCCATGCCGCCGACCGCACCGAGGCCGCCGCCGTAGAAGGTGAAGTAGGGCACGTTGAAGCCGGCATCCGACGAGGCCTTGATCAGCAACTGCATGTCGTTGCCCCAGTTGCCGGTGATGACGGCCTGGGCGCCCGAGGCGCGCATCTTGGTGATGTAGGGCGAGAAGTCGCGGACGCGGGCGAGAGGATGCAGCTCGTTGCCGACGATTTCGATGTCGGGGCGCTTCTCCTTCAGCATCTTCACCGAGGAATCCGCCACGGCCTTACCGAAGGAATAGTCCTGTCCGATGATGTAGATCTTCTTGATGTCCGTCAGACCCTTGATGTAATCGGTCATGGCGGAGAGCTTCATGTCGGCGTCGGCGTCGAAACGGAAGTGCCAGAACGAGCACTTGTCGTTGGTGAAGATCGGGTCGACCGCCGCGTAGTTCAGGTACATCACGGTCTGCCGCGGATTGCGGGCATTGTGCTTCTCGATGGCGTCCACCAGCGCCGAGGCCACCGACGAGCCGTTGCCCTGGGCGATGTAGCGCACGCCCTGGTCGATCGCCTTTTCGAGCTGGACGATGGATTCCTGCGGGTTGAGCTTGTTGTCGAGCCCGATGATCTCCAGCTTGCGGCCGCCGGCCACGCCGCCGGCGGCATTGATCCGCTCGGCCTCGAACTGGAACTGCTTGAGGCCGCCGTCGCCGACCGGGGCCATGAATCCCGAGAGCGGATCGATGAAGGCGATGCGGACGGGGCCGGACTGGGCGCGGACCGGCATGGTCGAAAGGGCGGCCGCGGCGATGCCGGAACCGACCACGTGGCGACGGGTGAGATTCATCGTGTCGTCCTCCTAGGGTAGCGCCCGTCACGGGCGCCGGTCGCGGCGCGAGCCGCAGCGTTTCCGATGGTTCTGACGGCCGCTTGGCGCGGCTCTGGCAGGTTAAGGAGGGGTGGAACCGTGCGACCCGCCGGCCAAGCCGGAAGCGGACCGTGGCCCTGTTCCGAGGCTCTGGCAGCTGACCGGTCGCCGCCTGGTCGGGCAGTCCGAGGCCAGTTCTCCCCATAGATGGCCAGGGGTCATGCCCCGGCTCGTTGATCGTCCGCCGAAGCGAACATTCTCAGCAGTATGTTCGGCAAGTCGGAGCTTGTCGAGCCGTTTATCGGGGCCGAGTGACGGATCCTCAGCGTCTGCGGGCCGGATTGCCGCCGTTTTCGCCGGCCATTCCGTTTCCCCCGCCTGGCCGGGGCGTCGAGCCCGCCGGGGGTCGGCGTGGTGAAATGCCACGTGCCGCGATTGTTCCAGGTCAACAGCCGGGAGGCCGCGGTCCGGCAGACTTGGCCGCAGCTTCGGGTGGAGGCGACGATGGCGCGATCAACAGCGGCGACGACACGACGAGCGACCGGCACCCCGTCGGTCCCGGCACGCAAGGCGAGGCCTGCAGCAGCGCCGGCGGCCTCGGCGAACCTGCTCGACCGCAAGCTGTGGGCGCTCGCAGGACAACTGAACGGCGGCGTTTCGGTGCTGGCGCTGACGGGCGCCTGGCTCGACTGGGCGTCGCACCTCGCCGTCTCTCCGGGCCGGCGGATGGACCTCGCAACCCTCGCCTTCAGCCAGGCGATGCAGCTCGCCGCCGACGGCGGACCGTTCGGCCCCTGCGGGGAGGCCCGCGAGGGCGACCGCCGCTTCCGCGACCCCGCCTGGGACCGCTGGCCCTACCGGCAGTTCGCCTGCACCCACCGCGCCGCGGAGGCCTGGTGGGAGGCTGCGACGCGCGGCGTCCACGGCGTGTCGCCCCAGAGCGCCGCGATGGTGGATTTCGCCGCCCGGCAGATCCTCGACTTCTGGTCACCGTCCAACTTCATGGCGACCAATCCGGAAGTGATGCAGAAGGCGGTCGCCACCGGCGGACAGTCGTTGGTCGAAGGGTTCCGCCATTGGCTGGAGGATGCACGGATCACGGCGACAGGGGCGACCGCGGCCGGTGCCGAGGCCTTCCGGGTCGGGGAGACCGTGGCGGTGACGCCCGGCAAGGTGGTGGCCCGCACGCCCCTCGCCGAGATCATCCAGTATGCGCCAGCGACGCCCGCCGTCCACGCGGAGCCGGTGGTGATCGTTCCGGCCTGGATCATGAAATACTACATCCTGGACCTGCGGCCCGAGAACTCGCTGGTCCGCCACCTCGTCGCCCAGGGCTTCACCGTCTTCGTCGTCTCCTGGAAGAACCCGACAGAGGCGGACCGTGACGTCGCCTTCGACCAGTACCGGACCGAGGGGGCGATGGCGGCCATCGCGGCGGCGACCCGGATCACCGGCTCCCCTCGGGTCCATGCCGTCGGCTACTGCCTCGGCGGCACGCTGATGGCGATCACCGCCGCCGCCATGGCGCGGGACGGCGACACCCGGCTCGCCAGCCTCACGCTGCTCGCCGCCCTCACCGACTTCCACGAGGCGGGCGAGTTGCGCCTGTTCATCAGCGACAGCCAGCTCGCCCTGCTCGAGGACATGATGGAGGAGCGCGGCTATCTCGAGGGGCCGCGCATGATGGGCACGTTCAACCTGTTGCGCGCCAACGATCTCATCTGGTCGCGCATGGTGCGCGAATACATGATGGGCGAGCGTCGGCGGCTGTTCGACATCATGGCCTGGTCGCAGGACGGCACGCGCATGCCGGCCCGCATGCACGCCCACTATCTGCGCTCGCTCTATCTCGCCAACGATCTCGCCGAGGGGCGCTTCACGGTGGAGGGCCGCACCATCGCCCTCCAGGACATCCGCGTGCCGCTCTTCGTGCTCGGCGCGGAATGGGATCACATCGCGCCCTGGCGCGCCGTCTACAAGCTCCACCTGTCGCTCGACACCCCCGTCACCTTCGCCCTCACCAACGGCGGCCACAACCAGGGGGTCGTCTCGCCGCCGGGGACGTCGGGCCGGGTCCATCGCATCGGCACGCGGGAAGACGGGGATCCGCATCTCGACGCGGACGCCTGGTTCGCCGCCCATGACCCCGTCGAGGGGAGCTGGTGGATGTCCTGGGGGGACTGGCTGAACCGGACGTCGACGGCCCCGATGCGCCCGCCTCCCCCTCTGGGCGACGCGGCGGCCGGCTACCCGGCTCTCGACGAGGCCCCCGGCACCTATGTGAGGGGATGAGGAGGCCGCCATGCAGCTGCTGCCCTGGCTCGCGCTCATCGACGCCTCGCTGGCGGCGGCGCGCCGGACGTTGGAGGTCATGGCATCCCCCTCGCATGACCGGCCGGAGCCGGACTGGGACTGGACGACGCCGAACACCGTCATCCGCGAACTGCCCACCATGCGTCTCAGGCAGTTCGGCGGCGGCCAGGGCCCGGCCGTGATCCTCGTGGCGCCCTATGCGCTGCACCGGGCGACCATCGCCGACCTGGCCCCCGGCCACAGCGTGATCGAGGCGCTGCTGGGCGCCGGCACGGGGCGGATCTGGCTCACCGACTGGCGCAGCGCCGACGGGACGCGCCGCCACCAGTCCATCGACCACCAGCTCGAGGACCTTACGGTGGCGGTGGACGATGCCGGTTCGCCGGCTGCGGTGGTGGGGCTCTGCCAGGGCGGGACGCTCGCCGCCATCCATGCGGCCCGGTTCCCGGCCAAGACGGCGCGGCTCGTCCTGGTCGGCGCTCCGATCGACATGGCGGCGGCCCCGAGCCTGCTCACCGGGCTGATCGACCGGACGCCGCCGGCGGCGGTGGAGCTGATGCTCGACCAGGGAGGCGGCCTCGTGCGCGGGCGGGCCATGCGGGAGGCCTGGCCGAACGCCGCCGCCGACGAGGCCCTGATGGCGGCGGTACTGCAGCGGCGCCGGGTGACCCCGGCGCTCGCCGCGCGCTTCCGCGCCTGGAACGAGGACGTCGTCGATCTTCCCGGCGCCTTCTACCGCCAGACGGTCGACTGGCTCTTCCGGGAGAACCGGCTGGCGCGCGGCACCTTCCCGGCCCTCGGGCGGGAGACCGGCCTCTACGCCGTCGTCTGTCCGCTGGTCCTGGTGGCGGCGCGGGAGGACGAGATCGTCAGCGCGCCGCAGGTCCTCGCCATGGCTCGTCACGTGGCGACCCCGCCTGACCGGATCGCCACGCACCTCGTCGCCGGACGCCATCTCAGCCTGTTCATGGGCCGTGACGTGCTCGACCGGACATGGCCGGAGATCGCCGCCTTCCTCGCCGCCGGGACGCCCCCGGCCGCTCGCCCGGGCAAGGCGCGGGGGAAGCGGGCCTAGCGCGACGGGAGGGCGCGCGGGGCCGCCTTGCCGTCCGCACAGCTCGCCTGGATGGCGACGATCTCGGACCAGACCGACATCATCGCATCCACACAGGCCGGGTCGAAATGGCGTCCGCGCTCGCCGAGAATGTAGGACCGCGCCTCCTCCGGGCTCCAGGCCTTCTTGTAGGGCCGGGCGGAGGTCAGCGCGTCGAAGACGTCGGCGAGGGACGTGATCCGTCCGGCCAGCGGAATCGCCTCGCCCGACAGGCCGAAGGGATAGCCGGTCCCGTCGAAACGCTCATGATGTGAAATGGCGATCTCGCCGGCGAGGCGGATGAGTTCGGACGTCGACCGTTCCAGGATCTCCCCGCCCTGCTGGGCGTGCTTCTGCATCTCCAGACGCTCGGACGGAGTGAGCGGCCCGGGCTTCAGGAGGATCGAGTCGGGAATGCCGATCTTGCCGATGTCGTGCATGGGGGCGGCGATGCGCATCCGCTCGCAGAATTCGTCGTCGAGCCCCATGGCCCTGGCGATCTTCTCGGCATAGCGGGACATGCGATCGAGATGCTGGCCTGTCTCGGGGTCGCGCAGCTCGGCGGCACGGGCCAGGCGCGTGACGATCTCGGCCTCGCGCCCGCGGGCGATGTCCAGGGCCTTTTGGACTTCGCCCGCCAGCCAGGCCGCCTGGTCCTTCAGCTTCTTCTGGGCTTCGGCCAGTTGCATGAGGTTGCGGATGCGCGCCTTGAACTCGGCGGGGTCGATCGGCTTGACGATGAAGTCCGTCGCTCCGGCCTCGAGCGCTTCGAGGCGGACGGAGCGCTGGTCGCTCGTGGTCACCATGACGACGGGCGTATCCACGAAGCGGGGCCGCGACCGGACGGCGCGGAGGAAGCCGATGCCGTCGAGCTCCGGCATCATATAGTCGACGAGGATCAGGGCGGGAGAGATGTCGTCGAGGCTGGCGACGGCATCGGTCGGGCTCCTGAACGTCTTGGAACCCGACACGCCGCAGGCGTCCACCAGTGACTTGATGACGAGAAGATTAGTCTCCGCGTCGTCAACGATCATCACGGACATCGGCTGTCCCACTCCTTCAACGGCCGGAGGTCGGCGGCCGGCCAACCTCCTCCGACATAGTGCAAGGAGGTAAACGACGTCACCACACGATCATCCTACAGCACCCACCCCCGGCGAAAGCCATTGTTAGCATGACTGCGAAGATCTGGTCCGAGGAAAGCCGATCTTTACCGCAGCGGAACTCCGGTCGTGACAATTGGCGGCTGTTTTCCGCCAGAAGGCTCATCCGATGGCCCATTCTCAAGCCAGCGCGCAAAGACCGGTCCGCCACATCATCGCTCTGGCCACCGCTCTCGGCTTCGCGGTGATCGGAATGATCTGGGCCGCCGTCGAGATGGACATCCACCAGGAGCGGGCCTTCGCCCGCAGGACGGCGAGCCAGACGGCCCAGAACTACGCCCGGCTGTTCGACGAGCATATCCGCCAGGCCATCAACCAGACCGACACCACGATCAAGTTCATCCGCCAGGACTACCTCAGGGCGGGAGGCGACTTCGACCTGCAGGCCTGGGTGAACAACCAGTACAATTTCAAGGACCTGGCGCTGCAGTTCACCATCATCGGCGCCGACGGCCGCATGGAGACGACGACGACGGCGGGAGCCGCGCCGAGGATGGACCTGGGCGACCGGGAACATTTCCGCGTCCATGTCGACGCCCGGCAGGACAGCCTCTTCATCAGCAAGCCCGTTCTGGGCCGAGCGTCGGGGCGCTGGTCGATCCAGCTGACGCGCCGGATCGCCGACCCGGACGGAACCTTCCGCGGGGTCATCGTCGCCTCGCTCGATCCCTATTTCCTCTCCCGGTTCTACGAGTCCATCGACCTCGGCAAGGGCGGCGGCATCGCGGTCGTCGGTCGCGACGGGATCGTGCGGGCCATGGCGGGTCTGAACCGACAGACCCTCGGCAGCCGCTACGAGAGCGGGCCGGGCCTGTCCAGGGTCCTGGTCGACAGCCTGTCCGTGGAGATGGGACAGGGCGAGGAGATCGGCCGCGCGACGGCCTACCGGGCCGTCAACGACTGGCCTCTCGTCGTGGCGGTGCGCGTCGACGACACGGACGCCAGGCAGCTCCGGATCGCCACCGCGGCCCGGATGAGGCTGATCGCCGCCGGCCTGACGGTGGGCGTCCTCGGCGTCATCCTGCTCGGCATCGCCTATTGGCGGCGCTTCGGAGCGGCCCTTGCCGAGCTCACCCGGAGCCGGGCCGCCGCCAAGGCCGCGAGCCACGAGCTCGACCTGACGCTGAACAACATGGCGCAGGGCATCCTGATGGTCGACGGCAACGGCGAGGTTGCTGTGGTCAACCAGAATGCGCTGGACCTCCTGGGACTGCCGGACAGCTTCACCCGGGCCGGCTTCCCCCTCGCCGACCTGCTCCTCCACGAGGCGACCGCGGGTGGGAGCATCGTCGGCGACGTCCACGGCGGCGCGGCCCCCGATCCGGACCTGCTCTCGATCCGCGAGCACGAGCGGAACGGCAGGGTCCTCGAAATCTGCACGCGCCCCCTCCCCGGCGGCGGCTTCGTCCAGACCTATACGGACATCACCGAGCGCAAGCGGTTCGAGACGGCTCTGCGGGATGCGCGCGACGCCGCCGAAAAGGCCTCCCAGGTCCGCACGGCCTTCCTCGCGACCATGAGCCACGAAATCCGTACGCCGCTGAACGGCATCATCGGCATGTCGTCCATCCTGGAGACGACGCGACTGTCGGCCGCGCAGCGCGGCCACCTGAAGTCCATTCACGAATGCGGCGAGGCCCTGCTCGATATCGTCAACGACGTGCTGGACTATGCCAAGCTCGATTCCGGAGCCGTCCAGCTGGAGCCGACGGTCGTGGATGTGCGGGCCCTGACGACCTCCGTGAAGGAGATGCTGGGGCAGCGGGCGCAGGAGAAGAACCTCCGCTTCGACATCGTCGTCGCCGACGACGTGCCGGCCCTCATCGAGACCGACGGCACGCGCATCCGGCAGGTGCTGATCAACCTGGTCGCCAATGCGCTGAAGTTCACCCTGCAGGGCGGCGTCGTCGTCTCGGTGGGAACGCGCACCCTCGCCACCGGCCGGCCGGGGCTGCGCTTCTCCATTATCGATTCGGGCATCGGCATCGCCGAGGATTCACACGCGCAGCTCTTCAAGGAGTTCTCGCAGGTCGACGCCTCCATCACCCGCCGGTTCGGCGGCACCGGCCTCGGCCTCGCCATCTGCAAGCGGATCGTCGATGCCATGGGCGGCGAGATCGGCGTCGAGAGCACTCTCGGCAAGGGCTCGGTCTTCTGGTTCGACGTGCCGGCGCCACAGGCCGACGGAGCCCTGAGGCCGGCCGAACGGGCCCCCAGACCGAAACTCCCGACCCAACTCTCCGTCCTGCTCGTCGAGGACAATGCCATCAACCAGCAGGTGGCGACCCTGCTCCTGACCGCGATGGGCCACACCGTGACGGTCGCGGACCACGGCGCGGCGGCTCTCGACCTCGCGGCGCAGCGGGGCTTCGACGTCATCCTGATGGACATGCACATGCCCGTCATGGACGGCACCCGGACGGCCCGCGCCCTGCGCGCCGGCGACGGCCCCAACGCCCAGACCGCCGTCATCGGGCTGACGGCGAACGCCTTCGCATCCGACCGGCAGGCCTGCCTCGACGCCGGCATGGACGACTTCATCGCCAAGCCCGTCACCCGCGCCAAGCTGGAGGCGGCCCTGGCGCGGTGTTCCTGGCCGGCGGCGCCCGCCGTGGCCGAGGAGGCTGTCGGCGTCGACGCCGCGCTCCGCCACGCCCTTTTTGGCGAGATCGGTCCCCAAGCGGGCCGCAGGCTCATCGAGACCTTCGTCGACGAATCGCGCCGCCTGCTGGCCGGCATCGGCGCCGCGGCCGGGCGGGGCGATCTCACCGCCCTCGAAGGACTTCTCCACCAGTTGAACGGTGCCGCGGCCAATCTGGGGCAGGTCGGGGTCGTCGGGCTGACGCGCGTCTCACCCGCGGACCTGACCGAGCCGGCCGCGCTCACGGCCTTCTCGGACGGGATCGAGGCCTATCTCTCGTCGGAGGAACGGGCCCTGCGCATCGCGGCCTGACGGCGAAGAGCGGAGGCCCATGCAGCGTCCTGCCGGTCAAGTTCGGCCCGCGGCTTCGGCCTGCAGGCCGCGAGGAATTCCGTGTCAGCCGCCAAGCATCCGCAACAACGACCGCAAGGAGCCGTCATCCTGGAGGTATCCGATATCGATCACCCGCCAGCCGCGATCGCCCTGCTCCAGTTGGAACCGCAGCCGGTAGCGCCCAGTCTGTCGGTCACGGCCACTGCCAAACTGCCACATAACCGTTCCAGTGATCGTTGCGCGATCGCCCTGAATGGCAGCTGGCGTCAACTGGACGCCGGTCCGCTCAAGCGCGTCCTGCATTCCGCTGAGAAGGCTGAAGTCGAGCCGGCCTGGCTCTCTGTCACGAGCGCTCCGGGCAAAGTCCTCTGCGATCAGTCGATTGAGACGGCGCGACAGATAGCGCTCGTAGTAGCGCAGGCGTGTGGCATTGTTCTGCGAGTCGACGTCCCTGTCCCGGAACATGGCCGCGACCAGCTCATCGGGCCCCGGCCCTACGCCCGCAAACTGGGACGGCACGGGGGGTGGCGTCGTGGCCTGGCCGGGAGGACGGGGATTTGCAGACGTGACGACACCCCGTCGCTGCACGCATTCCTCGACCTTCGTGATCGCAGCGGCCATTCCGGTCAGCGGGAAATCATGATAGGCGCGGCCGACACTGAGGTTGGCCTGCTGCCCCTGCCCGAGACGGCTCAGGTCTTCGCGTTGAAGCCAGGCGATCGCCCAGCCGTCCACGGCCGCCCCGCTCACCGACACCTGGCGGCCATCGATATCGAGCGTGCCCGACCAGTCGGGATCGGCTTCTGCCTGAACGGCGAGCTGCCATTGACCGGAGTCGTAGCCGATCCGAAGCACCCGGCCGCCCGGCTGTGCCTCGGCGGCGCAGTAGGCGAAGGCGCCGCCGACCCAGGAGGCGTTGACCCCCCAATCGCGCACGGGGGCATAAGGGCGTTCGCCGGACTGATTGGGCCCCACGATATCGTAGCCGCCGTAGGAGTTCTTGCCACCGCCCGGCTGCACGATCGACGGAACGGCCAGACGTTGTTGCGGCCGGCTCGTCGCGGGAGCGGGCGTGGTCGCCGACGTCGCGTCGACGACGAAGGTAATGGATCGCGCGCCCGCCTCGACCTGCTGATAGGCGCAGCTGCTGCCATCCGTGGCCATCCACATATGGCCGAGGTAGGTATTGATCTCGATCGACTGGCCCGGAGCCAACCGGCCATAGGGCTTCGCCTCCCCGCTGTGGTCGATCCAGAACAGGTTGAGCGCGCCGTTGACGGTTCGATCTGCCCGGAACGTGATGCGGGTTGGCCGCCCGTCCTGCTCGGTTCTCACGGATCCCGTCGGCTGGCACGCCTCGAATGTCGGTGACAGCGTCGATTGAGCGTCGGCGGATGCGCAGAACGCGATCAACCCAGCGCCGAGAATGCCGCATGCGAGCTTCATCGAGGCCCTCCCATGGGAGTTGAGTGAGGGAGAAGGCAGAATCCGGTGCTGGGCTCAGGCCAGCCGCGGTCCGGCTTCACTCAAAGACCGATGGTGCCGCCAGCCGGGGACACGGCGAAGGTGGAGACGCAGCGGCCGCGCTCGTTGAGCGCAACCCACACATGCCCCGCAAACGAGTTCACCTGATACTGTTGGCCCCGGTTGATCTTCGCATAGAATACCGAGTTGCCGTTGAAATCGACCCAGTAGAGGTGCGCTTCACGGTGCTGGCCATTGAAGAAGGTCACAGGAACGCGCTGCGAGCTGCGGGGGGATTTCGTGCCTGCTCTCGGGCAGCCCGGTCCCGCGATCGGAGGTTCAGGCTGACGCTGCTGCGCCTGAGTGGAAGATGGCACATTGCTTACGATCAACGCAGCGCAGAAGGCCAATACGACGGTGTAAGCTTTCATTTCGCGCCTCCCCTAGCGTAATGAAGCGTAAAAAGGTCCCCACCGAGACGCAAGAGGTATTTCTTGGCCGTCTTCGACCTGACTCGCGCTGGCAGCGCCGCCCGAGGGCGCCGATCGTCTGTCGCAATCGCACGGGTATCCGAGCAGATCTCCCGCTGTCCGATCGGTGCACCCGCGGGCGGGCCCGCCCACATCGCCATTCGCCTGCGATCGCTTGGGGATGTCCGCGTCGCCGGCGCAGAACTGACGCCGGCCCGGTCGCTCTTCGGCCTAACGGGGGGACGTCGACCTCTCCCACGGTCGATAACTCCTCCGGGTGATGTGGCAGCGTTGCGGGACCATCGAGCGCACGAAAAAGTCCGTTAGCCGCGAGGAGGGGCTGAAACGCTCGATGAAGCCGTCACTTGAGACGGCGGTGGCTGGGGGACCTGGATTCGAACCAAGATTCTCGGAGTCAGAGTCCGATGTTCTACCGTTGAACTATCCCCCAGCAGCGCTCCCCGGGGGGGCGCGATGCCGTGCGAGGCGCGGTCATAGTCGATTGCGCCGGGCTGTTCAAGCCCCGGGCCGCAGGCTTTTGTCGGCCGGTAGCGGAAGGCTTGCAGCAGGCCTGCTCCCTGATACACTCGGGGCCAACTGAACAGATCAGCCGGTCGTCCGTCGAGCGCTCGCGCGTTCCGGCACCCGGCGGGAAAGGTCGCCATGACCCACGAGCCGCCCCGCGGTTCGCCGGGAGATTCGGGCGTGCGTCCGGCGGAGGAGGGGCAGGCGGGCGCATCCCGTTCCCCCCAGCCGCACCGGCCGCGCAGGCTCTATGCCGCGCTGGATCTCGGAACCAACAATTGCCGCCTGCTGGTGGCCAAGCCCGAGGGCGCGAGCTTCCGCGTCGTCGACGCCTTCTCGCGAATCGTGCGCCTCGGCGAGGGCCTGGCGCAGACCGGCCGCCTGAGCGAGGCGGCGATGGACCGCGCCGTGGAGGCCCTGAAGGTCTGCCGCATGAAGCTGCGCGACCGGCAGGTGGCACGCGCCCGCCTGATCGCAACGGAAGCCTGCCGCCAGGCGACCAACGGCGACGCCTTCATCGCCCGCGTCAAGGCCGAGACCGGGCTGGCGCTCGAGGTGGTGGACCGGCGCACCGAGGCGCAGCTCGCCGCCCAGGGCTGCGTGCCCCTCGCCGATCCGCGCTCCCGCGGCGTCATCCTCTTCGACATCGGCGGCGGCTCCTCCGAGATCGTCTGGCTGCTGCCGCGCGGCCCCGGCCGCCAGGGCGGACCGCCGACGGCGGAGATCCTCGGCTGGACTTCGCTCCCCGTCGGCGTGGTGACGCTCGCCGAGCGGCACGACGGCAAGCACGTGACGCGCGAGAGCTTCGAGCGCATGGTCGACGAGGTCGCCGCCATGGTCGAGCCCTTCGCCCACCGCAAGGCGATCCAGTCGCAGATCGAGCACCTGCACATGCTCGGCACGTCGGGCACGGTGACGACCCTGGCGGGCGTCCATCTCGGCCTGCCGAAATACGACCGGCGCCGCGTCGACGGGGCCTGGCTCGGCGCCGGCGAGGTGGACGTCATCCTCGACCAGCTCCTCGACATGTCCTACGAGGACCGCATCGCCCATCCCTGCATCGGCGCGGAGCGGGCCGACCTCGTCCTCGCCGGCTGCGCCATCCTCGAGGGCATGCGGCGGCACTTCCCCTGCCAGCGGCTTCGGGTGGCCGACAGGGGCCTGCGCGAGGGCATCCTCGTCAGCCTGATGCGGCAGGACGGCGTCTGGCGGCGGCCCTTCCACCACCGTCAGGAACCGGGGCCCAGCGGAGCGGGAGGCGGCCGATGACGACGAAGACCGGGGGCGGCCGCCAGCTAGCGGTGCGCCTGAAGACCGCCAAGAAGCGCACCACCAGCCAGCAGAAATGGCTGGAGCGCCAGCTCAACGATCCCTATGTCGCCCGCGCCAAGCGCGAGGGCTGGCGCTCGCGAGCCGCCTTCAAGCTGATCGAGATCGACGACAGGGCGAAGATCCTGAAACCCGGCCAGCGCATCGTCGACCTCGGCGCCGCGCCCGGCGGCTGGCTGCAGGTGGCGGCCAAGCGCATCGGCCTCGACCAGGGCCGCGGCAAGATCGTCGGCATCGATCTCCTCGACATCGACCCCGTGCCGGGCGTCGCCTTCATGAAGGGCGACTTCACCGCCGACGACGCGCCGGACAGGCTGAAGGAGATGCTCGGCGGCGAGGCGGACGTGGTGCTCTCCGACATGGCGGCGAACGCCACGGGGCACCGCAAGACCGACCAGATCAAGATCATCTATCTCGCCGAGCTCGCCATCCAGTTCGCCCGCGAGGTGCTGGCGCCCGGCGGCCACTTCCTCTGCAAGGTGCTGCAGGGCGGGACCGAGGGCGACCTCCTCGGGGACCTCAAGCGCGATTTCGCCACGGTGAAGCACATCAAGCCCCAGGCGAGCCGGGCCGATTCGAAGGAACTCTACGTGCTCGCCATGGGGTTCCGGGGCCGCGGCCAGGGACCGACAGAAGGCAACGCGACGGACGGCTGACGGACCGCCGCGTCAGTCCGTGGCGATGGCCTGGAACGGCTCCGGGATGGGACGCCCTTGCCCTCTCAGATAGCCGAGCATCGGGCCGACCACGGCGCGAACGGCGGGCCGGCGGGCCATGCGCCGACGCCAGGCCATGAGGCGCGGCGTGTCGTCCGCGAGCCTCGCCCCCATCCGCTCGCCGAACAGCTGCGCCATGAAGAAGGCGATGTCGGCATAGGAATAGGCGCCGGCGAGATAGTCATGGTGATCGATCATATCCTCGAACCGTCGGCAGACGGCGGCGGCGGCCTCCCGCCCAGCCAGTGCGGCGGGGTCGTGCGGCCGGTCCTGCAGGCTCATCAGGCGGATCACTGACGGAAAATAGACCTCGTCCGAGAGATGCTCGATCAGCCGCGCCCGGGCGCGGTCCGCGGGCGGTTCCGGCCAGAGCGGCGGCTCAGGGCGCAGATGCTCCAGATATTCGAAGATCTGGGTCGAATCGAAGATCTCGACCGGCCCGTCGACGAGGACGGGCACCTGCCGCTTCGGATTGATCCGGGCCACCTCGGGATGCTTTGGCTCGTAGAGGCGCTGCATGTCGAATGGCACCATGACGAGATCGACGGGGATCGCCTTCTCACGCGCGGCAATCTCCGCTTTGGCGCCGAACATGCTGAGGGGGCCGGAGTAGAGCGTCATCGTCATGGGAAGGCCCTTCGCCGCGAGAAGCGCAAAGCGGATCATGCGACGCGCCGAAACAGGTCAGCAGGCTGCCGGATCGGCCTGCGCGTCGAGGGGAGGGTCACCCTGCGCCACCGCCACGCAGGCTTCGAAGTCCAGCACGTCTCCAGCCCGGTGGGCCATGACCATCACCAGCTTCGTCAGGAACAGCGCCTCGTTCGCCTCCCCCGCCCGGTCGAGCGCGGCGGCGAGTTGCTCATAGACCTGCTCCAGGGCCTCGAAGGGAAGCGGCGTCGGCATGCTCTGCGCGGTCATTGCGGCCTCCCGAGACCGGCGTCGAGGGTTGCGAGGACTTCCGCGGGCACCGCCCGCCGCCAGCGCCCGGCGACGTGCAGGTCCGGCCTGATCACGTAGAGCGTGCCCGGCGCCGCACCATAGGCCTTGGCGAGGCGGTCGCCGGGATCGGCAAGGCTCCGCGCGCAGGGGTGTTCCAGCGTGCCGCCGACGACGAGGGCGCGCAGGCGCGGCTCTCGCTCGGCCATGGCCGCGACGAGGGCGGCCACATCGTCGGATATGGCGCCGTCCACGAAGATCAGCGCGCTGAAGCCGTCGCCGATATGGTCGGAGAGGAAGCCGTCGCCGAGACGGACATTCGCCAGCGCGGCGCCCGAGACGGGACCTGCGGAAAATTCCGCATCGCGGGCGGCGAAGGGCGTCAGCGGGCTCTGCGCATAGGTATAGGGCTGCATCTGCCGCGGATTGGCGAAGCCCCTGGCAAAATCCTCGGTGAGCGCGAGGGAGAGCACCGCCTCGCGCACCAGACGGTGGCCCCGGGTCGGCGGCGTCATGAACCGCGTGCTCTTGGTGGCGTTGGCGAAGACGTCGAGGGTCGCGCCGCGCCGCTCCGGCGAATAGCTGTCGAGCAAAGCCTCGCCGGCTTCCCCCCGCAGCACATAGGCGAGCTTCCAGCCGATGTTGTGGGCGTCGGCGAGGCCGTTGTTGAGGCCGCGCACGCCGAAGATCGGCACGATATGCGCGCTGTCGCCGATGAAGATCACGCGTCCCTGGCGGTAGTCGTCGAGAGCGAGGGTGTTGGCGGTGTAGATCGACCACCATTCGAGCTCCCAGGGCCCGCGATGGCCGAGATCGACCAGGATGGCGCCGACGCGGGCGCGGATGGTCGCCTCGCGCACCGCCTCTTCCGGGCTCTCGCCGGGGCGCAGTTGGTAGTCTACGCGCCAGATGTCGTCCGGCTGCCTGTGCATCAGCACGGTGCCGCCGGGGTTGGAGGCGGGGTCGAACAGGGCGCGCCGCTCGGTCGGGTGGTCGAAGGCCATCTTCACGTCGGCGATGACGTAGCGCCCCTCGTAGTTGTCGCCCTTGAGGCGCAGGCCGAGCTGGCCGCGCAGCGCGCTCCGGGCGCCGTCGGCGGCGAGCACGAAAGCCGCGCGGAGCGGATAGGACCCGTGCGGGCTTTCCACCGTCAGGGTGACGCCGTCGGCGCGGTTTCCGGTCGCGGTCACCTCGCTCTGCCAGCGGAAGGCGACGTGGCCGCTCGCCATGCAGGCGTCATGGAGGAACTGCTCGGTGTATTGCTGTTGCAGATTGTACATGGGCCGGAACTTCTCGTCCTCGGAGTCCGGCATGGTGAGGCGGTAGATCTCGCGCCCGCGATAGGAGCTGCGGCCGGTCGTCCAGCCGAGCGCCTTGGCGAGGAAGGCGTCGACCGCGCCGACACGCTCCAGGATGTGGAAGCTCGACCGGGCGATGCAGGTGGCGCGGCTGCCGTCGTTGAAGGTGGGCTTGGCGTCGAGGACGAGGGAACGTACGCCGTAGCGCGCCAGCGTCAGGGCGGCGGTCATGCCGATGGGCCCGGCGCCGACGATGACCACGGGGTGCTGCGTCGCGTCCCCGTCGAGTTCCGGCGCGCGCGCGGCGGCGAAATGCGGATAGGTGAAATAGAGGGAGTCCAGCGGCCCCCTGCCCTCGGGTCTCACGGCTGCGTTTCCTTCCCGCCGCGTTGGTCGCGGCTTCTGCCGGCAGGGGACCGGGCGGCGCCATGGGTGTCAAGCCACCGCTTGAACCGGCGGCGGCGATGGCTGAAGGTCGCTCCATGGATCACCGAGCCAACCCTGCGGCCGCCGCGGAGGCGGGGATCGACCGTATCGCCGACTTCGCCGGTCTCGACGCAGAGGCCCGCGAGCAGGTGGCGCGGCGCGCCCGCGTGGTCCAACTGCCGAAGGACTCGCATCCCTTCGTGGCGGGCGCACCCTGCGAGGCCTATCTCATCGTCATCGAAGGCTGCGTGCGCGTGCAGATCGTCGCCGAATCCGGCCGGGAGATCGTCCTCTACCGCGTCGCCAGCGGGGAAAGCTGCGTGCTGACCACCTCCTGCCTGCTCAAGCACGAGCCCTATTCGGCGGAGGCCCTGTGCGAAAGCGTGGTCACCGCCCTGGCGATTCCCGCAGGACTGTTCCACGACCTCCTCGGCACGTCGTCGGCCTTCCGCAAGGCCGTGCTGGAGAGCTATGCGACGCGGGTGACCGATCTCATCATGACCTTCGAGGAGCTGGCCTTCCGCCGCCTCGACAGGCGGCTGGCCGAAGCGCTGGTCGAACGGGCGGTGGACGGTGCCGTCACCGCGACCCATCACGACCTCGCCGTCGAACTCGGATCGGCGCGCGAGGTGGTGAGCCGGGCGCTCAAGGCGCTGGAGCAGGACGGCCTCGTGGGGCTGGGTCGCGGCATGATCCGGATCACCGCTCCGGACAGGCTCGCGCGGCTCGCCCGATCCGTGTGACCAGGTCACCGACAAGGCCGGGGAAAGAGCGTCCACTGCATCCATCGGCACCGGCCTTCCGCCGGCGCCCTGACGGAGGCTCCCATGTTCAGCACCAATATCGGCGGCGTCGACCGCATCCTGCGCATCGTCGCCGGCGTCGCCCTTCTGCTCTTCGCCATCACCGGCGTTCCCGCGACCGGCTACAACTGGCTCGGCTGGATCGGCATCGTGCCGCTCGCCACCGCCGCGCTCGGCTGGTGCCCGGCCTATACGCTCTTCGGCATGAACACCTGCCCGGTGTCGAGCCGCCAGGGCTGATCAGGCGGCGGCTTCGAACCCGCCCAGCACGGCCGTGAGGTTCGGCCCGAGCTGGTCGGAGAGATAGCCGCCCTCCTGCACGAAGAGCGTCGGCAGGCCCATCCGCGCGATGGCCTCGCCGGCGCGGCGGAAGCCGGCCGCCGTCACCTTGGCGCCGCCGAAGGGATCGTCGGCCGAGGCGTCGAGGCCCAGCGCGATGACCAGCATGCCCGGCGTGAAGGCGGCGATGGTCTTCGCCGCTGCCTCGACCGCCGCGACATAGGCATCGTCGCCGGAGCCGACGGGGATCGGCAGGTTCAGATTGGCGCCCTCGCCGGCGCCGGTGCCGCGCTCGTGCGCATAGCCCCAGAAGAAGGGGTAGAAGCGCGAGGGATCGGCATGGACCGAGACGGTCAGCACGTCTGCGCGATCGTAGAAGATGTCCTGCGTGCCGTTGCCGTGGTGGATGTCGATGTCGAGGATCGCCACCCGGTCGTGGACGGAGCGCAGGTACTGCGCCGCGATGGCGGTGTTGTTGAGGAAGCAGTGGCCGCCGGCGGCGTCGCGATAGGCGTGGTGGCCAGGCGGCCGGCACAGCGCATAGGCGGCACGCTCGCCCTCGATGACGAGTTCGGCGGCCGTCACCGCCACGTCGGTGGCCGAGGAGGCCGCGAGCCAGGTGTCGGGGCCGATGCCGCAGGCCATGTCCTGCATGTACCAGCCGGCGCGGCCGGTGATGGACTGGGGCATGGTGCCGCCGCGGCGGACCGGATGAACGTTGCCCAGCACCTCGTCGGAGGCGTCCGCCAGCGTCTGCCACTCGGCGGCCGCCTCCTCCATGAAGCGCAGATAGTCGACGGAGTGGACGCCGAGCCGCGGTCCCTGGCCGAAGGCCTCGCTCGGCACGAGCTCGTGGTTCCCGGCCCTCAGGCCGGCCGTCAGCCGCTCGGCGCGCTCCGGGCGCTCCTCGCCTCGAGCGAACTTGCCGCGCAGGATGAAGCGCTTGGGATCGTGGCCTTTGTGGAGGTCGGTGAAGACGGCTTTCATGGACACTCTGTTCCGCAGTTGCGTGGCCGCAATTCCTCCGACGTACGGCTGCGATCTGCAAGCGCCCACCGGCGCATCTGAATTGCATCAGAGTGCTAGTTTTTCTTCTTTCGCCGTCTCCCCGGCGGAACCTTCGGTTGACGACGCGGCGTCAAGGCATTCGGATCAAACTCCTCCGCAGGACGGACATCGCTCCCAGCTCTGACGTCTGCGGATCGAACTTCCACACCAAAATCGAGGTGCGTCATTTGCTCGATCGCGCTGACCGTCGTCAGAAACTCCGAGACGCGTGCAAGTTCATGCGGATCGGTAAACTCTTCCGCCTCAGGGCTCAGGTTTTCGGGGAGTGCCTCGACGAGCTTGTACTGGTCCGCAAGCAAAGCGATCGCGCGCAATTGTTGGTTTTCAACCCATACGGCGATTTTCCAGTAGGTCATCGGAACCTTCGATCCGAAGCGATAGTCAGGATCATCGGCTCGGAACACGGGTCCGGCGAAAACAGAAACGCGCTGCTTTTCGACCAAGGCATTGCGGAGCACGTAACTTTCGACGGCGCGCCAGCGCAGTCGCCCCTTGGTCCCCGGCTTGTCGAACGCACTGCCCTGGTTGAAGAACCCGATCTGCGGGCCCGCATTGGTGTAGAAGAAGGTGTCCCGCTCTGCCGCCAGAGCCTCTTCCCGGGTACCCCAGGCCGGGTCGCTGCGAAGAACGATGTGCCCCTTTTGCAGCATCCGGGCGATCCGGTCGGGATCATTCCCTTTCGGAAAACCGGGCACCTTCTGCCCTTCATAGAAGGGCTTCGTCATCTGATTCTCGATGTCGATGCGCCTGTCCGGCCGGAAATCGTCGGAGGCCTCTGCAGCCTCAAGATTCTCCACGCCCAACTGCTTGGCAGTTGGATTTTCTGTAGCATCCTTGTTTTCGCGGTCGACGTGCCAGAGTCTCGATCCATCGATATTACAAGCGGTGAAGAACGCCAGCCTTCGGTCGGCGTTCATCTTGATAGAGAAGTGGTGATACTTCAGTTCGTGAGGATCGTCCCCTCGACCGGCCTCGAGGTTGGGAGCGATGCGGCCGGCCGCGGGCCGGATTGCCGGGAGTGGAACAATGAAGCCTGGCAGAAAGCCGGGTTCAAAGCCTCCGCGGTCAGCGAAGTTCTCCACAGACCAGGCAGGGGGGGGCCGACGGCCGGGCAGACGCTCGGCCAACCCGGCTAGAACCGCGGGCGCGGCGGGCGCGGCGGGCGCGACCGGAGTGCTGGCGGGAATGAGAGGAGCCCGGACGCTGATCTCGATGGGAAATATCCACGATGTGGTGCCATCCGGCCGGGTCCGCACCGAGGGTTGCAGCACGTCTGCGGCCCTCTCACCCGCCAGACTCTCGTCCTCCTCATAGGCACGAGGGGCCGCCCGCCAGAGGGCCAATGCTTCGGCGACGGCCGGAGAGCGCCCGGCCCAACGCGTTTGCAGGTCATTGACGATGGCACTCACCCTGATTCCCTCGTTGATCTCCCGCGTCAGCAGGCGACCGTCGGGCGTCTGGACTTCGAGATGCGGACCACCCCAATGATGGAGTGCGATCGGCTCCCACTGATTGTTGAAGACGGGTGAGCCCGACGATCCGGGCTCCGTGTCGGCGACATAGTGCAGAACCTGCGTGGTGTCTTCGCGATTGACCAGCCGGTTCTCCCGCAGGACGATTTCCTTCATTCGCCCAGCAGGGTGCTGGATGATGTTGGCGACTTCCCCGAGCATGTGCTTGTCGGCGGCATCAGACAGCGCCTTGTAGCCGAAAGCCCCGATGTCACGGTCGCCGTCAATGCGCGGCCCGACCGCGATCAGGCAGTAGTCGAGGCGGCGGACGTCGTCGAAAGCAAAGCAACGAGCCGGATCGAGTGCATATCGGCAGAACTTGCGTGAGCCCCCGACATCGTCGTGCTCGTAGTCGAACTGCAGCTCCAGCGTCTCCGCGTGCGCCGGGTCCTTGATCACGTGCTGATTGGTGAGAAAAAGGCCCGGCGCAACTAGGAAGCCGGAGCCTTGGGCGCGGCCGCTGCGATATGCTACCCGTGCGACGGCATCAGCCGCACGTCGTCCCCGCACGAAGAAGGAAACCGGGACGAAGTCGAGCGTACCCCAAACAGCTTCCGGACCCGTCGGCTTGCCGACACGGATGGTCAATTCCGGTGGTTCCGCGGCGAGCGTCTCTGGTCTCGGTTCGACGCGAGACGCCTGATGAGCAAAATCCTGGACTGCTCGCACAGCCAGGGCGGCCTCCTCCGCGGACAGGCCGGCTTTGGCCTGCAGGCGTGCCACCCCGCGGCGGATGCTTTGCTCAGCCCCCAGAGGATTGCCCCAAGAAATTTGCCGAAGCGAATATTCGATCGCCTCCCGACCCGCCATCAGGCGCGCCATCACGACCTGTTCGAGTTCCCGGTTTGAATCCTGGTCCATAGAAGCATCCTCCACCCCAGGACACAATTTCACGCCATCCGCGCGGAGACCATTCGATGTATGCCTTAGATTGAAACGAATCTGGGCCGCCGCCCCGCTCCGCGATACGCCGCGGGGCGCGCATCTCGGCTGCGCGGGCGGCGGTTGATCGGCGGACGGGCGCCGCTAGGCTCGCCGCGCCTCACCGGAGCCGCCATGCCTCTCGATCCCGCCCTCGCCGACAGACTCCTCGCCGCCGTCGATGCCGGCTTCGACCGCCAGATGGCGCTGACCGCCGATCTCGTGCGCTTCGCCTCGACGCGCGGGCGCGAGCACGCCTGCCAGGACTTCGTCCTCTCCCAGATGAAGGCGCGCGGCTGGGCGACCGAGCGCTTCGCCATGGAGCCGGCGGCGCTCGCCCGCCATCCCGGGGGATCGCCGGTGACGGCGGACCACTCCGACGCGCCGATCGTCGTCGGCATCCACCGCCCGCGGGCCGAGACCGGTCGCACGCTGATCCTGCAGAGCCACGTCGACGTGGTGCCGGCAGGCCCGCGCGAACTCTGGTCGCGCGATCCCTTCGCGCCGCACATGGAGGGCGACTGGTTCTACGGCCGCGGCGGCGCCGACATGAAGGCTGGCCACGCCGCCATGTTCGCCGTCTTCGACGCGCTGGCGAGCCTCGGCCTGCAGCCGGCCGCGACCGTCACCGTGCAGTCGGTGGTGGAAGAGGAATCGACGGGGAACGGCGCGCTGCAGTGCCACCTGCGCGGCTACAAGGCCGACGCCGTGCTGATTCCCGAACCCGAGGACGAGAAGATCATCCGCGCCAATACCGGCGTCGTCTGGTTCCGCGTCGAGGTGGCGGGCCTGCCCGTCCACGTCAGCCATGCCGGCTCCGGTCAGAACGCCATCGAGGCGACCCAGGGCGTCATCCGGGCGCTGCGCGAGCTCGAGGCGCGCTGGAACGCCAAGAAGGGCGAGTTCCGCCATTTCGAGGACGTCGACCACCCGATCAACCTCAACATCGGCATGATCGAGGGCGGCGACTGGGCGTCCTCCGTGCCCGCCTGGTGCGCCATCGACTGCCGCATCGCGATCTATCCGGGCGAGCGCGCCGAGACGATGATGCGCGCCGTCGAGGAGGCGGTCCTGGGTGCGGCGCGGGCCGACCGGTTCCTCGCCAACAGCCCGCCGCGGGTCACCTTCACCGGCTTCACCACGGAGGGCTACACGCTGGAGCCGGGGTCGGAGGCGGAAGCCGTGCTCGCCCGCGCCCACGAGCGCGCCACCGGCGCGAAGCTCCAGGACCTGGTGACGCCCGGCTATCTCGATACCCGCGTCTACGCCCTCTACGACAAGATTCCGGCGCTCTGCTACGGCCCGATCTCCGAGAACATCCACGGCTTCGACGAGCGCTTCTCCATCGCCAGCATGCGCCGCGTCACCCGGGCCATGGCGCTCTTCGTCGCCGAATGGTGCGGCACCGAGCCGGTCCAGCCCTGACCCTTCTACCCTTCCCTTCCCGCATCGCCGGAGCATCATCCATGGCCCTCGACCCCGCCCTCGCCGACCGCATCGTCAAGGCCGTCGACGACGGCTTCGACGCCCAGCTCGACTATCTGAAGACGCTGGTGCGCTATCCCTCCCAACGCGGCGACGAGCATGCGGTGCAGGACTTCGTCTTCCAGGAGCTGAGGAAGCGCGGCTTCGCCATGGAGCGCTTCGCCATGGACGAGGAGGCGATCAAGCGCCATCCCGGCGGCTCGCCCTTCTCCGACACCCATTCCACAGCGCCGATCGTCGTCGGCATCCACCGCCCCAAGGCGGAGACCGGCCGCAGCCTCATCATGCAGGGGCATATCGACATCGTGCCGCCCGGCCCCGAGGAGATGTGGACCTCGCCGCCCTACGAGCCGCGCATCGATGGCGACTGGTTCTACGGCCGCGGCGCCGGCGACATGAAGGCCGGCCACGGCGCCATGGTCGCCGTCTTCGACGCGCTGAAGCGCGCGGGCGTCCAGCCGGCCGCCACCGTCTACGTCCAGTCGGTGGTCGAGGAGGAATCCACCGGCAACGGCGCGCTGCAGTGCCACCTGCGCGGCTACAAGGCGGAAGCCGCCCTGATCCCCGAGCCGAGCCAGGGCAAGATCACCCGCGGCAACGTCGGCGTCGTCTGGTTCCAGTTCACCGTGCAGGGCCATCCGGTCCACGTCCGCGAGGCAGGCTCGGGGCAGAACGCCATCGAGGCGGCCTATGGCGTGATGCGGAAGCTTCGCGAGCTCGAGGCCTTCTGGAACACCAAGACCAAGGACCAGCCGCTGTTCAAGGACGAGGCACACCCGATCAACCTCAACTTCGGCAAGATCAAGGGCGGCGACTGGGCCTCCTCCGTACCGGCCTGGTGCACGGTCGACTGCCGTATCTCGATCTTCCCGGGCGAGAAGCCGCAAGACATGATGCGTGCCATCGAGGAGACCATCGCCAAGGCCGCGCGCGAGGACAGCTTCCTCGCCAACAACCCGCCGCGGGTCGTCTTCAACGGCTTCACCACCGAGGGCTACATCCTCGCGCCCGGCTCGGAGGCCGAAGCCGTGCTCGGCCGCGCCCACCAGCGCGCCTGGGGGGAGCCGCTGAAGGAGAGCGTCACACCGGCCTATCTCGACGGGCGCGTCTACGCGCTCTTCGACGAGATCCCGACGCTGAACTACGGCCCCTCGGCCGAGCGGGTGCATGGCTTCGACGAGCGCTTCTCCATCGAATCCTTGCGCAAGGCGACGAAGTCGATGGCGCTCTTCGTGGCGGAGTGGTGCGGGACCGAGCCGGTGTGATCGGTCGGGAGCGACGCGCCATCCGGCGCCCCCTGCCCATGCGGCAGACCCGCCTTGACCGCACCCCCCGCCATTGCCGACAGTCGCGCCCTCACCCTTGCCGGAGTGCCTCCCATGTCCACTGCCGTCCGCGATGCGCTCGAAGCCTCGCTCGCCCGCATCGACGACCCCTCTTCCGATGGACGCGTGACCTTCACCAAGGTCTATGCGGAGCGGGCGCGGGCGGAGGCGGACGCCGCCGATGCGCGCGCCAAGGCGGGCGTGAAGCTGTCGCCGCTCGACGGCTGGGTCATTTCGATCAAGGACCTGTTCGACGTCGCCGGCGAGGTGACCACCGCCGGCTCGGTCATCCTGAAGTCGCAGCCGCCGGCGGCCGCCGACGCGCCGACCGTCGCGCGCCTGCGCCAGGCGGGCGTCGTCATCGTCGGCAAGACCAACATGAGCGAATTCGCCTTTTCCGGCATCGGCATCAACCCGCATTTCGGAACGCCGGGCAACGCCGCCGACAAGAGCCGCGTGCCCGGCGGCTCCTCTTCCGGCGCCGGCGTCTCGGCGGCGGAGGGGACGGTGCGCATGGGCCTCGGCTCGGATACCGGCGGCTCCATCCGCATCCCCGCGGCGCTGAACGGCTGCGTCGGCTTCAAGCCAACCTATGGCCGCATTCCCCTGGAGGGCGCCTTCCCCCTCTCCTACGCGCTCGACACCATCGGCCCGCTGGCGAAGACGGTGGCCGACTGCGCCGCCACCGACGCGGTGCTCGCCGGCGAGCAGCCCTGGACGCCGACGCCGGCGCCGCTGGCCGGCCTCAGGCTCGCCATCCCGCGCGGGCGGCTCTTCGGCCAGATCGAGCCGGAGGTCGAGCAGGCCTTCGAGGCCGCCGCCTCCCGCCTGGGCAAGGCCGGCGCCCGCATCACCGACATCTCGATCGAGGACCTGCTGCAGGAGCTCGCCGACGCCATGGCGCGGGCGCCCTTCGTCGCCATGGAGGCAGCCGCCATCCACGCGGAGTGGATGGAGGAGCGGGCCCGCGACTTCGATCCGCGGGTGCTGGCGCGCATCCGCATCGGCGCCAAGGCGTCCGCCCCCGACTACATCCGCCTCGTCAACAAGCGCGCCGAGCTGGTGGCGCGCATGCGCGACCGCCTCGCCGACATCGACGCCTTGATCCTGCCGACGACGCCGATCCGCGCCCCGAAGATCTCGGACCTCATCGCCTCGGACGATCAGTTCTGGACGGCCAACGGGCTCATGCTCCGCAACACCACCGTCGGCAACATCTTCACCTTCACCGGCATCTCGATCCCCTGCCCGAAGGTGAAGGGCCTGCCGGTGGGCTTCATGATGACGGCGCTCGCCGGTCAGGACCGCCGCCTGCTCCGCATGGCCGCAGCGGTGGAGCAGGCCTTCACCGCCTGAGGGGGCTCCAAACGACAATGGCCGGGCGGAGCCTGGCCATCCCGTCAGTCCCGGCGCGGGTCGGGATCAGGCCGCCTTGACCTCGCTGAGGAAGGCGCCGACCGCCTGCCGCAGGCCGGCGATGTCGGTCTCCAGACCCTTGGCGACGTCGTTGAGGGCGCCGACGGCCGAGCCGGTCGCCTTGAGGCGCTCGGACACGGTGCCGATGGAGGCGCCGGCCGTCTGCGCGACGGAAGCCGTGCCCTCGACGCTGACGCCGATCTCCTGGGTCGCCTGAGCCTGCTGGTCGATGGCGGTGGAGATGGCGTCGCTGGCGCGACGCATGCGCACCACGGTCTCGGTGATGCCGCCCATGGAGGAGACGCTGCGGCCGGTCGCCTGCTGGATGGAGGCGACCTGGGCGGCGATGTCCTCGGTGGCGCGGGCGGTCTGCGAGGCGAGCTGCTTGACCTCCTGGGCGACCACCGCGAAGCCCTTGCCGGCCTCGCCGGCGCGCGCGGCCTCGATGGTGGCGTTGAGGGCGAGCAGGTTGGTCTGCTCGGCGATGGCGCGGATCAGCTCCACCACCGCCCCGATCTTCTCGCCCATGGCGGCGAGCCCGGAGACGTCGGCGGCGGCCGATTCCACGGCCTGGGTCGCCTCGGTGGAGACCTTCATCGCCTCCTCGGTCTGGCGGCGGATCTCGACGATGGCGGCGTTGAGCTCCTCGGTGGCACCCGCGATGCCGGTGACGCGGTGAAGCGTCTCCTCGGTGGCCTGGACGGTCTCGCGGACACCGGCCTCCGCCGCCTCGCCGGCGGCGTGGACCGTGCCGGTAGCGCCGGTGACGGCGACCGCGCGGGAGGCGACGCGGTCGATGACCGTGCCGATGGCGGCGTCGAACTGGGCGACCGCCTCTTCCATGGCGGTGCGGCGGGCCTGCTCAGCCGCGACGCGCTGATCCTCGGCGGCGCGCATTTCGGCCCGCTCCGCGAGGCTGCGCGACAGGCTGTCGACGGCGCGTGCGATCAGGCCGATCTCGTCCTGGCGACGGGCATGGACCAGCGGCGGCACGGACTTGCCCTCGGCGAGATCGTCGATGGCGGCGGACACCTCGCGCACGGGCCGCAGCAGGACGGTCAGGACGAGGAAGACGCCCAGGGAGGCGAAGATGGTCAGCGCGGCCATGGCGACGAGAACGCCCTGGCGCATGTTGGCGGCCAGCGCCACCGCCTCGTTCAGGCCGAGGCCGGTGCCGACGGAGCCGAGGACCTTGTTGTCAGGCCCGACCAGGGGCACGTAGCGGGCGATGCTGTGCGAACCGCCGACGAAGACGCGGTCGGTGAGCGCCTCACCGCGGCCGATGACCTGGGCGATGCGGGAGGCGGCGGGAATGCGGCTGCCGATGACGCGGGTGCCGTCGGCGTTCTTCACCGAGCTGGAATGGCGGATGAGATCGCCGGTCGCCGGGTCGAGGCGGGCGATGGTGGCGCCGCCGATGGAGGCATCGACGATGCGGTGATCGCCCGCGACCGGCAGGGCCGGAACCCTCACCCGGAGGATCGTTCCGCCGCGATCGGTCTCCACCTTCGCGCCCTCGATCAGCGCCTCGACCGAGCGCGCGAGGCCCACCGTCCGGTCGGTGATCTGGCGGTCGATGATGACGTCCATGTCGGCGTTGATCTGCATCGCCGAATACCACGAGGCGGCCCCGGCCACGGCGGTGATCATCAATGCCGCGGTGCAGGCGACCTTGGCGGCGAGAGGTAGGCGGGAAAAGAAGCGCATGTCAGCCCCAGGAGTTCAACTCCGAAAACCATTGGGGAAATGCGATTAACAAATGGTACCTCGTGACCGTTCCTTTGCGGAAAAAGTGGCAGGAATCGCCCCTTCCCAAAGGGAATGCGGCCGTTTTTCCTCTCATTTTCCCAGTGGTGCGGTCATCCGCTTCAACCAGGCGAGATCCTTGCCGATGAGGCGCGGCTGCAGCAAGCGCCAGGTGCGGGCGTGATAGCGATCGAGCCAGTCGCGCTCGGCGGCCGTCAGCAGGCCCGTGACGATGGCCCGGCGGTCGAAGGGGCAGAAGGTGATGGTCTCGAACTCAAGGAAGCCCGGCATCGTGCTTTCGGTGACCACGACGAGGTTCTCCAGCCGGATCCCGTGCGATCCGGTCTCGTAGAAGCCGGGCTCGTTGGACAGGATCATGCCCGGCTCCAGCGGCACCTGCGAGAGGGGCGAGATGCGCGCCGGTCCCTCGTGCACGCCGAGATAGACGCCGACGCCGTGCCCCGTGCCGTGGTCGAAGTCGAGGCCCGCCTGCCAGAGGGCGCGCCGGGCGAAGCCGTCGATGGCGATGCCGCCCGTGCCCTTCGGAAAACGCGCGGTGGCCACCGCGATATGGCCCTTGAGCACCAGCGTGTAATGCTCCTTCAGCCGCTTCGGCACGCTGCCGACGGCGATGGTGCGGGTGATGTCGGTGGTGCCGTCCAGGTATTGCGCGCCGGAATCCACCAGCAGAAACGTGCCCTTTTCGACCGCCCTCTCCGTGGCGGGGGAGGAGCGGTAGTGGACGATGGCGCCGTTGGAGCCGGCGCCGGCGATGGTGGTGAAGCAGGCGCCCCGGTGGAGAGGGTCGGCGCCGCGAATCTCTTCCAGCTTCGCCATGACGGCGAGTTCCCCCTGCCCCGGCGCCTCGCGGTCGACCCAGTGGAGGAAGCGCGCCATGGCGGCGCCGTCTCGCAGATGGGCCTTGCGGGTGCCGGCGAGCTCGACCGGGTTCTTGCGGGCCTTCGGGAGCACGCAGGGATCGGTGCCGTGGACGAGTGTGGCCCCGGCCGCCGTCAGCCGGTCGGCGATCCAGGCGGTGGCGGTCTCCGGCTCGATGGTCACGGGCTTGCCCGCAAGATCCGTCAGCCCGTCGCCGAAGGCCTCCATGGGCCTCACCGTGACGCCGTTGCCGAGATGGGCGGGGAGAGCCGGCGTGAACTTCGCCTGATCCACATACCAGGTGGCGTGGCCGTCGTCGGCGAGGATCAGGAAGCTCTGGACGAGGGGCGTCGCCGGCGTGTCGCCGCCGCGGACGTTGAGCAGCCAGGCGATGGAATCGAGCTGGTTCAGCACCGCGGCCTTGGCACCGCGGGCGGCGATGTCCCGGCCGAGCCGCGACCGCTTGTCGGCGCTCGCCTCGCCGGCATATTTCAGCGGCTGGGGCACGACGGCGGAATAGGGATCGCCGGGCTGGTCGGCCCAGATGGCGTCGACCGGATTGCGGTCGACCCCGACGAGCTCGGCACCGACCTTGGCGAGAGCGTCGCGCCAGCGCTCGGCCTCCTTCACCGGGGTGATGCGCGGGTCGAAACCGACCCGGTCGCCCGCCTTCACCTTGCCGGCCAGCCATTCGATGGCCGGCGGCTTCTTGAAGTGGCGGCACTCGATGACGGAGGCGTCCGTCTCGGCGGGGGCCTGCAGCGTGTAGCGGCCGTCGACGAAGAGCGCCGCCTCCGTCTGCAGGACGATGACGAAGCCCGCCGAGCCGGTGAAGCCGGTGAGCCACCGCAGCCGCTCGGCGCGCGCCACGAGATATTCGCCCTGGTGCTCATCGGCCCGCGGCACGAGGAAGGCGGCGAGCTTCTCCTTGCGGAGGATCTTCTGCAGCGCCGGGATGCGGGAGGCGTCGGACGCGAAGGAGGGTTCGGGCACGGCGGCGAGAGCGGCCGCGATGCGCTCCCGGTCGGCGGCGGAGGCACCGGGGCAGGCCGCCTCCATCCAGCCGTCGGCGACCTTGGCCGGAGGCGTCGCGCGCACGCGGGCGAGAAGGGGCTTCAGGGCCTCGAGGTCGACGGGCATGAGGGCTCTCAGGGTTGGGCGGACGCGAGACGGGCCGCCTCGCCGCCGGCGATGCGTCCCAGCACCACGGCGGTCAGAAGCCCGTTGCCGGAAAGATAGCCGGAGGCCTCCGGTCCCGACACCCCCACGGCGGCGCCCCCAGCCGCGAAAAGATTGGGGAGCGCCTCGCCGCCGGGGCGCAGCACCCGGGCGCTGCCGTCCACGGCGAGGCCGCCCTGGGTATGGAACAGCGCGCCGGTCACCTTCACGGCCCGGTAGGGCGGCGCGAGGTCGGGCACGCCGGCCCAGTCCCGGCCGAAGCCGTCGGTAGCTCGACGTCGCTTGAGGTCGGCGACGGATTCGAGAGTCGCGCGAATCACTTGCCGCGGGATGCTGAGGCGGTTTGCCAGTTCATCCGATGATTCCGCTTGAAGAACGGCGCCCGCCGCCTCGGCCCGGCGGAAGTCCTCGAACTGCCGGGCGATGCCGGCGATGCGGTCGTCGAAGATGTCGAAGGCGATGCCGCCCGGCCGACCGAGCACGGCGAGCGCGGCCTCAGAGTAGCCGGAGGCCTCGTTCCAGAAGCGCCCGCCCGCGGCATCGATCTGGAACCCGCCCTCCATGATCACCGCCCAGGTGACCAGAATGCCGTGGGGGTGGGCGACGGAACCGTGGCCCTGGTGGCCGCTCATCTGGCGCAGCTCGGCGCCGAGCGCCCGCCCCCAGATCACCGCATCGCCCTGGTTGCCGGGGTGGCCGAAATAGAGCGCGTCCTTCAGGGCCGGGATGTGCTCGGCAACCAGGGCGCGGTTGCCGCCATAGCCGTTGCAGGCGAGGACGAGGGCGTCGCAGCCGATGCGCTCCTCAGACCCGTCCGGGCGGCTCACCACGAGCCCGCGCACCCGGCCGGCGGGCGTCGCCACCAGCGCCGTGACGTGGGCCCCGGTGACGATGTCGACGCCCGCCGCCTCCGCGGCGGCGCGCAGCCGGTCGATCAGTTCCGCGCCGGAGCGGGAGGCGAGCCCGTGCATGCGCCGGGCGGAATGGCCGGGATAGGAGAAGTCGGCGACGACGGTGAAGGCGAGGCCGTGGCGCTCGCTCAGCCAGTCGACGGCGGGGCCGGCTCCTTCCGTCACGGCGCGCATCACGACCGGATCGGCGGCGCCATGGGCCTTGGCCTGGATGTCGGCGGCAAAGGCGGCGACGCCGTCGGCGATGCCGGCGGCGCGCTGGGCGGCGGTGCCGGCGGCCGGGATCAGTCCTGCGGAGAGCGCCGTGGAGCCCTGGGGCAGCGCATCGCGCTCGAAGACGACGAGGTCGGCGCCGGCCTCCCTGGCGGCGAGGGCCGCACAGAGCCCCGCAGCGCCCCCGCCGACGATGGCGACGGGGACCGTGAGGTCGAAGGGCAGGTCGTCGGTCAGGATGCGGGACATGCGCAGCTTCCCGCGTGTGCGCGATGAGGCCCCTCACCCTTCCCTCTCCCCGCAGGCGGGGAGAGGGGGACTTCGACGCTGAGCCCCTTCTCGACCCCGATGCCAGGAACCGGGACTCCGGATGTCTCGCGACGCTGGTGCGCCCTCTCCCCGTGGGCGGGGAGAGGGAAGGGTGAGGGGCACGAATACGCCGCCCTCACCCGCCGATCTCCGCCATCAGCTCCGCAACCGTGGCGATGCGCGCGACCGGCCTCAGACCCGCGATGGCCTCGTCGTGCACCTTCGGGGAAAAGGCGGCGCAGCCGTCGGCGATGACGGTCACGTGGAAATCGCGGACATGGGCGTCGCGCACGGTGGAGGCGACGCCGCCATTGGTGACGATGCCGCAGGCGAGCAGGGTCTCGATCCCGGCCTTCCGCAGCACCCATTCCAGCCGCGACATGTAGAAGGCGGAATAGGCGACCTTCTCCACCCTGATATCGACCGGCTGGAGGGCGTCCACCGTGTCGTGGCCCCAGGAGCCCGGCACGAAGTCGCCCTTCTTCAGGAAGGGTCGCAACGTCCTGAGGTGGTCGGAGATGAAGGGCTCACCGCCCTTGCCCGGCACCAGGGTGAAGTGGGTCGAGACGATCCAGCCGCCCCTCGCCCGGATGAGATCGGCGAGCGGCCTCAACCGGTCGGGCAGTGCCGCGATCTCGGGGGCCGACTGGCCGGCGCGGCCATAGGCGCCGTTAGGGTGGAGGAAGTCGTTCTGCAGGTCGCAGACGAGCAGGGCCGTGCGGGAGAGGTCCATCACAGGCGCTCCATGACGAGGTTGCCGAAGCGGTCGACGCGCGCGCGCTGGCCGGGCGGCACCAGGATGGTGGCGTCCGGCTGCTCCAGCACGGCGGGCCCCTCCACCACCGCATCCACCGGCAGGTCGAGGCGGGCGAAGACCGCCGCCTCACGCCAGCCGCCGAACCAGACCGGCCGCGCCCCGGTGCGGGCGGCCTCCAGCGTCGCGGAGGCCGGCGGCGCCAGCGCCGCGAGGTCGATGGCCGGACGCCGGCCAATGGCGGCGGTTCGCAGGTTGACGATGCGGATGCCGAGGCCGGGCAGCAGGCGGGAGAAGGCGCGGGAATAGGCGGCCTCGAAGGCCTTTCGCACGACGGCCTCGGTGATGCCGGTGCGGCCCTGCGCCAGCGTCACCGGAAGGGGCACGGCGACGGTATGGGTCTGCCCGAGATAATGCATGTCGAGTTCGAACGTCACGTCGATGCGCCCGACGGTGAGGCCGGCGCCGGCGACGACGGCATGGGCGGCGGCGCCCTCTTCACCCATGCGACGGTCGAGGGCGTCCGCGTCGAGCCCGTCGAGGAGGAGGTTCAGCGTCTGCACCTGATCGTGGCGAATGTCGGCCATGACGCAGCCCATGGCCGAGGTGACGCCGGGAAAGCGCGGCACGAGAGCGGCCTTCAGCCCGATGTCGGCGATGAGCGCGCCGGCATGGAGCGCGCCGCCGCCGCCGAAGGGCACGAAGGCGAAGGTCGCGGGATCGTGGCCGCGCTCCACCGAGACGAGGCGGATCGCGCCGGCCATGCGGGCATCGGCGATGCGGACGACCGCCTCGGCGGCCTCCTCCGGCGACAGACCCAGCGGCTCGCCGACATGGACCGCCAGCGCCCGTCGCGCCGCCTCCACGTCGAGGCGGGCGAGCTTGCCGCCGATGGGGCGCTCGGCGTTGATGCGGCCGAGGACGATGTTGGCGTCGGTGAGGGTGGGGCGCTCATTGCCCTGGCCATAGGCGACCGGGCCGGGGCGCGAGCCGGCGCTCTCGGGTCCGACCTCGAGGAAGCCGCCGCGGTCGACGCGGGCGATGGAGCCGCCGCCGGCGCCGATGGTGGTGATCTCGATCATCGGCGAGCGGATGACGAGGCCGAAATCGATCGTCGTCTGGGCGGCGAGCGAGGCCTCGCCCCCGGCGATCAGCGACACGTCGAAGGAGGTGCCGCCGAGGTCGCCGGTGATGATGTCGGGATAGCCGGCCGCAGTGGAGATGGCCGCCGCCGCGATGACGCCGGCGGCCGGCCCCGACAGCGCCGTGCGGACGGGCAGGCGCCGGGCGCCGGCCGTCGACATGACGCCGCCGTTCGACTGGACGATGTGGAAGGCGCCGGAAAAGGCCTCGCCCGCGAGCGCCGTCTCGAGCTTGGCGAGATAGGAGCCGACGACCGGCTGGAGATAGGCGTTGAGGGCGGTGGTGGAGGCGCGCTCGAACTCGCGGATCTCGGGAAGAATCTCGGAAGAGACGGAGACGTGCTCGTTCGGCCAGACGGCGCGGGCGGCCGAGGCCGCGGCGCGCTCGTTGGCGGGATTGGCGTAGGCGTTGACGAAGACGATGGCGAGGGCGGTGGCGCCGGCCGCAGCCAGGGCCTTGGCTGCCGTTGCGACCTCCACCGGATCGACCGCGGTGCGCACCGTGCCGTTGGCGAGGGTGCGCTCGGCGACCTCGACGCGCATGTCCCGGTCGGCCACGGGGGTGAAGTCGCCCCACAGGCCCCAGGTGTTGCGGCGGTCGCGGCGGCGCATCTCCAGCACGTCGCGGAAACCGGCCGTGGTGATGACGCCGATGCGGGCGCCCTTACGCTCCAGGAGCGCATTGGTGCCGACCGTGGTGCCATGGACGATGGAGCCGAGGGCAGAGAGCGCCCCGAAGGTCTTCAGCCCTTCGAGGAAGCCGACGGCCTCGTCGCCGCGGTTCGACGGCACCTTGGCCGTGCGGAACGTGCCGGAAGCCTCGTCGAGGAAGAACAGGTCGGTGAAGGTCCCACCGACATCGACGCCGACGAGGGTGGTCATGGGCATGCCCTGCTGTATGTCCGCGTGGTCGCGGAGGAATCGATATCATTGGGGACCATGCCCCCCACCCCTGACCCCTCCCCGCCGCAAGCGGGGGGAGGGGAGACGAGCGACATCCGCGGGCGCGCCACCGAAGCCGCCGCAGTGAGGAAGGGGGCGCCCTTCCCCTCTCCCCGCTTGCGGCGGGGAGGGGTCAGGGGTGGGGGGCCACCGGGCCGAAGGGAGCGGGCCGCCATCATGCCCCTGCCCCCGTCACATAGCCCAGCCTGAGATCCCGTTCGCGCGCCGCCGGGTCGCGGCCGGTGGGATCGCCGAAGCCGCCGCCGCCGGGTGTTTCGAGCCTCACCCGGCCGCCCTGCGGCAGTTTCACGCCGGTGACCTTGGAGGCCATGGGCGGCGAACCGGTGGTTGCGCCGTCGCTCCATGTGAAGCGGTTGAGGGCCCCCTCCCCGCCGCCATTGACACCGAAAGGGGCGTAGCGGCCGCGCTCGCCGAGGAGGAAGACCTCGGCGCCGCGCGCGTCCAGCACCTCGATCTCGTAGACGGCGCCGAGGCCGCCGCGCCGGGTGCCCTCGCCGCCGGAATCGGGCCTGAGCGCCCATTGCGTGAACATGACGGGATAGGCCGCCTCGAGGATTTCCACGGGCGGCATGGTGGCGGTGGAGATGGGGTTGTTGGCGTGGTTGAGCCCGTCGCTCTCGGGATTGCCGCCGAGGCCGCCGCCGAAGAAGTTGAACATCACCCAGCGCTGGCCGTTCGCCCGGTGGCCGGCCATGGAGAGGGCGTTGATCGTGCCGAAGGGCCCCGCGGTAGCACGCTCCGGCACCGCCTTGGCGAGCGCGCCGAAGACGACGCCGATGAGGCGCAGGATGGTCTCGGTATAGCCGGCCATGGGCCGTGGCGCCGTCGCGCCGAGCAGCGTCGTGTCCGGCACCACGAAGGTGATGGGCCTGAGGCAGCCGGCATTGGCGGGCACGTCGGTGAAGACGTGTTTCAGCGCCACGTAGCAGGCGGCGATGGTGGTCGGCACCGAGATGTTGATCGGGCCGGCGCAGGGCGGCGAAGAGCGCGAGACGTCGAGCACCATGGTCTCGCCGGCGATGGTCAGGTCGAGGGCGACGGTGAGCGGGGCATCGACGATGCCGTCGTTGTCGAGATAATCCTCGAAGGCATACGTGCCGTCGGGCAGCGCCGCGATGGCCTCGCGCATCAGCGCCTCGGCGCGCAGCGAGAAGGCCTCGAAGGCGGCCTCGACGGTCGCCGCGCCGTACTGGTCGAGCAGCGCGTTCAGCCGGCTCTCGCCGAGGTCGAGGGCGTTGAGCTGGCCGTTGAGGTCGCCCCAGTTGGAGTTCGGCAGGCGCGAATTGGCGGCGAGGATGTCGAGGATGTCCTGGCGCATCTCGCCGCCGGCGACGAGCTTCACCACCGGGATCAGCACGCCCTCCTGGAAGCTCTCGGTGGCGACGGGGTTGTAGCCACCGGGCACGTTGCCGCCGAGGTCGAGCCAGTGGCCGGCGGAAGCGAGCCAGCAGAACAGTTCGCCGTCGCGGAAGACCGGCCGCACCAGGCGGATGTCGTTGAGATGGGTGCCGCCGGCATAGGGATCGTTGAAGATGAAGGTGTCGCCGGGCTTCAGGCCGCCCTGCGCCTTCACCTTGTCGATCACCGCCTTCACCGCGAAGGCCATGGCGCCGACGAAGATGGGCAGGCCCTTGGTGCCCTGGACGAGGGTGTCGCCGGTGTCGCGGTGGTAGAGGCCGTGGCAGGCGTCTCGCGCCTCGGCGATGATCGGGTTGAAGGCCGAGCGGTAGAGCGTCGCGTCCATCTCGTCGGCGATCTGCTCGAGCCGCCCCTTGAGGACCGCGAGGGTGACCGGATCGAGGCTCATGCCCCGTCCCCGGTCGTGTCGTAGCGCTTGCCGATTTCCAGGAGGTCGGTGGTGCCGACGATGTCGGCGAGCTCGTCGAAGCCGTACATGTCCTCGCGGATCGAGTCGGTCGTGCCTTCGGCGCGCAGCGTGTCGTAGAAGCGGCGGGCGGTCTTCGCCATGGCACGGACGACGCCGGCGGAGAAGACGACGAGGCTGAAGCCCATCGCCTCGAGGTCGGCGACGGGGGTCATGGGCGTGCGGCCGCCCTCGACCATATTGGCCATCAGCGGGCGGATGGAGCCGAGCCGCTTCGGCACCGAGGCGAGTTCCTCTCGGGTGCGCGGCGCCTCGACGAAGATGATGTCGGCGCCCGCCTCGGCATAGCGCTCGGCGCGCTCGAAGGCGCGCTCGAAGCCCTCCACGGCCCCGGCGTCGGTGCGGCCGACGACGAGCAGTCCGTTCTGGCGGGCGTCCACCGCCGCCTTGATCTTGCCGACCATCTCCTCGGTCGGTACCACGGCCTTGCCCCTGAGATGGCCGCAGCGCTTGGGAAAGGTCTGGTCCTCGAGCTGGATGGCGGCCGCCCCCGCCCTCTCGAAGCAGCGCACCGTGCGCTGGACGTTGATGGCGTTGCCGAAGCCGGTGTCGCCGTCGACGATGAGCGGCACCGAAACCTTGTCGGCGATGCGCATGATGACGTCGGTGACGTCGCTCATGGTGGTGAGGCCGATGTCGGGCATGCCGAGCCGGGTGTAGGCGATGCCCGCGCCGGTCAGATAGACCGCCTCGAAGCCGGCGAGGACGGCGATCTGGGCCGTCAGCGGATCCACCGCGCCCGGTGCCAGCAGGACCGGCCGCTGGTCGAGCCGAGCGCGCAGGGTGTCAGCAGGGCGGGTCATCGAAAGTCTCCGGCAAGGCCTTGGTCATGAATGGCAGGCGTGGACAGGGGCATGGTCTAGAGCCCCAGATAGGCGCGGCGCAGGTCGTCGCTGGCCGCGAGGTCCGCGGCCGGACCCGATAGTGCGAAGACGCCGTTTTCGAGGATGAAGGCGCGCGAGGCGACCTCCAGCGACTGCACGACGTTCTGCTCGACCAGCAGCACGGCGAGACCGTCGGCATGGATGCGCCGGACCAGCGCGAACATCTCCTCGACGAGGAGCGGCGAGAGGCCGAGAGAGGGCTCGTCGAGGATGAGGAGCTTGGGCTCGGCCATCAGGCCGCGGCCGATGGCGAGCATCTGCTGCTCGCCGCCGGAGAGGGTGCCGGCGAACTGGCCGCCGCGCTCGGCGAGGCGCGGGAAGGTTGCGAAGACCCGGTCGAGGTTGGCGGTGCGGGCCGGCCTGCCGCGCCGGTAGGAGCCGAGCACGAGGTTCTCGCGCACCGTCATGTTGGGGAAGATCTTGCGCCCCTCGGGCACGTGGATGAGGCCGCGGGAGACGATGTCGCCCGGCGTCGCGCGGGTGACGTCCTCGCCGAGGAAGCGGACGGTGCCGGACGAGGCCCGCAGGATGCCGGAGAGGACCATGTTCAGCGTCGTCTTGCCGACGCCGTTGGAGCCGAGGACGGCGACGATCTCCCCCGGCGCGACGCTCATCGACAGACCGCGCAGGATCTCGGTCGCGCCATAACCGGCGACGAGGTTCTCGACCGCGAGGATCGGCTCAGCCATGGGCGGCCCCCCTCTGCAGGCGGCCGGCGGCGCCGGGGCCGAGATAGGCCTCCACCACCGCCGGATCGGCCACCACCTCGCCGGGCGAGCCGGCGGCGATGAGGCGGCCGTTGGCGAGGACGTGGACGTGCTCGCACAGGCTCATCACCGCTTGCATGACGTGCTCGATCATCAGGATGGTCACGCCGCTCTCGCGGATGGCGCGGATGACCGGAATGATGTCGCGGATCTCGGAGGGGTTGAGCCCCGCCAGCACCTCGTCGAGCAGCAGGAGACGGGGACCCGTGGCGAGGGCGCGGGCGAGTTCCAGCCGCTTGCGCCCGGCGACCGTGAGCGAGGAGGCGGGACGGCCGAGGTCGGTCAGGCCGACCTGGGCGGCAACCGCCTCGGCATGGGCCATGGCCTCGCTGCGGCCGGGATGGCGAAGATAGGCGCCGACGGCCACGTTCTCCAGCACCGAGAGACCGGCGAAGGGCTGGACGATCTGGAAGGTGCGGGCGATGCCGCGCAGCGCCAGCCGTTCCGGCGTCTCGCCCGTGACGTCCTCGCCGGCGAAGAGCACGCGCCCGGCGCTCGGCGCCTGGAAGCCGGAGACGAGCGTGAAGAGCGTGGTCTTGCCGGCGCCGTTGGGGCCGATGAGCCCGGTGATCGACCCTTCGGGCACGGTGAGGCTGACGTCGCTGACGGCGACGAGGCCGCCGAAGCGCTTGGTGAGGCCCTCGACCACCAGCATCAGCGCCCTCCCAGGCTCTTGAGGAGGCCGATGAGGCCGCGCGGCGCGAAGGCGATGACCAGGATCAGCAGCACGCCGTAGACGACGAGGTCGACGCCCGGCACGGCGGAGCCGAAGGCGGCGTGGATGACGGTCTTGGCCGCCTCGCCGAGGCCGATCAGCGCCATGGCGCCGAGGAGCGGGCCGAAGACGGTGCCGATACCGCCGACGATGGGTGCGAGCAGCGCCTCGACCGAGATCCAGGCGCCATAGGCGATGTTGGCGTCCACATAGAGAAATTTCTGGGTGTAGAGCGCGCCGGCGACCGCCGTGATCGCCGCGGACAGCGTGATGGCCTTGAGCTTGACCTTCAGGGTGTCGACTCCGAGCGCCCGGGCGGCATCCTCGTTCTCCCTGACGGCCACCAGCCAGGCGCCGAAGCGCGAGCGCTCCAGCACCCGGTTGAGGACCAGCACCCCGGCCACGAAGGCGAGCGCGAGGTAGAAGAAGGCGGCCGGGGCCTCGAACTGCATCTGGCCAAAACCGATGCGCAGCGGCACCAGCGTGCCGGCGGCGCCGCCGGTGACCGGCGTGGCGTTGGCGAGGATGCGGAAGACCTCGGCGAAGGCGAGGGTGACGAGGGCGAAGTAGGAGCCGCGCAGGCGGGCGCGGAAGGCGAGAATGCCGATCACCGCGCCGACGAGGCCGCCGAGCGCCATAGCGGCCGGCAGCGCCGCCCAGGCGTTGACCCCGTAGCGGGTCTGCAGCACCGCCTGGGCATAGGCCCCGGTGCCGAAGAAGGCGGCGTGGCCGAAGGAGAACTGCCCGCCATAGCCGCCGGCGATGTTCCAGCCCTGCGCCGCGAGCGTGATGATCAGGATGAAGATCATCAGGTTGAAGAAGGTGTTGGCCCCGGCGAAGAGGCCGGCGCCGACGAGCAGCGGCACGGCCAGCGGCAGCAGCGCCAGAGCGGCAATCGCGAGCAGAATGGAGCGGTAGGCGGCGACGGTGCCGGGGGTCATCGCGGAGCCTCCCCGGATGCCTGGCGGAGACTCGACGGGACGAGGCTCTCATGCGACCACCCCCCACCCCTCACCCCTCCCCGCCGCAAGCGGGGGGAGGGGAAAAGCGCGGTCCCTGCACCATCGCGGAATATGGTGCTTGCCAGGAAGCACCAACGCCTCCCCTCCCCCCGCTTGCGGCGGGGAGGGGTCAGGGGTGGGGGGCAGATTTGGGCAACTCTCATGCCCTGGCTCCGAACAGGCCGGTCGGCCGGACGAGCAGGACGAGGATGAAGATGAGGAAGATGCCGATCTGGCCGAGGCTTTCGCCGAGATAGAGACCCGACAGGCTCTCGACCACGCCGATGACCAGGCCGCCGAGCAATGCCCCCGCGATGGAGCCCATGCCGCCGAGCACCACGACGGTGAAGGCGACGAGGACGAAGGCATTGCCGACGCGCGGATTGACGTAGAAGGACGGCATCAGGAGGCAGGCGGCCACCGCCAGCGTCGCGGCGCCCAGCCCGAAGGTGACCGCATAGATGTGGTTGACGTCGATGCCGACGAGGTAGGCGCCGAGCTTCTCCTTCGCCACGGCGCGGATCGCCTTGCCGGTGTCGGTGAGGGCGAGGATCGCCCACAGGCCGGCCGCAACCACGATGGCGACGCCGAAGCCGATGACCCGCGGCAGCGACAAGAGCGCGAAGCCGAGGTCCACCACCGAGAAGGAATAGTCCAGCGTCAGCGCCCGCGTGTCCGAGCGGAAGACGGCGAGCAGCAGGTTCTCCAGAACGATCGACAGGCCGAGGGTGACGAGGAGGATGGCGCCGTCGTCGTTCCGGCTCGCCGGCGAGATGACGAAGCGCTGCAGCCCGTAGCCGAAGGCGAAGAAGAGTGGGGTCAGCGGCAGGATGGCGAGATAGGGGTCGATGCCGAAGCCGAGATGAGCCACCAGAACCGCGAACATCGCCAGCGTCAGCATGGCGCCGTGGGCGAAGTTGATGATGTGCAGCACGCCGTAGACCAGCGTCAGCCCCAGCGCGACCAGGGCATAGACGGCGCCGGTGAGGAGGCCGTTGAGCACGGCTTCGAGCACGATCTGCGGCGGATAGGACCTGAACACGGGAGAGAGACCTCACCGGCATGACGACCCCGCGGCAGGTGGCCGGCCGCGGGGTGGAGGGACTGCGGAGCGACGGCCTCAGCCGGTCACCGGGAAGACCGGCTTGGCGTCGGCGAAGGTGTCGGGGAAGATCACCTTGATGTCGCCGTTCTGCACCTGGGTGTTGACCGGGGCGGCGGCGGTGTTCTGGCCGTTTTCGAACTTCGTCGTCCCGTAGGGCATGATGTGGTCGGCGAAGGTGGAGGCGGCCATGGCCTCGATGATCTTGATGCGGTCGCGGGAGCCCGCCCGCTCGACGGCATCGGCCACCAGCCGCACCGAGGAATAGTTCAGCGGCACGTTG
The DNA here is from genome assembly GCF_003008515.1 of Phreatobacter cathodiphilus. Classification (NCBI taxonomy): domain Bacteria; kingdom Pseudomonadati; phylum Pseudomonadota; class Alphaproteobacteria; order Hyphomicrobiales; family Phreatobacteraceae; genus Phreatobacter; species Phreatobacter cathodiphilus. The sequence goes on along the minus strand of NZ_CP027668.1, from coordinate 970,767 downwards.
TAGAGCCAGAAGCGGCCCATGGCCTCCACCTGCCGGCGCAGCTCGGCCGTCTTCGGCTTGCGCGGATCGGCCCAGTGGTTGCAGTCCATGACGTTGTTGGCGGCGTCCGGGAATTCCTTGACGAAGCGGAAGTTCGAGGCGGCGCCGTTGAGCACCGCATAGATGCCCTTCGGCCGAATGCGCTGCTGCTGCATGGTGCGGGCGAGCAGCACGAACTCGCCGTAGTAGCTCGAGGGGATGACGAGATCGGGGTTCAGCGCGCGGATACGCAGGGCGACATTGGACATGTCGCGGGCCGGCGTCGGGTGCGGGATGGTCTCGAGGATCTGGAAGCCGAGAGCCGAGAGCCGGTCGTTCATCAGCTTGGCGAGGCCGGTGCCGAACAGGCCGTCCTCGTGAACCAGCACCACCGTCTTGGCCGGCTTGCCGGCGGCGTCGTTGAGCTTGACGAGGTTCTCGATGGCGGCGCGGGTGACCGCGCCGAAGCCGGGGCCGAAGCGGAAGGTGTTCTTCAGGCCGCGCGAGACGATCTGGTCGGAGACGCCGACATCGACCGCATAGGCGATGTCGTAGCGCGAGGCCGCCTGGGAGGCGGCGAGGCAGATGGGCGAGGCGAAGCCGCCGACGATGGCGGAGACGCCCTCGGCATGCATCTTCTCGACCTCCTGGGTGCCGGCCTCCGGGTTGGAGCGGGCGTCGCCGAAGACCATCTCGATCATGGCGCCGCCCAGCGACTTGATGCCGCCGGCCTTGTTGATCTCGTCAATGGCGAGCTGGGCGCCGAGCCGGCCATATTCACCGTCCTGAGCGAGGGCGCCGGTGACCGGCTGGAGGATGCCGAGCTTCACCACGGGGGCCTGGGCCCTGACGAGGCCCGGTGCGGCGATGATGGCGGCTCCGGCGGCGCCGGTCTTCAGGAGGCTACGTCGCGTCGTTGCAGTCCAGTCGGTCATGGTGGCTGGTCTCCGTCCGTTACACTCTGGAAGCGGCAGGCGTTGATCGCCCGCTCGTGTCGTCTTTGCGGGGCGCCCGAGGCGCCGGTGTCCCGTCAATCGTTGGCGTCCGCTCCGTTGAGTCCGACGCCCATGCGCAGGCGCTCCACCGGCGACCACAGGCGGTCGCCGCCGGAATCGATGCGGACGAGGTCCATCTGGAACGAATAGCGGTCCGGTCGGTAGAAGGCGGTCAGATGCTCGATGCCACGCCGTTTCACGTCGAAGACGACGCGGTTGAGAGCGAGGAGCGGCGCGCCGATGTCGACGCCGAGCGCCTCGGCGACGTCGGGGCCGGCGAGCGCCGCCGTGATGGTCTGCGTGGCGCGGTCGACCTTGACGCCGGAGCGCTCGATGAGCGTCAGCAGCGGCTGGGCCCCGAGCTCGGCCTCCGTATAGGTCGTGCCGATGCGCTGCGGCACGTGGGTGACGAGATAGGAGAAGGGCTCGCCGTCGATGATGCGGACGCGCACCGAGCGCTGTACCCGCTCGCCGGCCTCGAGCTTCAGCGCCTCGGCGACGTCGGGGTTGGCCTCGACATAGCCGAATTGCAGCAGCCGGACGTCGGTGGACCGCCCCATCTCGACGAGATGGGCGAGCGCATTGGACAGGTCCGCGACGATCGGTCGCTTGATCATGCGGGCCGTGATGAAGGTTCCAGCCCCCGGCCGGCGCGAGATCAGCCCTTCGCGCTCCAGCTCGGCGAGGGCCCGGCGGATGGTCACACGCGACACGTCGTGCAGGCCGGCGAGGTCGGGCTCGGACGGGAGGCGCGTGCCCGGTGTCAGCTCGCCGGAGGAAATCCGGTCCCTCAACGTCAGATAGACGCGCCGCGTCTTCGATGTCTCGATTGCTTCCGCCATGACCTCTCTCCCCCTCAGGCCGGGAGTCGCACCGGGGCGCCTTGGCGCGGGCCCCTTGTTCGGCAGTGCGACGGTCTGCATTTGTCTGCCAGCCTGTTCGATGGATAGAGATAGAGAAATTTCGAGCTTTGTCTATCCTATGATACAATGTTTGTCCGTCAAGCATCGTCGTGGAGATGAGAGTGGATCTGCCGGCCACACTGTTCGACCGATTGTGGGACAGCCACGTGGTGAAGCGCCGCGCGGACGGGCTTTCGCTGCTGTGGATCGATCGCCATTTCGTGCATGAGGGCTCTCACCACGCCTTCGGCCAGATTGCAGCTCGCGGCGCGGCGGTGGCACGGCCGGACCTCACCTTCGGCGTCGCCGACCATTACGTCCCGACGCGCGGACGCGGCGGCCCGGTGGCGGACGCCTCCATCGCCCGCATGGTCGACCAGCTCAGCGCCAACACCGCCGCCCACGGCATTACCCTGTTCGGGCTTGACGACCCGCGGCAGGGCATCGTCCACGTGACCGGCACCGAACAGGGCCTGACGCTGCCGGGGCTGACGGTGGTCTGCGGCGACAGTCACACCTCCACCCACGGCGCCTTCGGAGCCTATGCCTTCGGAATCGGGGCCTCCGAGGTCGCCCACGTCCTGGCGACGCAGACCCTGTGGCAGAAGAAGCCGAAACGCATGCGGATCAACGTGGACGGACGGACCGCGCCGGGCATCACTGCCAAGGACATCATGCTGACCGTCATCGCGACCATCGGCGCCGACGGCGCGGCGGGCCACGCGATCGAGTTTGCGGGGGACGCCATCCGAACGCTGTCGATGGAGGGGCGCATGACCCTCTGCAACATGTCGATCGAGGCCGGCGGGCGCTGCGGCATGGTGGCGCCCGACGCCACCACCTTCGCCTATCTGAAGGGGCGTCCCTTCGCGCCGGAGGGCGCACTGTGGGACCGGGCGGTGGAGGCCTGGGCGGGGCTCGCCGGCGATCCCGATGCCGCCTTCGACCGCGAGGTGAACCTCGCCGGCGGCGACGTCGCGCCCACCGTCACCTGGGGCATCAGCCCCGAACAGGCGCTGCCGATCACCGCCGCCGTGCCCGATCCGGGGCGGATCGCCGATCCGGTGAAGGCGGCGGCGGCGCGCGACGCGCTCGACTACATGGCGCTGGCGCCGGGACAGGCGCTGCAATCGGTCGCCATCGACCGGGTCTTCATCGGCTCCTGCACCAATGCGCGGATCGAGGACCTGCGTGCCGCAGCGCAGATCCTGGCGGGCCGCAAGGCGGTGGTGCCGGGGCTCGTGTCGCCCGGCTCGTCGCTGGTCAAGCAGCAGGCGGAGGAGGAGGGCCTCGCCCGCATCTTCACCGAGGCCGGGCTCGAATGGGTCGCCTCCGGCTGTTCCATGTGCGTCGGCATGAACGGCGACACGGTGCCGGCCGGCGAGCGCTGCGCCTCCACCACCAACCGCAACTTCAAGGGCCGGCAGGGGCCGGGTGCGCGCACGCATCTGATGTCGCCGGCCATGGCGGCGGCCGCCGCCGTCACCGGCACGCTCACCGACGTCAGGCGGTTCGCATGAAACCCTTCACGCGTGACACGGCCGCGATGCTGAAGCTGCCGGTGGCCAATGTCGACACGGACCAGCTGATCCCCGCGCGTTTCATGAAGGAGCCGCGCCAGCCCGAGGGCTATGGCCGCTTCCTGCTCCACGACCTCGTGGCCGAAGGCGGCGCGCCGGCCCCCTCCTCCGGCCAGACGATCCTGGTGGCGCGCCGCAATTTCGGCTGCGGCTCGTCGCGCGAGGCGGCGGTCTACGCGCTCGCCGATCATGGATTCCGTGCGGTGATCGCCCCGAGCTTCGGCGACATCTTCGCCTCAAACTGCGTGAAGAACGGCGTGGTTCCGGCGAGGGTGAGCGAGGAGGACGCTGAACGGCTGCTCGACACCGCCGATCTTCCCGTCACCGTGGATCTCGCCGCACAGACCATCGTCTGCGGCAACATCGTGGTGCCCTTCGCCATCGATCCGGTCTGGCGCACCCAGCTCCTCAACGGCTGGGACGACATCGACCTGACCCTGGCCGAGGCCGGCTCCATCGCCGCCTTCACGGCGCGCGATGCCGGCGAGAGACCCTGGGCGACACCGCGCCGCGGTTGAGATTGCGTACGTTTTGGCGTACATTCTCACCATGCGCGTCAAGACCTCGACCGAACTCCGCAAGACCCTCGCCGCCACCCTCGACCAGGTGACGGCGGACCATGCGCCGGTGCTGATCACCCGCGAGGGCGGCAAGCCGCCCGCGGTGCTGATCTCGCTGGAGGACTACACGTCGATGGAAGAGACGACCTATCTGACGAAGAGCCCCGAGAACCGTCGGCGCCTGCTGGAAGCGATCACCGGGCTCGATGAGGGCAAAGGCATCGTGCGCGATCTCCTGGAATGACCGTCGCGTTCCACCCCCTTGCTTGGGAGGATTACCTGCACTGGCAGGAGGCAGATCGCAGGATTCTTAAGAAGCTGAACGCCTTGATCCGCGAGTGCCGACGCACGCCGTTCACCGGCACCGGCAAGCCGGAGCCGCTGAAGAACGAATTCCAGGGCTGGTGGTCGCGGCGGATCGACCAGGAGCACCGCCTCGTCTACCGCATGCGCGGCGAGGTGCTCGAGATCGCCCAGTGCCGCTACCACTACTGAGGGATCATTCCCCGGCGAGGGCCGCCTGCACCGCGGGACGCTCGCCCATGCGCTTCATGTGGTCGGCGACGCGCGGGAACTGCGCCACGTCGACACCGTCGCCCTCCAGCCAGCGCGTCACCGTGAAGAGATAGGCGTCGGCGACCGAATAGGCCTCGCCCATGACCCAGGGGCCGCGGAAGAACTCGGTCTCGATGAGGCGGAAGCTCGCCGCCATGGTCTCCGGCACCTTGCGGCGCATGTCGAGGAAGGAGCTCTCCTCGGTCGCCCAGCGGGCGCCACGGTGCTTATGGGCGTGGTTCACGTGCACGGTGGAGGCGAGATAGGAATTGAAGGCCTGCATCTCGGCGAAGGCGAAGGGGTCGGCGAGCGGGGCCAGCTTCTTCTCGGGGTGGCTCTGCGCCACGAAGGCGAGAATCGCGACGTTTTCGGTGAGAACGCCGCGGTCGGTGACGAGGGCCGGCACCCGGCCCTTGGGGTTCACGGCGAGATAGGCGGGCTTGGTCTGCTCGCCCGAGGCGAAGTCGACGCGGACGGGCTCGTAAGACGCGCCCGCCTCTTCCAGCGCGATGCGCGAGGCCAGCGCGCAGGTCTTCGGGCCATAGAAGAACTTCATCGTCATCGTCTCATCCCACCTTCACGAGCACATGCTTCTTGCGGCCGAAGGACAGCTTGGCGACGCCGTCCTTCAGGGCTGCTGCGGTGACCACCGCCTGCGGATCGGTCACGGCCTCGTCGTTGAGCTTCAGGCCGCCGCCGGCGACCTGACGACGCGCCTCGCCGTTGGAGGCGACGAGGCCGGCCCGGACGAAGAGCGAGAGCACGCCGATACCCGCCGCGAGCTCGGCCGCCGGAACCGTCACCACCGGCAGGTCGTCGCCGAGAGCGCCCTGCTCGAAGGTCTTCCGCGCTGTCTCGGCGGCGGCCTCGGCCGCCTCGCGGCCGCGCACCAGCGCCGTCGCCTCGGTGGCGAGAACCTTCTTTGCCTCGTTGATCTCGGCGCCCTGGAGCGCGGCGAGACGGTCGATCTCGGCCATCGGCAGCAGGGTGAACAGCTTGAGGAAGCGGGCGACGTCGCCGTCCTCAGTGTTCCGCCAGAACTGCCAGTAATCGTAGTTCGACAGCATGTCGGCATTGAGCCAGACGGCGCCGGCAGCGGTCTTGCCCATCTTGGCGCCGGAGGCGGTCGTCAGCAGCGGGCAGGTCAGAGCGTAGAGCTGGTGCGTGCCCATGCGCCGGCCGAGATCGACGCCGGTGACGATGTTGCCCCACTGATCGGAGCCGCCCATCTGCAGGTTGGTGCCGTAGCGCCGGGCGAGTTCGACGAAGTCGTAGGACTGCAGGATCATGTAGTTGAATTCGATGAAGGAGAGCTCCTGCTCGCGCTCCAGCCGCATGCGCACCGAATCCATGGTCATCATGCGGTTCACCGAGAAGTGCCGGCCGATGTCGCGCAGCATCTCGATGTAGTTGAGCTTGGTCAGCCACTCCGCATTGTCGGGCATGATGGCGTCGGTCTTGCCGTCACCGAAGGTGAGCAGCTTCGCGAACACGCCCTTCAGCGCGTCCTTGTTGGCGTTGATGTCGTCGATCGAGAGGATCTTGCGCGTCTCGTCGCGGCCCGAGGGGTCGCCGACCCGCGTCGTGCCGCCGCCCATCAGCGTGATCGGCTTGCCGGCGCCGGTCTTCTGCAGCCAGTGCAGCATCATGATCGACAGGAGGTGGCCGACATGGAGCGAGGGGGCCGTGCAGTCATAGCCCACATAGGCGACGACTTCCCCCTTGGCCGCCAGGGCGTCGAGGCCCTGCATGTCGGAACACTGGTGGATGAACCCGCGCTCGGTGAGGATGCGCAGGAAGTCGGACTGAGGGGCGGCCATGATCTTTCCAGTTGGGGCTGAGTGCCGGACACTCGCGCCCGGCGGAGGCGCGGTGTAGCAGAGGCGGGCTGCAATTTCATCCTTCGAATCGGCGGGACCCATGCGCGCCATCGGCCTGATGTCGGGAACCTCCCTGGACGGCGTCGACGTGGCGCTGCTCGACACCGACGGCGAAACCATCGCCGGCTTCGGTCCGACCGGCTACCGCGCCTATAGCGACGACGAGCGCGCCCTCTTGCGCGCCGCGCTGAAGGAAGGCGCGCAGCTCACCGACCGGACGCAGCGCACGCCGCTCCTCGCCCGCGCCGACGCCCTCGTCACCCGCGCCCATGCGGAGGCCGTGGAACTGTTCCTCGAAAGGAACGGCCTGTCGCGCGCCGATATCGGTGTCGTCGGCTTCCACGGCCAGACGGTGCTGCACCGCCCGGCGCTCGGCCTGACGGTGCAGATCGGCGACGGAGAGGCGTTGCGCCAGCGGCTCGGGATCCCGGTCGTCTACGACCTCAGGCAAGCGGATGTCGCCGCCGGCGGCCAGGGTGCGCCGCTGGTTCCGGTCTTCCACCGGGCGCTCGCGGCTGCGGCCGCTCTCCCCCGCCCGCTCGCCGTCATCAACATCGGCGGCGTCGCCAACGTCACGCTGATCGGCGCGGGCGAGACGCTGCTCGCCTTCGACACCGGGCCGGGCAATGCGCTGATCGACGACTGGATGGGCGAGCGAACCGGCGAGCGCATGGATGAGGGCGGCGCTGCCGCGGCGCGCGGCCGGGCGGACGAGGCGCTCCTCGCCTGGCTCCTGGTCCACCCCTTCTTCGCCAAGCCGCCGCCGAAGTCGCTCGACCGCAACGCCTTCGCCTTCTCGATCGTCGGCAATGTCGCGACCGAGGACGGCGCGGCGACGCTGACTGCCTTCACTGCCCGCTCCATCGCCCGCGCCGCCGATTTCGTGCGCGAGCCGCCGGTGCTGTGGATCGTCTGTGGCGGCGGAGCGAAGAACCCGGAGTTGCTGCGTCTCCTCGCCCATGTCACCGGCGCGGAGATCCGCACCGGCGAGGACGTCGGCTGGTCCTCGGATTTTCTGGAGGCTCAGGCCTTCGCCTATCTCGCCGTACGCAGCCTGAAGAGCCTGCCGCTGACCTATCCGTCCACGACCGGGGTGAAGGAGCCGCTGACGGGCGGGGTGATCCTCGCCTGAGGGCGCCGGTCCACGATGGACGGGCGATGCGCGGCGCCGGCCTGCTGCTATGATGGCCCCGTCCGGTCCTCCAGGGAGATGCCAGTGCCTGTCCACAACCTCACCCCCGACGACGTCGCCCGCGGCCTGGCGGAGGACACCATCCTCCTCGTCGACGTGCGCGAGCCCCACGAGGTCGCCATGGCGGGCATCCCGGACGCGGTGAACCTGCCGCTGTCGCAGTTCGACCCGTCGGCCATCCCGGCCCCGGCCGGCCGGCGCGTGGTCTTCCTCTGCGCCGCCGGCGTGCGCTCGATCCATGCCAGTGAAGCCGCGCAGGCGGCGGGCCTGCCCTATGACGCCCATCTCGCCGGCGGGCTGAAGGCCTGGGTGATGGACGGGCAGGAGATCGTCCGCGGCTGAGGTCGGTCAGCGCCGGGCGGCATCGCCCGGCATGGGCGGCGGGGTGTTGGACGCAGCGCCGCGGAACTCGAACATCTTGCGCAGGAAGCCCGGCGTCACCGCAGAGAGCGGGTTGATGGTGAGCCGCGGCGCGCTGACGGCGCCGGCGATCTGGTAGGTGATGCCGAAGACGCCTTCGTCCGGCGCGCCGCCGAGGAAGAAGCCGAGCACCGGAATGCGGGCAAAGATGTTGTTCAGCGCATAGGCCGGCACATAGGTGCCGCGCAGCAGCAACCGGTCGCGGCCGGGATCGAACTCGCCCTCCACCGTGGCGCCGATCGCCGCCCCCCAGAGCAGGCCGTCTGAGACCGTCACCTTGCTGGCGGTGCGGGCGAAATTGGCGCGCAGGCGGGAAAAGGCGAAGGCGTCGTTCTGCTGCTGTTGCTGGCGCGGTGCGTTGGGCGCGCTGCCGGCGGCGGCCACCATGCCGGAGATGGCCTGGTCGCCACGGATGCGGAAATCGGTGATCTCGACACTGCCGTCGCGGATGTTCCCGTTGGGCAGCGGCGGGGTCATGATCAGAGCCAGCGTGCCGCCCTGCAATGAGCGGTAGATGTCGAGGAAGCGCAGCAGCGCCCCGGCGTCGCCGGCGCTGACGGCCAGGCGCTGGGTATTGCCCTGGCCACGCTGCTCCACGGCGAAGGGGGCGTCGCGGCCGACGCGTCCGCTGGCGGTCAAGGACCGGATCGCCTGGCCGTTGCGCGCCATCCGCATCTCGAACTGGCGGATGACCTCGCCGTTGCCGCCCACCACCGCATTGGCCTTGAAGTCGATGTCGAGCTCGGTCGGCGCCGCGCCGGCCGTGGCGGGCCCGGGCCGCGGCGGCTCGGAGAGCGACTTGATGATGTGGCGGGCATCGATCATCTCGCCCCGGCCGATCACCCGGTGGCCCGTGCCGGCGCGCTCGATGCGGATGTTCATCCGGTCGCCGTCGGAGAGGTTGTAGGCGGGGAAGACGCCGGAGACGAGGCCGCCCTTGTCGTCGAAGGTCACCGAACCGCGCACCAGCAGCCCGCGGCTCTCGACGATGAGGTCTTCGAGCTTCCAGCCCCCCTCCCCCTCGACGGCGACGAAGCGGGCCTTGGCCGCCTGTCCACGCGGCTTGCTCCAGCCGGGCAGCAGGTCGGAGAGCGTCGCCGGGCCGAGATCGACCTCGACGTTGTAGCGGCCGGAGTCCTCGCCGACGGTCATCACCTTGACCGGCGTCGGGCCGACGATGCGGGTGCCGATGTTCAGGCCGAGGCGGGCACGGCCGCGGTCGTCGAGGGTCGCGGTGAGGCGGATCTCGGGCTTCGCGTCGGGGCGCGGCTTGCGGTAGTCGAAATTGGCCTGGGCGCCGCCGAGCACGCCCTGGCCGCGCATGGTGAGGCTGCGCGGCGTCGTCAGGACCTTGAAGGCGGCGCGCTCGACGCGCATCTCGCCGAAGGCGTTGTCGGCGGAGAAGCCGGTGAAGTCGGCATCGACGGCGTAATCGATCAGATTGGGCTGGAAGGTCTCCGTCAGAGGCACGTTGACGGTGACCTGCGCCGTCACCATGCCCTCGACCTTGCCCGTGGGCAGGGTGGGCCCGGTCGCGGCGCCTTTGAACGCCTCCTCGCCGAGGAGCGCGAAGGCGGCCGAGGCGGTGCCCTGCAGGCGGAACTTGGTCACCGACTGCGGCGGCTGGATGCGGTGGTCGATGATCTCGAACGTCCCCTGGGTGAGGGAGAGGACCTGCCCCGGGGCCGGCTCGACGCGGCCGCGCTGCACCACCAGGCTCGCCATCTGGCCGTCGACGTCGACGTCGATGTCGGCCTCCTTCAGCGGCGACATTCCAGGCATGACCCGAAGCGAGGTGCCACGCAGCCGGGAGCGCACCGACAGTGCGTGCTTTTCCAGCACCCAGGGTTGCCGCGCCAGCAGGCCGGCCGGAACCGAGACGCGGATGGCGGTGTCCTCGGCGGTGCCGCCGCTCATGTTGTCGGCGACCCAGTCGCGGGCATGAGGGTTGGAGGCGCGCGGCCAGAGCGCCAGGGCGGTGGCGAGCGGCATCTTCGCGGCGGCGACGTCGAGGTGGATGGCCGGGGAACCCTCGGCGAAGACGACCTTGCCCGCCAGCCGTGCCAGCGGATCGGCACCCTGGTCGACCGTCAGTCCCTCCACCGCGAGGCTGCGGGAGAGCGGGTCGAAGGTGAAGCGGGCGCCGCGGACGTTGATGGGCACCGGCGGCTCGTGCGGGTTGAGCACCGAGGTGACGGCCTGGAGCGCCTGCAGCTCGACGACGAAGGGCTCGCCACGGCGCGTCGGCGGGGTGACGATGCCGTTGAGGGAGGCGCGGTTGTGTCCGGCCACCACCTCGACCCGATCGACGACGAGACCGGGAGAGAGGGCCTGCCAATGGACGTCGGCGGCGACGCTGTCGATGGCGATCCGCATGGCCTCGTCGTTGACGTCGCCGACCTTGCCGGCGCCCATGGTGACGCGGCCGGTGAAGGCGACGGGGTCGCCGTCCTCGCCGACGGTGGCGCGCAGCGTGCCGGAAATGGGCGTGTCGGCGAAGACGACCTGCGGTCCCTGCAGGGCCAGCGACAGGTCGCGGGGCGCCATGTCTCGCATGGAGAGGTCGATCTGCCGGCGGCCGGAGCCGTCACGCGGCGTGACCGTGGCGGTGGAGGTCCAGCGGGCGCCGGAGCCGGAAGCGTCGAGCTCGACCGACAGGCCACCGGTCGCCGGTACGGTGAGATCGAGGTCGATGCCGGCGAAGATGAAGCGCTTGCCGGAGCGGACGTCGTCGACGATCACCGTGCCGTTGCGCAGGCCGAAGCCGGCGAGACGGTGGCCGTCGAGGCCCGATTTCTCGATGAGGTCGAGCCAGATGCCGAGCCGCCGGAACGGCGACATCTCGGGTTCGGGAAGGGTGGAGATCACCTCGGCGGCAGGAGCCGCGGCGCCCGGGGTGGCGGCGCCCGGGTCTTCGGGAAGCTGGGTGCGGAAGCGCCCGGCGGCCAGCGCGATCTGGCCGTCCTCGCCGACCTTGAGGGCCACGGAGGCGCCGACGAGGTCGATGCGCCGGATGGAGGGCCGGCCGAGAATGGGCAGCGAATCGAGGCCGAGTGCGACGCGCGGCATGGAGGCGACGCGGCGGCCGTCGCCGTCGTGGATGATGACGTCACGCGCCTCGACCTCGACCTTGCCGCTGCCGTCGCGGACCATGACGGCGGCGCCGATGGTGACGGTGCGGCCGTCTCCGAGCTGGTCGGAGAGAGACCGCGCGATCCAGGGCGTGACCATGTCGAGGCCCATGCCGCCGCGCTGGATCTGCCAGCCGAGAAAGAGAATCGGGCCGACGACCAGCAGCAGCAGCCCGGCCAGGGCGCCGGTGCAGACGCGCCGGCGGGTCGACCAGCAGGAGGGCCGGCCGCCGAGGACCGCGGTCAACAGGGCGGGAACGCGGCGGTTGGCCCACCACCCGGCGAGGGCCCGGCCCGGCGTGCGATGCCAGCCGCGCGTGCGGCCTTCCATCGTCGTCCGGTCGCAGGGAGCCCTGCCCTGGTCGGGGCGCCAATCCATTCCGTCTCCCATCCCGCCGGCCCGGAATTGCCGCGCAGGCTGCACGGCCGTCAATGTGACCCGGACCGGCTTAACCGAATGTTAGGCACGGTTCCACGGCTCAGATCGCACACGCGACCCCGTCACCGGTTTTCTGGTGGCCGGAGCGAGCGAAAATCCGTTGATCTCGCGCGAGCGTATGGATCATCCGTATCGCAGCGAAAACCGACGAAAGGATGGCACCATGGGGTTGAACGTGGGGGACGAGGCGCCGGCAGTGGCGATTCCGGGTGGCGGCGGAAAGGGAATCGACCTCGCCGCGCTGAAGGGCCGCAAGGTGGTGATCTACTTCTATCCGAAGGCCGACACCCCCGGCTGCACCCAGGAGGCGAAGGACTTCACCGAGCTGAAGCCGCGGTTTGAGGCGGCCGACACCACCGTCATCGGCGTCTCCCGCGACCCGGCGAAGGCCCTCGACCGATTCCAGGCCAAGCACGGCCTCGGCGTCGCCCTCGGCTCGGACGAGGAAGGCAAGGTGGTGGAGGCCTATGGCGTCTGGGTCGAGAAGAGCATGTACGGCAAGGCCTATATGGGCATCGAGCGCGCCACCTTTCTGATCGACCGGGCGGGGCGGATCGCCCGCATCTGGCCGAAGGTCAAGGTGAAGGGCCACGCCGCCGAGGTGCTGGCGGCGGCGGAGGCGCTCTGAGCGGACGCGTCCGCCGCCCCTCCCTCCCCTTGCGGCAAGCCTGGGCCGGCGGGCACGGTTCGTTAACCTTAATCGGCGGTAATGGGGCGTCACGTTCGCGTATGGATGGACGCCGATGCCGCAGCCCAGCCAGCGATACAATCGCGCGCAGCTCGCCCACGAAGCCAATCTGCGGGCCCAGGTTCCCACCGGGGCCCTCACCTTCGCCTGGCGCGGCCGCTCCGGCACGCGGACGCTGTCGCTGTCCTATGCGCTGAGCGGTACGGTCGTCGCCACGGCACTCGCCTTGTCGCTCTGGGGCGTCGCCGTCACCAGCTATCTGGCCTTCAAGGACGACATCATCGGCGGCGTGATGAGTCGCCAGGCGAGCCTCCAGCACGCCTACGAGGATCGCATCCGGGAGCTGCGCGCGCAGCTCGACCGGATGACCAGCCGGCAGATGGTCGATCAGACCGAACTCGAGCGGCGGGTCGACCAGGTGGCCCGGCGCCAGGCCCTGCTGGAGACGCGGCAGGCCATCGTCACCTCGCTCAAGGAATCGGCCGGCGACGTCCACGGGCCGGCGCGTCCCGGCGCTGCCGGGCGCAATGCGGCGGCTCCCGCGCCACGCCCGGCCGTCGCCGGCGACACCGTGCGCCTCACCCCGCCCGCCGGCCGGCACACGCGGCTTGAATCGCGCGAGGTCGTGGCGGCGGCGCCGGCGCAATCCGCCTTCGCCCTCGCCTCGGCTCCGACGCGGCTCGACGTCGTCGCCGGCGTCGAACGTTCACTCGATCGGGTCGAGCAGAACCAGCAGAGCCTGCTGCAGGGCCTGGAGACCCGCGCCGAACGGCGGGCCCGGCGAGTCCGCGCCATGCTCGCCGAACTGGGGCTCGCCGAGACCCGGCTCGCGCCCACAGCCCGCGGCGGCTCCACCGCCGGAACGGGCGGCCCGCTCATCCCCCTGCCCGCCCCGACCCCGGACGCCTCGCCCTTCGAGAAGCAGGTCTTTCGGCTGCAGACGGTCATCCGCGACCAGGACCGCCTGAACCGGCTCGTCGCCAGCATCCCGATCGCCCGCCCCCATGCCGGCGAACTCGAACTCTCCTCCGGCTTCGGTGCCCGCCTCGACCCGTTCCTCAGGAGCTGGGCCATGCATTCGGGCATCGACTTCCGCGGTGCCACCGGAGAGCCCGTCTTCGCCGCCGCCAGCGGCCGGGTGACCCACGCGGGATCGCTCGGCGGCTACGGCCTCCTCGTCGAGGTCGACCACGGCAACGGCATCGCCACCCGCTACGCCCACCTCTCCCGCATCGAGGTGAAGGAGGGCGACCTGGTGGGCGTCGGCCAGCGCGTCGGGCGGATCGGCTCCACCGGCCGCTCGACGGGGCCGCACCTGCACTACGAGACCCGCATCAACGGCGAGGCCGTCGATCCCATGCGCTTCGTGCGCGCGGGCGTGAGGCTCGCCTCCGCCGATTGAGGTCCGCGGCCGCCCGCCGGCCGCACCTCGCTGACGTGCATGCCACCTGGCTCTTTCCCGCCCCGTCGGCGGCGGGACAACACGGGAGAAGATCCGTGACGGATCTGTTTCTGGCCTATCGGCGCTCCGACCGGAGCCGCGTCGAGGTCGTCCGGCAGGCGCTGGCCGATCTCGGCCTGACCATCCACCCCGACATCGAGCCCAAGGGCCGCGGCGCGGCCAAGGCGCTGCGCGAGGCGGCGGCGGGCGCACGCGTCCTCTTCGCCCTCTGGCCGGCGGAGATCCTCGACCCCACCGAGAACCATGCCGGGCTCTTGACGCTGGCGCGCGGCGCCCACCAGACCGGCCGTCTCGTCACGGCGAGGCTCAGCCCGCTGGCGACGGACAAGCTGGAACCGCCCTTCGACGCCGTTCCCGCGCCCGATCTGTCGGCCTGGCTCGACCAGGCCAACCACCCGGCGGAAGACGGGGCCTGGCAGGCCCTGCTCGCCGCCCTCGGCGAGAAGCTGGGGCGCCCGGGCCTTCCCGAACTCGCAACCGCCGTCGCCGCCGATCGCGGCCAGGCCGGCGAGCCGGCGCAGGTCGCCTTCGCCCGCCGTCACCCCGAAGATCCCGCCGCGGCGGCGATCTGGACGCGATTCGACGCCGCCGAGCGGGAGCGCTTCGCCGTCGAGTTCCGCAAGATTCACGGCGTTCTTCAGGAGCGCAGCACCGCCGCGCAGGACAGGTTGAAGGCGACGCTCGAGGCCTTCGCCGCCTATCTCAAGGCCGTGCGCACCGACGCCGGCGCGACGCCGCCCGACCCGCGCGAGGCCCTCGCCGACGGCGCCGGTGCGTTGCGCGAGAGCGTCGCGCGCCTCTCCTCCGAGAACGACCGGCTGCGCACCGCGCTCGACCGGGCCGTGGCCGCGCCACCCCCGGCGCCCGCCAACGGCAATCTGCCGTTCAAGTGGATCGGCATCTCCGCCGCCGCCTTCCTCGTCGGCAGCATGGCGGCGGCCGGCGTCACGGAATTCGCAGGTCCCCTTCGCGGCGATGCCCATCCCCGCATCGCCGCCCTCTCCCGGGCGGCCGGCGAGAAGGCGGAGGTCGCCGCCGGCGCCGCCGCCGAGCTGGCGCGGTTGCGCGATCAGGCCCGGACCGCAGCCCGTCGTGCCGAGACGGCCGAGGCCAATCTGCGTGTCGCCCGCACCCAACTCGCCCACAGCCAGACCGAACTGATCCAGCGGCAGAACCAGACGGCGGAGGCGGCCGGCCAGATCCGGCGCAGCCAGACGGACCTGCAGGCCGCCCAGAGTGCCGTCGCCGCAGCCGAAAAGAAGGCCCAGGAGGCCGCGGCGCGGGTCGCCAGCCTGGAAGGCGAGCTCCAGACGCTGCGCCAGGCGGCCACGGCCGCGGCCGACAGTGCCGTCACCACCGGGACGGTGCGCCCCCGGCCGGCCGACGAGGCCGCCGCGCCGGCCGCCGCGGCCGAGCCGCAGGCCGCGCCGCTGCCGCAGCCGCGCCCCGAGAGCGATGCGACCGGCTCCGTGCCGCCGCCCGGCCCTGCGGCGGTCGAGGGCCCCTATCGCCACCGCCGCGACCGCTGGTCCTTCGCCATTCCCCCGGGCTTCCGCCTCGACAGCGACAACGACCTGCCCGGGCCGGTCAACTCCGTCCTTATCCACGAGCAGAACCGCGACGCCGTTGTGGTGGTGAGCGCCAACAGTGCCCGTGGCTCCTGCACCGCCCAGTCGTGGTACTGGGACACGATCGTCGAGGGCCCCCGCCCGCGCCGCGGCGAGATCAGTCACGATTCCGATCTTCCGCAGGGCCAGGCCGGGTTCCGCGGCTTCACGGTGCGCGGGCGCGGCGTGCTGCAGGGCGACCGCTTCCGCACCGACCTCGAATACTACGACCTGGTCGCGCAGAAGCGGAACGAGCCGGGCGTGGTCTATCTCGTACAGGCGCGCTTTCCGCGGGCGATGGCGGCAGAGATGGTCCGCTCGGTCAACGCCATGTGGCGGGACTTCGAGGTGACCGGCCAACGCGCCTATCCGACGCGGTGCTGACGGGGCTGCGGGACGGTGGCCGAATCGAGTCCCACTCATGCAGCCGGGCCCGGACCAGGCTACCGCGTGGAACCCTCGCGGGGCAGTTTGCGTGATCCGGCGCGCGCGGTCGGCGGCGCCCCTGATTCCCGGAGACGATACGCATGCGCCCGCTGTTTCCCGCCCTGTGCCTCGCCCTTGCCGTGCAGGCGGCGCCCGCCCTCGCCCAGAGCCCCGATCCCGGCAGCTACTACAAGCTGACCACGCAGTTCCGCGGCACGGGCATGCCGATGGACGTGTTCAACGGCGGTCCGCGGAACAACCAGGCGCGGCTCGACCGCGACCAGAACGTCTCCGGCCAGAACTGGCGCTTCATCCCGACCGGCGACGGTTCCTGGCGGCTCACCACGGAGTTCCGGGGATCACGCATGTGTCTCGACATCAACCCGCCGACCAACCGCCCGGAGCTGAGGCCCTGTGGCAACTTCACCGGCCAGTTCTGGCAGATCGTGCCGGCGGGCAACTGGGTGCGCCTCACCACGACGTTCCGCGGACCGCGCATGTGCCTCGACATCGATCCCGACAGCGACCAGCCGGAGCTCAGGCCCTGCGGGAATTATTCGGGACAGTTCTGGCGGCTGGGACGCACGGGCAGGGCCGTCCGGTAGGCACGGCAGACAGCATTGAAACCAAAAAGGCCGCCCCGAGAGGCGGCCTTTTTGGTCGTGACGACGATCGGCGATCAGTAGCGCGCGACCACGGCAGAGGGGCCGGTGGAGAAGAGGTAGGTCACGCCGACGCGCACCGCGTGGGAGCGCGGGTTGTGACGGTAGGTCCAGCCGGGGAAAACGACGGCGCTGGCGTTCGACACGCGGCCGTAGTCCGAGTAGCGGTATTCGAGCCGGGCGGTCCAGTTCGGCGTGACGGCGTATTCGACACCGGCGCCGACCGTCCAGCCGGCCTGGGTGCGGCTGACGTACTCGATGACGGTGGGGCTGAAGTAGCCGTAGCGCAACTGGGCGACGGCGAGACCGCCGGTCACGTAGAACAGCGTCCGATCCACCGCGACGCCGGCGCGCAGGCGGACCGACCCTTGGAAGTTGGAGCGAAAACGCCAACCGTTGCCGTTGCCGACCGGGTAGTTGCCGTTGACGCCGGAGGCTTCGAGATCACCCTCGAGGCCGACGACGAAGTTCTTGACCTGATAGTTGAAGCCGGCGTGGATACCGCCGGTGACGCCGCTGGTGTTGAAGCCCTGGTCGAAGCCGGTGGCGACGCCCGTCGCGGTGACCAACTCGCGGGTCCGGTCGTTGTACCAGACGCCGCCGACCTGGCCGCCGATGTAGAACCCGCTCCAGCTGAAGGCCGGAGCCGTCGCGACGCTTGCGATCGGCATGCGCGGCGACCCGAGATCAGCGGCCAGGGCGCCGAAGCAGGATGCGAAGACCGCTGTGGAAGCGAGCAGACACTTTTTCATGGGAACCCAGCATGCACGGAAAGATCGACATCGCCTCTTGTGCACAGATGCGGGCGACCATCAACCGTGGGTTCGTATCGTCGTGTTTCCGGGCTGTATGGGGGCACAATTTTAGGGTATAATGGTACCCTCGCTGCTTTGCCGCCCGGCCCCCGACTCCCCCCGCCCGAACGCAAAAAGGCCGCCCTTGCAGGCGGCCTTCTGCTGTCGGAAACGGTGATCGGCGATCAGTAGCGCGCGACGACCGCCGAGGGGCCGGTGGAGAAGAGGTAGGTCACGCCGACGCGCACCGCGTGGGAGCGCGGGTTGTGGCGGTAGGTGAAGCCCGGGAAGGCGACGGCGCTGGCGTTCGACACGCGGCCGTAGTCCGAGTAGCGATACTCGAGCCGGGCGGTCCAGTTCGGCGTGAAGGCGTATTCGACACCCGCACCGACCGTCCAGCCGGCCTGGGTGCGGCTGAAGTTCTCGATGACGGCGGGCGTGAAGTAGCCGTAGCGCATCTGGGCGACGGCGAGACCGCCGGTCACGTAGAACAGCGCCCGATCGACCGCGACACCGGCGCGCAGGCGGACCGACCCCTGGAAGTTGGAGCGGAAGCGCGTCCCGTTGCCGTTGCCGAGCGTGTAGCCGCCGTTGACGCCGGAGGCTTCGATGTCACCCTCGAGACCGAGCACGAAGTTGTTCACCTGGTAGTTCACGCCGGCATGGAGACCGCCGGTGATGCCGCCGGTGTTGAACCCCTGGCTGAAGCCCGAGGCCACGCCCGTGGCGGTGATGAACTCGCGGGTCCGGTCGTTGTACCAGACGCCACCGACCTGGCCGCCGATGTAGAACCCGCTCCAGCTGAAGGCCGGAGCCACGACGGCAGCCGCGATAGGCATGCGCGGCGCGCCGAGGTCAGCGGCCTGAGCGCCAGCCGCCGAGGCGGCGAGGAAGGCGGATGCAATGATGAGCTTCTTCATGATTCCACATCCGGTGGGTTTGGACTGGCGCGAGCTTCGATGCCCTGTGTTTCTGAAATGTGGCACGCTGCCATAATTCAGAGTATCGGAATGCCGGTGTTGCCTCCAGGTCACAGGTGGTCGGCAGGCCCAGTGCCCAAACGCAAAAGGGCCGCCTCCGGGCGGCCCTCTCCAGATGGTCGCTGCGGCGCCCGTCATTCCACGTCTTCGGTATCGCCGGCCTTGGTGCCATAGGCGCGCATGGCCAGCGTCGCCTCCATGAAGCCGTCGAGGTCTCCGTCGAGAACGTCGGACGGCACACCGGAGGTCTTGCCGGTGCGCAGGTCCTTCACGAGCTGGTAGGGCTGCAGCACGTAGGAGCGGATCTGGTGGCCCCAGCCGATGTCCGTCTTGGAGGCGAAGTCGGCCGCGGCCGCCTCCTCCCGGATCTTCAGCTCGCGCTCGTAGAGCTTGGCGCGCAGCATCTGCCAGGCGACCGCCCGGTTGGCGTGCTGTGAGCGCGAGCCCTGGCTGACCACCATGACGCCCGTCGGATTGTGGACGAGGCGCACGGCCGATTCGGTTTTGTTCACGTGCTGGCCGCCGGCGCCGCCCGAGCGCATCGTGTCGATGCGCACGTCGCTGTCGTTGATCTGGATGTCGATCTTGTCGTCGATCACCGGATAGACCGTCGCCGAGGCGAAGGAGGTGTGGCGGCGGGCGTTGGAATCGAAGGGCGAGATGCGCACGAGGCGATGCACGCCGGCTTCCGTCTTCAGCCAGCCATAGGCGTTGTGGCCCTTGATGAGCAGGGTGGCCGACTTGATGCCGGCTTCTTCGCCCTCGCTCTCCTCGACCACCTCGACCTTGAAGCCGCGGCGCTCGGCCCAGCGCGTGTACATGCGCATGAGCATGAGGGCCCAGTCCTGGCTTTCGGTGCCGCCGGCGCCCGCATGGACCTCGAGATAGGTATCGTTGGCGTCGGCTTCGCCGGAGAGAAGCGCTTCGAGCTGCAGGCGCTCGGCCTTGGCCCGGGTCTCGACCAGGGCCTTCGCGGCCTCGTCGAGGGTGGCGGCGTCGTCCTCCGCCTCGGCGAGTTCGGCGAGTTCGAGATTGTCGGCGAGGTCACGGTTGATGGTGGTGAGGGCGGTCATGCGGGCATCGAGCGCGTTGCGCTCCTGCATGACCTTCTGCGCCTTGTCCGGATCGTTCCAGAGATCGTTGGATTCGGCGAGGGCGTTCAGTTCGGCGAGGCGCTTGACCGAGACATCCCAGTCAAAGATGCCTCCTCAGGAGCCCGACAGACTCCTTGATGGCCTCGGCGGTGGCGACGATGTCGGCACGCATGGGGCACTTCCCTTCGGGGTGGACGAAAAAGAGGGCGCACCCTAGTCACGTGCGCCCTCGTGTCAATGCGGCGGGCGCGCCGCCATGGGGCTGCCGGCCCGGCGCCGAGGAGGCGCTTTTCCGGTGGATGACGCCGCCGCGGCCTGTAGCGCGCGCCCGTTCGGGCCTAATGTCGCCGCCATCGCCCGAAACCGGCACCACCAACCGGGCGGCGCATCACGGAGGCTGATCATGGCGGACGGCTATTTTCCGAAGTGGACCGAGAAGAGCGGCGGCATCGTCATGCCGGACGAGCGGCTGCCGCTCGGCCAGACCGTCGTCGTCGGCCTGCAGCACGTCGTCGCCATGTTCGGCGCCACGGTTCTGGCGCCCATCCTCATGGGCTTCGATCCCAACGTCGCCATCCTGTTCTCCGGCATCGCAACGTTGATCTTCTTCGTCGTCACCGGCGGCCGGGTGCCGAGCTATCTCGGCTCGTCCTTCGCCTTCATCGGTCCGGTGCTCGCGGCGATCGCCGCCGGCACGGCGGCGGGCGGCGCCCCCAATATCGGCCTCGCCCTCGGCGGCATCATCGCGGCGGGCGCGTTCTACACGGTCATCGGCCTCGTGGTGATGGCCATCGGCCACGGCTGGGTGGAGAAGGTCATGCCGCCGGTCGTCACCGGCGCCATCGTCGCCGCCATCGGCCTGGTGCTGGCACCTATCGCCATCGGCATGGCATCCGGCACCGGCCCGGGCAACGCGGAGGGCGCCGCCTTCCCGCGCTGGATCGCGCTGTTCACGGTGGTCGCGGTCGGCGCCTTCGCCGTCTATGCGCCTGGCCTGTGGCGGCGCCTGCCGATCCTGCTCGGCGCGATCGCCGGCTATGTCCTCTATCTCGTCCTCGCCAACGGCATGGGCCTCGGCGCGCCGATCGATTTCGCGAAGGTGGCGGCGGCCCCCCTCTTCGGCCTGCCCAACTTCACCGCCCCCGTCTTCGACGCCCGCGCCATGGTGCTGATCGCCCCGGTGGCGATCATCCTGGTCGCGGAGAACCTCGGCCACCTCAAGGGCATCGCCGCCATGACCGGCCGCAACCTCGACCCCTATATCGGCCGCGCCTTCGTCGGCGACGGCATCGCCACCATGCTCTCGGGCTCGGCGGGCGGCACGGGCGTCACCACCTATGCGGAGAACATGGGCGTCATGGCGGTGACCCGCATCTATTCGACGCTGATGTTCGTCGCCGCGGCGCTCATCGCCATCCTGCTCGGCTTCTCGCCGAAGTTCGGCGCGCTCATCCTCACGATTCCCGTGCCGGTGCTGGGCGGCCTCGCCATCGTCGTCTTCGGCCTCATCGCCGCGACGGCGGGGCGCATCTGGGTGGAGAACAAGGTCGACTTCTCCAACCCGCGCAACCTCATCACCGTGGCGGTGGCGCTGGTGCTCGGCGCCGGCAACTTCAAGCTGACCATCGCCGGCTTCACCCTCGACGGCATCGGCACCGCGACCTTCGGCGCCATCATCCTCTACCACCTGCTGCGCGACCCGCAGCCGGAGGCCTGAGGCATCATGACGACCAGCGCCTATGTGCCGGTGCCCCTGCCCGACCATGTCGGCCTGCCGGAGGAGGAGATGCAGGCGCGGGCTGACGCCTTTCTCGCCGACATCCGCCGCCGGCACACGGTGCGCGACTTCTCCGGCCGGCCGGTGCCGCGCGCCCTGATCGAGACCTGCATCAGGGCCGCCGGCACGGCGCCGAACGGGGCCAATCACCAGCCCTGGCACTTCTGCGTCATCGGCGATCCAGCCGTGAAGCGCCGCATCCGCGAGGCGGCGGAGGCGGAGGAACGGGAGTTCTATGCCGGCAAGGCGGGCGAAGAATGGCTGAAGGCGCTGGGCCCGCTCGGCACCGATCCCGAAAAGCCCTTCCTGGAGACGGCGCCCTGGCTGATCGCGGTGTTCGGTGCCCGGCGTTCGGCGAGTGCCGACGGCGTCATGCGTAAGAACTATTACGTGCCGGAATCGGTCTCCATCGCGGTCGGCTTCCTTATCGTGGCGCTGCACCGGGCCGGGCTCGTCAGCCTGACCCATACGCCGGCGCCGATGGGCTTCCTCAACGCCATCTGCGGCCGTCCCGCTGACGAGAAGCCCTATATCCTGATGGTGGTGGGCCATCCGGCCGAGGGCGCCACCATCCCAGCCCATGCGCTGGAGAAGAAGCCGCTGGAGGCGATCGCCAGCTTCCTGTGATGCCGGCGCCGGCTCAGCGGTAGGCCGCCGCCTTCAGCGTCCAGGTCCAGCGCCGCAGCGGTACGCGGCAGTCGCCGATGGGAACGTCGGCGCAGGTGCCCGGCGGATTCTCCGTCTCCAGGAAGACGATGACGCTCACGCCGTCGCGGCTGTAGCGCCTGACGAGGCTCATCGGCCCGTCGGCGTCGAACGGGACGTCGTGCCGCCAGCCCCGCAGCGCCGCGACGAGCCGATCCGAGACCTCGCCGAACCGCCGCGTCAGGCCGGTGGCCGTGCCGGTGACGACGCAGGCCTCGCCGCGCGGGGCGCGATCGTCGACGGTACGGGCGGGCCCGGTCGCCGCCCGGACGGCGATGCCGGTGGCCTCCGACAGCGACCGCGCGACAGCCTGGCAGTCCTCGGCGGCGACGGGTGTGGCCGCGCGCTGCGCAGCAGCCGGCGCGGCGGCGGGAACGGCGGCGAGAAGCAGCACGAGGCCGACGGTGAACGAGGGGGCATGCATGGGAGCGGTTCCGGGACGGGGGCTGGACCCGAGGGCTTAGGCCGCTTGTCTCAATGTCCGGTAAACCTGCCCGCCGCACGAAAAAGGCGGCCCGCAGGCCGCCTCGTCGTCTAACCTGCCCCGGAACGCCGCGTCAGTAGAGGCCGCCCGTACCGGTGCCGATGGCGCGGTTGCTCTCGTTCGAGGGGCCGCGGCGGGGGCCGCCGGCCGCCGCCGAGTCGAAGGGATTGATCAGCTGATAGCTGTCGGGCGGTGCGGTGCCGGGCTTGAAGGCCTCGAGAATGGCACCGCCGGAGCCGGCGCCGGCGCGAAGGCCGGTGCGCGGGTCGATGCGGATCAGCTTGATGCCGGTCGGCACGCGGAAGGGCACGGCCGGGCGGTCGGCGAGCGCGACCTTCATGAAGTCGTGGAAGATCGGCACGGCGAGCGCGCCGCCGGTGGCGCTGGCGCCGAGGCTGCGCGGATTGTCGTAGCCGACATAGACGCCCACCGCGAGGTCCGGCGAGAAGCCGACGAACCAGGCGTCCTTGGCGTCGTTGGTGGTGCCGGTCTTGCCGGCGATCGGCTTGCCCAGCGCCCGAAGCGAGGTGGCGGTGCCGCGCAGCACGACGCCCTCCATCATCGAGGTCATCTGGTAGGCCGTCATCGGGTCGAGCACCTGCTCGCGCCGGTCGACGAGGATCGGCTCGTCCTGGTTCTGCCAGCGCGGCGCCGTGCAGCCCTGGCACTGGCGGTCGTCGTGGCGGAAGATGGTGGAGCCGGTGCGGTCCTGGATCCGGTCGATCAGCGTCGGGCGGATGCGGCGGCCGCCGTTGGCGAACATGGAATAGGCGGCGGTCATGCGCATGACCGTCGTCTCGCCGGCGCCCAGCGAATAGGACAGGAACGAGGGCATGTCGTCATAGACGCCGAAGCGCTTGGCATATTCGGCGATGAGCGGCATGCCGACGTCGTTGGCGAGGCGCACGGTCATGACGTTGCGCGACCGCTCGATGCCGAAGCGCAGGGTCTGCGGCCCGTAGAACTGGCCGGAATAGTTTTCCGGTCGCCAGACCTCGCCGGTGCCGGTGGCGAGTTCGAACGGCGCGTCCATGACGACGGTCGAGGGCGTGTAACCGTTGTCGAGAGCGGCGGCATAGACGAAGGGCTTGAAGGACGAACCCGGCTGGCGGCGCGCCTGGGTGGCGCGGTTGAACTGGCTCTGGTCGAAGGAGAAGCCGCCGACCATGGCGAGCACGCGGCCGGTATAGGGGTCCATGGCGACGAGGCCGCCGGAGACTTCCGGAATCTGGCGAAGGCGGAACTGGCCCTCCTTGCCGGCCAGCGGTTCGACATAGACCACGTCGCCGGCATTGAGCGTGCGGCTCACCGGCCGGCGCGTCCAGCGGGCGCCCTCGGCGGTGATGAGGCCGAGGTCGCGGGCGGAGCTGACCTGGCCGGAGGCCTCACGGCCCGGCTGCAGGCCGATGCGGGCGGTCTCGCCCTGGGCGTCGATGACGACGGCGAGGCGCCAGCCGATGTCGTTGAAGTTGCGGATCTCGGCGAGCTTCATGCCCCAGTCGCCGCGCATGTCCTCGATGCGGGTGACGGGACCGCGCCAGCCGCGCTGCTCGTCGAAGCGGATCAGGCCGGCGGTCAGCGCCTGGCGGGCGGCGACCTGCAGCTTCGGGTCCAGCGTGGTGCGGATCGACAGGCCGCCTTCCAGCAGCTTCTTGTCGCCGAACCGGTCGGTCATCTCGCGGCGGACCTCCTCGGCGAAGAAATCGGCGGCGAACTGCTGCTGGCGCGGCGAACGCGGGTTGACGGTCAGCGGCGAGCGGCGGGCGGCCTCGCCCTGCTCGGCGGTGATGTGGCCGTCCTCGACCATGCGGGTGATGACGTAGTTGCGGCGCTCCAGGGCCCGGTCGCGGTTGCGGAACGGGTGGAGCTGCGTCGGGCTCTTCGGCAGGGCGGCGAGATAGGCCGCCTCGGGAATGGTCAACTCGTGCACCGACTTGTCGAAATAGACGAGCGCGGCGGCGGCGACGCCATAGGCGCCGTAACCGGGAATGACGAAGCCGAGATAGATCTCGTTCAGGTAGAGCTCGAGGATCTGGTCCTTGGTGAAGGCCGATTCCATGCGCATGGCGATGAGAGCCTCGCGCACCTTGCGGTCCACCGTCTGCTCGCCGGACAGGAGGAAGTTCTTCGCCACCTGCTGGGTGATGGTGGAGGCGCCCTGGGGGCGGCGGTTGGAGCCGCGGTTCTGGAAATTGGTGAGGGCGGCGCGGGCGATGCCGGTGAAGTCGATGCCGTTGTGGGTGTAGAAGTTCTTGTCCTCGGCGGAGAGGAAGGCCTGGACGACGAGCTTCGGCACCGCCTGGATCGGCAGGTAGAGGCGGCGCTCGCGGGCATATTCGGCCATGAGCTGGCCGTCCGAGGCGTGGACGCGGCTCATGATCGGCGGCTCGTAATTGCGCAGGGTGTTGTAGTCCGGCAGCTCCTTCGTCACCTGCGTGACGTAGACCGCCACGCCGGCGGCGCCGAGCAGGAACGCGATCGTCCCCAACCCGAAGGCCCAGCCGAAAAATCGAAAAACCAGCCTCATCCGCTCAATTCGCGCCCGCTGGGGCTGCGCCTCTCATCGTCCCCGGAAGGGGGCCGGCCCGAAAACCGGCTGGGGTGCCCTGTCCAAACGTCTCGCCATCCTAGCATGAGGCCGGCGCGCCGCCCATCGGCAAGACCCGGCCGGCACCCCGATTCCGGCAGCGGGAAGCGCGTGGCAAGCACGGATGTCCTGCGACTGTGGCGGGGATGTGACCCGTTCGGGGCGCCCTGCGAGCGGGCCTGAGGGTGCGGTTCTCCCGCCACAGGACGCAGGGGCGTCGGCGATGCGTCACGCACCGGTCATGGGCCCTGCCTAGCGTCACCCCGTGGTGCTGTCCATCGCGGTGATCGCGGTGCTCCACGGGTCTTGCGGGTTACAGGGGGCGTTTCATGCAGGTCGATGTGTTCACCCAGGTCATCGTGCCTGTGATCGGAGGTCTCGGCATCTTCATGCTGGGCCTCGAATTCATGTCCAACGGCATCCAGTCGCTGGCGGTCAACAAGATGAGGGCGCTGCTGGCGAAGCTCGCGGGCACCCCGTCCAAGGGCGTGCTGGCCGGCACCTTCATCACCGGCATCATCCAGTCCTCCACCGCCATGACCGTGATGGTCGTCGGCCTCGTCAACGCCGGGGTGATCGGCCTGCGGCCGGCCATCGCCGTCATCATGGGCGCCAATATCGGCACGACGCTGGGCAATGGCCTGATCGCGCTGCCGCTCGGCCCCCTCGGTCTCCTGCTCGGCGGCATTTTCGCGCTGGTCTATATATTCGCCAAGTCGGACAAGGTGAAGAACATCGCCCTGGCCTGCATGGGCTTCGCGCTGATCTTCTACGGCCTCAACCTGATGACCGGCGGCCTGCGCCCGCTGCGCTCCATGCCGGAGGTGATGAGCGTCATCTCCACCCTGAAGGCCGACACCTACGTCAACCTCCTCTACTGCGTGCTGATCGCCGCCTTCATCACGGCGATGATCCACTCCTCCTCCGCCACCATCGGCATCGTCATGGGCCTCGGCGCGGCGGGCATCCTCGACTGGAAGACGGCGGTGGCCTTCTCGCTGGGCGCCGACCTCGGCACCACGATCACGTCTTGGATGGCCTCGCTGAACCTGTCGAAGAACGCCAAGCGGGCGGCCTACGCCCACATCAGCTTCAACATCATCGGCGTCTGCGTCACCATTCCGCTGTTCTTCGTCTCGATGGACGTGCTGACCTGGGCGATGCAGTGGTTCGGCGGCGATCCCGGCGTGCCGGTCGTCGTCAACGGCAAGGAGACCTTCCCGCTCGTTCCCGTGGCGGTCGGCGTCTATTCGACCTTTTTCAACATCTTCAACGTGCTCCTGCTCTTCCCCTTCGTCGGCGTCTTCGAGCGGGTTCTGATGAAGGTCGGCGCCTCCTCGCTGGACGACGTGGAGGACTATTCGCAGCCGCGCTTCCTCACCGAAGCCGCGGCGGGTGATCCCGCCAGGGCGGTGCCGGCGGTGCTGCAGGAGACCGGGCGCTATCTCGAGGCGGCGGAGAAGTTCCTCGACATCGCCCGTGGCGACGAAAACGCGCCGGACAAGGTGGAGGAGCACTGGGCCGCCATGGACCTGCTCAACCGGGAAATCCGGTCCTACACCTCCGGCATGTTCAAGGCCGACCTGCCCTATGCGCGGGCCGACCTCGTGGCAAGCCTCATCGAGGAGGAGGACTTCACCGCCAGCCTCGGCGAGGCGCTTTACCAGATCGCCCGGCGCGTCGAGCGCCAGCCCTTCGGACCGGCCGGCCGCCAGCTCGTCGACGCCATGCTGGCGGAGGTGACCACCGCCATGCGCGCCATCGTGCCAATCGACCAGCCGGACCGCGACGTGCCGGCGGCGGCCGAACCGCGGATCGCCAGGCTCGGCGAGCTGCGCACCCAGGCGCTGCGCCTCGGTGCCGACCTCCCTTGGGTGGAGCGCGGCGCCATCCTCGCCCTGCTCGGCAGCGCGGAGCGGGCCTATTTCCTGATCGAGCGCATCGACGCCGAGCGCCGCTCGGTGTCCCGCTCCGTGCCCGTCGCCGAGACGGTGAACCAGACGCAGGCCAGCGGCGGACTGACCCCCGCCCCGGCACGGGCGTGAGGCGCACCGCCATGGTCCGCACCGCCCTCGCCCTCCTCGTCGGACTGGCGCTTGTCACGCCGGCCCCGGCCGCCGCGCAGACCTTCACCGGCGCCGGCTCCACCTTCGCCTACCAGCTGCTCATCCGCTGGTCCCAGGCCTACCAGCGCTCCCAGCGCGACGGCGACTATCAGCCCGTCGGCGCGCTGTTCGACTACGAGCCCAGCGGCTCGGAGGCGGGCATCCAGCGCCTGCAGCAGCGGGCGGTGGACTTCGGGGCCACCGAGGCGCCGCTCTCCGACGAGGAGCTCCATCGCTACAACGCGGTGCAGTTCCCCGTCGTCGCCGGCGGCATCGCCATGGTCACCAACATCGACGGCATCGGGCCCGGCCGGCTCAGGCTGACCAGCGACACCATCGCGGCGATCTATGCCGGACGGATCACCCGCTGGTCGGACCCGGCCATCCGCGCCGACAATCCGGGCCTCGCCCTGCCGGACACCGCCATCGTGCCGGTGCGGCGCGCCGACGGCTCGGGCACGACGGCGGCCTTCACCACCTACCTCTCCAAGGTGAACGCCGACTGGCGCGGCACCATCGGCAGCGGCCAGACGGTCCGCTGGCCGGTGGGCGTGCCGGCGCGCGGCAATCTCGGGGTCGCCACGACGGTGCGGACCACGCCGAACGCCATCGGCTACGTGGACCTCGCGACGGCACGGGCGATGAACCTGCCGCCGGCCGCGGTGCGCAACGCCGCCGGTGCCTTCGTCACGCCGGATCTCGCCAGCCTGCGCGCGGCGGTGCAGGTGGCGGCGGCCGCAACCGACCTTCGGACCGTGCTCGTCGACCCGCCCGGCGCGGGAGCCTATCCCCTCGTCGCGACGGTCTTCGTCGCCGTGCCGCGGGAGGCCGCCAACACCGGTCGCTCCCGGGCGATGATGGCCTTCTTCGCCTGGGGCGTGGAGAACGGCGCCGCGGACGCGGAAGCGCTCGGCTATGTCGCGTTGCCGGCGACGGCGGCCGGCGTCGTGTCGGACAGCCTGCGTCGGCGGGCGCCCGCCATGCGCTGACGCGGAGCCGTCAGCGGCGTGCCGCGGGGGCCACCGGCCCGCCGTTGCGGGCGGCGAAGAACTGGTCGACCGCCTTGGCGACGGAATCCGCCGTGCGGTCGCGCCAGATGGCGGAGGTCAGCATCTCGACGTCGCGGCGGCTGGTGACGAAGCCGAGCTCGACCAGCACCGAGGGAATGTCGTGGGCGCGCAGCACCTGGAAGCCGGCCGAGCGCAGCGGCAGGCGGTGCATGCGCGTCACCTGGCGCATCTCGCCGGCGAGCGTGCGGGCGAAATTGGCCGAGTAGATGCGCGTCTCGCGGCGTGTGAGGTCGATGAGGATGTCGGCGATCTCCGAGGGTTCGTCGGAGAGGTCGAGGCCGGCAATGGCGTCGGCCTTGTTCTCGCGCTCGGCGAGGCGCTCGGAATCGGCGTCGGAAGCGCGGTCGGAGAGGGTATAGACAGTGACGCCGCGGGCGTTCTCGTTGGCGCCGCTGATGGAATCGGCGTGGACCGAGATGAAGAGCTGGGCGCGGGCCTCGCGCGCCACCCGCACCCGGTCGGCGAGCGGAATGAAGATGTCGCGGTCGCGGGTCATCACCACCCGGTAGCGTCCGCCGGCGGCGAGCTTGTCGCGCAGCACCTTGGCGAAGTCGAGGACGATCATCTTCTCCTCGTCGCCCGTGGAGGGGGCGGTGGCGCCGGGGTCGATGCCGCCGTGGCCGGGATCGATGACGACGACCGGCGGCCCGCTGCCCTCCTCGGCGCGCGGCGACAGGCGCGGCCCCAGCGTCTCGCGGTCGCCGCGGCGGGCGATGTTGCTGACGGCCCTGTCGGCGAGGGCGCGGCGGAAGCCGTCGGCGTCGGTGCGCACGAGGTCGAGATGGAGGCGCGGCGGGCGCCCCTCCTCGCCCTCGATGGTGAGCGCCCGCTCGACGACGGCGGGGCCGGTCAGCTCGACGACGATGCGCGACTTGCCCGGGGCGAAGAGGCCGAAGCGGAAGGTCTTGACCAGGCCGCGGCGCTCAGCGGCGGGCGGGGCGATGTGGAAGTTCACCTCGTCGAGGTCGATGATGACGCGGTAGGGGTCGGCCAGGGCGAAGGCGCGCATCTCGACGGCGCGGGTGAGGTCGAAGGTGAGGCGCGTGCGGGGCCCGTCGACGGAGAGGTGCGCCGCCGCGACGACGGCCGGCAGCGCGCTGCGGGCGCCGTCCGAGGATGCCGGCTGCGCTCGGCCAGCTCCCGAGACGGCGCCGGTCGTCTGCGCATGGGCAGCCGTGGCGAGGGTGATCGCGGCCAGCAACAGGACGGAGAGGCGGCGAGCGACCATGATCCCCCGAGAATCGCGGCGGTGACGGCACGACGGCCGCCAGCCTGCGATAGCTCATAGGGCGGGCGCGGTTAACTCCCCGTTAAGCAAGCCGACGGTTTCCCGGCGGCGCCGTTGCGCGGCGGCAACGGGCGCTCAGGTGTCGCGGGCGCGGGTCTTCTCGACGAGATCCCGGTAGGCCGGCGTGCCGATGCCGACCTGGCCCCAGATCGGCCGCCGCCGCCCGCCGGGTGCGAGAAGGTCATATTGCTCGTCGGCGGCCCAGAGCGCGACGATCTGGCGGGGGAAGAGGTGGCCGTCTGGATCGAAGGCGGCGGCGCTCCCGCCCTCGGCCGCGGCCAGGGCGCGAAACAGGTCGGCGGCGGGGGTGTCGGCACAGTCGAGCCCGAGCAGGACGGCACGGTGGACCGCCGGCAGCGGCGCGATACCGATGAAGCGGACGCGGCCGGCCTCGTCATAGTCGACCTGGACCGTGTCCTCGGCGAAGGAATCGGATTCGGCATGGGTCTCGCCGGCGGCGAGGCCGGCCGAGGTGGCGGCGGCACGCAGCGCCTGCCGGGCCGCACCGAGCTTGAGCGGCCCGAGGCCGTCATGGGGAACGAGTTGCAGCGTGATCATGAACGCCCCTGCCGGAAGTGTCCGCCCTGCATCCCCGCCCATTGCGGCGGCGGCGTGACCTTCCCTTAAGCGGCACCCCTTCGCATAGGTCACGACTGTGGGAAATGGGCAACAGCAGGGAGCCGACGGCGCCCGAAACCGCGCCTTCTCGCGGCTTCGTGATTGCGGCTTTTTCGCGAACAGGTCACGTCTAGCATCCGGGTTAACCACGACTCAGCGCAGGGCAACGCAGTGATGCAGAACGACTTCGAGAGTGCCGCGTCCCCGTCCACCGCTACCGTCGGCGAGCCGCTGCGGCTGTCGCGACGGTTATTCGTGCTGGCCGCTCCCGCCATCCTCACCACGGCCTGCACGACGGCCGGTGGCGGCTCGGGCTCCTACGGCACCGTCACCGAAGGGCGCGTGACGCTCCCGGCCATGGACACCTCGGGCGTCAATCCGCGCTGGCTGCGCCAGACGGTGGCCTATAGCGGCAGCGAGGCTCCCGGCACCGTCGTGGTGCGGCCCTCCGAGCGCCATCTTTATTTCGTTACCGGCCGCGGCACCGCCATCCGCTACGGCGTCGGCGTCGGCCGCCAGGGTGCGCTCTGGCACGGCCGGGCGGTCATCGGGCGCAAGGGCTCCTGGCCGAACTGGACGCCGACGGCGAACATGATCCGCTACGACCCCCGCAACGCCCGCTATGCCGGCGGCATGCCCGGCGGCATCAACAATCCGCTCGGCGCCCGCGCCCTCTACCTGCATCGCGGCGGCCGGGACACGATGTACCGCCTGCACGGCACCAACGTGCCCTCCTCCATCGGCACGGCGGTTTCGTCAGGCTGCATCCGCCTCTTCAACCACGACATCATCGACCTGCACGACCGCGTGCGCATCGGCACACCGGTCGTCGTGCTGGCCGGCTGACGCGACAGGGAAGGCCGGCGGGCGGGGGCTGCGCGCCCCCTCCCCCCTTATCCGGCTTGCCAATCGGCCCCTCGCGCCGTTACAACCCCTCCAGCATGGTTCGTGAGCCCGAGGGTGGCGAGTCGCGACTGGCGCCGGTGAACAGATCCGGCTCCGCGGCTTCCCCGTCCGACACGCGCTCCGTTCAGGTTTCTCCCGGAGCCCAGACGACCGTGCCCCTGCGCCGCATCTGTCTTGCGGCACGTCACGTTCACGGGTGTACGGCATGCCGGCATCGACGGTTATCGGGTCAGGACGAACGAGCGGTTCCACCGCTTTCGCTCGCCGCCCCGTCGTCTGCCTTCCGTCCGGCCCTACCCCCTTCCTTTCCACAGCATTGACGGCCGTGCGCCGGCGCCATGTCGGCGCCGCCCCGGCATTTCTCGCCGAGCGGGGCCCTGTCGGGCCGGCGCGAGCGGCCGTCCCAACACACAAGAGTTCATCCGATGGCCAACAAGATGCTCATCGATGCCGCCCACCCGGAAGAAACCCGGGTCGTGGTGGTCCGTGGTAATCGCGTCGAGGAATTCGATTTCGAGAGCCAGTCCCGCAAGCAGCTGCGCGGCAATATCTATCTCGCCAAGGTGACACGGGTCGAACCGTCGCTGCAGGCGGCCTTCATCGAATATGGCGGCAACCGCCATGGCTTTCTCGCCTTCTCCGAGATCCACCCCGACTATTACCAGATTCCGGTCGCCGACCGCGAGGCGCTGCTCGCCGACGAGGCGCGCCAACACCGCGAGGAAGACGACGAGGACAACGGCCGCGGCCGGCGTTCCGAGCGGCCGGGCAAGGGCGGCAACGGCCGCCGTCGCCGCCGCAACGAGCGTCGTCCCCGCAACGAGGCCGCCGAGGCGAAGACCTCGGAGAGCGTGACCGGCGAGGCCGAGCTCGAGGCCGATACCGAAACCGGGATCGAGGCCGGCGCTCCCGAGACGACGGCCGAGGCCGCGGGCGAGGCCCCGGCCGCCGAGGCCGCCGCCATGGCCGAAGCCTCGGACGCCGTGGAGGCCGCTCCGGCCGAGATCCGTGACACCGCTTCCACCGACGATGCGGCCGACGGCGAGGCCGCCGGAAGCGACGACGACGAGGACGAGGACGACGGTGAGGACGAGGACGGCAACGGCGACGAGGAGAACGGCGAGGGTCCGCGCGAGGAGGACCAGGTCGAATCCGTCGGCGCGGGCGACGCCTACGAGGACATGCCGGACCGCACCTTCCGGCCGCGCAAGCAGTACAAGATCCAGGAAGTGATCAAGCGCCGGCAGGTCATGCTGGTGCAGGTCGTCAAGGAGGAGCGCGGCAACAAGGGCGCGGCGCTGACCACCTATCTCTCGCTCGCCGGCCGCTATTCGGTGCTGATGCCCAACACGGCGCGCGGCGGCGGCATTTCCCGCAAGATCACCAATGCGGTCGACCGCAAGCGGCTGAAGGCCATCGCCGGCGACCTCGAGGTTCCGGACGGCATGGGCGTGATCCTGCGCACGGCCGGCGCCAACCGCACCAAGACCGAGGTGAAGCGCGACTTCGAATATCTCCTGCGCATGTGGGAGACGGTGCGCGAGACCACCCTCAAGTCGCACGCCCCGACGCTGGTCTACGAAGAGGGCTCGCTGATCAAGCGCTCCATCCGCGACCTCTACAACAAGGACATCGACGAGGTCCTGGTCGCCGGCGAGGAGGGCTACAAGGAGGCCAAGGACTTCATGCGCATGCTCATGCCGAGCCATGCGAAGAACGTGAAGCCCTATCGCGAGCCGCAGCCGCTCTTCGCCCGTTCGGGCGTCGAGGCGCAGCTCGACGCGATGTTCTCCAACACGGTGCAGCTCAAGTCCGGCGGCTACATCGTCATCAATCCGACGGAAGCGCTGGTCGCCATCGACGTGAACTCCGGGCGCTCGACCCGCGAGCACAACATCGAGGACACGGCGCTCCGCACCAACCTCGAGGCGGCCGACGAGGTCGCCCGCCAGCTGCGTCTGCGCGATCTCGCGGGCCTCATCGTCGTCGACTTCATCGACATGGACGAGGGCCGCAACAACCGCGCCGTCGAAAAGCGCATGAAGGATGCGCTGAAGAACGACCGGGCGCGCATCCAGGTCGGCCGCATCTCGCATTTCGGCCTGCTCGAGATGAGCCGCCAGCGCATCCGCACCGGCGTGCTCGAAAGCTCGACCGAGACCTGCCCGACCTGCGGCGGCCTCGGCCATGTGCGCTCCGTCTCCTCGGTGGCGCTGCATCTGCTGCGCTCGGTCGAGGAGCAGCTGCTGCGCGCGGCGACGCACAACGTGATCGTGCGCACGCGCACGGCGGTGGCGCTCTACGTGCTCAACAACAAGCGCGCCCACCTGCACGAGCTGGAAACGCGCTTCCGGGTGAGCGTCGACATCAGCGCCGACGAGACCATCACCGGCCAGCACATGTTCGCCATCGAGAAGGGCGCCCAGGTGCACACGCCGGAGACCGCCTACAAGCCGCCGGCCGCCCTGCCCGTCCCCGTCGAGCCCGAAGACCTCGTCGAGGAGGAGTTCGAGGAGGACGAGGAGATCGTCGAAGCGGAAGCCGAAGCCGGCGAGGGCCGCGAGCGTTCGCGCTCCGGCGAACCGGGCGAGGCCGAGAGCGAGGAGAGCAGCGAGCGTCGCCGCAAGCGCCGCCGCCGTCGCCGTCGCGGCCGCAACGGCGAGCGCGAGGACGGTGAGCGCGGCGGCCAGTTCGCCGACGACGAGACCTCGGCCCAGGGCGAGGACGCCGAGGGCGAGGACGACGAGGACGCCGCCGTGACCGCCGAGGGCGAGGCCGGCTCCGACGAGGCGGGCGAGGCCGAGCGCCGCCGCCGCCGCCGCGGCCGCCGTGGCGGACGCCGTTCGCGCCATGAGGGTGAGGCCGGCAACGGCAGCGCCGAGGCCATGGACGCCGCCGAGGAGGCGCCGCCCGCGGGCGACGATCCCTTCCCCGTGCCGGCCGAGGCGGAAGCCGCCGGCGAGATCGAAGCAGGACGTGGACCGCGCCATGCGGGTCGCCGCGGACGCACCCCGCGTGCGGTCGCGATTACCGAGGACGGTGCCGAGCCGGCGCCGGCCGCAGCGCCGAGCGAGCCGGAGGCCGCCGCGGCCGAACCGCCGCCGCGCCGTCGCCGCACGCCACCGGCGGAGCCCATCGTGGTGGACGCGCCTGCCCCCGCCACCGTCGCCGCCCCCGCCCCCGAGCCGGAGCCCGCCCCCGTGGCGGAACCGGTGAAGCGGCGCAGGACGCCCGACCCCGAGCCGGTGGACACGATCCAGCCGGCGGCCGCCTCCGCCCGGCGGGCCGGATGGTGGAACCGCAAAGGCGCCGAGTAAGGCTGCCCGGCAAACACTGGAACGAGGCGACGGCCGGGGTGACCCGGCCGTTTCCTTTTGTCCGGGCCGATTCGGCGGCGCCCGCGATTCGCCTGCGATTCGAAAGGCCTGGCCGGGGCGACACGACGTAGCGGAAGGCGGGCTCCGGCGGTTCCGGCCGGCGAACGAAGCGGCAACCGCGACCGCGGCCTGTCACGCAATTGCCACATGACGGCATGGTGGCCCTGGGGATGAAGGGGCGACTTATCCCTTGCATCGGCGGGAATCGGCGGGGCGCCTCCGGGCCGGCCAGAATCCGCTTGCCGAATCTCCCCGCGATTTCCGAGACTTGCTTCGGGTCGAGCGCGCTCCCTAGAAAATCTCCCTCATCCACACCATATTTAGGGGCTCGTTTACCGGTGCCCACTATATCTTGACGTCGTCAGTGCCTGCCGCATAGGTTGCCAACGGTTCGGCGGATCGTTTCCAGTCCCTGCCGGGCCTTCCCCAGACGGTTTTGAGAGCGGCCGGCGCGCTGACGCGTTGGAGCTTGAAAAGTGTCTCCGCAACCGATGGCCGGTGCCGCACCCGCGGACCACCACCAGCGGCGGGCGGAGCGACGGCGGGGCCGTGCGACAGGCACGGGAGAGACTTCAACGAGCCGGTCCCCGCTCCCTGTGGAGAGCGGGAACAAGCCGGCCGAGGCGACAGACGGGACCCGGATAACCCGGGTGGGGCAGGTCCGGCTCGCTGGACCCAATGACGGCGCGGGAGCACACTCCCGGCCTGAGACGAGGATCGACAGATGCGCATCGACAGGCGTTACACCACGGCCGGACAGTCGCCCTATCAGGGGATCGCCTTCCGCAAGGCGACGTCGGAAATCCGCAATCCGGACGGCTCCATCGTCTTCCGCCTGGAGGGCATCGAGGTGCCGGAGGCGTGGAGCCAGGTGGCCGCCGACATCCTCGCGCAGAAGTATTTCCGCAAGGCCGGCGTTCCCGCGCGCCTGAAGAAGGTCGAGGAGAATTCCGTTCCCTCGTGGCTGTGGCGCTCGGCGCCGGACGAGAAGGCGCTGAAGGAGCTGCCCGAGAAGGAGCGCTGGGTGGGTGAGACCACCTCGCAGCAGGTCTTCGACCGCCTCGCCGGCACCTGGACCTACTGGGGCTGGAAGGGCGGCTATTTCGACCAGGAGGCCGACGCCCAGGCCTTCTTCGACGAGTTGCGCTTCATGCTGGCTCGCCAGATGGTGGCGCCGAACTCGCCGCAGTGGTTCAACACCGGCCTGCACTGGGCCTATGGCATCGACGGCCCCGGCCAGGGCCACTATTACGTCGACTTCGAGACCGGCAAGCTGACCAAGTCCAAGTCGGCCTACGAGCACCCGCAGCCGCATGCTTGCTTCATCCAGTCGGTCGCCGACGACCTCGTCAACGAGGGCGGCATCATGGACCTGTGGGTGCGCGAGGCGCGCCTGTTCAAATACGGCTCGGGCACTGGCTCCAACTTCTCCTACCTGCGCGGCGAGGGCGAGAAGCTCGCCGGCGGCGGCCGCTCCTCCGGCCTGATGAGCTTCCTGAAGATCGGCGACCGCGCCGCCGGTGCCATCAAGTCGGGCGGCACGACGCGCCGCGCCGCCAAGATGGTGGTGGTCGACGCCGACCATCCGGACATTGAGGCCTATATCGACTGGAAGGTCATCGAGGAGCAGAAGGTCGCCTCGCTGGTGACCGGCTCGAAGATCGTCGCCAAGCACCTGAAGGCCATCATGAAGGCCTGCCTCAACTGCGAGGGCGCGAATGGCGAGAAGCTGGACGCCTGCTTCGACCCGAACCAGAACCCGGCGCTGAAGCGCGAGGTGAAGGCGGCGCGCAAGTCCATGGTGCCCGACAACTACATCAAGCGGGTCATCCAGTTCGCCCGCCAGGGCTACAAGGACATCGAGTTCCCGACCTACGACACGGACTGGGACTCCGACGCCTACCTGACGGTGGCCGGCCAGAACTCCAACAACTCCGTCTCGCTGAAGGACGACTTCCTGCAGGCGGTGGAGACCGACGGCGACTGGAACCTCACCGCCCGCATCTCCGGCAAGGTGATGAAGACGCTGAAGGCCCGCGACCTCTGGGAGAAGATCGGCCACGCCGCCTGGGCTTCCGCCGATCCGGGCCTGCACTTCAACACGACCATGAACGACTGGCACACCTGTCCGGCGGCCGGCCCGATCCGCGCGTCGAACCCGTGCTCGGAGTACATGTTCCTCGACGACACGGCGTGCAACCTCGCCTCGGCGAACCTGCTGCAGTTCTATGATCCGAAGGCCAAGCGCTTCGACATCGAGGGGTACGAGCACCTCTGCCGCCTGTGGACGGTCGTGCTCGAGATCTCCGTGCTGATGGCGCAGTTCCCCTCGCGCCAGATCGCCGAGCTCTCCTACGAGTACCGCACCCTCGGCCTCGGCTACGCCAATATCGGCGGCCTGCTCATGACCATGGGTATCCCCTACGACTCCGACGAGGGCCGTTCGCTCGCCGGCGTGCTGACCGCCGTCATGACCGGCGTCTCCTACAAGACCTCGGCGGAGATGGCGGGCGAACTCGGGCCCTTCCCCGGCTACGCCCCGAACCGCGAGCACATGCTGCGCGTCATCCGCAACCATCGCCGCGCCGCCCACGGGGAGACCTCGGGCTACGAGGCGCTGTCGGTGAACCCGGTCGCCCTCGACCATGCCAACTGCCCGGTGCCGGGCCTCGTCGCCCACGCTACCCGCGCCTGGGACGAGGCGCTCGCCCTCGGCGAAAAGAACGGCTACCGCAACGCCCAGGTCTCGGTCATCGCGCCCACCGGCACGATCGGCCTGGTCATGGACTGCGACACGACCGGCATCGAGCCCGACTTCGCGCTGGTGAAGTTCAAGAAGCTGGCCGGCGGCGGCTACTTCAAGATCATCAACCAGGCGGTGCCGGAGGCGCTGCGCACCCTCGGCTATCGCGAGAGCGAGATCGCCGAGATGGAGGCCTATGCGGTCGGCCACGGCTCGCTCGCCCAGGCCCCGGCCATCAACGCCTCGACCCTGCGCGCCAAGGGCTTCACCGACGAGGCCCTGGCCAAGGTCGAGGCGCAGCTGAAGACCGCCTTCGACATCAAGTTCGTGTTCAACAAGTGGACGCTCGGCGAGGACTTCGTGGTGAAGACCCTCGGCATTCCGGCCGAGGAGGTGAACGCCCCCGGTTTCGAGCTGCTGGCCCGCATCGGCTTCTCCAAGAAGGACATCGAGGCGGCCAACGAGCACGTCTGCGGCGCCATGACGCTGGAAGGCGCGCCCTACCTCAAGGCCGAGCACTATGCGGTGTTCGACTGCGCCAATCCCTGCGGCCGCAAGGGCAAGCGCTACCTCTCGGTGGAGAGCCACATCCGCATGATGGCGGCGGCGCAGCCCTTCATCTCCGGGGCCATCTCCAAGACCATCAACATGCCGAACGAGGCCACCGTCGACGACTGCAAGAGCGCCTACATGCTCTCGTGGAAGCTGGCGCTGAAGGCCAACGCCCTCTACCGCGACGGCTCCAAGCTCTCCCAGCCGCTGAACTCGCAGCTCATCGAGGACGACGAGGACGAGGACGGCGTCGAGGAGTTCATGGAGAAGCCGCAGGCGGCCCGCGCCGCGGCGCTGGCCGAGCGCATCGTCGAGAAGGTGGTGGAGCGCGTCCAGGTGATCCGCGAGCGCGAGAAGCTCCCGGACCGCCGCAAGGGCTACACCCAGAAGGCCGTCGTCGGCGGTCACAAGGTCTACCTGCGTACCGGCGAATATGACGACGGCCGCATCGGCGAGATCTTCATCGACATGCACAAGGAGGGCGCGGCGCTGCGCTCGCTCCTCAACAACTTCGCCATCGCCATCTCGCTGGGCCTCCAGTACGGCGTGCCGCTCGACGAATATGTCGAGGCCTTCACCTTCACCCGCTTCGAGCCCGCGGGCCCGGTGCAGGGCAACGACACGATCAAATACGCCACCTCGATCCTCGACTACGTGTTCCGCGAGCTCGCCGTGAGCTATCTCGGCCGCTCGGACCTCGGCCATGTCGATCCCGGCGAGAGCCGCTACGACGCGCTCGGCACCGGGGCCTCGGAAGGAGTCGCCAAGGCGGTGCTGTCGAAGGGTCTCGTGCGCGGCAAGACCGACAAGTTCACCGTGGTGGCCGGCCAGAGCGGCCAGCCGACCCCGGGCTCGCTGTCGAGCGACGGCCGCTCGGGCACGGTGGTGACCATGGCCCGCGGCCCCGCCACCATCGGCGCCACGGCGCTGAAGGAGGAGGTGGCCGCCGCCGTCTCCCCCACCCTCAACACCCTCTTCGACGAGGCGGAGGCGGCACCCGAGGCCAAGTCCGTTTCGTCGGAGCGCTCGACCGCCGACCGGCGGGCGGAGGCCAAGCTGCGCGGCTATGTGGGCGACGCCTGCCCCGAATGCTCGAACTTCACGCTGGTGCGCAACGGCACCTGTCTGAAGTGCGACACGTGCGGCTCGACGACGGGGTGCAGCTGAACGCCCTGTGGCGTGTGTGAACCGGAACACGGTTCGTGCTCGCGACCTGGACGTGGCGGCTCGTCGACGGCGGAAGCCCTCGGCGTCCGCTTCGTCGCTTCGTCCGAGCACGAGCAGATCGTGTGCCGCCGGGCGCTGCCGACGGCCGTACGGCCAGAGCACCTCGTGCGGTTCGCCGAAGCCCGACCCGTTGCGGTTCCGCCGGCGCCTCATCCGTGAGGCGCCACTCCGGTCTCCCGAGCGCGCTCGCCGGGCGACGGGCGACCTGCCCTATTTCATCTGGATCGTCCTGGGGGTCTTGCCCAGGATTCTCGCACCCGTCTCGGTGATGCAGATGGATTCGCTGATGCCGATGGTGAAGACGCCATAGTCGCGCAGCGCCGGCACGACATGGAAGCACATGCCGGGTTCCAGCGGGATGTCGACCGTGTCGTGGAGGCTTGCCACCTGCCACTCGCCCCAGTCCGGCGCAAACGAAATGCCGAGGCTGTAGCCCGTGCGCTTGCGGTAGCGCTCGGTCATGCCGGCGGCATCGATGATCCTCTGCGCGGCGATGTGGGGCGCGGCGCAGGTGGCCCCGGGCCTGGCGGCGCCGATGGCGGCGTCGAGAGCGGCCAGCACCACCTTTTCCAGTTCGCGGGCGAGCGCTGGCGGCTCGCCGACCCAGGCCGTTCGCATCAGGCCCGAGTGATAGCGGTCGTAGCAGCCGGACATTTCCATGAACACGCCGTCACCCGCTTCGAGTTTCCGCCGGCGCCAGGTGGCGTGCGGCACGCCCGATCGCGGCCCCGAGGACACGAGCGGCTCCATGCCCATATACTCGGCGCCGCCCTTGATCGCCGCGTGCATCATCTCGGCGACGATGTCGTTCTCGCTGACGCCCTCGCGCACCGCCGCGATGCCGGCCTGGATACCGAGATCGGCCTGCCGCACGGACTGCTCGATCTTGGCGATCTCCGCCGCGGACTTCACGCGCCGCATGGCTTCGACGATGCCGGTCGCGTCCTCGATGCGGGGCAACACGGCGGCCAGCGCCTCGTAGAACGCGATCGGCAGGAACCAGCCGCCCTTCTCGATGCCGATGCGCTTGCCGGTGAGGCCGCGCTTGGCGAGGGCATCGACCACCAGTTCGGCCGGCCGCTGGCCGTCGCCATAGGCCTCGTATTCGGGGAGGTAGGTGTTGCGCAGGAAGTTCGTCACCTCGAGCTGGCGCAGCAGGAAGACCGGCTCGCCCTCGGCCGGCAGAACCAGGCACTGGAAGGTGTAGTAGCCGGGCGTCTGCTGCCCCGTGAGATAGAAGATGTTCTCCGGACCGGTGAACACCGCAGCGTCCAGGCCGCGGGCCGCAAGGCCGTTGCGGGCGGCAGCGAGGCGCGCCTCGAACTCGGCGGCGGGAAATGCCGCCTCGATGCCCCGCGCGAGGCCTGAAGTCGCAGTGCTGTTGGTCATGACGTGTGGTCCCAGTGAAGGTCGCAATCGGGCGGATGGGGATGGGAGGCGAGCCCGAGGCCGGGCCCGGCGGGCAGCCGCAGAACGCCGTCCGCATAGACGAGCGCGGGCTCGGCGGGTTCGTCGGCGAGCTGATCGGCGCCATAGAGTTCGCGCAGCGGCGCCGCGAGGGCGATCGCGGCATGGGCGGCGGCCAGCGTCGAGGGCGCGCCCTCGTTCATCTGCCCGATCATGATGCCGACGCCCGCTGCCTGCAGCAGGCGGGCCGCGCTCATCATCCGGTCGAGGCCGCCGAGCTTGGCGAGCTTGAGATGCGCGAGCTGCGCGGCGCCCGTCTCCGCCAGCCGCTCGATGGCCTCATAGGAGGACAGGGCTTCGTCGAGCATGATGGGGACAGGCGTCGCGCGCGCCAGACGCACCGTGCCCGCCCAGTCGGACGCGGCCAACGGCTGCTCGACGTATTCGACGCCGAGCCTTGCCAGACCCTCGAGCCGGCCCGGCGCGGAGGCTTCGTCCCAGGTCCCGTTGGCATCGACCGACAGGCGGGCTGCGGGCCCGATCTCGCTCCGCAACAGGGCGAGTCTGCGCAGATCGTCGGCAAAGTCCGCAATGCCGATCCGCAGCTTCAGCTGGAGGAAGCCCCGCTCCGCATAGGCCCGGGCGCGGGCAACGAGGCTGTCATCGTCCTGCCAGAACAGCGTCTGGTTGGTGTCCGACGTCAGGGGGGCCGGTGCGACCCCGCCTCCCAGCGAGGCCGCCAGGGTCCTGCCCTCAGCGCGCGCACGGCCATCGGCCGCCGCCATTTCGAACAGCATGCGTACGGGGGCGGGCAGGCCGGGAAAGCGCTCGTCGATCTGGTCCGGCCAGTCGGCGGGCGGACCCGACCAGTCCAGCTTGGAGGCCACGGCGAGGATCGCCGCTTTCAGCTCGGCGGCGGGAATGCCGCTGAGATACGCGATGTTGAGGCGCGTCGCGCCGATTGCCGCAAGGGCGCCGTCCTCCTCGACGATGAGGCGAAGCTCGTCGAGCCGGGGAACCGACCCGGATGACGCCGTGTGCAGCACCAGCCCGCCGGCATAGCCGAGCGACAGGCCGATGATCCGGATGCGGCGGCTCATGACCGTGGCAACATGGCGAGCGCGATGTCGCGATAGATGAGGGCCGCGGCCTCCAGCT
This sequence comes from Phreatobacter cathodiphilus, assembly GCF_003008515.1. Lineage (NCBI taxonomy): Bacteria > Pseudomonadati > Pseudomonadota > Alphaproteobacteria > Hyphomicrobiales > Phreatobacteraceae > Phreatobacter > Phreatobacter cathodiphilus. The sequence continues at coordinate 929,378 of NZ_CP027668.1, read as the reverse complement.
CGGCGCGCGGGACATATTCGTCGGGCTTGTGGGCGACCGCGAGATCGCCGGGGCCCAGCACGACACCCTGCGCGCCCACCTCGCGGAAATGGACGAAGTCGCAGGCGCCCTGGAAACCGATGGGACGGGCATCGCCCACGCCGTGGCGCTCGCCGGCCGCGCTCGCCGCCAGCACGATCGGATGGTCGGCCGGGGTATCGGCAGCCCCGCCGGTGGTCGGCTTCAGCTCGACGATGCGCGCGGCGATGCCGTCCTCGTCGCCGGCGGCCTGAAGCATGGCCTCGATCTCGGCCACCGCAGCCGCTTCGGTCTCGCCGGGGATAAGCCGCCGGTCGAGCAGCAGGTCGCAGGCGTCGGGCACGACATTGTCGGCGACCCCGGCGTTCGCCCGGGTGACGGTCAGGCTCGGCGAGCCGATCAGCGGATGCACCTTCGCCTTCAGCGCCGCATGGGCGGCGGCAATCCTCGGCAGCAGCCGGCCGGCTTCGAAAATGGCGTTCAGCCCGAGATCGGGCGTTCCGGAATGGGCGGTGCGGCCGCCGACGCGGACCAGCGGCCTCAGGCTGCCCTTGTGCGCGATGATCGGCGCATTGCCGCTCGGCTCGCCCACGACGACATAGTCGATCGGGGGCTTGGTCGCGGCATAGCGGCGTGCGCCGCGGGACGAGGCTTCCTCGTCGGCGACGAAGACCGCCATCAGCGTGCCGGACCACCGGCTGCGGCCGGCGGCCAGCATGTCCACGGCCTCGAGCATGGCGGCGAGCGGGCCCTTGGCGTCGCAGGCGCCGCGTCCGTGCAGCCTGTCGCCGACGGCCGTCAGTCGCATGGGATCGGTGGTCCAGCCGGCGCCGACCGGCACGACGTCCATATGGGTGTTGAAGGCGAAGCAGGGGCCGGGCCCGTTCTCGAGGGTCGCCACCACATTGGCCCTGCCCTCGTCGAAGCCGTCGATCTCGACGGCTAAGCCGAGCGCACGCAGCTCCGCCGCCACCCAGTCGGCGCAGGCCGCCTCCCGCGCGCCCGGGGGGTTCTGCGTGTCGAACCCGACCAGCCTTTCGAGCCTTGCGATCAGGCGCTCTGCAGTCATCGTCATATCCGGGATGCTCAATGCGAAAGCCGTCCGAGGAACCGCGCGAGCCGCTCCGGCACAGTGGCATCGGGTGAGAAGAAGTCGGCCGGCGGCGCCTCGTGCACGAACAGGCCGCCGTCCATGAACATCACGCGATCGGCGGCGCGGCGGGCAAAGCCCATCTCGTGGGTCACGACGATGCTGGTGCGGCCCTCTTCGGCCAGTTCCTGCATGACCTGCAGCACCTCGCCGACGGTCTCGGGATCGAGCGCGCTGGTCGGCTCGTCGTAGAGCATGAGGGCCGGCTCCATGGCGAGGGCGCGGGCGATCGCGACGCGCTGCTGCTGGCCGCCCGACAACTCGTCGGGGAAAGCGTCGCCCTTGTCGGGCAGGTGCACCTTCTCCAGCAGCATCTGGGCGCGCTCCAGGGCCTGCGTGCGCGACATCCCCTTCACCTTGACGGGCGCCAGCGCGACGTTGTCGCGTGCCGAGAGGTGCTGGAACAGCTCGAAATTTTGGAAGACCATGCCGATCCGCTGGCGAACGGCCGGGGCCCGCGACTTGGGAGCGCCGGCGATATCGTCGCCCTCGAACAGGATGCGGCCGCTCTCGATCGGCTCCAGCAGGTTGATGCAGCGCAGGAGCGTCGACTTGCCGGAGCCGGACGGGCCGACGATGCACAGGCATTCGCCGCGCGTCACCTTCAGATCGACGCCACGCAGCACGCTGAGATCGCCGTAGCTCTTGTGGATGGCCGAGGCCTTGAGAAGCGGAACCTTCGCATCGGCGCTCATCGCACCCTCCCCAGATCGGCTGTGGCGCTCAGCATGCGCTGGGTCAGCCCGCCCCGGGTGCCGCTCCGGCCACGGCGGCGCAGTGCCCGCTCGATCAGGCTCTGCAGCAGCATGAACACGGTGGTCATCGCGAGGTAGTAGATGCCGGCCGCCGCCAGCGCCTCGAGATAGCGGAAGTTCGACGAGGCCGTCTGGTTCGCGACCAGCAGCAGTTCCTCGACCGCGATCACCGAGACGAGGGCCGACAGCTTCAGCATGCCGATGAACTGGTTGCCGATCGGCGGAATGATCACGCGCAGCGCCTGGGGCAGGATGATCCAGCGCATCACCTGCCATTCCGGCATGCCGAGCGCGCGAGCCGCATTGCGCTGGCCGGCGCCGACCGTGCGGATGCCGGAGCGCATGATCTCGGCCATGTAAGCTCCCTCGTTGAGCGACAGGGCCAGGATGGCGCAGGCAAAGCCCGAGAGCACGAAGCCGAAGGACGGCAACACGTTGAAGACGAAGATCAGCTGGAAAAGCACCGGCGTGCCGCGGAACAGCCAGAGATAGCCGACCGCCAGCATCCGCGGCGGAGCCCATTTCGCTTCCTGCATGAGGGCCAGCACGAGGCCGACCACCATGCCGCCGACGAGCGAGCAGATGCTGATCAGCAGCGTCATCAGCGCGGCATGGTAGAACCTCTCACTGATGAGATAGGTCCATATCAGGTCGGGTGCGTCGAAGATCATAGGCCCTGCTATCGGCACTCACTGACGGAAGGTTGGGCGCCGGGCCCGCCTGCGGCCCCGGCGCCCATGGATGGCGAGGATCAGAAGAGGCTGCCTTCCGGCGGCAGGTTGTACTTCTGCATCAGCTGCTTGTAGGTGCCGTCGGCGACCACCTTGGCGATGGCCTCGGCGATCAGCCGGGCCATGACGGTGTCGCCCTTGCGCACGGCGATCCCGATCTGCGTGCCGAACTCGAAGACTTCGCCCACCGCCTCGAAGACGTCGGACCGCTCGAGGACGATCTTGGCGACCCCTGCCGTGCTCTCGTAATAGGCATCGGCACGGCCCTGACGGACCGACAGGGCCGAATCCTGCGCCGTCGGGAAGGTCATGACCGTCAGGTCGGGACGACCGGCCGTCTTGCACCGCTCCGCGTCCTGGCGGGCATAGGTCTCCTGGATTCCGCCGAGGGTCACGGCCACCTTGCGGCCGCAGAGGTCATCGCGCCCGCGAATGGCGAGGGGGTTGCCGCGGCGCACCACCATCTGCTGCCCGATCTTCATGTAGGGCACGAAATCGACCTGCTCGGAGCGGGCCGGGTTGATGTACATCGCCGAGTTGATGATATCGACGCGGCGCCCCTGCAGCGCCGGGATGAGCCCGCGGAACTCGATGTTGAGGGGCGCAGGCTCGAGCGTCAGTTTCCGGGCGATGGCCTCGATGAAATCGATGTCGAACCCGGTCAGCTTGCCGTCCACCGTGTATTCGAAGGGCGCGAAGGTGGCGGCGGTGCCATAGGTCAGCTTGCCCGTCGACACCAGAGCCGGTGCAGCCGGCTGGGCTTTTGCAACGCCGATGGCGAACAGTGTCGCGGCTGCGGCTACAAGGCAGGCTGCAGCGCGATGCAGCGGATGAGTGGACGATCGAGACATGGGGACTCCTGGTGGTTGAGCAGTGCAGAGCGGAGTTCGCGCGGGACAGGGTCGACACCTGCCATCAGCGGCGGAACTGCCGCATTCGGAGGCAATCGGCGCGCGAACGATCATCGTGGTCCTCAGGATTGCTGCATTGTTCTAATTGCGACAGTTAGTACAATGCAGGGCGTAGAAACTCGCATCGACAAAGCAAGGCGCGTGCCGCAGCCATGAAGCCGCCCCGTTCACGCACCATCGCCCTCGCCCGCCAGATTGCCGACCTGGCTGCCCGCTGCGGCTGGAGCGAGGGCCGGCATGTCACCGAACTGGAGCTGGCCCGGCAGCTCGGCCTGTCGCGCACGCCGGTGCGCGCCGCCATGAAGGTGCTAATCGAACTGAGGCTCGTCGAAGCCCGGCCGAACCAGGGATTCTTTCTGTTGCGGGACGGCGCGGCGTTCGGAAGCCTGCACCTCGAAGCTCCCGCGGCTCCCGAGGACCTGCTCTACGGACAGATTCTGAAGGACAGGATCTCCAACGCGCTTCCCTCCGAGGTCTCTCGCGGCGTGTTGTCGGCCCGCTATGCCGTCAGCCGGCCGATCCTCGATCACGTGGTCGGGCGGCTGGTGGATGACGGGCTGCTCATGCGGGGGGCTGGCCGCTCATGGCGCTTCGTCGAAACGATGAACGATATCGACAGCGTTCGCGCGAGCTATGATTTCCGCCTGATGCTGGAGCCTGCCAGCTTGCTGCTGGACACGTTCCGACCCGATAGCGGGGTGCTGAACACGCTGCGCGAACGTCATGTCGCGCTGCTGACCGACATCGGCGACGCCACGGTCCCGGAGGATATCCGCAGGCAGCGGCTGATGCGCCGTTCGATCGCCGTGGCACTGGATGCCGACTTCCACGGAGGGCTTGCCGGGTTCACCGGAAATCCATTTCTGGTGGCGGCCGTGCGGCAGCAGATCGATCTGCGCCGGCTTCTCGAGCTTGGCACCTACGAGGAGGCCGAAAGGGTCATGGCCTGGTCGAACGAGCATATCGTCGTCATCGACGCGCTTCTCGCCGGCGATCCTGGCGCGGCGGCGGCCGCGCTGCGCCACCACCTCGCCCGCGCCGAGCGGGATGCCCTCCGTTCGATCGAGGTCAGCAAGGCCGGCCGCGACGAGGAGCAGCCGGCGAGCCGATGAACGGCGCTGCGGCCGAGGGGCAAGCGCGGGCTCTGGCTCGACACACCGCGTCCATCGAGAGGATGTGCTGCCATGACGCGCCGCAGCTCGAAGCACTGGCGCGCCGGTTGGCGAGCATCGGGCGACCTTCCTCCACCTGTCTCCCGTCTTCTCGGCGGGCCTCGCGATCCTGGTGCTCGGCGAGCGCCTCGAATGGTTCCACCGCGGCGCCGGGATCGAGCGCAGCCGTATCGATCCTCCCCTCGGCCCCGCGGGCCCGTCAGGCGCCGCGATATCGGAGGACACGGGCTCAGAACCCACGGCTCTCAGGATTGTGAAGACGGCCGGCGTCGAAGCGGGTTGTGCCTGCGGTCCGACCAAGATGGACTCGTTCCAGACAAGAGCCTGGGAAGGGCCGGTCGAACGAGGGAGACGGCGGTGGCGAAACTCAACATCAACGGCCAGGTGGTCGACGTTCAGGCGGCGGACGACACGCCGCTGCTCTGGGCCCTGCGCGAGCAGGCGGGCCTCACCGGCACGAAGTACGGCTGCGGCATCGCCGCCTGCGGCGCCTGCACGGTGCATATCGACGGTCAGGCGGTGCGCTCCTGCGCGATGCCGCTGAGCGCGGTCACCCCCGACCAGAAGATCGTCACCATCGAGGGCCTGTCGCCGAACGGCATGCACCCCATCCAGGTCGCCTGGCGCGACCTCGACGTGCCCCAGTGCGGCTATTGCCAGTCCGGCATGATCATGGCCGCCGCCGCCCTGCTCGCGGAGAAGCCGAACCCGACGGACGAGGACATCGACAATGCGATGACCAACATCTGCCGGTGCGGCACCTACAACCGCGTCCGCGCCGGCATCAAGCAGGCCGCCGCGAACCGCCAGGGCTGAGGGAGGCCGACATGACGCTCATCGAGACCACGACCGCCTCCCGCCGCGCCGTCCTCAAGGCCGCCGCCGGCCTCACCGTCGGCTTCTGCCTGCCGACCGATGCCTTCGCCCAGCAGCCGGCGCCCGCCGCAACCCCTGAGATCAACGCCTGGGTCGTCATCCGTCCCGACGACACGGTGGTGCTGCGCATGGCGCGCTCCGAGATGGGCCAGGGCACGCGCACCGGGCTCTGCCAGATGATCGCGGAGGAGCTGCACTGCGACTGGTCGAAGATCGTCACCGAATACGTGACGCCCGGCCAGTCCCTCGCCCGCAACCGCGCCTGGGGCGCCTTCCTCACCGCCGGCAGCCAGGGCATCCGCCAGAGCCACGAATACGTCCGCCGCGGCGGCGCCACCGCCCGCGTCATGCTGATCCAGGCGGCCGCCGACGCCTGGGGCGTACCGGCCGCGCAGTGCACCGCCAAGGACAGCGTCATCACCCACGCCGCGTCCGGCCGGTCCGTGCGCTACGGGCAGGTCGCGGCCGCCGCCGCCCGCCTGACGCCGCCCGCCAACGTGCCCTTGAAGGACCCGAAGGACTGGACCGTCATCGGCACCTCGGCGAAGCGTCTCGATACCGCCGCGAAGACCACCGGCGCGCTTGTCTACGGCTCGGACCTGAAGATGCCCGGCATGCTGGTGGCCGTACCGAAGGAATGCCCCGTGTTCGGCGGCAAGGTCGCGTCCTTCGACGCCGCCAAGGTCTCCTCCATGCCCGGCGTGCGGCACGTGCTGAAGGTCGCCGACACCGCGGTCGCCGTGGTGGCCGACACGTTCTGGCAGGCGAAGACCGCCCTCGACGCCCTGCCCGTCACCTGGGACTACGGGCCGAACCGGGCGGTGTCCTCCGAAACCATCGCGGCGCAGTTGCGCGAGGGGCTCGATGCGCAGGAGGCCTTCGTCGGCAACACCAACGGCGACGCCCGCGCCGCCATCGCCGGGGCGGCCCGGAAGCTGGAGGCCGTCTACGAGTACCCCTTCCAGAATCACGCGCCGATGGAGCCGATGAACGCCACGGTGGTGTGGACACCGACGCGCTGTGACGTCTGGTGCCCCACCCAGAACGGCGAGGCGGCGCTGGCCGCGACCGCCCAGGCCGCCGGCCTGCCGCAGACGGCGTGCGACGTGCACCGCGTCGATCTCGGCGGCGGCTTCGGCCGGCGAACCACCCACGACTGGCTCATCCAGGCCGTCACCATCGCCAGGCAGGTGCCGGGCGTGCCGATCAAGACGCAATGGACGCGCGAGGAGGACATGGTGCAGGGGCGCTACCACCCCGTCACCATGTGCAAGCTCACCGGCGGCCTCGACGCACAGGGAAACGTCGTCGGTCTGCACATGCGCATCTCCGGCCAGTCGATCCTCTCCTACGTTTTCCCCACGGCGCTGCAGAGCGGCCGCGATCCCGTGCAGTTCCAGGGGCTGAACGCCGGCGGCAACGACAGCCAGATCGGCTATTCCTTCCCCAACCTGCTGATCGACCACGCCATGCGGAACACCCACGTGCCGCCGCATTTCTGGCGGGGCGTGAACCACAACCAGAATGCCATCTACCTGGAGTGCTTCCTCGACGAGCTCGCCCACGCGGCGGGGCAGGATCCCCTCGCCTTCCGCCGCAAGCTGATGGGCAACCATCCCCGCCACCTCGCCGTGCTGAACGCGGTGGCCGAGAGGATCGGCTGGGACAAGCCGCCGCCGGCAGGCGTCCACCGCGGCATCGCCCAGCAGATGGGCTTCGGCAGCTATGTGGCCGCCGCTGCCGAGGTCTCGGTCGATGCGGCGGGCAAGCTGCGCATGCACCGCATCGTGGCGGCCACCGACTGCGGCCATGCCGTCAACCCGCGGCAGATCGAGATGCAGGTGGAGGGCTCCTTCGTCTACGGCCTCTCGGCCCTGCTCTACGGCGCCTGCACGGTGAAGGACGGGCAGATCGTCGAGACCAATTTCGACAGCTACAACGTCCTGCGCATGGACGAGATGCCGAAGGTCGAGACCATCGTCATGCCCTCCGGCGGCTTCTGGGGCGGCGTCGGCGAGCCGACCATCATGGTGGCGGCGCCGGCCGTGCTGAACGCGATCTTCGCCGCCACGGGCAAGCGCATCCGCTCGGTGCCGCTGAAGGACCAGGACCTCAGGCGGGCGTGAGGGGCTTCCGCGCCGCCCTGGTCGTCCTCGGCCTCGCCGCACCGGCGGCGGGACAGGAGGTTGCGCCCTTCGTCGTCTCGGGCGATGCCGTGGCGGCGCCGCTCGGCGGGCTCACCGGATCGGCCGAGCGCGGCGCGCGGATCGTCCGCAACCGGGAGACGGCCAATTGTCTCATCTGCCACACGATCCCCGATCCGGCGGAGACGTTCATGGGCGAGGTGGGGCCGCTGCTCGCGGGTGTCGGCGCCCGCCTCACCCCCGGCCAGATCAGGCTGCGGGTCATCGATCCGACGCTCGCCAACCCCGCGGCGGTGATGCCGGCCTATCATCGCGTTGCGGGCCTTGCCCATGTCGACGAGCGCTGGCGGGGACGGCCGGTGCTCTCCGCTCAGGAGATCGAGGACGTGGTCGCCTATCTGTCCGCCCTGAAGGAGTGAACCATGCCCAAACCTTCCCCTGAACGGCCGGATCTCCTGACGCGGCGCGTCGCCATCGCCGCGGCGGCCGCTGTCGCCCTCGCTCCCGCCGCGGCTTCGGGCCAGGCGGCATCAGCCGAGACCTTCGCCGCCGCGGAGCGGGCGATCCTCGCCGGGCGCGAGCCGGCGGCGGCGGGCCTGTCCATCGAGATGCCGCAGCTCTCGGAGAACGGCAATGCTGTGGACATCGCGGTCAGGATCGACAGCCCGATGAGCGCCGAGGACCATGTCGCCCGCATTCACATCCTGGCCGAGAAGAACCCCTTCCCGCGGATCGCGACTTTCCACATCGGCCCGCAGGCCGGCCGCGCCGACGTCGCCACGCGGATCCGCCTGGCGGAGACGCAGACCATCGTGGTGCTCGCCGAGACGAGCCGCGGCGTCGTCCATCGCGGCAGCCGCGAGGTCATCGTCATCCTCGGCGCCTGCGTGGACGGAGGCTGAGCCATGGCCAGCGCCACCCTTCCCGCCCGCATCACCATGCCGGCAGAGGCCCGCCGCAGCGAGATCGTCGAGATCCGCGTGCTCGCTCGCCATCCGATGGAGCGCGCCATCGACGCGCCGGGGCTGAGACCAGTGGCGCGCAAGATCATCCACACGCTGCGCGTGACCCAGGAGGGGCAGGAGCTCTTCCGCATAGAGCTTTCGCCCGGCATCGCCGCCAATCCCTATGTCGCCTTCACCACCCGCGCCGAGCGCAGCGGCGAACTCGTGTTCGAATGGATCGAGGACGGCGGCGTCACCTACGAGCGCCGCCAGAGCCTGACGGTGACATGAGGGCGACGATCGCTTTCGCCCTGATGCTCGCGGCGACGGCGGCCGGCGCCGGCGAGGTGCGCGCGCCCGCGACCTTCCTGTCGCCGGACCTCCGGGCGTTGCAGGACGATCCCTCCCGCCACCCGGGCTGGCTGTGGGTGGATTCGGGCGAGACGCTCTGGCGGGCGGCGCCGGCGGGCGGACGCCCGTCCTGCCAGGGCTGCCACGGCGACATCGGCGGGATGCGCGGCGCGGCGACCCGCTATCCGCAGGTGGCCGGTGACGGGCGCCTTCTCAATCTCGAAGGCCGCATCGAGACATGCCGCAGCCGCCACCAGCAGGCGCCGGCCTTCGGCTATGAGAGCGACGACCTGCTTGCCCTCACCGCGGCGGTGGCGGTGCAGTCGCGCGGGCTGCCGACGGCTGTCGCCACCGACGGACCGGCCGCATCCTTCGTCGCCGAGGGACGGCGGCTGTTCGAGACGCGCATGGGCCAGCTCAACCTGTCCTGCGCCCATTGCCACGAGGCGAACGTCGGCCGTCGCCTGCGCGGCGACGTCATCTCCAGCGGGGTCGGCACCGGATTTCCCGCCTACCGGCTCGAATGGAACACGATGGGCTCGCTGCACCGCCGGCTGCGCGCCTGCTCGCTCGGCGTCAGGGCGACCCAGTTTTCCTATGGATCGGCGGAATATCTGGCGCTCGAGCTCTATCTCGCCGTACGTGCCCGCGGCCTGCCGGTCGAATCTCCGGGCCTGCGTCGCTAGTCGCAGGGCCGCGAGGACACGCGGGCTGTCACAGGGGCCAGGCGATCCCTCCGGCATCACCAAAGGGCAAGACGCCGGCGCCCCTTTGGAGCCGGGCCGCACGACGCGGTCCGGCTCCCGACGTCGTCACTTGCTGATGTTCCAGTAGACCGGCAGCCCCGCCGTCAGCAGACCCTTGAGGCTCGCCTGGTGGCCACGCACCAGCCAGAACTGGCCGACCGGCACATAGGGCACCGTTTCAACCGCCCGCTCCTGGATCTGCCGGGCGATGGCCTGCCGGCCGGCGAGGTCCGGCGCGGTGGTGAAGGCGGCGCGGAGCTTCTCGATGGCCTCATCGCAAGGCCAGCCGAACCAGGCGCGGTCGCAGTTCGAGCGGAGCGCCAGGTGCCCGACCGGCTCCCACATGTCGGGGGCCGCGGGACCCGACAGGAAGGCCGACCAGCCCCCTTGCGCGACCGGGTTCTTCGAGGTGCGGCGGCTCGACAGCGTGCCCCAGTCCATCGCCTGGTAGTCGACGTTGAGGCCGATGTCGCGCATGGCCTGTGCCACCACCAAGGTGGCCGGGCTCAGCGCCGTCTCGGTGGCGTCGAGCAGCACGATCTTTTCGCCGTTGTAGCCGCTCTCGCGCACCAGGGCGCGCGCCGCGGCAACGTCGGCGGGCTTCCAGGCCGCATTCGTGAAATAGGGCGAGTCGCACATAAAGAACGACGGGCAGTTCGTGTAGAGGGCCTTGTCGTCGACATAGGCCCTGAGCGTCTGCTCCTGATCGACGAGGCGCAGGATCGCCTGCCGCAGCTTCGCGTTGTTGAAGGGTGGCTGGAGCTGGTTCATGCGCATGACGCCCTGGAGCGCCGACAGCCTGCTGATGGCGATCCGCGCGTTGGACTTCACCAGCGGGATCATGTCGGGCGGCAACTCCTCGAAAATGTCGATCTCGCCCGCCTGCAGCGCGTTCAGTGCGGTCTGCGCGTCGGGCATGATGATCCACTCGACGCGGTCGACCTGAGCCCGCTTGCCCCCGGCGAGGCCGTCGGCCGGTTCGGCGCGGGGCACGTACATCGGCGCGCGGGCATAGACGATCTTCGCGCCCGGCGACCATTCGGCCCTGATCATCATGAAGGGGCCGGAGCCGATGGGATCGGTGATGTTCTGGTTGGCCGGCGTGGCGGCGATCCGCGCCGGCATGATGAAGGGCACCATCGAGCTCGGCTTGCCGAGGGCCTCCAGCACGAGGCCCCAGCGCTCCTTCAGGACGAGCGTCACCGTCCTGGCGTCGGTGGCGGTGAGCGAGGCCGTCTGCCCCATGAGCTGCTGACCGAGCCCGTCGCGCTCGCCCCAGCGCTTGAGCGAGGCGACGACGTCCTCCGCCGTGACCGGCTGGTTGTCGTGGAACTTCAGGCCCTCGCGCAGCACGAAGGTCCAGGTCTTGCCGTCGTCCGAGACCGTGTGGCGCTCCACCATCTGCGGCTTGATGGCGCCGGAACCGTCCTGAGCGAACAGCGTGTCGTAGACCATGTAGCCGTGGTTGCGGACCATGTAGTCCGACGTGGTGATCGGGTCGATGGTGCGCAGGTCGCCGAAGGGGCGCACCTTCAGCACCGTCTGCGCCATGGCCGGCAGAGCCGTCATGATGAGCATGGCCGCTGTGGCGGCCGTCGTCAGTCGTCGTGTCCAGTGGGTCATTCCCGTCTCCTCCCGCTCTGTCGTTTCGTCGTATGGCGCCGTTGCCCGGCGCTCTTGCCCGCGTGGCGGGGCAATCAGGTGCGCAGTTGCCGCGCGAGTTTCGGATCGATGGCGTCGCGCAGCGCGTCGCCCAGCACGTTGACGGTCAGCACCAGCAGCGCGAGCGCGACGCCGGGGAAGGCGATCATCCACGGCGCGCGCTGCATGAAGGCGCGTCCCTCGGCCAGCATGTTGCCCCAGCTCGGAACGGTCGGCGGCGTGCCGGCACCGAGGAAGGACAGGACCGATTCCACGATCATCGCGGAGGCGAAGACGTAGGTCGCCTGGACGATCACGGGCGCCGCGACGTTCGGCAGGATGTGCTGGACGAGAAGCCGCGGCGTGCGGGTGCCTGCGGCGCGCGCCGCCTCCACATAGGGCTGCTCGCGGATCACCAGCACGGAGGAGCGGACGATCCGCGCCATGCGCGGGATCTCGGCGATCGCGATGGCGATGATGACGTTGCGCACGCCCGAGCCGAACAGCGACATCAGCGCGATGGCGAGCAGGATGCCCGGGATGGCCATCATGCCGTCCATCACCCGCATGGCGATCCCGTCGAGCCAGCGCACGAAGCCGGAGACGAGGCCGATGAGGAGGCCGAAGACGACGACGACGGCGGTGACCAGCGCACCGACCGTCAGCGAGATGGCGGTGCCGTTGAACGTCCGCGACAGGGTCGAGCGGCCGATCTGATCGGTACCGAAGGGATGGGCGAGGCTCGGCGGGCGCAGCCGCTGCAGCGGGTTGACCCGTGCCGGATCGACGAAGATCAGCGGCGCGAGCAGCGCCACCAGTGCGAAGACGAGGAGCACGATGAGGCCGGTGGCGACTACGGGATTGGCGCGCAGGAAGGCGCCGAGCCGACCCACCGTCTCGGCGAGGGACTGGAGGGGCGTGGCGCTCCGCGGAGAGGCGTCGGTCATCGCCATCTCGCCCTCAATAGCGCACGCGCGGGTCGAACAGCACATAGCTGAGGTCGACCAGCAGGTTGATGAGCACGTAGACGCCCGAAAAGATCAGGATGAGCCCCTGCACCACGGGATAGTCGCGGCGCAGGATGGCGTCCGTCGTCAGGCGGCCGAGGCCGGGGATGTTGAACACCGTCTCGGTCACCACCACCCCGCCGAGCAGCGCCGCGATACCGACGCCGACGACGGTGACGATGGGAATGGCGGCGTTCTGCAGGGCGTGGCGGACCAGCACGCGCAGCGGCATCAACCCCTTGGCGCGGGCGGTGCGGACATAGTCCTCCGACAGCACCTCGAGGAGGCTCGTCCGGGTGATGCGCGCCAGAAGCGCCGCATAGAGCATGGCCAGCGCCATGCCCGGCAGAATGAGGCTGTTGAGACAGGCCCAGACACCGTCGGCGAGCGGGACATAACCTTGCGTCGGGAACCAGCCGAGCGTCAGCGCGAAGACATAGACGAGCAGGAAGGCGACGACGAAGACGGGCGACGAAAACCCGAGCATGGCGAAGGCCATGACCGCGCGGTCGATGCGGCTGCCCGCCGTCACGGCGGCGAGCGTCCCCAGCGGCAGCGCGATGACCAGCGCCATGACGATGGCGACCAGGGCCAGAAGGGCGGTGGGCTCGATCCGCATGGCGACCAACCGCGTCACCTCCATGTCGGAGAAGACGGACCGGCCGAGGTCGCCGGAGAGGATGCGTCCCGTCCAGGCGACGAGTTGTTCGAGGATCGGCCTGTCGAGCCCGAGCTGCCGGCGGATCGTCTCGATCTGCGCCTCCGTCGCCTGGTCGCCGGCGATCAGCACAGCGGGATCCCCCGGCGTCAGCCGCAGCAGGAAGAAGACAAAGAGGGCCACGAAGACGAGCACGGGGATCGTCGCGGCCACCCGCCGGAGAATGTAGGGCATCATGGGTGCGGCCTCGCGGAGGAGGCACGGAAGCGCAGCACGGCGGGGTTTCCTCGACGGGTTTTTGTAAAACGTTTCAAAATAGGCTTACACAGGCTCACGGCTGCTTCAAGCGCAAAATTTTCGCCCATCTGTTGCAATGCCGTCGCGACATTGAAAGAATGGGCCGCAAGAGTAAAACGTTTCACAGGGAGAATGGATGGCCACGATCCGGGACGTCGCGCGGCTGGCGAACGTGTCCGTCGCGACCGTGTCGAACGCGCTGAACAGCGCCGACCGCGTCAGCGGGGAGCTGCGCGCCCGCGTCCTCGCGGCCGTGGACAAACTCGGCTATGCGCCCCATCCCGCGGCCCGCTCTCTGCGCAAGCGATCCAGCGGGCTGCTCGGCCTGGTGGTCGGCGACATCACCAACCCGTTCTTCTCCGACCTCTTCGCGGCGGTCGAGGACGCCGCCGCCGCCAGCGGCTATCTCGTGCTCCTCTGCAACTCCTCGGAACGGGTCGAGCGCGAAGAGGCCCACCTGAAGATGCTGCGCAGCCAGCGCATCGACGGGCTCATCCTGGCCCCCACCGGCGCGGTGTCGATGAACCGCGCCGCCCTTCTCGCGCAGCTCGAGGTGCCGGTCGTGCTCGTCGACCGCGCCATGGACGGGCTGGGCTATGACGCCGTGGTCCTGGACAACCACCGGGCCGCCTTCGAGGCGACACGCCACCTGATCGCCGCCGGCCATCGCCGCATCGCGCTCGTCAACGGTCCGGAGGTCGTGCGCACCGCCGCGGACCGTCTGCGCGGCTATCGCGAGGCGCTGCTGACCGCCGGGATTCCCCTTGACCCCGCCCTCGTGCGCGACGCCGGCTTTCAGGAGGCGCCCGCCTGCCGGGCCGTGGCCGATCTGCTGGCGACCGACGATCCCCCCACCGCGATCTTCGCCACCAACAACCTGATGACCGTCGGCGCCATCCGGGCCCTCGCCGATCTCGGCCTGCGCTGCCCCGAGGACGTCTCGATCATCGGCATCGACGACCTGCCCTGGGCCGATTCGGTGTCGCCGCGCCTCACCGCCGTCGCCCAGCCGGTGCGCGAGATCGGCGAGCGGGCGCTGGCGCTCGTCGCCGAGCGGATCGCGGGAAGCCGCCTCGGCCCGGGCGAGGTCGTCGTGATGGCGCCGAAGCTCATCGTCCGCCGATCCTGCGGCGCGCCCGCCGTCACCCCCTCCGGGACCCCCCATGTCGCATGACCTGATCGCCCTGTCCGCCACCGCCGTCCGCACGCTCCTGCGGGCGGGAGAGATCACCTCCGTCGAACTCGTGGAGGCCGCCGCCGACCGGATCGCCGTGGTGGAGCCGAAGGTCAACGCCGTCCCGACGCTCTGCCTCGACCGCGCCATGGACCAGGCGCGCGCGGCGGACGTCGCGCGGCGCGCCGGGCACGACACGATCCTTTCCGGCATTCCCATCGTGGTGAAGGACAACAACGACGTCGCCGGCACCCGGAACACCGGCGGCACGCCGATCTTCCGCGACCGCGTCTCCGCGACCTCCGACCGCACCGTGGCGCAGATGGAGACGAACGGCGCCGTCGTCCTCGGCAAGGCCAACCTTTCCGAGCTCGGCGGCGCGCAGACGACCAACGCGGTGCACGGCACCACGCTGAACCCCTACGACACCCGCCTCACCTGCGGCGGCTCGTCCGGCGGCTCGGCGGTGGCGCTGGCGACCGGCGAGGCCTGGCTGGCGCACGGCAACGACTATGGCGGCAGCCTGCGCATCCCCGCCGCCTTCTGCAATGTGCTGGGCCTGCGTCCGACGCCCGGCCGCGTGCCCCGCAAGCGCCTGACGGACCCCTTCGACACCATCTTCGTCGAGGGGCCGATGGCGCGCTCGGTGGACGATCTCGCTCTGCTCTTCGACGCTATGGTCGGCTACGACCCCGGCGACTTTCTCTCCCGGCCCGCCTCCGGCCCGCCGGCTTTCGCCGCCGCACGAGACCCACGCAGGCCGGCGCGCATCGCGATCTCGCCCGACCTCGGCCTCCCCGTGGAGACGCCGGTCAGGGCGGCCGTCGAGATCTTCGCCGACACTCTCGAACGGGCCGGCGTCGCGGTGCATCGCGGTTATCCCGCCACGACCGGTGCCATGGACGCGTTCCGCGTGCTGCGCGGCGAGAGTTTCTTCGCCACCTGGGAGCCGCTCCTCGACCGGCACCGGGACCTGTTTCCCCCTGCCGTCATGGGCGACATCCTGCGGGGCCGCGACCAGCCCGGCCGCGCCATCGCCGCGGCGAACCGCGTCCGCACCGACTTCTACCGCCGCGCCGTCGACTTCCTCGACACCCACGAATTCCTCGTCTGCCCGGCGACCCAGACCATGCCCTTCGCGGCCGATATCCTCGCGCCGGAAACGGTCGCGGGCGAGACGATGCCGGATTACCTCGGCTGGATCGCCATCACGGCGATCTGGTCCCTCAGCGGCCTGCCGGCCATCTCCGTTCCCATCGGCTTCTCGCCGGAGGGGCTTCCCATCGGCGTGCAGATCCTGACCCACGGCGGGCGCGAGGCCGACCTGTTTCGGCTCGCGGCCTGGATCGAGCGCGAGCTCGCTCTCCCCACGGGACCCGTCGATCCACGATGACCGTGCTCCCTGCCCTCGCGCCCATTCGCGCGGCTCTGCCCCGCCGGCGGCTGGCTTCCGGACTGGAGGTCGGGCAGATCGGCTTCGGCGGCGCGCCCCTCGGCGACCTCTACGCGGCGCTGGACGAGCGCCAAGCACAGGAGACGGTGACCGGCGCCCTCGCCGCCGGCATCGACCTCATCGACACCTCGCCGCTCTACGGACACGGCCTGTCCGAGCACCGGATCGGCGCCGCCCTGAGACAGGTTCCGCGCGACCGCGTGGTGCTGTCGACCAAGGTCGGCCGCTGGATGGACCCGTCGGCGAGCCCCGGCGACAGGTCGGGCTATGCCGGCGGCCTGCCGCACGGGGCCGTGATCGACTACTCCTACGACGGCGCCATGCGGTCCTTCGAGCAGTCGCTGCTGCGGCTGGGCACCGACCACATCGACATCCTCCTCATCCACGACGTGGACGCCTGGACCCATGGGGCGGAGGTCGAGCGCCGCTTCGCCGAGGCCATGGACGGCGCTTACCGCGCCCTCGACCGCTTGCGCGCCTCCGGCGCCGTCAAGGCCATCGGGGTGGGGGTGAACGAGGCGGAGATGTGCGAGCGCTTCGCGCGCGCGGGCGACTTCGACGTGATGATGCTCGCCGGGCGCTACACGCTGCTCGAGCAGGGAGCGCTCGACTCCTTCCTGCCGCTGGCGTCCGAGAAGGGGATCGGCGTCATGCTCGCGGGTGTCTTCAATTCTGGCATCCTCGCCGGCGGCGTCGGCGCCCCGTACAACTACCGCTCGGCGACGCCCGAGATCGCCGGACGGGTGAAGGCGCTCGCGGAGGTCTGCGCCGCCCACGGCGTGGAGCTGCGCCGCGCCGCCCTCGCCTTCGCGGCTGCGCATCCGGCGGTGGCGGCCCTGGTGATCGGCGCGGTCCGCCCGGACGAGATCGCCGCCAACATCGCCGCCCTCGCCATGCCGCCTCCGTCCGCCCTGTGGAGCGACCTCCGCGCGGCGGGACTCATCCCTCCTCACGCACCCACACCGGCGTGACGATGCGGATCGACGCGCACCAGCACTTCTGGCGGATGGACCGCGGCGACTACGGCTGGCTGGATGCCGCCCCGGAGGTGCTGCGGCGCGATCACCTGCCCTCCGACCTCGCCCCCCTGCTCGCCCGGCACGGCATCGCCGCGACCATTCTCGTCCAGGCGGCGCCGACCATCGCCGAAACCGCTTTCCTCCTCGCCCTGGCGCAGGACAGCGAGACCGTCGCGGGCGTCGTCGGCTGGGCCGACCTTCTCGCGCCGGACGCAGCCGGGGCCATCGGCCTGATGGCCGAGGATCCCCTGCTCGTCGGCCTGCGCCCCATGGTGCAGGACCTCGCCGACGACGACTTCCTCCTCGACCCCCGGCTCGCTCCGGCGCTCGAGACCATGGCCCGGCTCGGCCTCGTCTTCGACGCCCTCGTCCTGCCGCGGCACCTGTCGCGCCTGCTCGTGGTGGCGGATCGACATCCCGGCCTGTCCATCGTCGTCGATCACGGCGCCAAGCCCTTCATCCGCACCGGGTGCCTCGACCCCTGGCGCGCCGACATGGCCGCCCTCGCCGCCCGCGGCCATGTCACCTGCAAGCTCTCGGGCTTCGTCACCGAGGCCTCCCCGTCCTGGTCCGCCGCGGATCTCGCACCCTATGCCGCCCACCTCCTCGACTGCTTCGGCCCTGACAGGCTGATCTGGGGAAGCGACTGGCCGGTGGTGAACGTCGCCGGCGGCTATGACGCCTGGTGGGAGGCTGCCACCGTGCTCACCGCCGCGCTCGACGAGGCGCAGCGGACCGCGATCTTCGGCGGCAACGCCGCCCGCATCTATCTCACCACCCGCGGCCGCCGGGCCCTGCGGCCAACATCCGGAGACCACCGTGCTGAAGGGCCTTGATCCCGTACTCGGGCCGGATCTCCTCTGGATCCTCGCCGCCATGGGGCATGGGGACGACCTCGCCGTCGTCGATGCCAATCATCCGGCCGAGCGGATCGCCGCCGCGACCGCCTCGAAACGGCTGGTGCGCGTGCCCGGCCTGACCATGGCCCGTGTCCTCGGAGCGATCCTGACCCTGTTGCCGCTGGACGATTTCGAAGCCTCGCCGGTCCGGCGGATGGCGGTGGTCGGCGACGACGACGCGATCCCGCTCGTGCAGCGGGAGGTGGCGGCCCTGCTCGCTTCCATCGCAGACCCTCCGCCCGTCATGGCGGGGCTGGAGCGCTTCGCCTTCTACGCGGCGGCGGAGAGCGCCTTCGCCGTCGTGCAGGTCGGCGACCCCCGGCCATACGGCTGCTTCCTCCTGCGCAAGGGCGTCATCGCCGCCCCCTGACGCGGGGCACCGTCCATCTGTGGCGACCGTAGCCAAGACCATGGCCTCCGGTCTCAACGTGCGGCCGCGCGCCGAGCGCCTGCGGCTCGTGCCGTTGCCGGGCAACGCCCGCCGCGTCAGGTCCGGCAGGCGATCAGGCCACCGGCCTCACAGGGCAGGCGCCTGCATGCTGCGGAGGTCCCGGTGAGCGGCCAGCGGAGACCCGGTCTTCGCCCGCAACTCGTCCAGAGACATGCCCGCGACGATCTCCGAGACGACGAAGCCGTCACCCGTCACGTCGATGACCGCGAGATCGGTGAAGACCCGGCGCACGACGCCGATCCCGGTCAGGGGATAGCTGCAGGCATCCAGAAGCTTGGGTTCGCCGGTGCGCGTCGTATGCTCGGTGATGATGTAGATGTCACGGGCGCCGACGACGAGATCCATGGCCCCGCCGACGGCGGGAACCGAATTGTCGCCCGTGCTCCAGTTGGCGAGGTCACCCTGCGCCGAAACCTGGAAGGCGCCGAGGATCGCCAGATCGATATGCTTGCCGCGGATCATCGAAAAGCTCATGGCGTGATCGAAGATCGCGGCCCCGGGCAGCAGCGACACGGGCTTCTTGCCGGCGTTGATGAGGTCGAAGTCGACCAGGTCCTTCGCAGGCGCCTCACCGAAGCCGAGAATGCCGTTTTCGGTGTGATAGGTCACCCGGCGCCCCTCGGGGACGAAATTGGCGCAGAGCTCCGGAATGCCGATGCCGAGGTTCACATAGCTGCCGTCGGCGATGTCCTGGGCGGCGCGCCAGGCCATCTGACGGCGCGTCAATCGTGCCACCGTGTCGGTCATGGATAGCGCACTCCCTTTGCCACGAGATCCTCTTCCTGGCTCGGATCGGGGACATGAACGAGACGATCGACGAAGATGCCGGGCGTCACGACGATTTCCGGATCGATCGCTCCGGCATCGACGACGTCGCCGGCCTGCACGATGGACACCGCGGCGGCGGCACACATGATCGGTCCGAAATTGCGGGCCGACTTGCTGAAGGTCAGGTTCCCGGCCCGGTCGGCCCGGGCGGCCTTGACCAGGGCGATGTCCGCGTGAAGGGCGTGCTCCATGATGTAGGTGCGGCCGCCGAATTCTCGGGCCTCCTTGCCGGCCGCGAGCGGCGTTCCGAAGCCGGTCGGCGTGAAGAAGGCGGGAACGCCCGCACCCGCCGCGCGGATGCGCTCGGCGAGGGTCCCCTGGGGGACCACCTCGAGCTCGATCTCGCCCGCCTCGTAGAGTTCGCGGAAGGCGCTGGAATCGGACGACCGCGGAAACGAGCAGATCATCTTGCGGACGCGCTTCTCGCGGATGAGGGCGGCCAGGCCGACCTGACCGTTCCCCGCATTGTTGTTCACCACCACCAGGTCGCGCTTGCCGGTATCGATCAGGCCGTGAACGAGTTCGACCGGCGATCCGGCGCCCCCGAATCCGCCGATCATGACGGTCATGCCGTCCTCGACGACCGACAGCGCGTCGGCGATGGAGAGCACCGGCTTCAACACTCCGGCGTAGGCTGGGCTTGTCATCTCTCTGGGACCCACTTTCCCGGGGGGCTGGCGAAATGGTGCCGATTTCGACGCGGCCCCGGACCTGAAACCGGCGGGCGTCGAGAACGGTCCGCGGGATCGCTCGGCGCGAATCCGCGGCGTTCTCGTGTCACGTCGGCCGGAAATGTTCAACATTCGGCTGAGGGTTGTCCAGCGCTGCGCCGCCGTCCGACGCGATCTGCCACGACAGAGCCCGCACATGATCGCGCGGCACTGCGACCCAGCGTGTCGGGCGGAAGGTCCGTCGTCGGGTCGGGAGGAGGACCCCGAGGCGGCTAATAGAGGTTGGTCGTGATCGCGTGGGGCTCGCTCGTCATCGCTCCTCTGGCCGCAGGCGGCTCGCCGTCGAGACGCGGAGAGGCTGCCAGCAGGCGCTGCGTGTAGGCGTGCCGGGGATTGTCGTAGACGGCGTCGCGCGGGCCTTCCTCGACGATCTTGCCCTCCTGCATGACGATCACGCGGTCGGAGATTTCCTCGACGGCGGCCAGGTCGTGGCTGACGAAGAGGCAGGCGAAGCCGTAGGACTGCTGCAGCGACCTGAACAGGGCGAGGATCTGCTTCTGGATGGTCATGTCGAGGGCGGAGACCGGCTCGTCCGCCACGACGAAATCGGGGCGCCGGACCAGCGCGCGGGCGATCGCCACGCGCTGACGCTGGCCGCCCGAGAGCTGGTGCGGATAGCGTGCCTCGAGACCGGTGAGGCCGACGTCGTCGAGGATCGCCGCGACGCGCCGCGTGATCTCCGCCGCGTCGAGGCCGGGCACCAGCCGGAGCGGCTCCTGGACGATCGCCCCGACCCTCATGCGCGGGTCGAGCGAGGAATAGGGGTCCTGGAAAACGATCTGGCACGCCAGCCTGAAGGGCAACAGCCCGCGTCCCTTCAAGGCCGAGACGTCCTCGCCCCGAAAGAGGATACGACCGGCGCTCGGCTCGACCAGCCGCAGCATGGCCCGCCCGAGGGTGGTCTTGCCCGAGCCCGAGCCGCCGACCAGCGAGACCGTCTCGCCGGCATGGACGGAGAGATCGACCCCGTCGACCGCGCGCACGATCCGCCGCGGCCGCAGCCAGGCGCCGCCCGAGGCGAAGCGGACGGAAAGGCCCTCCGCGCGGATCACGGGATCGCGGGCCACGGGCACCAGCGGGCGCGCCGTGCGGCGCGGCAGGGCATCGACGAGGGCGCGCGTATAGACGTGGCGCGGTTCCGCGAGAAGACGCCGCGCCGGCCCCTCTTCGACGATCTCGCCCTGGCGCATGACGAGGGCGCGGTCGGCATAGCGGGCGACCAGGCCGAGATTATGGGTGATCAGCATCACCGCCGTGCCGCTCTCGCGCGTCAGCTCCACCATGAGGTCGAGCACCTCGGCCTGCGACAAGGTGTCGAGGGCGGTGGTAGGCTCGTCGGCGATGAGGAGCCGCGGCTTCAGCAGCATGACGCTCGCCAGCATGATCCGCTGGCGCATGCCGCCCGAGAACTCGTGTGGATAGGCGGCGAGGCAGCCCTCGGGATCGGCGATGCCGACGCGCGCGAGCATGGCGAGGATCGCCTGCCGGATTTCGGCGTCCGGCATGGTGGTGTGGATCCGCATGGCCTCGGACATCTGGAGACCGATGCTCAGCGCCGGGTTGAGCGAGACCATCGGCTCCTGGAAGACCATGCCGACGACCGCGCCGCGGATGGACCGCAACTGCCCCTGGCCGAAGGTCGTCACCTCCTCGCCGGCGATCGCGATGGAGCCGCCGGTGACGGAAAGGCCCCTCGGCAGCAGGCCGATCACGGCGCGGCCGGTGGCGGTCTTGCCGGAGCCGGATTCGCCGACCACCGCCACGATCTCTCCCGCGCCGATGTCGAAGCTGACGCCGGCCACGGCGGTGAAGCCGGACGGCGTTCCCACACGGAGGTCGCGCACGGCGAGGACGGGCGGCGAGACGACGGGCATCGATGCAGGTGTCGCGGTCATCGGCCGAGCATCCTCGGGTCGAGGAGGTCGCGCAGGGCGTCCCCCAGCAGGTTGGCACCGAGCAGGCAGAGCGCGATCATCACGCCCGGCACGATGGCGAGCTGGGGCGCCGTCTCCATGAAGGGCCGGGCCGCCGAGAGCATGTTGCCCCAGGTCGGTGCCGGTGGCGGCACGCCGAGGCCGAGGAAGGACAGCGCGCTCTCGGCGAGGATGACCCAGCCGCACATCGACGTCGCCAGCACGATGAGCGGCGACACCGTATGGGGCAGAACATGGCGGACGAGGGTGTAGGCCTGGCTGTTGCCGAGGGCCCGCGACGCTTCGACGAACTCGCGTTCGCGCAGGGACAGAACCTGCCCGCGCACGACGCGGGCGACGGTCGGCGCATAGGCGAGGCCGAGCGCCACCACGATGCCCCATTGCGATGGGCCGATGACCGCGAGCAGACCCAGCGCCAGGAGGATGCCGGGGAAGGCCAGCAGCGCGTCGTTGGCCATCATCAGCACGCGGTCGACCCAGCCGCGGAAGAAGCCGCTCGTCACCCCCACGGCGATGCCGATGGCCATGGCCACCACGACCGTGGTGACGGCCACGGTGAGGCTGGTCTGGGCGCCGGTCATCAGCCGGGACAGCACGTCGCGGCCGAATTCGTCGGTGCCGAGCCAGTACTGGCCGGAGGGCGGCTGCAGCCGGGCGCGGATGTTGACGCGCACGGGGCTCGCCGGCGTCCAGACGATCGCCGTGGCCGCCATGGCGACGAGAGCGGAGACCAGCGTGCCGCCAATGATCAGGTTGAGCCGCGCGCGCATCACGCCTCCGCCGCCACGCGGGGATCGAACAGGGGATAGGCGAGATCGACGGCGAGGTTCACCAGGACATAGGTCGTGGCGATGAACAGCATCACGCCCTGGACCACCGGATAGTCGCGCTGGAAGATCGCATCGACCATCAGGCGACCGAGCCCCGGCAGGGTGAAGACGGTCTCGATGACCGCGATGCCGCCGAGGAGGTTGCCGAGGACGACGCCGATCAAGGTCAGGGTCGGCGCAAAGGCGTTGGGCAGGACGTGGCGCACCATGACGCCGGCCTCGGAGACGCCCTTGGCGCGGGCGTGGGCGACGTATTCGAGGCCGAGGACGTCGATGGTCGCGGCGCGCGCCATGCGCGTGAGCACGCCGACCTCGATCAGGACCAGCGTCAGCACCGGCAGGACGACGAAGCTCAGCGACCGCAGCGGATCCTCGGCGAGGCTGACATAGCCGACGATGGGCAGCCATTGCAGCCAGACACCGAAGACCAGCAGCAGGATCAGGCCGAGCCAGAAGCTCGGCAGGGAGACCATCAGCGTGGAGAAGGCGGTGATGCCGAGGTCGAGGCCGGAATTCTGCCGCCAGGCGGCGATCATGCCGAGCGGGACGGCGATGAGGCTCGACAGGACGACGGCGACGACGACGATCTGGGCGGTGACGGCGAAGCGCGTCAGGATCAGCGGAAGGACGGGTTCGCGGCTGGTGATCGAGAGCCCGAGGTCGCCGGCCAGGACCCTGCCGCCCCAGTGCAGGAACTGCGCGGCGAGGGACCGGTCGTGGCCCATCGCCTTGCGGAGGGCCTCCAGCGTCTCGGCATCGGCGCTGTCGCCGAGCATGAGCTGGGCGGGATCGCCGGGAACCATGCGGATCAGCGCGAAGACGGCGAGCGCGACGAGAACCAGGGTCGGGATCGTCAGCAAAAGGCGACGGGCGATGTAGCCGGCCATGGGTCCGCCCCTTCAGCCCCGCCCGCCGATCGGTCGGCAGTCCCGCACTCCTGCGCTCTCGCTGCAACGAAAAAACATCGCCCCATCTCCTTGCTCCCACTCATCATCAACGATAATGGTTTTCATGTCGACAAAAAACAACGAGGGCTCCCATGGCAACCCCGGCGCCGCTGATCGAGGTCTCCGGCTCACCCCAGGAACGGGGCGAACAGTACGGCGAGGCCGCCCGTGACCGCGTCAGGCTCGGCATCGCCCACTACCAGCAGCAGCTCGCCGGATCCGATCTCGCCGTCGCCGACATTCACGGACTGGTGGGCGGCTTCCTGCCGACGATCCAGCGTTTCGACGCCGATTACGTGCCGGAAATGCAGGGCATCGCGCGCGGTGCCGGCGTCGCCTTCGAGGACGTGGTGCTGCTGAACGCCCGCACGGAAATCCTCAAGCTGGGCTCCCGCCGCCGCGCCGCCGCAGCGGCCGCGGATATGGAATGCACCGGTCTCGTCGTGACGGGGGAGGCGACGGCCGACGGGCGGCTGATCCACGCCCAGAACTGGGACTGGAAGGTGGACTGCGCCGAGACCGCCGTCGTGTTGAAGATCCGGCGCGCCGACGGACCCGACATCCTCACCTTCACCGAGGCCGGCGGCCTGGCGCGCTCCGGCTTCAACGCCGCGGGAATCGCCATCACGGCCAACTACCTCCAGTCCGACCGGGACTATAGCCAGACCGGCGTCCCCCTCGCCCTGATCCGGCGGAAGGCCCTGCAGCAGGACAATCTGGCGATGGCCATGCACGCGGTCTATGCGACGCCGAAATCGGCGTCGAACAACATGATCATCAGCCATCCCGCCGGGATCGTCATCGATTTCGAATGCGCGCCCGACGAGACGTTCCAGGTCTTCCCCGACGACGGCATCCTGGCCCACGCCAATCACTGGCAGAGCCCGGTCGCCCTGTCGAAGCTGAAGGATACCGGCGTCGCGACGACGCCCGACTCGCTCTATCGCGACCTCCGGGTGCGCCAGCTCATCACGCCCCACCGCGGCCGGGTGACGAGCGACCACGTCAAGGCGGCGCTGCTCGACACCTTCCAGTCGCCGCGTTCCGTCTGCCGACCGCCCTTCCCGTCCCTGTCGGGCATGGTGACTGCGACGGTGGCGATGGTGGTGATGACGCCCTCTCTCGGCCGCATGGAGGTAGCCATGCTGCCGGCGGCGGACCGGACGTTCACCGCCTACCGCCTGGACATGGAGGAGGCGGCCTTCGAGGGAACCCGCGACGGCCGCGTGCTGCGCGCCGCGGAATAGGTCGTCAGGGCCGGCAGGCGCGGAGCGCCTGCCGGACGAACCTCAGGCGAGGGCCCGGACGGCGCCGCGGATCGTCTCGAAGATCCGGTCGATTTCGCCGTCGGTGATGATCAGCGGCGGAGACAGGACGAGGGCGTCGCCGGCGGTGCGGACCAGCACGCCGGCCTCGAAGCAGATATTGCCGGCGGCCAACGCCCGCCCGCCGGGCTCGCCGGGCTTCGGCGCGATCTCGATTGCCGCGAGGAGCCCGATGTTCCGGACGTCGACCACGTGGGGCTCGCCCTGGAGGGAATGGGCCTGGTCCTCCCAGCGCGCCGAGGCGCGGGCGCAGTTGGCGAAGATGTCCTGCTCCTCGTAGACGTCGATCGAGGCGATGGCCGCCGCGCAGGCGAGCGGATGGCCCGAATAGGTGTAGCCGTGCATCAGTTCGACGGCGCCCTCGGGGCCGGCCATGAAGGCGTCGTAGACCTTGTCCGAGGCGATGACGCCGCCCATCGGCACCGCGCCGTTGGTCATGCCCTTGGCGCAGGTGATGATGTCGGGCGTGACGCCGAGCGCCGCCGAGCCGAAGGGCGTTCCGAGGCGGCCGTAGCCGGTGATCACCTCGTCGAAGATGAGCAGGATGCCGTATTTGTCGCAGATGGCCCGCAGGCGCTCGAGATAGCCCTTGGGCGGCGGCAGGACGCCGCCCGAACCCGTCACCGGCTCGACGATGACGGCGGCGATCGTCGAGGGATCGTTGATCTGGGCGATGGCCTCCAACTCGTCGGCGAGATGGGCGCCCCAGTCCGGCTGGCCGCGGGAAAAGGCCTGGTGCTCGCGCGAGTAGGTGTGGGGAAGATGGGCGACGTCGGGCAGGAGCGGCCCGAAGTCGCGGCGGTGGCGGCCGATGCCGGCGACCGACAGGCCGCCGAACCCCATGCCGTGATAGCCCTTGGCCCGGCCGATCAGGCGCGTGCGGTGCCCCTCCCCGCGCATGCGGTGATAGGCGCGGGCGATCTTCAGCGCGGTGTCCACCGCTTCGGAGCCGGAATTGACGAAGAAGACGTGGTCCATTCCCGCGGGCGTCAGGCCGGCGATGCGCTCGGCCGCCTTGAAGGCGATCGGGTGGCCCATCTGGAAGGAGGAGACGTAGTCGAGGTGGCCTGCCTGCTCGCGGATGGCGTCGGTGATGCGCTGCTGGCCGTGACCGGCGTTGACGCACCACAGGCCCGCCATGGCGTCGAGCACCTGCCGCCCCTCGGCGGTGGTGTAATACATGCCCTTGGCCGCGATCATCAGGCGCGGATTGGCCTTGAAGGCGCGGTTGGCCGTGAACGGCATCCAGTAGGGTTCGAGCGCCTCGCGGCTGAGATTGAGCTGGGGAGCAATCGTCATCGCCAATACCTGATCCGGCTGTCGCATCCGGACGTCGAGGACCGGCGCGAGGGGACGGCACGCCGCGACCGGCCATGCCAGGCGGCCTCCCCCACAACGGGGGAGGCTCATGCCATGCAATGTACTATGATGCGATAAAGAACACGACGCAAGGGCCCGATATGGGATCGCGCCCCGGGCGGCAATGGTCAGCGCGGCCCGAGGCTGACGGTCCGTGCGAGATCGAGATGCTGGCGCAGAAGGGCGGCGGCGACCTCGACCTCCCCCGCCTCGAGCCGCGCGATGATCTCCAGATGCTGCCGGCACGACACCTTCACCCGCTCCGGGCCATAGCGCCATTCGTAGTTGGTGTAGCGCCTGAGCCGCGTCTGCTGCTGGATCGCGAGCAGCAGGTAGCGGTTGCCCGATGCGGCGACGAGCCCCTCGTGGAAATCCGCGTTCATCTCGAACAGCGAGACCGCCAGGGCCTCGCTCCAGGTCCGGGTCAGCATGTCCTCGTGCCGGCGACGCATCTCGGCGAGCCAGGCGCGATCGATGCGGGTACCGGCCTCGAGGAGGGACGCCGGCTCGATGAGGCGGCGAAAAGCGTAGCTTTCGGCGATGGCGGCGGGATCGTTGACCGGTGAGAAGAGCCAACCGTGGCCCGGGAGCCGTTCGACGAGGCCAACCTCGGCGAGCTTGTTGAGGATGCGCAGCAGCAGCGGACGGCCGAGATCGTAGCGCCGCATCAGATCCGCCTCCGAGACCTGAGGCGGGAGGGCGCCGGACAGCCGATCGCGTGCCATGCGCGAGCACCAGACGTCGATCTCCACCCCGACGGACGCGAATTCCGCGTCCGCCACCTGGTCGAGCGGGCGGGCAGGCGTCAGGCCCCCGCCGGGCAAGGCGGCGAGCACACCCCGCTCCGCAAGGTGCTTGAGGGCTGCACGGACCGGCGTCCGGGAGACCTGCAGGCGCCGCGCCATCGCCGCCTCGGTGATGCGATGACCGGGTTCAGCCCCGTCGAGGCGCAGCAGTTCCACGATCCGCGGCAGGAGATCGCGTTGCAGCCGGCTCGGCGGTTCCGCCGACGCGATCGGGGCCGCCGGCGGCGCGGCGGCGGTGGAGCGCGGCTTGCTGCGGGGCGGCCTGGCGGCTGGCGGTCTGGGCTTTGGAGACATGGGTGCCGGCGGGGACGTCATGAACGGGTTTCAGGAATAGCCCGAACCCGGTCCGCAGCGAAGAGGCAGGACCAAGGCCGGAGAGCCGCATCGGCGACGGGCATCGGAACCGCCAGGACCCGCCGATCCGATGACGCTCTTCGCAGCATGTGTCTCATGAGTTGACAAAATACATATCATCGTCCTCCATGGCAATCCGGAGGGAAGACCGATGCCTGCAGTTACGTCCGCTCACCCCCTGGAGACGCCCCGCACGGGCGCGACGTCAGCCGGTTCCGGCCTCTGGAAGCTGGAGGCCGCCGAACTCGCGGCACTGATCCGGGCCGGGGCGGTATCCAGCCGGGAGGCGGTCGCGGCCTGTCTGCAACGCATGGACGCCGTCAACGGAGCCCTCAACGCCGTCGTCCGGCGCTTCGACGAAGAGGCCCTGGCCGACGCCGCGCGCGCCGACGCGGCGCTCCGCAGCGGCGAGCCTGTCGGTCCGCTCCACGGTGTCCCCGTCACCATCAAGGTCAACATCGACCAGAAGGGACACCCGACCGACGGCGGCATCGTCGCCTACCGCGATCTCGTCGCCGCCAGCGACAATCCGGTGGTCGCCAACCTGCGTCGCGCTGGCGCCATCGTCATCGGGCGCACCAACACGCCGGGCTATTCGATGCGCTGGCACACCGACAACGCCCTGCACGGGCAGACCTTCAATCCCTGGGACAGGGACGTGACCCCGGGCGGCTCCTCCGGCGGGGCCGGCTCCGCGGTCGCCGCCGGGATCGGTCCGATCGCCCACGGCAACGACATCGCCGGCTCGGTGCGCTACCCCGCCTATTGCTGCGGCCTGTTCGGACTGCGTCCGAGCTTCGGCCGCATCCCGTCGAGCAACGGCACGGCCACCGGTCTCGCGCCGGTCTCCTCGCAGCTCATGGCCGTGCAGGGCCCCCTCACCCGCTCCATGCGCGACATGCGCCTCGCCTTCGCCGCCATGGCCCAGCCGAGCCCGCTCGACACGCGCTGCGTGGTCCCCGCGCCGTTTCCGCCGCTGGAGCGCCCCGTGCGGGTCGCCCTGGTCACCGGATCGGCGGAGGCGAGTGTCGCGCCGGAGGTGTCGGACGCCGTGCGTGAAGCGGGGCGGCGGCTGGCCGCCGGCGGCTATCTGGTCGAGGAGGTCGCGCCGCCGCGCATCGACGCCATCGCGCGGATCTGGGCGAAGATGGCCATGCCCGACGTGATGGCGGGCCTCCAGCCGCTCATCGACACGAACGGCGACGACGGCATCCGGCGCGCGGTCGCCCTCTGGCACGAGGTCCTGCCCTCATACGGCCCGCAGGACGTGCTGACGGCCCTCGGCGAACGCTCGGCGGCCCTGCGCGACTGGCAGATGTTCCTCGAGACCTATCCCGTGGTGGTCATGCCGGTCTCCTACGACCTCCCCTATCGGGTCGGCTTCGACCTGACGGATGCCCCGACCACCGCGCGGGTTCTGGAGGCGCAGGGGCCGATGATGGCGATCTCCGTCATGGGACTGCCCGGGCTCGCGGTGCCGATCGGCCTCGCCGGCACCATCCCGACGGGCGTCCAGGTGGTCGCCGGCCGCTTCCGCGAGGACCTCATCTTCGACGCGGCCGAGGTGATCGAGGCCCACGGCACGCCCCGCACTCCCGTCTCGCCAGCCTGGAGCCCGGCATGACCCCGACGCGGCGCGTCCACGGCAGGCGGCTGTCGTCCTACGATTTCGGCAGGACGACGGTCTATGCCAGCCGTTTCGATCCCCGCCTGTCCTACTGCGCCTATGTGCCGCTCGGCTACGACGAGGACGGCGCGGAGCGCTATCCGCTGGTCGTGGTCGTGCACGGCACGCTGCGCGACGCCACGGCGAGCCGCGACGCCTTCGCGGACTTCGCCGAGGCCCATTCCTGCATCGTGCTGGCGCCGCTCTTTCCCGCCGGCATCACCGGCCCGACCGACGTCTCGTCCTACAAGCTGATGCTGCCCTGCTCCCCGCGCTACGACCTCGCCCTTCTCGACATGATCGAGGAGATCGGCGCGCGCTACCGCCTCGCCGGGTCGCGGTTCAGCCTGTTCGGCTTTTCGGGCGGCGGACATTTCGCCCACCGGTTCTTCTACCTGCACCCCGAAAGGCTGCATGCGGTGTCGATCGGCGCGCCCGGGATCGTGACGCTGCTCGACCGGGAGCGCGACTACTGGGTGGGCGTGCGCGACTTCGCGGCGGTGTGGGGCCGTCCGATCGATCTCGACACCATGCGGACCGTGGCGGTCCAGACGGTCATCGGCGCCGACGACCTCGACACCTGGGAGATCACCATCACGCCCACCCATCCCGGCTGGCGACCCGACTGGGACCTGGCGGGCAGCAACCGCCCGGAGCGGCTGGCCTCGCTCGGAGCGAGCCTGACGCGGTACGGCATCGCCGTGCGCCACGACAGCGTGCCCGGCGTGTCCCACCGCTGGGACGGCCTGATGCCGGCCGTCAAGGATTTCCTCGGCGAGCAGATGTCTCGCCTCGCGCCTTCCCCGACCACCCCCCGACCGTGACGGAGAGATGCCGATGATCCGCGCCTTTTGGAGCCTGTCGCTGGTGGCTGTGCTCGCATCGACCCTGCCTGCCGCGGCACAGACGCCGAGCCGCCTGGTGGTGGGCATGAACGCGGACATCCGCAGCCTCGAGCCGGGGGTCAACCGCGACTCGAACACCGACACCGTCATCCACCAGATCTTCGAGGGCCTCGTCGCCTATCGCCGCGACCTCACGGTCGGCCCGGCGCTGGCGGACGCGTGGCAGGTCTCGGACGAGGGGCGCACCTACACCTTCACGCTGAGGGAGGGCGCCACGTTCCACAACGGCAAGCCGGTGACCTCGGCCGAGGTGAAGTGGATGTGGGACCGGCTGATCGGCGCCTCTACCTGGGCCTGCCGCGCCGTCTTCGACGGCCGCTCGGGCGCGCGGGTCACGGCGGTGGAGGCCCCCGATCCGCGGACGGTGGTGTTCCGCCTCGACCGCGCCAGCGGCGTCTTTCTCAAGCAGCTCGCCAACATCCAGTGCCATGTGGTGGCCGCCCATCCCGACAGCGTCGACGCGGAGGGCAAGTGGACGACGCCGATCGGGTCCGGGCCCCTCAGCCTCCGCGAATGGCGCCGGGCGGAGTACGTGCTCCTCGACAAGGCCCCCGGATACAGCCCCTCCGCGGCGCCGGCCGACGGTTTCTCCGGCGCCAGGGTCATGCAGGTGGACCAGGTCCAGTTCCGCATCATCCCCGACAGCAGCGCCCGCGAGGCGGCGCTGGTGACGGGCGCCGTGGACGTCGTGCACCAGATCGAGCCGCAGCAGATCGACACGCTGAAGCAGCGGGGCATGACGGTGACCTCGGCCCCGGGGCTGAGCTGGTCCACGCTGCTGCTGCAGACCGACGACCCGCTGCTGTCCAACGTCAAGATCCGCCAGGCCATCGCCCACGCCCTCGACCTCAAGCAGATCGCGGAGGCCCGCAACCTCGGCATGGCGGAGGCCAATCCGTCGTCCGTGAGCGAGGCGACGGCCTTCTTCGGGCCGGGCTACCTGCAGTGGCCGGCCCATGACCCGGCCCGCGCCCAGGCGCTGCTGCGCGAGGCGGGATATCGCGGCGAGCCGCTGAAGATCCAGACCAACCGGCAATATGCCAACATGTATCAGAACGCCGTCATGGCCGAGGCGATGCTGACCGCCGCGGGCTTCAAGGTGCAGCTCGAGGTGATCGACTGGGCTACGCAGCTGTCGAACTACCTCAACGGCCGATTCCAGATGCAGTCCTTCGGCTTCTCTGCGCGGTTCGACCCGGGGCTGATGTACGCGACCTTCATCGCCGACAAGAGCCAGATCAAGACCGCCCAGTACGGCGATGCCGAGGCCATCCGGCTGCTGGCGGAGAGCGAGCGGACGGCCGACGACCGGGCGCGGGCCGGGCTGTTCGCGCAGCTTCACGCGAAGATCCGCACGGACGTCCCGATCATCGGCCTCTACTTCAACCCCAATGTGGAGGCGAGCCACCCCCGCGTGCAGGGCTACCGGCCCTGGCCGGCGGGCCAGCCGATCACCTGGGGCGTCACCAAGCGCTGAGACCGGGGAACACCCCGGCCGGGTCCGCGTGACGGCATCGTTCCGGACCGAGCCTGTCGACGACGTCGCCCGGATCTGCGTCATGCGTCACAGACCCGGGGCGTCGCGAAAACAGCAGTGGCCGCCGCATGACAGCGACACCGGATGCTAGCAAACCCGCAGCGTCTTCACCGCTGCGACCATGCGGTCCACGATCTCGTCGGCGATCACGCGGGACGTCGCGAAGTTGAACCTGACGAAGGCGCTGCAGTTGGGCTCAAAGTTCTCGCCGGGGCTGAACGCCACACGGGCCCGCTCGTGGAAGAAGTCGAAGGCCGAGGTGTTGAGCATGAGCCCGGAACAATCGAGCCAGGCGAGATAGGTGCCCTCCGGCACTCGGAACTGAATTTCCGGGAGCTCGGTCTCGATCCGCCGCAGCACGTGATCGCGGGTGGCGGTCAGATGTCCCATCACGGCGTCGAGCCAGGGCTGGCTCTCGGTCCAGGCGGCCACCGCGGCGTCCACGCCGATGGCGTTGGGGTCTCCGAGCAGTCGTTGGGGGATCCGCTTGCCGAAACGCTCGCGCAGCTCCGGCGAGCCGAAGTGCAGGACGGCGCAGCGCAGGCCGGGAATGTTGAAGCTCTTGGTCGGAGAGTTGAGCGTCACCGTGCGCGCGGCGAGTTCGGGCGAGAGCGACGCGAAGGGAATGTGCCTGCGGCCGGGATAGACGAGGTCGGAGTGAATCTCGTCCGACAGCACGATCAGCTCGTGCTCGATGCAGAAGCGACCGATGTCGAGCAGTTCGTTCCGACTGAAGACACGGCCGGTGGGATTATGCGGATTGCACAGCACGAACATCCGCGTCCGCCCGTCGATCTGGTCGACGATCTGCTCGGTGTTGCAGAGATAGCCGCTGCCGCTGTCCATCATCGGCAGGGAGATGAGATTGCGCTCGGTGGTGCGGATCACCTCGCGGAACGGCGGGTAGTTCGGCACCTGAAGGATGATGCCGTCACCCGGTTCGGTGAAGGCGAGGACCGGCGCATAGGTGCCCTGGACCAGATCGGCCACCGGTACGATCAGGGCGGGGTCGACGTCCCAGTCGAACCTGTCCTTCATCCGGTGGGCGAAGGCCTTGGCGACGGCCAGTCCGGCCTTGCCGCCGTCACGCCGCGGATAGCCGTAGTCGCTGCGCTCCACCAGGCTCTGCACGGCCCGCTGGATCGGCTCGGCGACCGCGAAGTCCATCTCGGCGACGAAGGCCGGCAGCACGTCGGGCCCATACTGGTTCCATTTGGCGTTGTGGAGCCGGCGGAGGCTGGCTTCACTCAGGTCGAAGCTGTTGTCCGCCGGCGGCTCCATGGCAGCGGTCAATGCGGCAGCGAGCGCCATGCCGGCCTCCTCTCTCGATCGTCTTCGTTCTCAGGCCGTTCGGCAGGCCCGTGTCTCGGGCCCATCTCTCAGGCCAGGTGGCAGGCCACCATCTGGCTGTCGGACGTGCGGCGCAGTTGCGGTTCCTCGGTCGCGCAGCGCTCCATGGCCAGGGGGCAGCGTCCGCGGAAGCGGCAGCCACCCGGCTGCACTGCCGTCGATATCTCGCCCTTCAGGGAGGCCGAAGCCTTGCGCGCGGGATCGCGCGAGGGAACGGCCGCCAGCAGAGCGCGCGTATACGGGTGCTTGGGGTCGCGCCACAGACTGACATGGTCGGCGCTCTCGACGATCTTGCCGAGATACATGACCAGCACCCGGTCGACGAAGTATCGCACCACGGACAGGTCGTGCGAGATGAAGAGATAGGCGAGCCCGAGATCGCGCTTCAGGTCCACGAGAAGGTTGAGGATCTGGGCCTGGATGGACAGGTCCAGTGCGGAAACCGGCTCGTCGCAGACGACCAGTCGCGGGCTCAGGATCAGCGCGCGGGCGATGCCGATACGCTGTCGTTGCCCGCCGGAGAATTCGTGGGGGTAGCGCTCGAGCGCGTCCGGTGCGAGGCCGACGCGCCCGGCCATGTCGACGACCCGGCGGCGCCGCTCCTGCGCATCGGTCACGCCGTGCACCTTCAGCGGCGTGTCGAGGAGCCTGAAGACGGTCTGGCGCGGATTGAGGGACGCGAAGGGATCCTGGAACACCATCTGCATCTTGCGCCGGTGCGAACGCATGCTCCGGTCGTCGAGGTCGGCAATCTCGGTGCCGTCGAGACGGATGCTGCCCCGGCTCGGGTCGAGAAGACGCATGATCGTCTTGCCCAGCGTGGACTTGCCGCAGCCGGATTCGCCGACCAGTCCGACAGTTTCCCGCTCGCCGACCTCCAGCGAGACACCGTCGACGGCGTGGACGAGGCGCGTGCCGGACCGGTAGGTTGTGTGCAGTCCCTCGATGGCGAGCAGGGTCACGATGCGCTCCTCATGCCGCCGCGGGCCCGGCCACAAGATGAAAACAGGCCGCCGTCCGTTGGGGCGCCACCTGGGCGAGCGGGGGAATGGCGTCGCAGGCTGCCACGCGCCGCCCACAGCGGGGCGCGAAGGCGCAGCCCGTCACCCCCGCCGACGAGGCCACCGAGCCGGGAATTTCGGCGAGCCGGTGGTTTGTGTAGTGCCATTCCTCCACCTCCGAGATGGAGGAAGCCAGAAGGCCCACCGAATAGGGGTGCCGGGGCCCCGCGAAGAACTCGGCGACGGGAGCCTGTTCGACGATGCGGCCGGCATACATGACGGCCACCCTGTCTGCCCATTGGGCGACCGCACCGAGATCGTGGGTGATCAGCAGCATGGCCATGGAAAGCTGCTTGCGCAGCCGATCCAGCAGATCCATGACCTGCGCCTGGATGGTGACGTCGAGGGCTGTGGTCGGCTCGTCGGCGATGAGGAGTTGCGGGTTGCAGGCGACCGCCATGGCGATCATGACGCGCTGGCGCATGCCGCCCGAGAAATTGTGCGGATATTCATCGTATCGCCGATGCGGCTCGGCGATGCCGACGAGGTCCAGAAGCTCGATGACACGCTGTCTGGCGGCCGCCTTGGACAGCCTTTCGTGGCGGCTGATGACCTCGCGGATCTGGGTGCCGATCGAGAGCACCGGATTGAGCGACGTCATCGGCTCCTGAAGGATCAGCGAGATGCCTTTGCCGCGGATGTCCCGTAGCTGCCGCGGCCCGACCGACGCGAGATCGATGCCGTCGAGCACGATCTGCCCGCCGAGAATGGCCGCGCCGGGGGGGAGAAGCCGGAGGATCGAGAAGGCGGTCATGGACTTGCCGCAGCCGCTCTCGCCGACCAGTGCCAGGGTTTCGCCGTTGCGGATCGCCAGGCTGATGCCTCGCACCACCGGCCGGTCGCCGAAGCCGACGGAGAGGTCGAGAATCTCCAGAACGGGATGAGGGCGATGGATGCTCATGCCGGCTCCGCCCGCGGATTGAGGATGTCGTTCAGCCGGTCGCCGAGGATGTTGAAGGACAGGACGGTGAGGACGATGGCGAAGCCGGGAATGGCCGAAACGTACCATTCCGAACGCAGGACCTGCCGGCCGTTGCCGACCATGCTTCCCCAGCTGACGAGGTTGTTGTCGCCGAGTCCGAGGAAGGACAGGCCCGCCTCGGCGAGGATCCCGTTGGCGACCATGACGGAGGTCGCGACGATGACGGTCGGAAGGGCGTTCGGAAGGATCTCGCCGACGATGATCCGGCCGGTGCCGTAGCCGAGACTGCGGGCGGCGAGCACGAAGTCGGACTCGCGCAGCGTGAGGAACTGGGACCGGACGAGGCGGGCCACCATCGGCCATGAGGCCAGTCCGATCGCGAAGGCGATGAGCGCCAGGGAGGGCTCGCCGATGGACAGGATGGCGATGACCAGCAGGATCGAGGGCACGGTCTGGAACAGCTCGGCGAGCCGCATCAGCGCGTTGTCGACGAAGCCGCCGAAATAGCCGGCGACGGCCCCGATCGTGGCGCCGATCAGCAGGCCGATCGAGGCCGCCGAGAGGCCGACCATGAGCGATGCCCGCGATCCGTGAACGACGCCGGCGAGAAGGTCACGGCCGAGGGCATCCGTGCCGAGCGGGTAGCCGAGGTCCTGGCCGGGCCAGAGCAGCGGGGCCGCGACCATGTCCATGGGATCATGGGGGACCAGCAGGTCCGCCGACAGGGCGAGGAAAGCCATGGTCAGCAGGATCGCGCAGGCGGTGGCGAAGAACGGATCGCGCAGATAGGCGCGGAAGCGGGACCGGAAGCCCGACGGCCGCGACGAGGGGCGGGCCGAGCCGGCAAGAGCCGGACGAACCGCCGCCGCAGCCGGCGGCACGGCGGCCGCGATCGCGCCGGCCTTGATGTCCTGGAGCGTCGGTCCGGCCATCGCGCTCACCTCGCCTGGATACGCGGATCGAGCCACGAGACGATGATCTCGATCAGCATGTTGACGACGATCACGATCACCGACGACAGGAGCAGGATTCCCAGCAGCACGTTGTAGTCACGGGCGAGGACGGCATCGAGGGTGAGGCGGCCGATGCCGGGCCAGCCGAAGACCGTCTCGATGACGACGGCACCCCCGAGGAGGTTGGCCAGATGCATGCCGGCGACGGTCGTCACCGGGATCAGCGCATTGCGCATGGCGTGGCGGAACTGCAGCACCAGCGGATGCAGCCCCTTGGCGGCCGCCGTCCGCATGAAGTCCTGCCTGAGCACATCGAGCATCGCCGCGCGGGTGAGGCGCGCGTAGATGGCGACGAAATTGATGGCCATGGCGGTGGCCGGCAGGATGAGATGCTGAATGCGATCCTTGAGGCCGGCGAGCCCGGTGAGATTGCGGCCGAGCGAGGTGTTGCCGCTGCTGGGCAGCCAGCCGAGCCAGGCCGAGAACATGACGATCGTCATCAGGCCGAGCCAGAAGGCCGGAGCGGAGTAGAACAGGAGCACCAGGGCGGTGAGGAGGCGATCCGGCCACTTGCTGGCGAACACCGCCATGATCCATCCGAAACCGATGCCGAAGGTCAGGGCGAGCGTCAGCGCGGTGAACATCAGCAGCATGGTGTTGGGCAGGCGCTCGGCGATGAGCGCGGACACCGGCACGTTGTAGGTTGCGGACCGGCCCAGATTGAAGGACGCGAGATCGCCGAGATAGACGAAGAGGCGGGTCAGCAGCGACTGGTCGAGCCCCAGCGACTGGCGTAGCGCCTCCATGGTCTCGGCGGTCGCCGAACCCGCACGGCCGGCGATGGCGTCGGCGGCATCGCCGGGCATCAGGTTCAGGAACAGGAAATTCAGCACGATGATGCCGGCGATGGTCGGCACCGCCTGGACCGCGGTCCGCCTGAGGGTCTTGGCGGTGCGGGCGAGCGCGCTCATGCCGATCGCTCCGCTGCGGAAAACCGGCGCGACGGGTCAATATCGAGGCACCCTCCGGCCCGCCGGCTCCAGATTTGCTGCACTGCAACAGGCCGCGCAGACCGATGGCCGGCCGAAAAACGCCTGTCGGGCAGCGTAAAGCGGGTGGGCCATCTCTTCATGATTGCTCGCTCCCGGGCAGATGACGTCGCAGAGTCCTTGGACCAGACCGGGCTCGACCCGACCAAACCTTTGAAGGCGGACGCGACCTGAAAAGTAATCGCATCCCCGACCATCAGTCACCATTGATCCTGAGAGCGATTTCACTTACCCGTCAATAGCGACCTCGCCTCAAGATTATGCAGGTTGCGCCGCTAAACGGGCAGCCTGACGCCATTCTCGGCAAACAGCGGCGATATCTGCATTCCGATTGCATCGATCAATGCAATGGACCATGCGGATTATCGCCGTACCGACCCCAAATGCTTGATGCAATACTTTCATCACGTGGGCGCCCGACGGCCTTCCGCGCCGCCGGCGGGAGTTGCCTTCCGTCGAGCCCTCTCACAGGACGAGGTATCCGACCGTGGGCGATGCTGAGCTGCTGAAACTCTCCGTCGATGTCGGCGGCACCTTCACCGACGTGGTGCTCGAACTGGGCGCCAAACGCTGGACGACCAAGGTGCTCACCACCCCCGCCTCCCCCGAGGACGGGATTCTCAAGGGGGTTGCAGACATTCTCGCTCAGGCGGGCAAGGCGCTGAGCGATATCGACACCTTCGTGCACGGCACGACGTTGGCGACCAACGCCATCATCGAGCGCCGCGGCGCCCCGACGGCACTCATCGCGACCGACGGCTTCCGCGACGTGATCGAGATCGGCACCGAGAGCCGTTACGACCAGTATGAACTGGCGCTCGAACGGCCCAAGCCCTTGGTCGCGCGGCCGCTGCGTTTCACCGTCCGCGAGCGGATCGACGCGCGCGGCGTGGTCCGCCTGCCACTGGTGGAAAGCGACGTCGTCGCCCTCGCCTCCACGCTGAAGGACAAGGGCATCACCAGCGTCGCCATCGCCTTCATGCACTCCTACCTCAACCCCGAGCACGAGAAGCGCGCGGCGGAGCTGCTGCGCGGCGCCATGCCGGGCCTCGCGATTACGCTTTCCAGCGAGGTCTGCCCGGAAATCCGCGAGTATGAGCGGACCTCCACGGCGGTGGCCAATGCCTATGTCCAGCCCATGATGGACGGCTATCTGACCCGCATGGAGTCCAGACTGGCCGCCGACGGCTTCCGCGGCTTCCTCTGCCTGATGACCTCGGGCGGCGGCCTCACCTCGGTGGACATCGCCAGGCGCTTCCCGGTACGGCTGGTCGAGTCCGGCCCGGCCGGAGGCTCGATTTTCGCGGCCCAGATCGCCGCGCGGCTGGGCGAGCCCAAGGTCATCGCATTCGACATGGGCGGTACGACCGCCAAGATCAGCCTGATCAACGATTTCAAGTCCGAGACCGTCCGCATGTTCGAGGTGGACCGCGCGGCGCGCTTCCTGAAGGGCAGCGGCCTGCCGGTCCGCATTCCGGTGATCGAGATGGTCGAGATCGGCGCCGGGGGCGGCTCGATCGCGCGGGTCGACCGGCTGAACCGGGTGACGGTCGGCCCCGAGAGCGCCTCGTCCGATCCGGGCCCGGCCTGCTACGGGCTCGGCGGCGAGCGGCCGGCGGTCACCGACGCGAATGTGGTGCTGGGCCTCATCGACCCCGTGGCGTTCGCCGGCGGCAGCATCACGCTGAAACCCGAACTCGCCGCCAGGGCGCTCGAAACCCATGTCGGGGCGCCGCTGGGCATGAACGCCACCATGGCGGCCTATGGCGTGTACGAGATGGTCTGCGAAAACATGGCGAGCGCCGCCCGCGTCCATGCGGTGGAACGCGGCGCGGTGGCGAGCCAGCACACGGTGATCGCCTTCGGCGGCGCGGCACCGCTTCACGTCGCGCGCGTCGCGGAGAAGATCGGCGCGCGGCGCGTGATCGTTCCGGCCAATGCCGGCGTCGGCTCCGCGGTGGGCTTCCTCGCGGCACCGATCTCCTTCGAACTCGTGCGCACGAACTACATGCGGCTCGGCTCCGAATTCGACGCCGCGGCGGCGAGCGCGCTGCTGGCCGAGACCTCGCGCGACATTCATGCCTGGGTCTCCAGCGCGGCGAAGGGCGCCCCGCTCGAGGAAAAGCGCGTGGCCTACATGCGCTATGTCGGACAGGGGCACGAAATTCCGGTCGAGTTGCCGAACCGCGCGCTCACCCAGGCCGACGAAGCCGTGTTCCGGGCCGAGTACGAGGCGGCCTACAAGATCCTGTTCAAGCGGATCATCCCCCATGCGGCGATCGAGATCATGGCGTGGTCGGTGGCGGTATCGACCCGCCAGGTGCTGCCGGAGGCGATCGGCCCGGTCAGTCCCAAGGCCTCGCCGCCGGCCGAGGGCTTCACCCCCTTCTTCGACGGCCGCTCCGGCAAGGTCATCACCATTCCGCGCTACAACCGCGTCGCCCTCGAGCCGGGCGCCCGGGTCGCCGGTCCCGCAGTGATCGCGGAGGCCGAAACCTCGACCTTCATCACCGACAGTTTCGAAGCGTGGATCGACGCGGCCGGCTCCATCGTCCTGGATCACAAGGAGCCGGCCTCCACCGGCGCGCTGGCGGCCCGGGAAGGAGTACCGGCATGATCCAGACCGTGCCGCTCGGGTTGATCGACAAGCAGATCCTCTGGAACCGGCTGATCGCCGTGGTGGAAGAGCAGGCCCAGACCCTGCAACGCACGGCCTTCTCCACCATCGTCCGCGAATCCGGCGACCTCGCCGCCGGGGTGTTCGACGTCCGCGGCCGCATGCTGGCCCAGGCGGTGACCGGAACCCCGGGGCACATCAACTCCATGGCCCTGGCGGTCGGCCATGTGCTGGAGCGCTACCCTGCGGAGGCGATGCGGCCGGGCGACGTCTTCATCCACAACGATCCCTGGATGGGCACCGGCCACACCAACGACTTCTCGGTCACCACGCCCTGTTTCCGCGACGGGAAACTGGTCGCGATATTCGCCTGCAACAGCCATCTCATGGATATCGGCGGCGTGCCGCGCATGTCCGGTTCCATCGACGTCTTCATGGAAGGGCTCTACCTGCCGATCCTGCGGATCGTCGAAGCCGGCGTCGTCAACGAGACCCTTATGGAGCTCATCCGGGCCAACACCCGGCTGCCGGTCGAGACGGAGGGGGACGTCTATTCGCTGATCGCCTGCAACGATGTCGGCTGCGAGCGCCTCGTCGAGACGATGGCAGAGTTTGGAATCGACGATCTCGGGCCGGTGGCCGACCACATCATCGACACCTCGCGCGCGGCCGTCCTCGCCAATATCCGCGCACTGCCCAAAGGCACCTGGTCCAGCACGCTGACGCTCGACGGATTCGACGGCCCGCTGGCGCTGAAGGCGGCCCTGACCATCTCGGACGGCGGCATCCACGTCGACTATGCCGGCTCGGCGGGCATGGTGAAGCAGAACTTCAACGTGCCGCTCTGCTACACCATCGCCTATACCTCCTACGCCCTCGGCTGCATCGTCGCCCGCGACATTCCGAACAATGCGGGATCGCTGGAGCCACGCACGGTCGCGGCGCCGCCCGGGTCGGTGGTCAACGCGCTCAAGCCGGCGGCCGTCGTCGCGCGGCATCTCGTCGGCCTGATGCTTCCCGATCTCGTCTTCGGATGCCTGCGCCAGGCCATCCCCGACCGGGTCCCCGCCGAAGGCGCCGGCGTGCTCTGGGGCATCAACATCAGCGGCCCGAGGGTCAGCCCGCCGCGCCATGACGACAGCTTCGTCGTCGGCATCGTGACGACGGGCGGCATGGGCGCGCTGCCGCTGCGCGACGGGCTTTCGGCCACCGGCTTTCCGAGCGGCGTGCGGGGCGGGCCGGTCGAGATCTATGAATCCATGTCCACCGTCATCGTCTGGCGCAAGCAGTACCGCCAGGACAGCGGTGGCGCGGGCCGCCAGCGTGGCGGCCTCGGCCAGGACATCGAGATCGAGAACGGCATCCCCGAACCCTTCGAGCTGGCCTGTTCCTACGAGCGCCTGATCCACCCCGCCGCGGGGTTCGACGGCGGCCTGGCCGGCGCGCCGGGCGTCGTCGCCCGGTCAGACGGCAAGAGCCTGCCGGGCAAGGGACGCTTTCCCATTCCGCCGGGCATCCGGCTTCACATCCGGTCGCCCGGAGGCGGCGGCATCGGCGA
The DNA here is from genome assembly GCF_003008515.1 of Phreatobacter cathodiphilus. Lineage (NCBI taxonomy): Bacteria > Pseudomonadati > Pseudomonadota > Alphaproteobacteria > Hyphomicrobiales > Phreatobacteraceae > Phreatobacter > Phreatobacter cathodiphilus. Next base: position 888,249 of record NZ_CP027668.1, on the reverse strand, counting down.
TCCGCGCCACCGCGACCCGGCCGCAGTGGCGGCCGACCTCGCCAACGAACTGATCTCGCCCGAGGCGGCGCACAGCCTTTACGGCCTGGCGACCGACCGGGCCGCGGTGTGAGCCAGCCCTTCCGATCCTACCTCGGGGAGCCCCGAATGAGCGCAAGCATCGGCCTGATCGATCTCCAGATCATGTGGAACCGTCTGATCGCGGTGGTGGAGGAACAGGCCCAGGCGCTGCAGCGGACCGCCTTCTCCACCATCGTGCGGGAGTCAGGCGACCTCGCCGCCGGCGTCTTCGACGCCAAGGGGCGGATGCTTGCCCAGGCGGTGACCGGCACGCCGGGACACATCAATTCCATGGCGTTGGCGGTCGGCCACGTGATCGCGAAATTCCCGGTCGAGACGATGAGGCCCGGAGACGTCTTCGTGCACAACGACCCCTGGATGGGCACCGGCCACACCAACGACATCTCGCTGACCACGCCGTGCTTTCGCGACGGACGGCTGATCGGGATCGTTGCCTGCAACTGCCATGTGTTCGATATCGGCGGTGCCGTGCCGTTCATGGACACCACCGACGTCTTCATGGAGGGGCTCTACCTGCCCATCCTGAAGATTGTCGACGCGGGCGTGATCAACGAGACCCTGTTCGAGGTGATCCGCGCCAACACGCGCGAGCCGGTGGAGACGGTCGGCGACGTCTACTCGCTCGTCTCCTGCAACGATGTCGGCTGCGAACGTCTCCTGGAGATGATGGACGAGTTCGGGATCGACGAGCTCGACCAACTCGCCGATTACGTCATCGACACCTCGCGCGAGGCGGTCCTGGCCGAAATCCGCAAGCTGCCGCGGGGCACCTGGCACAACAGCATGCTGGTCGACGGGGCGAGCGAGCCGATCCGGCTGGCGGCGGCCCTGACCGTGTCCGACAGCGGCATCCACGTGGATTTCACCGGCACGGACGGCATGGTGAAGTACAACATCAACGTGCCGATCTGCTACACGCTCGCCTATACGAGCTTCGGCCTCGGCTGCATCGTCTCGCACGGCATCCCGAACAATGCCGGTTCGCTCGCGCCGCTCACCATCTCGGCGCCGCCGGGCTGCATCGTCAACGCGCTGAAGCCTGCGGCAGTCTTCGGACGCGCCACCATCGGCATGATGATGCCGGACCTCGTCTTCGGCTGTCTCCGGCAGGCGGTGCCCGACCGGGTGCCGGCCGAGAACACCTCGGTGCTCTGGCGCATCAATGCGCGCGGCCCCCGCACCAGTCCGGCGCGGATCGACCAGACCTATGCGGTCAACGTGCTGACCAACGGCGGCATGGGTGCTCTTCCGGGTAGGGACGGGCTGTCGGCGACCGGTTATCCCAGCGGCGTGCGCGGGGGTCCGATCGAGATCTTCGAGTCCATGTCCACCGTCATCGTCTGGCGCAAGGAGCTGCGCCCCGACAGCGGCGGTGCCGGTGCGACGCGCGGCGGCCTCGGCCAGATCATCGAGGTCGAGAACAGCATCGACCAGCCCTTCATGTATCAGGCGCGCATCGGCCGCCAGGAGTACCCGGCGCGCGGCTATGGCGGCGGCAAGGACGGCGCTCTGGGCCGGATCGAGCTGCGGTCCGACCCGGATATCCGGCCCGCGGCCCGCTATCACGTGGCACCCGGCGACCGCCTGATCGTCCGCACGCCCGGGGGCGGCGGCCTCGGCGATCCCGCCGACCGGCCACGCGCACTGGTCGAGGCCGATCTGGTCGAGGGCCGCATCACCCCAGAAGCCGCACGCACCCTCTACCGCTTCGATCAAACGGCATGAACGCCGACATCCCCAGTACCGCCGACGCACAGGAGAGGACCTTGACGAAGCCCACCACACACCTGACGCGACGCTCGGTCGTTGCCGCCCTGTCGACCCTGCCGGCCGCGGGCCTTGCGGGCCGCGCCTCTCCGGCGGCCGCGCAGGCCGCCCCCAGGAAGGGCGGCACGATGATCATGGTCATGCAGTCGGAGCCCCCGGCCCTGCTCTCCTTCGTCAACTCGAGCAGTATCGCCCTGACGGGGCGCACCACCGAGGGGCTGCTGCAATATGACGACAACCTGAAGCCGCTGCCCTCGCTGGCGACGGCCTGGGAGGTTTCACCGGACGGGCTGACCTACACGTTCCAGCTACGTCAGGGCGTCAAATGGCACGACGGCAAGGACTTCACCGCGGAGGACGTCATCTTCTCCATCCAGACGGTGAAACGCCTGCATCCCCGCGGACGCTCGACCTTCCAGTTCGTCTCCAGCATCGAGGCGCCGACGCCGCATACGGTCGTCCTGAAACTGTCGAAGCCGACCCCGTTCCTGCTGACGGCGCTGGCGGCGATGGAGACCGCCATCGTCCCCAAGCACGTCTACGGCGACGCCGACCCCTTGTCGCACCCCAACAATACCGCGCCCATCGGCACCGGTCCCTACGTCTTCAAGGAATGGGTGCGTGGCAGCCACGCGATCTGGGAGCGCAACCCCGACTACTGGGACAAGGACGGCGCCTATCTCGACAGGCTGATCGTCCGGTTCATTCTCGATCCGGCCGCCCGCACCATCGCCTTCGAAACCAGCAGCGTGCATGTGGGCTACCGCACGCCGGTGCCCCATCGCGACGTCGAACGGCTGAAGGCCCTGCCCCACATCCGCTTCGAGCCCAAGGGCTATGCCTACGACCCGCCGAACATCATCATCGCCGAGTTCAACCTCGACAATCCCTACCTGAAGAATCTCAAGGTTCGCCAGGCGATCGCCCATTGCGTGGACCGGGCCGCCCTGTGCCGGATCGTGTTCTTCGGCAACGCCTTGCCCTCGGCCTCTCCCGTGGTGCCCTATCACAAGGACTTCCACGACGCCCGCCCGTCACCCTACCCGTTCAACGTCAACGCCGCGCAGAAGCTGCTCGACGAGGCCGGTTATCCGCGTCGCGGCAACGCCATGCGCTTCACGATCAACATCGACTACACCGGCGAAGACCAGCGGCCGGTGGCCGAGTTCCTCCGCTCGTCGCTGGCTCGCGCGGGGATCGGCCTCGACCTGCGCAGCCAGGACATGGGCACGCTCGTGAGGCGCGTCTACACCGACCGCGATTTCGGCGTTCATCTCGCCTCCATTAGCAATCTGTTCGATCCGAATGTCGGCGTGCAGCGCCTCTACTGGTCGAAGAACTACCTGCGCGGCGTGCCCTTCTCCAACGGCACGCACTACAGCAATGCCGAGGTGGACGCGCTGCTCGAGCAGGCGAGCATCGAGCCGGACAAGGACAAGCGCATCACGGCCTGGATGCGCGTGCAGGAAATCGTCAAGACCGAATTGCCGAACCTTCCGCTGGCCATGGCGACCTGGCAGACGATCCACCATGTGGCGGCGCAAGGCCACACGGTGAATGCGGAAGGGTTCGAAGGCACCTTCTCCAAGGCCTTCATGGCCGAGTGATGCCGAGGCCCTCTGCCAAGCGATGCGCAGAGGGCAGCCTTGCGACCACCTCGTGGGGTTTGGTCCCCAAATTGCTCCGCTTCCCGCGTTGGTGTTGGGCGATGCGAGGGCCGCAATGAACTTCATCCACGCGAAGCAGAAGGCGGCCATCGACGTCGAGCGCCTCGGCCTGATCACCTCGTTCGTCGCGGTCGCAGAACATCTGAGTTTCGTCGATGCCGCGCAGGCGCTGGGACAGACGCCGTCGACGGTGAGCCGCAAGGTCACCCGGTTGGAGGACTCCCTCGGCACCCGGCTCCTGGAGCGCACGACGCGACGGGTGGCGATGACGGAGGCAGGACGCCTCTACTATGAACAATGCGTGACGGTGCTCGGCGGGCTCGCCCAAGCCGAGGCTCTGGTCGAGTCACTCAGCTCGGAGCCGCGGGGCCTGCTCAGGATCAGCATTCCCGTCGCCTTCGGCCGGCTGCATCTCTCCTCTGCGATCCTCGACTTCATGGAGCAATATCCGGAGGTCCGGGTGGAGGCGAATTACTCCGACCGGTTCGTCAACCTGATCGAGGAGGCCTACGACCTCGTCGTGCGGATAGGCCATCTGCCGGATTCCAACCTCATCATCCGCAAGATCGCGGCCAACAAGCGCTGGGTGGTCGCCTCCCCCGGCTATCTCGCCCGCCACGGCACGCCGACGACGCCGTCGGACCTCTCGGGCCACAGCTGCATGAGCTTCACCCACTATTCGGCGGGCGGAAACGTCTGGCGCTTCCAGCGCGGCGACGAGGTCGAGGTCGTCAAGGTCGGCGGCGACTTCCGCTCGGACAATTCCGAGGCCGTGTTCGAGGCGACGCGGCGCGGCGCCGGCATCTCCATCATCGCGGCCTATCTGTGCCATGACAGCATCCGTCGCGGCGAGCTCGTGCCTCTGCTCACTGACTGGAGCAGCATTCCGGAGGCGGGCATCTACGTCGCCTTCACCCACAGCCGGCACATCGCGCCGAAGGTGCGCTACTTCGTGGACATGCTGAGCCAGCGCTTCCGCAACCCGCCCTGGCTCCTCGACTGAAGCGGGTGCACCCTGGGCGACGGCCTCACGCCGCGCGGCGGCGCTGGAACAGGTCCATGTTGGCGTCGCCCCAGACGCGCAGCGCCTCGATGATCGGCGACAGCGACCGGCCGCGCGGCGACAGGCTGTACTCCACGCGCGGCGGCACTTGCGCGAAGACCGCGCGATCGATGAGGCCGTCGGCCTCCAGCTCGCGCAACTGGTTGGTCAGCATCCGCTGGGTGACGTCGCCGGCACGGCGGCGCAACTCGCCGAAGCGCAGGGGCCCCTCCTGCAAGTGATGCAGAATGACGGCCTTCCACTTGCCGTCGATCAGGCTGATGGCGGCCTCCACCGCGCAGCCGGGGGCGCAGTCGAGGCGGGAATGGCGAGCCTTGGCCATGGAAATCTCCCGATCCTCCAATAGTATCATTTTCGACACTACTGGCGATGGATGTGCGTACGTCAGGTTTTGGCGATGAGACTACATCAGGCGCCACGCCAGCCCAAGAGGAGCCTTCCATGCGCGCCATCGCCTATCGCCAGCCCGGACCGATCGATGCTCCGGACGCCCTCGTCGCCATCGACATGCCGCGTCCCGAACCGACGCGGCGCGACATCCTCGTCGAGGTGAAGGCCGTTTCGGTCAATCCCGTGGACACCAAGCTTCGCGCGGGATCCGCCCCGTTCGCGGGGCGGGCCGAACGCATCCTCGGCTGGGACGCGGCGGGCATCGTCGCCGCAGTCGGACCGGAGGTCACCCGTTTCATGCCCGGCGACGCAGTGGCCTACGCCGGCAGCATCGCGCGCGACGGCAGCAATGCCGAATACCATCTCGTCGACGAGCGGATCGTCGGCCGCAAACCGGCCAAGCTCTCCTTCGCCGAGGCCGCTGCCCTGCCCCTGACCAGCATCACCGCATGGGAGACGCTGTTCGACCGGCTGCGCGTCGGCGAGCCGGTACCGGGCGCCGCGCCGGCCGTTCTCGTGATCGGCGGGGCCGGTGGCGTGGGATCGGTTGCCATCCAGCTCGCGAGGGCACTGACCGACCTGACCGTCATCGCAACGGCGTCACGGCCGGAGACGCGCGAATGGGTGCGTTCCCTCGGCGCCCATCACGTCGTGGACCACGGCCGGCCTATCGCGGCCGAGGTTGCGGCGCTCGGCCTCGGTGCCCCGGCCTTCGTCTTCTCGACCACCCAGACGGACCGGCATCTCTCGGATATCGCGGCGTTGATCGCCCCGCAGGGGCGCTTCGCCCTCATCGACGATCCGATGCACCTCGACATCCTGCCGTTCAAGCGGAAGTCGGTGTCGGTGCACTGGGAGCTGATGTTCACCCGCCCGCTGTTCCAGACCGCTGATATGGATGAGCAGGGACGATTGCTTGAGCGCGTGGCGGACCTCGTCGACGCGGGTCGGATGCGCAGCACCCTCACCGCAACGCTGTCGCCCATCTCTCCCGGAACCCTGGCGGAGGCCCATCGCCGCGTCGAGAGCGGCGCGATGCGCGGCAAGATCGTCGTGGAGGGCTGGGGCTGACAGGGGACCGCGGCGTCGCGACCGTGTGACAACACGGTCGCCTTTGGCCGCACGACGTGAATAAAACGGCGGTGGTCTCCCGCGACCCGCCGCCACAGGCGAGGTGGAGCAGGGTCGCAGCCGGCCCGCCCTCCGCGCCTAGGGGCGGCGCACGAGAGTGCAGGTCGATGCCGGCAGCGGCTGGAACGCCTGGTCGCCCGGGATCGTCGCCAGCCGCTTGTAGTAGTCCCAAGGGCCCTTGGACTCGGCCGGCGTCTTGACCTCGAACAGGCTCATGCTGTCGTGCACCATGCGGCCGTCCGGCCGGATTTTTCCGTTCTTGTAGAAGATGTCGTCGACGGGAATGGCGCGCATCGCCTCCATGACCGGACCGGACGCGTCGGTCTTCGCCGCGGTCACCGCCTTCAGATAGTGCAGGGTCGACGAGTAGGTCCCGGTCTGCAGCATGTTCGGCATGGCCTTGACCTTGTCGAAGAACTTTCGGGACCAGGCGCGCGTCTCGTCGCTGCTGTCCCAGTAGGATGCCTCGGTGATGGTCAGCCCCTGCGCCTCGGCGAGGCCCAGGCCGTGGATGTCGTTGATGAAGCCGGCGAGAGTCGCAAGCTTCTGCCCGCCCTGCGTCAGGCCGAACTGGGACGCCTGCTTGATGGAGTTGATCGTGTCGGTGCCGGCATTGGCCAGCGCGACGACCTTCGCCCCCGAGGACTGAGCCCGCAGGAGCGCCGATGCGAAATCCGCCGTGCCGACCGGCAGCCGGACGCTGCCGAGGACCCGGCCGTTGTTTTCGCTGACGACCCGCGTCGACTGCTCCTGCAGCCCGTGACCGAAGGCATAGTCCGCGGTGACAAAGAACCAGGTGTCGAAGCCTTGTCGCACCAGGGCCTGGGCCGTGCTCTGGGCGATGGCGTAGGTGTCGTAGGCCCAGTGGACGACGAAGGGGCCGCAGTTCTCGTTGGTGATGCGGGTGGAGCCGGGCGACGACAGCGTGATGATTTTTCCCTTCTCCTTGGCGATTTCGATCACCGCCAGCGCGGGCGAGGAGGAGGCGACGTCCAGGATGGCGTCGACCTTGCGCTCGTCGAGCCATTGCCGGGCGATCGAAGCGGCGACATCCGGCTTGTTCTGGTGATCGGCGAAGACGAGCTCCACGGGTTTGCCCAGCACCCGGCCGCCGAACTCGTCGATGGCCATCTGCGCCGCGGTGACGCAACCCGTGCCGGTGATGTCGGCATAGACGCCGGCCATGTCCTCGATCAGCCCGATGCGAACGACGTCGTCGGAGATTGCGACCGACTGGGCCCGCGCCGAGAACGGCCCCGCGGCCATGGCCCCTGCCGCGGCCAGAGCAAACCTTCTCCTGGTGAGACGCATCGTTATTCCTCCCGAGATTGCCAGCCGGTCGACGCCGGCATTGTTCGACAGTCTCGGGGCGGATCTGCCCCCTTCTCAACGTCCACAGCCGACATCCGCGGTTCGGACGGGTGTGGGTATCTGACAGGTCGGGTGCGTCAGCGCTTGTCGCGCGCCGCGAAGGCCGCGAGGCCGCGCTTCGCATCCTCGCTGGTGAAAGTGCGCTGGCCGAGCCTCGCCTCCGCGGCGAAGGCCTCGCGATAGGGCAGATCCTGCAGCGTGAGGACGGCCTCCTTGATCGTCTGCACGGCGCTGGCGCTCAGGGCCGCCATGCGGGCGGCGAGCTCCTTCGCGGCCGGCTCGACCTCCGCTGCCGGCAGCACGCGGTTGACCACTCCCTTCGCCAGCATGTCGGCGCTGGAGAAACGCTGCGCGGTCAGCAGAATCTCCATGGCGTGGGCATGGCCGATCTGGCGGACGAGGCGCACCAAAGTCCCGCCGGCGGGAACGAAACCATGGATCGGCTCGGGGAGCTGGAAGATCGCATCGGTCGAGGCGATGCGGATATCGGTCGCCAGCATGATCTCGAAGCCGCCGCCGACGCAGAGGCCGCGGATGGCCGCGACGACCGGCTTGTACAGCGGGACGTTCTTCAGGTGAGCCGGATCCCAGGCGCTGATGTCGAACCGGTCGCTGGCGAGAGCTGGGATCGATTCGGTCAGGTCTGCCCCGACGCAGAAGGCGCGCTCGCCCGCCCCCGCGAGAATGACCGCGCGGACGGCGTCGTCGTGCGCGGCCTCGGCAAAGGCGCGCCCGAGATCGTCATACATGGCCAGCGACAGGGCGTTCAGCTTGTCGGGGCGCGCAATGCGAATGGTTGCGACGGCTCCGTCGCGCTCGACCTCGATCGCCATGTCAGATCGCTCCGCTGCCGGCCAGACGCCGGATCGCCTCGTCGTCGAGGCCGAGGAGTTCGGCGAGCACGCTGCGCGTATGCTGCCCGGGAGCCGGCGCGGCGCCGAGCGGGATCTCGCCCGTCATCGACAGCTTGATCGGCGAGCCAACCATGCGGACCGTCTCGCCGCCGACGGGCACCTCGACGATCATGTTGCGGGCCGCCACGTGCGGGTCCTCCACGACCTCGGGAATGGTCTTGATGGCGCTGAGCGGCACGCGGTCCCCCGCCATGGCCTCGAGTTCCGCCTTGCCGTAGGCGCTGAACCAGCGTTCGAGCAAGGGCTTGACCCGGCGCTCGGCGACGTCCGGATCGAAGCGCTTGTCCATCGTGTCGATCTCGGGATCGTCCGCCACCTCCGGCTCGCCGAACATCTCGCAGGTGAGCCGCCAGAACTTGTCGGTGTAGCCGCCGAAGAAGACGTAGCCGTCCTTGCAGGGAAACTGGCCATAGGGCCTGACGAAGGGGTGGTCGTTGCCGAGGGGCGAGGCGACCTCGCCCCTGGTCGTGTAACGCACGACGGCATTCTCCGTCAGCGTCAGGATGGAATCCTGCTGCGAGACGTCGACCACCTGCCCCTCGCCTGTCTTTTCGGCCGTGCGCAGGGCCGCGAGCGTGCCGATGGTCGCGTAGAGCGAGGCCGCGAGATCGCCGATGATGGTGCCGACCCGCACCGGCGGGCGGTCGGCATAGCCGTTCATCGACCAGAGCCCGCCGACCGCCTGACCGGTATTGTCGAAGGCCGGGCGCGAGGAGTTGGGGCCGGTGCGTCCGAAGCCGGATATGGCGGTATAGACGAGGCGCGGATTGCAGCGGCGCAGCTCGTCATAGCCGAGGCCGAGCTTGTCCATCGTGCCCGGCCGGAAATTCTCGACCAGGACATCGGCCTTGCGGACGAGCTGCTTCAACAGCTCCTTCCCGTCGGGCGACTTCAGATTGACGCTGATGCCCCGCTTGTTGCGATTGAACTGGGTGAAGAACGCGCTCTCGCCCGCGTCACCGCCGCCGACCATCGGGGGAAAGCCGCGGGCATAGTCGGGATCGTCGGGGTGCTCGACCTTGATGACGCTGGCGCCGAGGTCAGCGAGCAGCATGGCGCAAAAGGGTCCCGCGACGACGCGGGTGATATCCAGAACGACGATACCGTCCAGGGGCCTCCTGTCGCTGCGCGCCGCGTCGCCGGGCGTCTCCCGATCAGCCATTCCTCATCCTCCTGAACGTCGCCCCATGACCGGCCCTCTCGCCCCGCCGCGGCGAGACCAGCGTGTGCCACGTCGCCGGCGCAGCGTGAAACTTGCCCCCAACAGGATCGCGCGCGATATGTGGACAAACTCCACAAAAGGCCGGATCTCATGTGACCGACCTCTGTTCTCTCGCCTGTCCGCAGGTGCGTTAGATGGAGTGTTCAGCGAAATGCGGGGGAGCGAAGCACGTGGACCAGCGGGTGAAGACGGCGACCGCGCGATGGGCAAGGCCGGACCCGGCGGCAGGGTTTTATTCCCGCCTGTTGGCGCTGCTCGAACAGGGTGCGACACCGTCCGCTTTCGACGCTGCCGGAGGCGATATCCGCACGCTGCCGCCGGAACTGCACGAGCAGCTCGAGGCTGACCTCGCCCTCGCCATTCGACTGCGCGAGAACGTCGAACACAAATTGAAGCGCGAGCGCGAACTGATCGCCCTGAACGAGACGGCGCGCGATCTGTCGGCCATGCGCGATACCGACCAGGTGCTGCAGGCCATCATCCGTCGCGCCCGGCAACTGGTCGGCAGCGACATCGCCTATCTGTCCGCGGCCGTCGATGAACGCACCCCTTTTCGCGTGCGCGCCACGGAGGGGGTGGTCTCGGAGGCCTTTGCCAGCATCGTCGTGCCCCGGGATGTGGGCATCTGCGGAAGCGTCGTCAGAACGCGGCGGCCCTGGCAGTCCAGCCAGTACAAGTCCGACCGAAGCTTTCACCACGACCCGGATATCGACCGCGCCATCCTCTCGGAGGGGGTGGTGTCGATCCTCGGCATTCCGCTGGCGCTGGAACTGCAGATCATCGGCGTGCTCTTCGTCGCCGACCGCTACGAGCGCGCCTACAACCCGCAGGAAATCTCCATTTTGCAGTCGCTCGGCACTTTCGCCGCCCTGGCGATCGAGAATGCCAGGCTGCTGGAGGAGGCCCAGCGGGCGCTCAGCATGGCGCGCGAGGCGAACGCCGCCCTGCGGGCCAAGGCCGACGACATCGAGAGCGCCGCAATTGCTCACGAGCGGCTGACCGAACTCATCGCCCGCGGCGGATCACTGGAAGACCTCCGGCAGAGGGTGGCGAGCCTCCTCGGAGGAGAGGCTGCCATTCTCGACGAACGCCACGCAGCGATTGCCGGCGTGCCGCCCGAGACGGTTCCGGATCAGGGCCTTGCCCACGCGGTCATCGAGAGTGCCCGCCTCGGGCGCTCCGTGACCTTCGAAGCCGCCTCCGGCCAGACCGTCACCGTGGCGGCGGTGTCGAGCGGCAGCGCCCGGCTCGGCGCGCTGGTGTTCACGCGACCGAAGCCCCTGTCCTCGCCGGAGATCCGCACGCTCGAGCGCGCCGCACTCGTCACCGGAATCGTGCTGCTCTCCATGGAGCGCGTGGCGGAAGCCACCTATCGCAGTGTCGCGGATATCGTCTCCGCGCTGCTGCGGGGCACCTCGGACCCGTTCCGTGCGGAGGGAGCCGCAGCCTTGCCGGTGGGTGTTTCGCTGTCCTGGCCCGCCACCATCGTCCTCGTCTCCTGCAGCGACGGATTTGCCGCCCACCTGCCGCAGGCCATCCGCAGCGCCGCCTCAGGCCGACAGACCATCGGAGCGGCGTTCAACGGCGATCTGGCCGTGATCACCTGCAGCGAGCATTGGGCGGGCGTGGCGGAGAAGATCGCGACGGCCCTCGAGGAGAGCGGCCGCGGAACCTACAACATCGTGGCGTCCCAGCCGGTCTCGGACGTCCAGTCCGCGGCCGACGAGTACAGGAAGCTGAGACGCGCGCTGTCCCTCCTGCGCAGCCTCGGCCAGAACGCCCGCATCGTGTCCGAGAAGACGCTCTCGCTCTACGGGCTCCTCTTCGACGGGCAGGGTGAAGATGCGGCGCTCGCCTTCATCACCCACACGATCGGGCCGCTTCTCGAACACGACCGCCGGCGCAAATCGCAGTTGGCCGCCACCCTCTATGCCTATTTCGAGACGGGGCGGAGCCTGCAGAAGGCGGCCGACGCGCTCGACATCCATGTCAACACGATGCGTCAGCGCCTCGATTCGATCGCCGCGCTCTGCCCCGGGTGGGCCGAGACCAGTCGCGGCCTGGAAATCCACATGGCCCTTCGCCTGCACCGCCTCACCGAGACGCTGCCGCGTTGAACGGGTGTAGATACGACACTGCCCCTGCGACCCGCTGTATGGCCGCCCGCCATTGAGGACCGCCACGCCGCGCCTCTAACCCTAGAGGCCCGATCAGAGCGGAGTTCGTCATCCATGGCCGTCAACAGCCGCCTTCCCGGCTTCTACAAGCTTTCGCCCGCAGAGCGGCTCAGTGCAGCCACCGAGGCCTCGGGGTTGGCAGTCGGCGACCTGTCCAGCCTGGCTGCGCCGGCGCCGGACATCCTGGCCATTGCCGACCGGATGATCGAGAACGTCGTCGGGACCCTGTCGATCCCGGTGGGGATCGCCGCAAACTTCACCATCGACGGGAAGGATTACCTCGTTCCGATGGCGACCGAGGAACCATCCGTGGTGGCTGCGGCCAGCAACATGGCTTCGGTGGCCCGCCTGCACGGGGGCTTCCGCACGTCGGCCGATCTTCCCATCATGGTCTCGCAGGTTCAGGTCGTCGGCGTGGCGGACCCGCGGGCGGCGCGCCTGCGCCTCTACGAGGCGGAGGCCGAACTGCTGGCGCTCGCCAACGAGCAGGACCCGCTGCTGGTGAAGCTCGGGGGCGGCGCGCGCGGGATCGAGGTGCGCATCGTCGAGGCCAGCGGCGCGACCTTCGTGGTGCTCCACCTCCTCGTGGACGTGCGTGACGCGATGGGAGCGAACGCGGTCAACACGATGGCCGAGGCCCTCGCACCGCGAGTGGCCGAGATCGCTGGCGGACGGGTTCGCTTGCGCATCCTGACGAACAAGGCGGACCGCCGCCTTGCCCGCGTCCGTGCCGTCTTCGACCGGGATGCGCTGGGTGGCGCCGACGTCGTCGGCGGCATCGTCGACGCCTACCGGTTCGCGGCGGCGGACTCCTACCGCGCGGCGACCCACAACAAGGGGATCATGAACGGCATTACCGCGGTTGTGCTGGCGACGGGCAACGACACCCGCGCGGTCGAGGCCGGTGCTCATTGCCATGCCGCCGCGAGCGGGCGCTACACCTCGCTGTCGCACTTCGAAATCGGCGATGACGGTCACCTCGTCGGCACCCTCGAGGTCCCGATGGCGGTGGGGCTCGTCGGCGGCGCGACAAAGACCCACCCCGCGGCCCGTGCCGCGGTCAAGCTGCTGGGCGTCACGTCCGCACAGGAGCTCGCGAAGGTCGTCGTCGCGGTGGGGCTCGCCCAGAATGTGGGTGCCCTTCGCGCGCTGGCGGCCGAGGGAATCCAGAAGGGGCACATGTCGCTGCACGCCCGCAACGTCGCAGCCGCAGCCGGCGCCATCGGCGAGGAGATCGAGGCGGTGGTGGCACGGCTTAAGACCGGAGGGCATGTCCGCTTCGACAGGGCGGAAGCCATTCTCGCCGAACTCAGGGCGGGCCGGTCCTAGTCGTCCGGGGCGAGGGCCCGCGGAGGAGAGTGCGAACGAGCGGAGGTGTCGGCGCCTTCGTGTCGGGACGGGTCCTGCGGGTCGACGGCGGAGCCAAGGCCAGGCCGGCGCGACCGCGGGGCCATGCGGCGCCGGCCGGCAAGAGCGATGCGGGCGGCGACAGAACAGTCCCTAGGACGCGGCGCGGATCGCCTTGCGCAGCACCGAGAAGATGCGGGCGTTCGAACATTGCGCCACGTTGAAGCGCAGGTGGCTCCGTGCCGTCTGCGACAGGCTGAAGGCGTTGCCGGGCGCCAGGACCACGTCGTCGGCGAGAGCGCGGCGCGCGACCTCGGCCGCATCCATGTCCCCCGGCAACCGGCACCACAGGAACATGCCGGCCTGGGGCTGGAGCCATGGCGTGAGCCCGAGGTCGCGGAGCTTCTCGGTCGTCTCGGCGCGTGCGCGGGCCAGCCGGGCGCGGAGCGCGCCGACATGGCGCCGGTAGCTGCCGTCGGTCAGGACCGCCAGCACCATCTCCGCCGCGAGCCCGGCGCCACCGAAGCTGGTGGCGATCTTCAGGTCGGTGAGGCCCTGGACCCAGTACGGCCGGGCGACGAGGAAGCCGCAGCGCAAGCCGGCGGACAGGGTCTTCGAGAAGCTGCCGCAATAGACCACCCGGTGGAGGCCGTCGAAGGCGGCGAGCCGCGGCGTCGTCTCGGTCTCGAAATCGGCGAAGATGTCGTCTTCGACGATGGTCAGGTCGGCGCGCTCGGCGAGCTTCAGCAGGCGGTGGGCGACGATGGGGGAGAGGGTCGCTCCGGTCGGGTTGTGCACCCCCGCATTGGTCACGTAGAGGCGCGGGCGGTGCCGGGCGAGAGCCTGTTCGAAGAGGTCCAGGTCCGGCCCCTGGGCAGTGTAGGGCACCGAGACCACCTTGGCGCGATGGGCCCGCAGCAGGGCGTGGAAATTGAAGTAACAGGGGTCGTCGACCAGCACCGTGTCGCCGGGCTCGACGAGGAAGCGGCAGGCCAGATCCAGCGCCTGCGTGCCGGACTCGGTGAGGACGACCTGGTCGGCGGAGGCCTCCACCCCCTGCCCCGCCATCCGGCGGACGAGAAACTGCCGGAGGGCCGGCAAACCTTGCGGCGTGCCGTAGTCGGTGAGACCCACCGCATCCCCGCGCGCCAGCATGCGCAGGGCACGACGCAGGCTGTCCTGCGGCATCCACGAGGCGGGAAGCCAGCCGCATCCGGGCATCAGCAGCTCGGTGTTCCGGCCGAGCGACTGCCGCGTGATCCAGAGCGGATCGACCTCCTGGTCCAGTTTCGGACCGAGGTCGGCGAGCGACAGCGGCGCCAGCGGCGCGTCGACATAGAAGCCGGAGCCGGGACGGGAGACGATGAGCCCCTCCGCGGACAATCGCTCGTAGGCCTCGACGACGGTGGACTTCGACACCCTCATCGCGGCCGCGAAGGCGCGGATGGAGGGCAGGCGGGTGCCGGGCGTCAAGGCCCGCTGCGCCAGGCGGTCCTTGACCTCGCGGATGACGCGATCGGTGAGGGTTTCTGCGGAGCCGGCGGCCTGGCGCATATCCGTACTGCTCCCTGATACCAGACAGTTTCTCCGGATTGTACCCAAGCGTGCCTTGCCCGGCCAGCGCGGGGCTGCCACCTGTGCCGCCCCTCGAGGAATTGCCATGGACAAGACGACGGACGGCTGGATCAGCGGGCTGCTGGGCGTGATCATCTTCAGCGGCTCACTGCCGGCGACGCGCGTGGCCGTGGCCGCGTTCGAGCCCATCTTCCTGACGGGCATGCGGGCGACCATCGCCGGGGTGCTGGCCGCGGCCTTGATCGCGTTGTTCCGGGTGTCTCTGCCGCGCGCGGCGGACCTGCTGCCGCTGGCCGTGGTCTCGCTCGGCGTGGTGATGGGCTTTCCGTTGCTGACCGCCCTCGCCTTGCAGCATATCGGCGCGGCCCATTCCATCGTCTTCATCGGCATGCTGCCGCTCGCCACCGCCGCCTTCGGCGTGGTGCGCGCCGGCGAGCGGCCTCGGCCCCTCTTCTGGCTGTTCTCCGGCCTAGGCAGCGCCCTGGTGGCGGGTTTCGCCCTGACGCGCAGCGGCGGATCGACCCTCGCCGGCGACGGGCTGATGCTCGCCGCCGTGCTGGTCTGCGGCCTCGGCTATGCGGAGGGGGCCAAGCTGTCGCGCCGCCTCGGCGGCTGGCAGGTCATCTCGTGGGCGCTGGTGCTCTCGCTGCCGGTCATGGGGGCGCTGGCAGCCTGGGCCTGGCCGCCCTCCTTCGCCGCCGTGACGACGGCCGAATGGGTCAGCCTCGCCTATGTTTCGCTGTTCAGCATGCTCATCGGGTTCGTGTTCTGGTATCGCGGGCTCGCTCTCGGAGGCATCGGCGCCGTCGGACAGTTGCAGCTCCTGCAGCCGTTCTTCGGCCTGACCCTGGCGGCGACCCTGCTGGGTGAGCCCGTCAGCGCGGCTATGATCGCGGTGACCGTGGCCGTGGTCGCCTGCGTCGCGGGGGCCAAGCGCTACGCGGGCTGACGGGCGCCCCTTGCCGCCGCGGCGGTTGACAGGACCTGCCACCGATCCTTAGCTGGCGGCGTCACGGTCCCCCGACTCGCAAGATCGGGGGCTAAGAGGGAAGCCGGTGCGAGACCGGCGCTGCCCCCGCAACTGTCAGCGGCGAGCCTTCTCCCATTCATGTCACTGGACCCGTCGGGGTCCGGGAAGACGGGAGCCGGCGCCGACCCGCGAGCCAGGAGACCTGCCGCGACCAGATAGACGACCTCGGGCGGGGTGCTCCGGCGGTGCGTGTGACAGCGGTCCGCCGCTGTTCATCCGTTCGCACGGCCCCGCTCCAACAGGAACCCGGCCGATGCAAAACGACGCCAACTCTCCGCCGCAGCGCCCTCCCCCGGCATGGTCGCGCGCCCTTCCCGCGGCGCCGCGCCCGCCAGGGACCGAGGCCGGCTTGCATCGTCCGGTTATGTAATATTATAACGTTCCATATCTCGACTCCGGAGCCCCACGCTTCCGGCGACATTGCCGGGCGCCCGCGTGGCGGCCCGAGGGGACCATGATGATCGCATATCCAGCCGGAGCCCGCCGCGCGGCACCCCTCGTCGCCGCCCTGGCGCTCATGCCTTCCATCGCCACGGGGCAGGAGGCTCCCGCGACCGTGCTCGACGATATCGTCGTCACCTCGACGGGCCGGCCCGAACCGCGCAGCCAGATCACCGGCACGGTCCAGGTCATCGAGGGAGAGCGACTGGCGCGCAGCCAGGCCCAGTCGGTGACGGAGCTCCTCGCCGAGAACGCCGTTGGCTTCTTCTCCGAATGGACCCCGGGCCAGACCTCGATCAACATCCGCGGCGGCGCCTCGGACGGCCAGGGCAAGGACTTCCGCAGCCAGGTGCTGGTGCTGATCAACGGCCGGCGCGCCGGCACCGCCAACATCTCCAAACTGTCGCCGGCCGACGTCGCGCGGATTGAAATCGTCCGCGGTCCGGCCTCGGTCATCTACGGGTCCGGCGCCATGGGCGGCGTCATCAACATCATCCTACGCAACGGCCGCAACACGGAGGGTTCCGCCGTGGAGATCCAGGGCGGCTCATGGGGGCTGCTGCAGGGGCGGGGCCACACGGCAGGGCGCTTCGGCGAAAGCGACTATTATCTCGGGCTCGCGGGCGGCCGGCGCGACAGCTATTCGTCGGGATCCGGCGGCGGCCTCATGGCGAACACCCAATGGCAGCGGCTGGGAGCCACCGGCGCCTTCGGCCACCAGATCGACGACCTCAACCGGGTCGACGTGACCATCCGCAGCGACGGCATCTACGATGCCGGATTCCGCGGCTCCTCGTGGAGCACCTTCAACCGCGACCAGCGCACCAACGCCTCCTTCGACGTCGTCTATTCCGGCCGGACGGCGACGGATTTCGCGCGCTGGACCTCCCACAGCTATCTGGTCGAGGACCAGGACATCTTCCGCTGGGCCTCGCGCAGCGGCGGTACGCGGCTCGACATCAACCGGCGCCACCTGAGCATCATGGGCACGAAGTTCGAGCCGATCGTCCACCTCTTCCCCGGCAACGAACTGCTGCTGGGCCTCAACCTGGAGCGCAGCTGGCTGCGCTCGGCACGCTACCGCGAGGCGATCAATCCGCCCTACACCATGGCCCAGGTGGCTCCCCAGGACGCCAACCAGACCGACTCGCTGATGGCCTTCTACGCCGAGAACAGCCAACGCCTGTTCGATGACCGGGTGGTGCTCCGTGCCGGCGTGCGGCATACCCGCGGCTCGACCAGTTTCGACGCGACGCCGAACCTCGCCAACCAGCAGACGGGGTCGCGGCCCTATTCCGCGACGACCTACACGGTGGGCGGCACCTACCGGGCGACGCAGAACCTCAGCTTCCGCACCGGCCTCGCCACCGGCTTCCGCGCTCCCACCGCGACGGAGCTCGCCGGCGACTACACGGTGCTCGCGGGTGGCCAGATCTTCGGCAATCCGAACCTGAGGCCGGAGACCAGCCGCCAGTACGAGGTCGGCGCCACCTTCTCCTGGAACGGCCTCAACATCGACGCCGCGCTGTTCCAGAACACGATCTCGCACCGGATCATCTCACAGCGCCGGACGGGTCCGCTGAACATTTCCGACTACGTCAACAATGCCGGCGACATCGTCATCCGCGGTGTCGAGGTTCAAGCCAGCCTCGACGTGCTGCGCGCCGTCGCGGCCCGGCCGAACGGCTGGCACTGGTCACTGTTCGCCAATGGCGGCTACAATTTCGACATGCGCGACTTCGGCGCCGCCTCGACAGCCAATTCTCGGCAGGTGCAGCGGGTCTACAAGTACCAGGCGTCCATCGGCACGCGATTCGGCCAGCGGGCGGGCGTCGCCATTCCCTGGACTTTCTCCGTCACCGGCATCATGCGCGGTCCGATCTGGTACGACACCGAGGAGAGCCTGACCGTTCCCGCCGGGGAACCGTCCAGCAGCTACATCCACCAGAAGCCGGCCTTCTGGGTCTGGAACGCCCGGCTGGAAGGGGAACTGCGCAAGGGCCTGACCGCCTATGTGGCGATGAACAACATCTTCAACGTCAATCAGCACGCCCTGTTCATCGCCCTCCACCAGCAACCCTTCATCGGCAACACCTCGGCCGCCAATACCAACGGCATCGGCAACTTCGGCAACTCCATGCCGGGCCGGGAGATCGTCGTCGGCCTGAAGGCGGCGTTCTGACGTGATCCGCAGCCGCCGACGGATCCTCCAGGGCCTGGGCGCGGCCGCCGCGGTGCTGGCCGGCCCCGGCGCGCGGGCCTCTTCGCTGGTGCTGACGGATTCGCTCGGCCGCCGGGTGGCTCTGCCCGCGCCGCCACGGCGGATCGTGCCCATCTTCGCCTCCAACACGGAGCTGGTCGCCGCCGCGGGTGCCGCCGACCGGATCGTCGGGGTAGAGGCCTTTACACGCTTTCCCCCGGAGGTCGCGCACCTGCCGCTGGTGGGCGGGCGCCTCGGTTTCTCGGTCGACCGGGTGGCGCGGCTGGCGCCCGATCTCGTCGTCGTCACGCCGGCGCGCCAGGCCGTCCATCAGCTCGTCGACCCGCTGGAACGGCTCGGCATCCCCGTCATGGTGCTGACCCATCCGACGGTCGCGGCCGTGCTGGCGAACCTACGCCTTGTCGCCCGCGCCTGCGGCCTCGAGGAGCGGGGCGAGGCCGCGGCGCGCCGGCTGGAGGCGCGGCTGGGGGCGGTCGCCGGCGCCGACCGGACGGGGCCCGCTCCGCGGGCGCTGATGGTGACCGGCCGGGTTTCGAGCGGCCTGTTGCTGATCGCCAGGCCCGGAACCTACACCGCCGATGCGGTGCGGCTCGCCGGGGCGGTGCCCGCCCTCGGTCCCCAGGTGCTGGCGCAGGTCTCGCCGGAAGCGATCCTGCGCGCCGACCCCGACATCCTGCTCTTCGCGGGAACGGAGGCCGCGCGCGACGAGGTCTTTGCATCCCCCGCCTGGTCGGCCCTCCGGGCGCGGCGCGAAGGGCGGATCGTCACCGTCAGCCGCTCCACCTTCCTCATTCCGGGCCCGCGCGTGGTCGATGGCATCGAGGCCCTCGCCACCGTCCTCGACCGCCATCGCCGTGAGACCCGCTCATGAGCCCGACCGGACAGGACACCCGCAGGGCCGCGACGCCCTGGCTCGCCCTCGGCGGCCTGCTCGCCGCCGCCCTCGCCATCGGCCTCGCCGCCGGTCACGACTGGGCGACCCCGTGGCGGGTTCTGGTCGCGCTCTCGGGCGACGGCACTCTGGAGAGCCGCCTCATCCTCGACTGGCGGCTGCCGCGGGTCCTCGCCGCCGCCGCCATCGGGGCGCTGCTCGGCCTCGGCGGCTGCCTGTTCCAGGGGCTGTTCCGCAACCCGCTGGCCGAGCCCTATCTGCTGGGCTCGGCGGGCGGCGCGGCGGTCGGCGCCACAGTGGCGCTGCTCGTGCCGCTCGCCGTGCCGCAGGCGCTCGGGCTGCCGGTCCTCGCCTTCCTCGGCGCCTGGGGGGCGACCGTCCTCGTCCTCGCCATCGGCCGCGCCTCCGGCATGACCGACACGGCCGGGCTGCTGCTCGCCGGCGTCGCCGTCGCGGCCATGCTGGGGTCGCTCCGGTCCTTCCTGATGCTGGCCCTGTCCGACGAGACGGTGAGCCTGCAGGTGGTCCTCGGCTGGGTGCTCGGCGGCATCCAGACGCCGGCGCCCGCCGCTCTCGCCGGCCTCCTCGTCCTGACCGGCGGCTGCCTCCTCCTCGCGCTGCGGGCAGCACCGGGCCTCGACCTCCTCGGCCTCGGCGAGGAGACGGCGCGGGGCTTCGGTCTCGACGTCGACCGCTTCGTGTCGCGCACCGTGCTCACGGGCTCGGCCATCGTCGCGGTCGCGGTCGCCTTCGGCGGGCTCGTCGCCTTCGTCGGCCTCGCCGCTCCCCATCTCGGCCGCAGGCTGGTAGGGCCGCTCCACGGCCCCCTCCTCGCCGCCTCCGCCCTGATCGGCGCCGTCATCGTGGTGCTCGCCGATGCCCTCGCCCGATCCGCCCTGCCGCCGGCGGAGATCCCGCTCGGGCTCGTCACCGCGGCGGCCGGCGGGCCGTTCTTCCTCATGCTCCTCGCGCGGCGGTGGCGGACATGATCCGGATCGACATCGCCGACCTTACCATCCACCGCGGCGGACGGGCCGTCGTCGCGGGGGTGACGCTCGCCCTCCCCTCGCCCGGGCTCGTCGGGATCATCGGCCCGAACGGTGCCGGCAAGTCGACCCTGGCGCGCGCCATGGCGGGACAGCCGGGTGCGCGGACGGGCCGGGTCCTGGTCGACGGGACCGACGTCGCCACCATCGCGCCCGCCCGGCTGGCGGAGCGGATCGGCTACCTGCCCCAGACCTTCCAGCCGCACTGGGACATCACGGCCCGCATGCTGATCGCCCTGGGCGCACGCCGCGCCGCCGGCGTGCCTCCCGGCGCGGTGGAGGCGGCCATCGGCGCCGCGGGGCTCACTGGCAAGGCCGACCGCCCCTGGCCCAGCCTGTCGGGAGGGGAGCGGGCACAGGCCCTGCTTGCCGCCGTGACCGTCACCGATCCGCCCTGCCTGATCGCCGACGAGCCCGGCGCCAGCCTCGACATCCGCCACCGCATCGCCCTGATGCGGGACCTGAGGCGGCGCGGCCGCACGCGCCTCGTGGTGACCGTGCTGCACGACCTGGAACTCGCCACCGCCTTCTGCGACCGCCTCGTGCTGATGGAGGGCGGCGGCGTGGTGGCGGAGGGAACGCCGGCGGAGGTCGTCGCCTCCGGTCGCCTGGGCGAGGTCTTCGGCACCGTCTTCGAGACCGCCGTCCATGGCGGGCTCACCGTCGCCCGGCCCGCGATCGGAGAGTTCCTGTGCGGATAGATCTCGCCGGATGGACCCGCGAGGCCACTGAGATGGACCACCGCGCCTTCCTCGCCCTGTTCGAGGAGGCGGACCGGCTCGGTTTCGACGGCGTCTGGTTCAGCGAGTTCCACTTCCACCGGCCGCGGATCGCCTATCCCTCGCCCCACCTGCTGGCGGCGGCGATCTTCGCCCGCACCGAGCGGCTGAGGGTCGGCACCTCCATCCTCGTCCTGCCGCTGCACCATCCGCTGCTGCTGGCCGAGGAGATCTGCCAGCTCGACCATCAGAGCGGCGGGCGCATCGACGTCGGCATCGGCCGCGGCACGGCGCCCGAGACCTTCGCCACCGTCGGAATTCCCCTTCAGGCGGCCCGCGAGCGTTTCGAGGCGGGTTTCGCTCTTCTCCGCCAGGCCCTCGCCACCGGCTCGGCCGCCTCGCACGAGGGGCCCTGGAGCTTCGGCGAGACGCCGGTCGGTCCCCGGCCGGTGCAGCACCCGCACCCGCCGATCCACGTGGCGGGATCGACGCCGGAGACCCTCGGCTTCGCCGTCGCCAACGCGCTGCCGCTGCTGTTCAGCCTCGAGCCGCCGGAGGGCCGGCAACTCGCGGTGCTGCGGGATCTGGCGCCCGAGGAGACGCTCCGCCCACTGCTCGCCCGCAGCTCGCTCTCCCGCTATGTGGTGATCGGCCCGAACCGCGACGCGGCGGCCGGCCTGCTCGACCCGCTGCTGGCGGGCCTGGAAGAGCGGCGCCGCCATTTCGCCCGGCAGCAGGGGCGCAGTCCGGTGACCGTGGACAGGGAGACCCTGCTCGCCGAGCGCTTCCTCTGGGGCAGCCCGGAGGACTGCACGACGGCGATCCGGAGCCTCGCCGCGCGTACCGGGATCGGCGCGCTGCGCTGCGTCTTCAACGGCAACGGCTGCCTCGGGCCCGATGCAACCCTGGCGGCCATGCGCCTCTTCGCGCGCGAGGTCCTTCCCGCTCTCAAGTCCCCACCGGGCTCATGACGCCGCCAGGGCATGCGGGCCCTGGAACAAATGCCTCCCGGGCACGGCGGCGAGCAGCTCGCGCGTATAGGGGTGGGCGGGATCGCCGAAGACCGTCCGCGTCGCCCCCTCTTCCACCACCTCGCCGCGCTTCATCACCACGATGCGATCGGCGATCTCGGCTGCGACGCGCAGGTCGTGGGTGATGAAGAGGATGGCGAGGTTGAGGTCCTCGCGCAGTTCGGCGAGCAGGCGCAGGATGGTCGCCTGCACCGACACGTCGAGGGCGGAGACCGCCTCGTCCGCCACCAGCACCTGCGGCTTCAGCGCCAGGGCCCGGGCGATGCAGATGCGCTGGCGCTGGCCGCCGGAGAACTCGTGCGGATAACGGTCCGCCGCGCCCTCCTTCAGACCGACGCGCTGGAGCAGGCGGCGGGCCTCGGCCATCGCGTCCTCGCGCGGAGTGCCGAAGGCCATGGGCCCGCGGGCGATGGCGTCGCCGACGCGCTGGCGCGGATCGAGGGCGGCGAAAGGATCCTGGAAGACGATCTGCAGCCGACGCCGCATCTGCCGCAGCGGCTCGCCACGCAGCGTCAGCAGATCCTCGCCGCGGAAGTCGACGGTGCCGGCATCGGGCTCGACGAGGCGCATGATCATCCGGCCGAGGGTCGATTTGCCCGAGCCGGACTCGCCGACCACCGCCACGGTCTCCCGCGCCGCCAGCGACAGCGCGACGTTCCGGACGGCGGCGACGACCCGCGGGGGGCGGAAGAGGCTCTGGCGGGTGGAGAAGGTCTTGGTGAGGCCGCGGGCGGCGAGCACGGGGACGCGGCCGATCTCGCGCACGCGCGCGTCGGGCGGGCGGCTGCCCGGCACCGCGGCGATGAGGCTGCGCGTGTACTCGTGCGACGGGCGACGCAGCACCTCGTCGACCGGTCCCTGTTCGACGATCCGCCCGTCGCGCATGACGACCACGCGGTCGGCCATGTCGGCGACGACGCCGAAGTCATGGGTGATCAGCAGCACGCCCATGCCACGCGAGGCCTGGAGGTCGCGGATGAGGGTGAGGATCTGCTTCTGGGTGGTGACGTCGAGCGCCGTCGTCGGCTCGTCGGCGAGCAGCAGCGCGGGATTGTTGGCCATGGCCATGGCGATCATGACGCGCTGGCGCTGGCCGCCCGAGAGCTGGAAGGGGAAGCTGCGGACGATGGTCGCGGGGTCGGGCAGCCCCACCGAGGTGACGAGCTCGATGACCCGGACGGCGACAGCCTCGCGGGCCGGAACCGGGCGGGCATGGGTCACGATGGCCTCGGCGATCTGCTCGCCGATGCGGGCGAGCGGGTTCAGCGCCGACATGGGCTCCTGGAAGATCATCGAGATCTCGCCGCCGCGCAGCGCCCGCATGGACGGCTCGTCGAGCCCGGCGATGTCGCGCCCCTTGAAGCGCAGCGAGCCGGCCGAAATGCCCACCCGGTCCGGCAGCAGCGACAGGATGGCGTGGGCGGTCATCGACTTGCCCGATCCCGACTCGCCGACGAGGCAGACGATCTCGTTCGCCCCGACGGTGAAGGAGACGTCTTCCACGGCATGGGCGCGGTCGGCGCCGCCGGGGAGGGCGATGGAGAGGTTCTCGACCGCGAGCAACGGATCGCCGGCCATCAATGCCTCCCTGCGCGGGCATTGCGCGGATTGAGCGTGTCGTTCAGCCCCTCCCCCACCAGGTTGATGGCGAGGACGGTGAGCAGGATGGCGATGCCCGGGAAGACGCTCATCCACCAGGCCTGGCGGATCACCGTGCGCGCCGCGCCGACCATGAAGCCCCAGGACATGAGGTTGGGATCACCCAGGCCCATGAAGGACAGGGCGCTTTCGATGAGGATGGCGCTGGCGATGGTGAGCGAGCCGGTGACGATGATCGGCGAGACCGCATTGGGCAGGATATGGCCGAGCACCACCTGGAGCGGCCGCTCGCCCTGGCAGGTGGCGGCCTGGACGTATTCGCGCCCGCGCAGGCGCAGGAACTCGGCCCGCGTCAGCCGCGCCAGCGGCGGCCAACTGACGGTGGCGATGGCGATGATGACGTTGACGATGGAGGGGCCCAGTGTCGCCACCATGAGGATGGCGAGAATGAAGCCCGGGATCGTCTGGAACAGCTCGGTGACGCGCATCAGGAGGTCGTCGATGCCGCCGCCCCAGTAGCCGGCCATGGCGCCGACGAGGACGCCGACGCAGACCGCGGCCAGCGTCGAGGCGACGCCGATGGTGAGCGACACCCGCGTGCCGTGGACGATGCCGGCGGCGACGTCCCGCCCCAGCGTGTCCGTGCCGAGCAGAAATCCTTCCGAGAAGGGCGGGGCGAAGGGCCGCCCGATCATCTCCCAGGGGTCCTCCGGGTAGAGCCAGGGGGCGAGCACGGCGAGAGTGACGACCGCGATGAGGATGACGAGGCCCAGCATGCCGCTGGGATGGCGCGAAAAGGCCTTGAGGGTGTCCATGGTGCGCTCCTCAGCCCTGAGCCTGCGTGGTCACGCGCGGATCGATGAAGCGATAGAGGACGTCGGTCGCGAGGTTGAACAGGATGACGATCACCGACATGACGAGGAACAGTCCGAGGAGGACGGGATAGTCGCGCTGCAGGACGGCCTCGTAGGTGAGCCGTCCGAGGCCGGGCCAGGCGAAGACTGTCTCCACCACCACGGCGCCGCCGACGAGGGCGCCGGCCTGCATGCCGGCGACGGTGACGACGGGCAGGATGGCGTTGCGCAGGATGTGGCGGGCGATGATGCGGCCCTGGGCTAGGCCCTTGGCCCGCGCGGTCTTGATGTAGTCCTGCTGCGCAACCTCCATGACCGAGGAGCGCATCAGCCGCGTGTAGATGGCCAGATAGACGGCGGCGAGCGAGATCGCCGGCAGGATGAGGTGGTGACCGATGTCGAGGGCGCGGCCGAGGGGGCCCATCTCGACGCCGATCGTCTGGTAGCCGAAGGCCGGCACCCAGCCCAGTTGCACGGAGAAGACCAGCACCATCATCAGACCGAGCCAGAAGACCGGCATGGCGTAGAGAATGAGCGAGACGACGGTGAGCAGCGTGTCGGACCAGCGCCCGGCACGCAGCGCCGCCAGGGTGCCGAGCAGGATGCCGGATGCCAGCGCCAGCAGAAAGGCCGTGCCGGTGAGGATGAGCGTCGCCGGCAGGCGCTCGCCGATGAGCGTCGTCACCGGCTGGCGTTGGCGGTAGGACTGGCCGAGGTCGAGGGTGACGACCCGCTTCAGATGCGTCGCGAGCTGGACGATGAAGGGGCGGTTGAGGCCATATTCCTCGCGGATCTGGGCGAGCATCTTCTCGTCCGCCGCGCCTGTCTGGCCGGCCATGACCTGGGCGGGGTCGCCGGGGGCGGCCCTGACCAGCAGGAAGGACATGGTGGCGATCACCAGGACCACGGCGACGAACTTCGCCGTCCATCCCAGAATGCCGAGGGCCACCGCGACGACGCGGTGGCCCTGCCGGCCGGAGGCGATATCCGTCATCCGAACGACACCGTTCCGAAGGTCTCGTGGACGCCGATGCCGGTGGTGATGACGTTCTTCAGCTTCTTGTCGTAGAAGTTGGGGAAGTCCTGCTCGAGGATCCAGGCGACGGGCACGTCCTCGCAGAGGATCTTCTGGGCCTGCGAATAGAGCTCCTGGCGCTTGGCGTCGGTGGTGGCGACCGCCGCCTCGTCGAAGAGTTTGTCCACCGCGGGGTTCGAATAGCCGCACATGTTGGTGAAGAGCACGCCCTTGCGGATGTTCGAGGTGGCGTAGCTGCGGGTAACGCCGAGCGCCGGATCGCCGAACTGATAGAGCAGGTTCGCGGTCATCTCGTATTCCCAGTTGGAGACCTTCTGGCCCCAACCGGCGATGTCACCGCCCTGGAGAACCACCTCGATGCCGATGCGGCCGAGGGCCTGGCGCACGAATTCGCCGAGGCGCTGCCAGCTCTCGCCATAGGGCGGGACGAGGAAGGTGATGGTGGCGCGCTTGCCGCCGGCGCCGGCCTTCAGGCCCATGTCGTCGAGCAGCTTGCGCGCCTTGTCGAGGGAGTAATCGTAGGTCTTGACGTCCTTCTCGTAGAAGCGGGTCTTCGAGGACACCGGACCGGTCGCCTCCTTGCCGAGGCCGAAATAGATGCGGTCCTTGATCGCCTTCTTGTCGAGGGCGTGGGCCACCGCCTGGCGGAACCGCTTGTCGTTCATCGGAGCGACGCGGTTGTTCATATCGATCCACAGATGCGGCGCGAAGAACTCGTAGCCCTTGGTGGTCATTTCGAGGTTCGGGAGCTTTGCCAGCCGCGGCACGTCGAAGAACTCGACATCGGTCCACTGGGTGAGCTGAACGGTGCCCTTCTCCAGCGCGACCGAGCGCGAGGCCGCATCCGGGATGACGCGGTAGAAGATTTCGTCGAGGTGCGGCTCGCCCTGGCGGTAATAGCCCTCGTGGCGGACGAGATGGATGTGCGAACCGCGCACCCATTCCTTCAGCTTGAAGGGGCCGGTGCCGATGGCCTGGGCATTGGCCGGATTCTGCCGGAAGTCGGTGTTCTCGTAGACATGCTTCGGCAGGATCGGCGCCGTCGTGCAGTCGAAGGAATTGATGAAGGGCGCGAAGGGCTCCTTCAGCGTGAAGACCACGGTCAGCGGGTCGGGCGCCTCCGCCTTCTCGATGCGCAGGAAGGTACCGCGGGCGCGGGCGTGGGTCTCGGTCAGCACCTTGGTGCAGGAGAAGATCACGTCCTCGGCGGTGCAGGGCTTGCCGTCGTGGAAGATGATGTTGGGGAAGAGCTTGAACGTGTAGACCTTGCCGTCCGGCGAGATGGTCCAGGACTGGGCGAGGCCCGGCATCGGCTTCAGGTCGATGCCGTAGCGCAGCAGGCTCTCGTAGATCTTGCCCCCGATGGTGAGCGTCGGCTGCTGCTGATTGATGGCGGTGACCAGCATCGGCGGTTCCGGCTGGATGATGGTGTTGAGCGTGCCGCCGCGGGTCTGGCCGACCGCGCGCGTGACGCCCCAGGCGATGTCGGTCGCTCCAGCGACGCCGGCCGCCGACAAGAGCTTTGCAAATTCGCGCCTGTTCATCACGAACCCCCTTGATCATGCCGTCCGCATGGTGCGGACTTCCGGGGTAGGATGTTCCGGCGCGCTCCGCCCGAGCGCTGGCGTCGAAGGGCCGACAAGTGTCGTGAACGGGCCTTCCTCCGGACGAGGAGGGACCTCTTGGCCCGATCTGTGCTTCAGCGCCTGCAGGCGTGAGCGGCTGGTGGGCGGACCGGTCCTGTTCTGCTACAGACCATGCAACATGCATCCCCTGGCTCGAAACGGATAGCGCCCATGGCCGAGGCCGCCAGACCCTATGTTCCCCACGACCTGCGGGCACCGCGTCGCGACCTCAGGCCCGTGCCGATCTCCTGCTTCACCGGTCACAAGGCGAGCGGCATCCGGGCCAAGGCGCTGCAGGACGTGCAGAGGCCGGCGGCGGCCATGGCGGCGGAATTCGCCGACGGCGAGGTAGGCACCCGCCATTGCCACCGGCGGGCGCAGTTCCTGTTCGGACTGACCGGCATCATGACCGTGATCACCGATGGCGGCAGCTGGGCGGTGGCGCCGCAGCAGGCCCTGTGGATCCCCCCTGGCGTGATGCACCAGACGCGCTGCTGGGGCGCGGTGAGCCTGCGCACGCTCTATATCGAGCCCGATGCCGCGGCCGGCCTGCCGCTCACCTGCCAACTCATGGAGGTGTCGCCGCTGCTGCGCGAACTCGTCAACGAGGCCGTGACGCTGCCGGTCGAGTACGACGTCGACGGTCGCGACGGCCAGATCATCAACCTCATCCTCGTCGAGATCGGCCGCACACCCGTCCTCGCCCGATCGGCGCCCATGCCGCGCGACCGCAGGCTCGCCCGCATCTGCGAGGCGCTGCTGCGCAATCCCGGCGACAACCAGGGCATCGACCATTGGGCGCGCTATGGCGGCCTCGGGCGGCGGACGCTGACGCGGCTGTTCCGGCAGGAGACGGACATGAGCTTCGCGCAATGGCGCCAGCAGATCAGGCTGATGGAGGCGCTGTCGCGGCTGACCGCCGGAGAGGCCGTGACCCACGTGGCGCTCGATCTCGGCTATGACAGCCCCAGCGCCTTCAGCGCCATGTTCCGCCGCACCATGGGCCTGTCGCCGCGCGACTACCTGCGCTGGGGCGAGCCCGGCGGCGGG